>JABDHK010000063.1 GCA_012972835.1 Chlorobiaceae bacterium | reverse complement strand
TCAGAACCAAATATTTTCTTGAAGCCAAAGTCGGTGAAGGGATTTATATAACGATCTTTTATAAGCATGTTTTACTCTCTGTTTTGATATAATCAACAACGAAGCCTTTTCGTGCGTTCTGAAAGACTTTAATTCTTATCAAACTGACTGAAATTGCATATTTGACAGCTCTTCTTTAGTGGCCCTTGATGATATATTGAGAAATTCTACTCCAACTACGCTATCCTTATCATCAAAATCAAGAATTACTCCAGGCCTGACTTCTTCGGATTCAACTATTTTCGTTTCATCAAGCCTAAAATAAAGTGTGTCAGTTTCTTTATCGACAGTAATTTTCATGTTTTCCCCCTTAATCGATGATCAAAAAATACGGTTATCGCTTTATTTGGTAACTCCTCCACATTCACAACAATTCTTAACCATCGGTTTTCGTTCTCAACAATTTTTTTTAGATAATGTCTGGTAATACCTCCATCGTGACTTTCAATACTATCGGGATCGTCAATGGTTCTCTTTACCCATGCTTCAGCAATGTTTCGCTGTTTAAGCATTTCATGAAAGTGTTTTGTAAATATGAGCATCAATCAACACTTAAAAGCTTTTTTAAATTACTCTTACATTGTCCGATACCAATTTACATATTGCTCAATTCATGAATTCTAAGCTTCAAGATATAAACGTATCAAAATCAAGAAGTATTGAGCTACCTTCTTCTACAGCTTTCATACGTTCCCTTACTTCCCCGATCCATGCCTGGCGAATTTCTTCCTCTTCATTATCAATGCCTGCAAGAAGTAGTTCTGCAAGTGCAACTCGTTGAAGGGATCATAAGCATCCGGGAAATAAAACTCCGGAAAATAGTGCTCAATGGCATTTTTCCGCGGGCTGTTGAAATGGTCGTTCTGGGTATCCATAACTTGCATCTGATGAATGCAATATTACGATATTTTTTGGTGATAGTAAAAAAACTCGCCTCCTCTGAAAACTGAACAATAATGAGAGGGATCTTCCCCGCTCAGCGAGTCTCTGGACGGTGGGGAAATGTGACAGAAAAGCTCCCGCAATCCTGCATTTTCTTTTGAGTGCTTAACAGTTATACTACCGAGATTTCCTTTTGCGTCAATATCGATAACCAAAATCAACTTTAGCTACTTAACGACGTCACCTTCTTAAGCGTTGTGGTGTAGTGGTTATGGTCGTCGAAGAGCCGGGAGACCTCTTTGATGATGAGCTCTCTACTGGTTCCTACCAGTCGGACTATTCCGGCTTCGAGAGTTTCCGATCTTTCGGTGGTATTTTTCATAACCAGTACTGGTTTACCGAGACAGGGAGCTTCTTCCTGAATGCCGCCGGAATCTGTCAGGACAAGGTATGAGCGGCTCATGAGATAGACAAACGGGAGAGAATCAAGAGGCTCTATGAAAAAGAAGTTCACCAAGTTTAACTATTTTGGATAGTAGCCACCGGTTTTTGGTGAGCCAATGAATTCTATCTGGCCAGCTTCTCGTAATTGTTTGAGCCAGCGTTCGAGATTCTTTGGAGAGGTGTTCAGCACTTCAGCTAATGCTGGCACTCGCATGCCCTGATGTTGCGTTATAAGTGCTACAAGTGCACTTACTCCCTCACTTACTCCGCCAAGCTGCTTTGGCAACATAAAAGTCATCAAGACACTGCCAGTATGTTCATGGAGCGTAGGCAGTGGCAAACCTACCGTTTGCATAAGAGTGGCAATTTTGAGTGTGCCTCTCCCCCAAGTTTCGATCAACCCACGACGGTAAAACACCTTTACAAAGCCACTGCTACAGAGCCTGCAGAGCTTGTGTAATCTCGATGATGCATTTCCCATCGGTCAGTGGTGTGCATGGATTCAATCAAGATGCGTTGGTAATTGGCACGAGGCATGACACGCGTTGTGTTCAGCACACGTTCGTAAGGTATTCCACGAAAAGAAACAGGGGCATATATGGCTCGCCCAACTTGTATCAGTAGAACTTCCAATCCAGAGTCATCCCCTTCTGAAAGGGGTATGCGCTGAAGTTGCAAAGACAATGGTGGCTCGAAACCCTGAAACTCCTGTGCCAGTTCTTCCAGTGTACGATCAGTCACCTTCTGGCCTACCACTTTGCCTGATGGAGTTACACCAAACACCACTTGCCCGCCTTGGCCGTTAGCCAGAGCACACAAACTGCGACAAGCACGCTCTTTCTCTGCCGTGGATTTTTTAAGTTCCAGTGTCTGAGATTCGCCCAGGGCAATAACTGCGCGAAGATCAGCAAGTTTCATTTAGATTGCAATATCGTTGCATAATGAAGGGAGGTGCTGAGGTGAAAATATTTGGCAGCTTGAAGAGAATGCAGAGTACTCAATGTCATTTTTCCGCGGGCTGTTTTTTTAGTGGGCCAGGGCAAATTTAATAACTTCTTGGCTTAACCAAATGCCGTGCTGACGCATCCTGCTTATTGCATCTGGCATGGATAAGTGATGCCCCTTTGATTTTGCTTTTAGTAATACTCCTATAGCGCCTGTAACTGTCAA
>JABDHK010000062.1 GCA_012972835.1 Chlorobiaceae bacterium | reverse complement strand
ATGATGAGACGCATATAGACGAGGTTCTTTCGCCGGCTGATGTCCATCAGGTTAAAGATGCTGATAGCACACAAATCCTTGCCATACTTGATGTTAATTCCGGGCGAAATCTTGTACTGCAAGGCCCTCCTGGAACAGGGAAATCACAGACCATTACGAATATTATTGCCGAATGCATAGGTAACGGCAAAAAAGTGCTATTTGTATCAGAAAAAATGGCAGCTCTCGATGTGGTTAAACGCCGCTTGGATGAAGTCGGCCTTGGGGACGCAGTTATGGAATTGCACAGCCATAAGACAAACAAGAAAAAGATACTTGCTGAACTTGACCGCACCTTGCACCAAGGGAGGCCTGTTGTCGAAAACCCCGTCGATGACATCAAAACCCTTGAACAATTTCGGGATCAACTCAATACGTATTGTAACGCTGTTAATAAACCTATAGGCAAGACACATCTCAGCTTCATAAATGCCTTAGGTTTTGCATTAAAAAACCAACCCGGCACTCTTGATTTACCATCTTTTGATTTTGCCAAGATGCTTGAGTGGACTGAGTCTGATTATCGTAATGCACGTCTTCAGGTAGATACTCTTGATCGACATCTGAGTGAAGCTGGCCCACCGGCCAATAACCCTTTCGAATTAAGTGGTCTAACCGAAATACTTCCATCTCAACGCCCAATATTGGAACGTGCTTTAGAGGAAGGCAGAGCGGCAGCAGAAGCACTGTTCAATACTGCGGTTGATTTAGCCAAAGCTATGGGCCTGCAGCCTCCCGATCATAGAGCGGATATAGGGATTATATGCCGAGCTGCACGGAGGGCAATGGAAGCCCCACATATTGATGGCTTGGCACTAACTTCTGGTGAATGGCAGGCAAGGCGAGACGACATTTCAGAACTGATTACGGCGGGCAAGGCATTGAGCATAGCCCATGCAAAATATGATGAATGGTTAATAGATGAAGCGTGGTCACAAGATTTAGTGGAGCTAAGACAACTCTTTGCTACTACTGGCAAGAAATGGTGGCGTTTCTTTTCAAGCGATTACCGCCAAGCAAAGCAGAAACTGCAGGGCTATTGCCGCAAAACTCTTTCAAAAGATGTCGGACAAACTATCCAGCTCGTTGATGCTATACTTGACAGCCAGAAAAATCAGAAATTATTTGCCGAACAATCTGAATTTGGGTCAACCCTATTCGGTGCACAATGGAAAAAAACAGAATCAGACTGGGAAGTACTTGAAAAACTTACTGAGTGGGTTGTTGTACTATACCGGGATATGGGTAATGGAGTTGTTCCTGATGGTATTGTTAATTTTCTTTCCGGCTCGCCGAAAGTTGACGAACTCAAAGATAAAGTAGCAGCAGTTGAGTCAAACATTCATAAGCATGAGCAAAGCATCTCAATTGTTGAAACACTCCTGCAGTTCAAGCTCCACGATACCTTAAGGATCCACTGGAATCTGTCGCTTAAAGAACAAGCTGCATCACTTACCCGTTTACTGAATAATATTGATCGCCTCTTTCACCTCATCCGCTTTAATCAACTTGCTGGTGAAATGACGAAGAATGGACTTGATTTTGTAGTCTCAGCCGCAAGAACATGGAATTTTGGTGAAGGGTCCTTAGTCAAAATCTTCAATTATAGCTGGTATAATGGTCTGGTTGAGAAGGCCTATCTTGAAAATCCCTGCATTAAATCGTTTGATCGTATACAACACGCACATGTGCAGGATGAGTTTATCCGCCTGGATCATCTCCTTTTCCGCCACAACCAGGCGCGCTTAGCTAGCCTCCATTGGAGATCTCTTCCAACGCTTGATGGCGGTGGTGAGCTGCAGATCATCAGTAGCGAGATCAATAAAAAAAGAAGGCACATGCCTATCCGGGTATTGATGAACAAAGCTGGACGGGCTATTCAGGCAATTAAGCCGGTTTTTATGATGAGCCCAATGTCGATAGCGACCTACGTTCCTCCAGGGTCGGTACACTTTGATCTCGTTGTGTTTGATGAAGCGAGCCAGGTAAAGCCGGTAGATGCATTTGGGGCCATCATGCGTGGAAATCAGGCTGTGGTCGTAGGCGACAGTAAACAGCTGCCCCCTACCAGCTTCTTTGATAGTCTTATTGAGAGTGATGAAGAGGAAGATTTTGAAAACATCGGCGACACAGAAAGCATTCTAAGCTTATTCCTTGGTAAGGGTGCGCCTGAACGAATGCTGCGTTGGCATTATCGTAGTCGTCATGATTCACTGATTGCAGTTTCCAATAACGAATTTTATGATAATCGTCTTGTTGTATTCCCAAGTCCGGGCACAAATGCGACAGCTCGTGGGCTCAAATTTCATCACATTCCAGACACAGCCTATGACAGGGGCAAGACGCGCTCTAATCCGGAAGAGGCAAAGGTAGTCGCAAAGGCAGTCCTTGCACATGCCAAGTCATACCCTGATCTATCTCTTGGTGTTGTAGCTTTCAGTACAGCTCAGCGTGACGCCGTTGAAAATCAGCTTGAAATCCTTCGCAGATACGATTCAAGTTGTGAGTCCTTCTTCAATGAACATCAACGTGAACCTTTCTTCGTCAAAAATCTTGAAAACGTTCAGGGTGACGAGCGAGATGTCATCTTGATAAGCATAGGATATGGTAAAACAGCAGAAGGGTACATGACGATGAGTTTTGGTCCCCTGAATCGAGATGGTGGAGAGCGTCGACTGAACGTCCTTATCTCTCGAGCACGTCTTGCAATGGACGTATTCGCTAACTTCACTTCGAATGATATTGACCTTGCCAGAACTAACGCCCGCGGAAGCGTAGCATTAAAGAATTTTCTATCCTTTGCTCAATCTGGCATTCTTCCTCAGCCATACACAACAGGCAAAGAGCCCGATTCTCCATTTGAAGAAGAAGTTATCAAGGCATTAACGCAAAACGGTATATCTATTGAGCCTCAAGTTGGATCAGCTGGCTTCTTCATCGATATAGGTATAAAAGCAAAAGACAAGCCCGGTCAATATATACTTGGAATAGAGTGCGATGGTGCCACCTACCATAGTTCACGTTCTGCCAGAGATCGTGATCGCTTACGTCAGGAAGTTTTACAAGGTCTTGGCTGGCAGCTGCACAGAATATGGAGTACTGATTGGTATCGCAATCCAGGTGATGAGTTAGCCCGCGCCTTAAACGCTATAGAAAAGGCGGAGTACAATTATAAAAACGATATAGGGATTAGCCTCCCGAAAGTCACCCATGAGGAAAAGACTTTGAGTATACCCCGTGAAGTAATAACAGTGCGGGAAGAAGTTATATCGCAGGCTGCCATTCCATACCTGCAAGCAGAACCAAAAATATATTTATCGAAAGACCTCCATGAATGTACTCCGGCAGAGTTACTGCCCTATGTTTGCGAAGTTATTGCAATTGAGTCACCGGTTCATATAACAGAAATTACCCGCTCTATTACAGAAGGTGCAGACCTTAAGCGCGCAGGAGTAAGGATACAGGGAGCTGTTCTCATGTCAGTTATGTATGGCGTTCAAAGAAATGTAATAGTAAAAAA
>JABDHK010000061.1 GCA_012972835.1 Chlorobiaceae bacterium | reverse complement strand
CTGAGCGACTCCAGCCAAATGCATTTTCGGCAACCCGTGGCTTACCGTCCAATATGGTTAGCGCAACATCTCCCATTGCTTGGCGTCGAACTGGCCACGGAATTAAGGTAACCAGTCGAGTAATCAGCCCTGCTATCTCAGGATTTATGCCGTTGCGATTCATTACAGATGTCTTCATATGCAAGTTCTCCAGTTTTTACGTTGCAGTATGAAGATATTATAAAAGGTAGATCAGTATTTTCCTAATCCCTTAGGGTAAATATCCCTTTTTTGGGATCAGTCGGACGACGCAGCATGATACCCGCTTCTGCCGGGTCAACAGCAAGGGCGAGGGCCGGTAGACCATCGGTGGCAAGGTTTACATAGAGTAACTGGACAGCTGAAAGAGGCAAGGGAAGACCCATGAGGGTCGCACAAGCCATAAGGCCAAGTTCGCCGAAATTGGACGAAAGCAGATAGGTAAGGTATTTTTTTATATTGTCGTAGATCCCTCTTCCCTCTTCGACAGCTGCAACAATTGATGCGAAATTGTCGTCGGTCAACATCATGGCTGAGGCCTCTTTTGATACATCGGTACCCGTAATACCCATCGATATTCCTATATCGGCTTTTTTAAGGGCTGGGGCATCGTTTACTCCATCGCCGGTCATGGCTACAACTTCTCCGTTCTTCTGCAGTGCTTCGACTATACGAAGCTTGTGCTGGGGCGATACCCTTGCAAAGACTGAGATGGATCCGGCCTGACTGCTGAGTTCTTCGTTGCTCATCATTTGGAGCATTGATCCGGTGACCACTTTGCCATTGCCGAGAATACCAAGTTCTCTCGAAATTGCTTCTGCGGTGAGTGGATGGTCGCCAGTGATCATGACCGGGCGGATACCTGCTGCAATGCACTGTTGGACAGCTTTGGCGGCTTCGAATCTTGGGGGATCAATCATGCCTGCCAGACCGAGAAAGGTTGTCCCTTCGGTGGATGTGTCAAGAGTTGGTACAGCTTTAACAGCTATGGCAAGCACCCTGAGTGCTTTTTTGCCGAAAGCGTCGGCCTGTTTAAGCAGCTCCTCTTTCATGGATTCGTCGAGCCTAAGGAGGTCATGTCCAATGAGAACACTATTGCAGTCGGCCAAAAGAACTTCGGGAGCCCCCTTGATAATGGCTTTTACAGTGTCGTCATATTGATGCAACGTTACCATCCGTTTTGTTTCGGATGAAAAAGGTTGTTCATCCATACGCCTATAGCGGGATTGGAGGTCGTGCTCATCAAGACCTGCCTTACGGGCCAGAACAAGCAAAGCAGCCTCAGTAGGGTCACCGTCTGCCTGCCAGGCACCCTCCTGGTTCTTAAAGATCCCGGCATCGTTACAGAGTGCGCCAGCGAGAAGCAGTTCATGCAGGGTTTCTGGTAAAGGGCCTCCTCCCTGAACGGTAAATGAGCCTTCGGGCAGATAACCCGAACCGCTTACTTCGATCAGGGTTCCTGAGGTGTAGAGGGCTCTCACGGTCATTTCATCGCGCGTCAGGGTGCCAGTTTTGTCAGAGCAAATCACTGAGGTACTGCCAAGGGTTTCAACAACAGGTAGTCGGCGCATGAGGGCATGGCGCTTTACCATGCGCTGTACACCGAGTGCCAGCGAGATAGTCACGACAGCAGGAAGGGCTTCGGGGACAACCGCAACAGCAAGTGCAATGCCGAAAATAAGCATCTCAATAAAAGACTGACCACGGATTACGCCAAGGGTGACGATAATCAGGACAATGGCGAATGCCATTCGGGCCAGAACACTCCCGACATTATCAAGGTTTTTTTGAAGTGGGGTTTTTTCAGTCTCAACGGAGAGAAGCATGGATGCGATTTTGCCAAACTCAGTCTGCATGGCCGTCGAGACGACAATTGCCGAAGCACGGCCATAACTGATGGATGTGCCAGCAAAGACCATTGTTTTGCGATCGCCGGGCACTGCATCTTTTGGTATAATAGCTACTGCATCTTTTTCAGAAGGGAGAGATTCTCCTGTTAATGAAGCTTCATTGGTACGAAGATTATTGGAATGAAGGAGCCTGCAGTCCGCAGCAACTCTGTCCCCGACATTAAGCAGCAGAATATCGCCCGGAACAATATCAGCTGCATTGACAAATTTGTCAACTCTATCTCGGCGTACCCTGGCCCGAGGAGCGGCCATATCCTGGAGCGCTTCAATCGCCTTTTCAGCTTTATACTCCTGTATAAAACCAAGCAGAACGGCAAAAACAACAATGACGGCAATTGCAATAGATTCGAGGCCATGGCCCAGAACAGCAGAAAGCGCTGTTGCAATGAGAAGGGTAATAATAAGGACATTCTGAAACTGCTGTAAAAGAAGTTTGAATGGGCTGTTCCGGCGTTTAGACTCAATGATGTTGTGGCCGTAACTCTTTAGTCTTGCCGTTGCTTCAGCTGTACTGAGGCCATCAGGCGAAGAAAGGGTTATTGCCAGAGTGAGTATTCCGGGGAAAGTGTACCACCCATTCCGGGTGAAAGTGTGCCAGGTATTCCGCGATATAATGTGCCACCGATTCCGGGGCAAAGTGTAC
>JABDHK010000059.1 GCA_012972835.1 Chlorobiaceae bacterium | reverse complement strand
GGGGGGATGACATTTTTGTTCATTTTTCAAACATTGATTCACATCATCGTTTCAAGCTCCTCAAGCAGGATGCTGACGTGGTTTTCGAGCTTGATCGCAAATCCTGTAGAGTATTTGCTTGCAGGCTTTGCAGGATGCTTGAATGTTGTTGCGCATTTAGTTGCCAGAGAGCAGGGTATTGATCTTAAATCCCTGAAGATCAGTGTTGATGGAGATATCAATCCTGCCAGACTTCTTGGCTTGTCCTCTGACGACCGTGCCGGTTTTCAGAGTCTTCGGGTACACTTGATTCCTGATACCGATGCGACTCCTGTTGCAATTAAAAAATGGCTTGAAACAGTTGAAGATAGATGCCCTGTAAGAGATAACCTTGCAAACCATACTCCACTACATATTGGAGTCCAGCTTGTTCCCGCATAACAAAAAAATCAATAATCGCATTACGGGATACAAAATGCCGTATAAAATGTTAAAGGGATGCGGCAACTCGAATGTCGTCTATCATAGGGAATGCAAGGGCATCTACAAATATCTTATCGAAATTTGGGGAATGAGCCAGATCAATAGTGGGCGTACTCTGTACTATCTGGAATAACTCCTCTCGGGCATTACGGTCAAGTAAAAAAGCAATAGCACCTGTCTTTGATGTATTGCCTACATATTTGATCTTGTCTGCAAAAGCAACAGGTAACAGGCCAAGATTAATAAGACTTTCAGGGCGGAGGTGGTAACCAAAGGAACCGGCAATCAGCACTGTGTCCACATCGTTTGGCTTCAGCTCACGTAACTGAATGAGGGCGTCAATACCTGCTCGAATTGCACCCTTGGCGAGCTGTACCTGCCGAATATCCTTTTGGCTCAAATAGACATTGTTACCAAGGTCAAAGAGGGTTTTGCCATCACGTTCAGTAAGGCGGTGCTTAAGTTCATAGGGCAGATCTTCTCGGCTTTTGGTAAAACGACCGGATTTATCGATTACTCCACTGATTACAAGTTCACCAACGATATCAATAAGCCCGCTGCCGCAAATTCCTGCAGCTTCTGATCGGCCGATAGTGCGAATATCAACGACACCATCATCATCAATTTTAAACATATCAATTGCGCCATTGGCTGCACGCATTCCACAGGAAATATTCATTCCCTCGAAAGCTGGTCCGGCTGCAGTCGACGTAGCATGCAATTGGCCATTTACAGCCAGGATCATCTCGCCATTTGTACCAACATCGACAAAAAGGGTAACTCCTGATAATTGGTTGAGAGCTGTTGCCAAAACCCCAGATGTTATATCCGCACCAACAAAGGCATCGAAAATTGGAGGCAGATAAACTTCTCCATTGGCTGCAATTTGTAGCCCAATGCTTACTGCAGGTAAAGAAGTCCCGCCATGAATTAGTGGGGTATAGGGATAACGGCCAAGGGAACGAGGATTAGCCGCAACAGCTAAATGAAGCATTGTCGTGTTTCCACTGAATACAGCTTCATAAATTCGTTCTCTCGTTACATAATGTTTATCGGCAAGTTCAAAGATTAACTTGTTGAGTGTTTCAATCAAACCTTCCTGGAGTTTTCTCAGTCCGTCATTTTCACCTGCAAACTTAATACGTGAGAGTACATCATGACCAAAAACAGTTTGTGGATTTATCGCAGATGCAACTCCAAGTTCTTCACCGGTAATCAAATTTACAAGTGAAACGACTATAGTGGTTGTGCCGATATCTACAGCAATACCGTAAATTATGTCTAATACATCGCCAGGTTCTTCCGCAATGATGTTGTGTCCGGATAATATCCGGGTTTTGTTGTCGTTAACATCAAAATGTTTCGTAACCCATGGGCGTAACTGGCGTTGATGAGTAACCCCTTCACTCAGGATCTGGTTGTCACTATCACTATGCTCAGATATTTCAACACAAAGATCAGAAGTCACTTCAACCAGGCATGATAAAAGCCAACCATTATGCTTCTCAACTTCAGTTAAAACATTGGCATGATTCAATAAGTATTCAGGGTTAACCTCACCTGCAAGAATACGTACCTTACATTTTTCACAAGTGCCACCTCCATTGCAAGGCGACTCAATGTTTACATGCGCTCTTCGCGCTGCTGAAAGCAACCCGGAACCGTATGCAACTTCAACGGTAACATGCTTAGGTAAAAAGGTGACTGTAGGCATTATTTTTTTGACTTCTTCTTCACTGTCCCTGTCAGGGCATTGATATTAGATAATGTTGTCGACGTAGAAAGACCACAAGCCGGCGAAATTATGTCGATACCATCATGAAGAAGGCGCCTGGTTACTTGAGTAATTTTTTCCGGATTTCCAAATTCAAGCAGATAAGTACTGAGGTTTCCCATTGTTGTCAAATCAGGGTAAGCCTCCTTGAGAGCCTTGAGATTAACCATGGCATCAGTACTGATGGCATCACCTCGAATATTCATAATCTGTTTCTCAATCGGTTTTATATCACCACATATATGAACAATCACTGGGGCTCCCAGCTTATGAATACGATCAATAAGTTCATTAAGATAGGGTAAGGCGAAATTCTTGAAGTGAGATGGCCCTAAAATTTCTCCAGTAGCCGTAGGATCACCGAGTGCTATAACATCAGCGCCATTGCGTACCAGCTCGGAAGCAAATTCGACCAATACTTCAGTCACATGTTCTAAAACACGGTGAGCGCCCAGTCCATTCGTTCGCATCTCCTTGATAAATGTTATCGGGTCAATCCATGAGGCTGCCGTAGTGAAAGGTCCTGTTATACTTGCTATGACTGGGTCATCAAGCCTTTTATCTTTTAATTTTCTAACCGCCTTAATGACCGTATTTGCCCGGCAGGTATCTGGAAGTCCTTTGAATTCAGGAAAGCTCACATTTCCAACCGAGGAAAACGCTTCTTTTGAAATTTTAGGTTCACACGCCAGTGAACCATAGTCAATCTCGCTTCCAAGCAGTTCTGCCTCTACTGTCATGCAAAATGGAACGGCAATATTCTCGAAACCTGTATAACGAGCAACGTCTTGTGCCAAAAGAGCCATAAGGTTCTCGTCAAAATGTGCATCGGGCAAGGTATGCCCTGTCGTATTCATGACATCAACAATAGCGGCATTCATCATACCTCCTATGCAAACAACGGGAGGTCGATCAGCCACCTCCTGATGCAGGACGTTTAACAGGCGCTGTTTAGGGTTTTGTTCACCCATCGCGTCTATACTCCTTTTTTATTAAGCATTACAATTCAAATCTTTAGGGTCCATCGACAGCAGGAACCAGGTTACTACATATTACCGGTAGCCGATCGACAGGGAGAGCATGAAGAGCACGAAGTAACCTCTCTTTTTGGTTGATCATTATGCAACAACAGGTTCAGCCGTAAGAAGGCGTTTGATCAGCCGAGCGGCACTTTTGGCATTAGGAGCATATCCATCTGCTCCAATCTTATTAGAATATGCTTGTGAAAGAGGCGCTCCGCCAACGATTACCTTGAAACGATTACGGATACCTTCAGCCTTGAGAAGTTCTACAACCTCACCCATACCCTCCATTGTCGTCGTCATAAGGGTCGAAAGTGCTATGACATCAGCACCTACTTCCTTTGCTTTTTCAACAAACCTGTCTGGAGGTACATCACGGCCCACATCAATAACTTCATAACCCTCAGTCTCAAGAATGATACGGACAAGGTTTTTACCAATATCATGGGTATCCCCTTCAATAACACCGATCACAATTTTGACTAATTTCCCGTTGTTTTCACCCTTGATATATGGGCGCAAAACCTCAAGGCCACCATATACTGCGTCAGCAGCCACAAGAAGTTCAGGCACAAAATATTCTTGTTCATCATAAAGTCTGCTAACGGTTTCCATACCCGGGGTTAACCCTTTATCAATGGCTTCAAATGCATCAATACCTTCTGTAATTACCTGTTGAGCAGTTGCCCTGGTTTTATCTTCATCAAGATTCACGACTGCGTCTGTGAGATCCTGAAACAGTTTATCTTTCAATTGCGACATTTTACACGTTCCTTTGTTTGGATTCAAGTAGTTAGTTATACTCGCCATAAAGTTTAGCCCTTTGAGAGAATCGGTGATGATGAATAAAGCGGGTCAATCACCACCCCATGAGCGCCAGCTTCCAGCTGCGCAAGTGCAGAATCAATAATCGTTTTGTTGATCACACTTAGAGCATGTAAAACTTAAACAGAATAAAAACAATAACGTTTTGAATTTCAACCACATACCATAAAAATACCCTATATATGGTATGCTATAACCGAAAAGCCATTAAACAGAAGATTTATTGATGTGCTAATTGTGTAGTGGGGGGTTTGTTGACTAAGAAGGGGTACGGATAATTAATTTGTATTAATTAAAGATAGTGGATAGTAATATCTTTTAGAGTGAATCAATATGTAAATTACGTATAAAATAACGGTTTTGTTGTGTTAAATATCTTCAGAAAAAGTAGGTTATGACCGCATTCCCCACCGATAAACTGTGTTGCGTTCAAGGGGACGAAAGACGACGTTTTCGAACAGAATTCCTATCACGATAACGGTAAAGAGACCTGCAAACACATCAGCTGTTTCCAGTTGATTTTTTCGTTCATAAATGAACCATCCCAATCCTCCCGATCCTGAGCTGACACCAAAAACCAGTTCAGCAGCGATAAGTGTCCTCCAGGCAAAAGCCCAGCTGACTTTGAGTCCTGTTACAATACTGGGAAATGCAGCAGGAATAAGGATCAGAAACACATAGCGCAGGCCACCGAGACCATAATTTCTTCCAACCAGTTTTAAGGTCGGGCTGATGGAAGAGAACCCTGCGAGGGTGTTCAGAGCCATAGGCCAGAGAACCGCGTAAATAAGCACAAAGAGTATGCTTGGCGTTCCTAGTCCAAACCAGAGCAAAGCCAATGGCAGCAGGGCAATCGCAGGCAGGACATTAAACATGGAAGTCAGCGTATCCAGCAGGTCAGAGCCGAGGCGGGAACCGATAGCGAAAATGGAAAGCACTGCTGCTGCTGTGACCCCTCCAATGTACCCCATTGAAAGAACTTTCAGGGTCACGGCGCTTCGTGCAATGAGTTCTCCGCTTTTTAAGGCATTAAAAAATGCCTGAACGGTAACGGTGAAACTTGGTAGTACCAGGGTATTGCCAAGCTTTATTGCATAGAGCTGCCAGACGAGAGCCATAACGGCAAGAAGGAATAGCTTGCGCACGGCATCGATTTCCCATATTTTTCGCCACAACGGCAAGGGCCTTGCTGCTTCGATGGCCGTGGTTGGATCAGGGTTATCAAACTTGAATTCCCGGATCAGGTCACTCGCTGTCAGTAATTTTTCAACATGCATCGGTTTATCACTTTCTATTTATATGCTGTAATCTGCAATATCACGGAACAGGGTGTTATGAATTCTCTCTGCAATCTCACGAAAACCCGAGTCCCCTTCACGACCAAGAACGTTCGGATCGACGGTCACTTCAGCCCTGATCTGACCTGGGTGAGGAGAAACAAGCAAAATCCGGTTTCCGAGCAAAAGTGCCTCAGAAATTGAGTGAGTAACAAATAACAAGGAAAATCCTATATCCCGCCAGAGCTCAAGAAGCTGATCCTGCATTTTCTGACGAGTCAAAGCATCCAGTGCGGCAAATGGTTCATCCATTAAAATAATTTCAGGCCGCATACTGAGACATCGGGCAATGGCAACCCGTTGCTTCATTCCACCGGAAAGCGTATGCGGATAAGCATGAAGAAATCCGTTCAAGCCAACCTTATGAAGGTAGTGCGTAGCCGCCAGCTCCGCTTCTTTTCGCTTCATATTGCCGCTTGCTGTCAGTGCAAAAGCAACATTTCCAAGAACGGTTTTCCATGGCAGCAGCTGATCAAATTCCTGAAAAACCATAACCCTGTCCGGGCCGGCACTGCGGATTGGTTTCCCGTTCAACATGATGCGGCCTGAAGTTGGCCTCAAGTGACCTGCAACAGCCTTTAGCAATGAAGACTTTCCGCATCCCGACGGCCCCAGGAGTACAAGGCGGTCACCTGCAAACAAGTTAAAACTGGCATGTAATATGGCCGTGACAAGATGCCGACGAGTCCGGTATTCCAGTGTCACATCCTCTACTGAAAGGATTGCCTTGTTCTCTTCAGCAGCACTGTCAATCGAAGCGATTGACATCAACTTCCCTGATTTTGGTAAATGTTATCAAAGAAAAGCTCTTTCCAGCTTTTAGGTTTGACCTCAATGGTTTTGGTTTTATACATGAAATCTGAAAACTTTGTGATTTTCTGAGGGGTTGTTGAATAACCAACCTCCACAGAGTTGAGTTCTGCCAGGATATCTTCAAGTTTCTCTTTTGAATTTGTCGATTTGAGATAAAGCTCCGCAGCAGCTTTTCTGTTCTTCTTGATAAAGAGGTCCGCATCTTCCAGTGCACTCAGGACAACAGCAACAGTTCGGGGATTTTTCTGACGGAATGTATTTGATGAAGCAATAAGAATCTGCGTATGCTGGCCGCCAACAAGATCGTATGAGCTGAAAAGCTTTCGAACCCGTGGATTATTCAGCTCCCTGAAACTGTAGGGTGGGGTTGTGAGGTGGGCGGTAACCTCTGAACCTTCAGAAAGTAAGGCAGTCATGGCATCAGGGTGTTTCATTGAAACAGTCAGGGGATCAAGCTTGGCAAAATTGTTCTCTCCAAAGGCCTTGGCCGCCGCCATCTGTAGAGCAATTGCCTGAATGGAGACCTTGACCGCAGGAAGAGCGATACGATCTTTCTGTGTAAAATCCTTAACTGACTTGACTTCAGGATTAACCGTATTAAGGTACATTGGTGAGCTGCTTATGGCAGCAAGCCCCTTGTATTGCCCTGAAGACTTAGCCCATAGAATAATAAGCGGAGCCACCCCGCTAGCTGAAAAATCAACTGCATTTGAAATAAGTGCATCGTTGGTTGCCGATCCACCACCAAATATCTGCCAGGTAACTTTCACATCTCCAAGTCCAGCTTTATGGGCATGCTTTTCAATCAATTTCTGTTCTTCAATGATAATAAGCGGGAGATAGGTAAGTCCATACTGCTTGGCAATACGCACTTCCGAAACCTCGGCAAACGATCGCTCTGGTGTGCACATCATCCCTACGAGCAACATCGGCAGCACTATTCCCAGCAGCAGGTAACTCTGTGTAACTTTTTTCATGGTCTATCCTTTTTTTGTGTTGATTTCTTTCTATTCACCAACCGGTCAAGATGAACAGAAAAGGGATACTGAGTCTCTTCCTCAATTTTTCGTTCAGCATAGGTTTCATTGACGATCTCCACAGGCTTGATGAGCCATACAGTGGAAAGATCAGCATCGCCAAACGCTTGACGAACTTTGGTATAGTATTCGCTGAATATGGGGCCGCTGATGATGGCTTTAACCGGAACACCTTTGACCAGAACACTGCGTCCATCTTTACCGGTCAGGTTAATGGCTGCTTTTCTGTCAAACCAGAGATTTCTCAGCAGATTTCTATTGGTGATCGAGGTTTCCAGCAGTTCAAGATGAACGAAGAACCCGTCATGGTTGAGATGAAGAAACGGACTGATGACAGCATAGGGTGAGCCATCCTCAGAGGTTGTGGCAACTATCCTGGTGGTACCGGTATCGTCCAGAAGCAGTCGAATGATTGGCTGGAGTGTCAGTGGCATTTTTTTGATCCTGTTTAAAACGGTAAAAGCCTTGATAGATCAGTGTCAGGATGGTTACCGCAATGGCGATAGTCATCAAACATAATGGGTAGTTTATAGGTCACTCGTAACTCATGCAGTCCCTTTGCAAGTCTGATATAGTAGTCAAGCGATGCGTTTTTCTGATTGCCGATCACGGTGTCGGGCCTTGGCGACCAGACGATGTAAACCGTGCTGACTCCTTGACTTGCCAGATCCTCTGCCTCCTCTAATGTTCTGCTGAGCGCTTCGTCTTCAGTTTTGAACCCATGTGGTGTTGTCAACTCGATCCCTGCAACAAGTCCGGTATTGACAAACCCGCGTCCAAAAATATCCACAGCGTTAACCAGTCGTCGCTTCCACTCTTTGTACCCGATCCATTCAGCCTTTCCCGGGCAGTGGATATTAAAAAGATCTTCGTTCAGGACTTCAATATCAGCGGTGTAACTCATTAGCCCAGTCTGACGATAAAGACGCTCCAGCTGCGCTTCTGAATAAGCCGTACCAATAATTTGGCTGGGGAATTTCTTTGTGCGGAACAACTTCCCGAGCTCCTGGAATACCTCGATATAGATGTCGATTTCCTCGTCAAACGGCTCAGTTCCATTGATGACGGAACCCGATGTTAAAAAAACCGCAGAGTAACGACCCGGTTCATTCAATGCCTCGGCCACAATTTCTGCAATTTCGTCAGCTTTTGGCCTTACCTGTATCTGGAGATCTTTTTTCCCTTTCTTGATCTGTGCAACAATATCGCAGAACGTACATCCATTGCTATTATTCCAGAATGTGCAATAGCGGTGAGGGTTGATAACAAGCCGTTGCGGTCTGGCGCTGACAATTTTCTGCATCGGTATACCGGAGCGTGTCAGTTTACCGTAAAAGGCGGGAGCCGGCCAGTAATCAACCTCTTCAATGGGCTCTCCTCCATCAAACAGGTAAGGCTGTCCGTATAGCAAATCCACCACGTAAGGATTATCCTCTATCGCAGTTGGTGTTGTGATGATTGATGTACCGTCTCGAAGGAGAAGCGACTCGGGACGCGGAGCTATTTTCCCGTCTCGCGTCCCGAAAATATGGGTTCCTGTAATCGAATGTTTCTTTTCATCCAGCACCGACAGTGCTGAGTCGGTATAAAAAACTCCACGGCGCTGTACATCAGTTTTCAGGATAATCAACTGGGGAACCTCAGGATATTTCGCAACGATATCGTTCAAATGCTCAACTTCTCCTCTTTGTGTCAATTCTCCCCCTTATTCCTGTTTATAAAGCAAAAAAGCTGGTTATCGGGTAGTGATAAGCAGCTCTTGATGAGTAATGATGAGTAATAACGATCAATATCTTCAGATGGACAAGTATATACCGCAAATATACCTTAAATACGGTATGTGTTTCAGGCGTCATAAAAACGCCTGACTCTCACGAAAAAGAGATAGGTTTAAGCGTGCCGTATTTAAGGTATATTTGCAGTATTCCGGCTTGAGCTCTCTGAATATTTAGCGTTATTGCCTTCGTATGTTAGACAATGATGAGTTTCCATACTGTCATTAAAGATAAACTCAGTCCCTTTTCATAATCATTTAACATCAACTCTCATGTGTCACAAGACATTATCAACCGTAATCGGTCATAACATGACAACACAAACTGTTGAAATAACCAATATTCTAATCAGGAGTCAATAATGAAAATTGCAGCAGTAATTCGACCTAAGAATACCTCAGTAACCTTCAAACTCAATTCTGCCGGTACAGAAGCAACCCAAACGATCATTGCCGAAGGGTCACCGCACATCATTAAGGTTGATGCAGCACGTGGTTTTGGCGGAAAAGATGAATATCCCAGTCCTATCTCCTATGTGCTCAGTTCACTGATATCATGCTCGCAAGTCACTGCCCAGCTGGTGGCAAATGATTTGGGAATAACGCTCCACAGCTTTGAATTTGATATTAAAGCAAATCTTGATAATTTGACATCAAAGCCTTAGAATGTTGAACACGCATCAGCAGAATTGTATTTTTTAATACAACACAATAGAGGTATAAAGATGATTCCAGAGAAATTAACGGAAGTATTAAAGCACGACGGAGTGGTTGCTATAGCAACATTGGGACAGGATGGACCTCATCTGGTCAATACCTGGAACAGTTATATCCGAATTACTGATGCTGAACGCATATTGATTCCTGTCGGGTACATGCATCATACAGAAGCCAACATTGCTTTTAACAATCAGGTATTGATTACCTTGGGAAGCCGCAAGGTTCCTGGAAATATTGGTCCTGGCGCCGGTTTTCTGATTAAAGGTATAGCGAGCATAGAAACCTCTGGTTCTGATTTTGAGGTAACCAAAGCAAAATTTTCATGGGCACGTGCTGTAATGGCGGTAACCGCCAATTCCATTGAACAGACATTGTAAATTCAGGCTATACAATCACAGAACAGAACCATGCCACTACACATCAAGTCAGGAAAACCATTACGAAGAAAGCTGTTCACTACGGTTATCATATTACTCTCAAGCATTTCGCCTTCCTTGTCACAACTCCATGCAGCTGCATCTGTAGCTCTTGCTAAAGAAGAATCCGGCGAACTCGATCTCTCTGCCACCAAAGCCCTTTTTGACACTCATTCGGCATGTTTTGTCGATGCACGTTCAGAGTATGTCTATTACAAATCACATATCACCGGAGCCATTTCTCTTTCGGACAGCAGGTTTGAGGAGCAGTTTCCTGATTTCAGGCATAACAAAGCCATTGAAACCCTTATTGTGGTCTATTGTAAAGAGCCCAGTTGCGGAATGGCCAGGCATGTTGCTAAAAAACTGATGAAAAATGGTTACAGAAATGTCAGGGTTTTTTCAGGCGGTCTGATCGAATGGGCTCATGCAGGATTCCCAATGGAAGGATGAGCTTGCCTGAAAAACACCTATGACCAAGATTGGCTTTCCATCAGCCTTAATCACTGCACTGAGGCTGATGCTCGGTGTTTTATTCATCATGTCGGGATATGAAAAACTCATGGATCTGAAGTTTTTCGCTCTTATCATCGCAGAATACCAGATTCTGCCCACTTTTCTCATCTCCGCCATTGCGCTCCTTTTCTCCCTTTGTGAACTTCTGTGCGGTACCATGCTTCTCATTGACCTGTTCTCGCGGTTCAGTTCCTCGGTAATGCTCTGCATGATGGTTATCTTTATTGCCGCCATGATAAACAATGTCATGAGAGGACTCGATCACGACTGCGGCTGCTTCAAGTTTCTTTCCCAATGGTACGGACTGAAAGAGGAGATCGGTATCGTTCCAGTTGTTAGAGACATCCTGTTTTTCATCCTGTTACTGCCAATCGCATCGTTTGGCAGCAACAGAGTTCCCTGGAAAAAAGACCAGAAATGAACCACTCTTCTGATTCATAATCGGTAACGGGAAATATAAGAGAACACAAACCAATAGCCGCCTCGCTGTTGTCCAACGTCAGAATGAGCCATAATCTCAGCTCGCTTTATCTCCTCTTCAGTACAAGTATATCCCTCAGAATTGATGAATTCTAACCGTTCATGGATATCCTCCATTGATGTAACGTGAACCTTAAACGCTCTCTCAGATTTCATTCTCTGAATAAACGATTGCGCATGTTCCAGTGTCATGTCATAGCAATTGTATCCTATATCAGGAAGATAATAAAATCAAGTGCAACTTTTTTTTCCTCGACCGGCGCAATGGACAAACCGAGAGTCCTATGAAAATATTGTTTGTTGGGCACTCTGTGGTATGACTATATTGCTGAAAAATATTTTTGAGGGAAAACGGGGGCTTTTTCAGGGGCTTCTGATTGAGGAGCAATGGAACTGGGAGGTGAACTATCCGGTCATCAAGATCAGTTTCAGCGGTGGAATTCACTGCAGAGATAGGCCTTCGCAAAAACCTCTTCTATATCCTCAAGGATAATCAGGAACGGCTTAATATTCTCTGTGATGAGAAAGAGGATCCAAACCAATGTTTCGCGGAATTAATCAAGAAAGCGGCTCAGAAGTCTAATCAGAAGGTGGTCATTCTCGTTGATGAGTATGACAAGCCGATTTTGGACAATATTGAGCATATTCCTGAAGCTCTCATTATCCGCGATGGAATGCGTGACTTTTATGCAAAAATCAAGGAGAACGACGAGTATCTGCGTTTTGCCTTTCTTACGGGGGTGAGCAAATTTTTCAAAGTGTCGCTCTTCAGCGGTTTGAACAATCTCGAAGATATCAGTCTGAACCCTGACTATGGCAATGTTTGTGGTTACACCCAGCTTGATCTGGAGACCTCTTTTGCCCCATATCTTGAGGGAGTGGATATGGAGCAGGTCAAACGGTGGTACAATGGCTATAACTTTTTGGGTGACAGGGTGTATAACCCTTATGATATTCTGCTTTTTATCAAGAACCATTATGTGTTTGACAATTACTGGTTTGAAACCGGTACGCCGCGTTTCCTGGTTGAGTTGATCAAAAAAAACAGCTATTTCATTCCTGATTTTTTGAATATCAACGTTGACAAAAGTTTGGTCAACAGCTTTGAGATTGAAAATCTTGATATAGAGGCCATTCTGTTTCAGACTGGCTATTTGACCATCAAGCGGTTGATACAGGAAGAGATGGGAGTGGTGTACGAGTTGGGATTTCCCAACAAGGAGGTGCAGATCAGTTTCAATAATTATATTTTGCGTTCGATGACAAGTGGTTCGGAGAAAGAACCGATCCGCCGTGAGCTGCTTGCTATCATAAACAGTGGTGATGTGGAAAGATTGGAAGCTGTTATCAAGCGCCTTTTTGCAAGCATTGCTTACAATAATTTTACCAACAATGATATTGAGAGGGACGAGGGCTTTTATGCCAGCGTGCTCTATGCCTGTTTTGCCAGTATCGGGGTGGAGATCATCGCTGAGGATGTCAGCAACAAGGGGAGAGTTGACCTGACCTTGAAGGCTGGGGGGAGAACCTTTCTCTTTGAATTCAAGGTGTGCGACGGGGAGCCGCTTGAGCAGATCAAGAAGATGAAATATTACGGGAAATATAGTGGCGAGCGCTATCTGATGGGCATTGTCTTTGACCCGAAGGCAAGAAACATCAGCAGGTTTGAGTGGGAGAAATTGTGAGTCCACCTCTCAGTTCGTTGAAGCAAAGCATTGTTTTAGCGGGTCAACAGCAGTTTTGCTTCAAATTGTATATTTTCTTGATGAGGCTATACCCGGTAGGCATGTAACAAAGAAGGCCATCCCCTGAAGAATGGCCTTTTAATTTTGGCTATGACAGGGAAGATCAACTGTTAGCATATTCCTCCGATTCAAACCAGTCTTCCTTGTCTGACCAGAGCTTTTTCCCTTTCTCTTCCCACAGATAGTATGCGGCAAGCCTGATCTCTTCTTCGTTCACTTCCGATTTGGTTTCTGCATTGACCGGTGCTGCTGTTGTTGCTTTTGACATGGCTGTTATGAATTAAAGGTTATGGAGTATATGGTTCGTGATAATGTCTTTTTGTTACCGTCACAATATCACAAAGAACAAAGAGATTATAAATCCCGTATTAGCGGCATATTGCATACTCTTGATGAGGTAGCCGCACTCTCCGTCCTGATTTCTGCCAAAACAGCCCTGTTTGTGGCATATAAAATACCCTTTTTATGGTATTTATAATGATCGCAACAAGTTGGATATTGTAGCCATAAAATTTTGAAAATCTTGATTTTATGGCGTATTGCCTGCATTACAACCCACTCTGGTTATGAAGAACTCGACCCTCCTTTCAGAAAGGTTCTCTTCATAAACTAAAAAAATTATAACTATGAACTTGTTCATGAAACATGCCAGGCTCTCTTCTCTCATGCGCCAGCACTCTCGAAGAGCTTTATATATGGTTGCAGGTGCAGCTATGCTGTTGTTCTCAGATGTAACAGCCCAAACATATCCGCCACTTTCACCAGTGGTTCCGGTCAATGTCGGTTATCTGCCGGTTACTGGTCATGCAAAATTTTTTGTAGCAAAAGAGAAGGGCTTCTTTGATCAGGAAGGTATTAAGGTGGAGTTGATTCAGTTTGCCAACTCAGCCGACGGAATCAGCGCTCTTCGTGCAAAAAAGCTTGATATCGGAGCGTTTGGGACGACCGCACCACTGGTTCATATAGCCAAAGGGGCAGATCTCCGGATCATCGGTGGAGTGATGGGCGAGGATGCTGCGATAATCACGACTCAGGAAAAGGGTGCAATCATCAAGACAGTTAAAGATCTGAAAGGTAAAAAAGTTGCAACGGTTCGTCTTGCTTCTGGTGATGCAGTGCTTCGTGCTGCGTTGCATCGTGCAGGGATTGACTGGCGCAAGGATGTGCAGATATTTGAATTGAAAAATCCTCCGGCTGTTCTGGAAGCTGTCAAGTCAGGACAGGTTGATGCCGGTGTTGTATGGGGGCCTCACGATGTCAGGGCTGAGGAGATGGGTCTTAAAATCGTTGCGCGCTCTCATGAACTTGAGCCTGGGCATCCGTGCTGCAGGTTGACCATTAATGCTGATGAGCAGGTCAAGGATGCAAAAATATGGCCGCATTTTATCAGGGCGATTCTTCGTGCTGAAAAATTCACTCAAATACCGGCCAATAGAAAGGAGACGGTTGCCATTATTCAGCAATACCTGAAAATTGACCCTGCCGTGATTGAAAAGGCCTATTACGGTGGTCATCTTGATCAGAGTTCTGACCCCAATGTCAAAGGTGTTGAAGTGTTTTGGAAAACCATGCAGCAGAGCGAATTTGTTGAGTCAAAGGGAAAAATTAGACCGTTTATTGTTACCTCATACTATAAATCAGCACTGGAAAGCCTGATAGCCGAAAATCCTAAAGATCAATACTGGGCAAAATTAAAAAAGCAATTCAATGAGCGGGATTAACTCTCTCTCAGAGAGCACTTTTGATGTGAATGGCAGGAAAGGAAGTGTGGATATAAAACGGATAGCGCTTTCTGTTGAGCAGGTATCGTTTGCTTATGATGCTGTATTGGTTCTGAAAGATATCAATCTTACTATTGCTGAAGGTGAATTTATTGCTGTGCTTGGGCCAAGTGGTTGTGGCAAGACAAGTTTACTGCGCTTGCTTGCCGGACTGGAAAAGCCCGTCAGCGGAAAAATATTACATCAGGGGGCTCTCATTACCGGGCCGAATATTACGAGGGGTGTTGTTTTCCAGGATTACTCTCTCTTTCCCTGGCTGAATCTGCAGGATAATCTTGCACTGGCGATTAACAAGGCCCGAAAGGGTCTTGCCAGAGCGGAAAGGAAGAAGATCGCTGAAGAGTATCTTGATCTTGTTGGCCTGCAGGGGATGGCGCTTAAACACCCCTATGAAATTTCCGGTGGCATGCGCCAGCGTGCAGCCATTGCGCGATCATTAGCCTTGGGTTCACCACTACTGCTCATGGATGAACCGTTTGGCGCACTCGATCCTGTCAACAGGGTCAGGCTTCAGGATCTCCTGGTGCAGCTTTGCAGAAGCACTACTACGGGCAGAACAGTTGTTTTTGTCACTCACGATGTTGAAGAAGCGCTCTATCTTGGTGATCGGGTCATTGTACTGGGCACAACTCCCGGTCGCGTTATTGCCGAGATCAAGGTACCTTTTGAGGGTCAGCGTCAGCGTTATGACCTTTTTCAATCATCAGAGTTCAGGAAACTTGAGGAACAGATTTCGGCCCTCTATCATGAAGACATAGAGCGTCAGCTTGAAGCCGGTTCAGTTGTTTCTGGAGAGGGAGCTTTAATATGACAGAACAGCAACACTATTCCGCCAGTCACAAAAAAGGGTTCAAAGGGTTTGAAGGTGTGCTTTTGTTTGTTGTGCTCGGTCTCAGCTGGCAGCTCACAACCACCATGCTGCCACTCTCGAATACATCACTCTATCCCACACCTGCGGTTACCTTCAAAGCTCTTCTCGACTCCTTGCCGGAACTTTTGAAGGGGACATGGTCATCGTTTCTTATTCTGGTGCCTGGATACCTGCTCGCAGTTGTTCTTGGTGCGCTGTGGGGCATCGTGGCAGGTTCAGTCGGGTGGATACACCGGGCATTTGATCCATTTGCCAAAGTTGCCGCTCCAATTCCTCCAACAGTATACATTCCCTACGCCATTGCGCTGATGCCAACCTTCAGGGTCTCTGCAATACTGGTTGTCTTTATTGGAGCCTTCTGGCCGGTATTTGTCAATGCCGCTGCCGGAGCTGCTTCAGTACCGCTTCATTATCGTGATAATGCCGGTATTCTTGGCTTTGGTCGATTCGAGTATATGCGACGGGTTGTATTCCCTGCAGCGTTGCCGAATATATTTTCAGGAATGGCCGTAGGGCTTGCCTTGGCATTTATTCTGCTGACTGTTGCCGAGCTTTTCGGGGCAAATCAGGGTCTTGGGCGGTTTGTGCAGTACTATGCCGATTATGCCGACTATCCCAGAATGGTTGCCGGTATTCTCTATACGGGCATGGTCACCTTTGCCGCAATGGCACTGCTTGATTTTGTCAAACGCCGTGTGCTCTTCTGGGTGCGTTGAAAAGCCGTTGGCTCTTGTCTTTGTGAACTGATAATGATAGAAATAAATATTCCGGGATACCATCCATGCATGATTCAGCGACTATCCGGTACTCACAAAAAGATTCACTCTCTCCCATACAGCGCCTCCAGGCTTATGGGCAAGGAGCTCCTGTTGATCGCTTGCCATGTGTTCCGATTGTTGGGAATACAGCTGCAAGGGTACTGGGCGTGAGTGTTGGCTCACTTCGAAACAATGGTAAAATTCTGGCTGATGCCCAGATTGCCTCTTACCGGCGTTTTGGGTACGATAATATCCGGATCTTTACTGACCTTTATACCATTGCCGAGGGCATGGGTGCAAACATAAGGGTACTGGAGGATGAAACAGCCTTTCTCAGTGAACCCGCTATTCAAAACCTTGCCGAAATTGCCACTCTTCGGCCTGTTGATCCCCGTAGGGATGGTGTTTTGCCAGAGCATATCGAGGCAGTTAAACGGGTCGTGCAGGAGGTCGGTCATGAAGTTCCTGTTACCGCCGCATTGACATGCCCTTTCACTAACGCCTCATTTCTTGTTGGGGCAGTCACTCTTTCACGTCTTGTTCTGAAGGATCCCGCATCTGTTCATCAACTCTGCAAGTTCTCACTGGACTCTGCACTTGCCTTTGCTGAAGCCATATTTGATGCTGGTGGCACGCCGAGTCTGACTGATGCCATGTCATCATCGTCGGTTATCAGTCCCAAACAGTTTGCAGAGTTCAGCTTTCCCTACCTGAAAACTCTTGTGGACTACATTCACTCAAAAGGCCGTCCGGCAACGCTTCATATCTGCGGCAAAACAAGTCTCATCTGGGATAAAATGGCTGATACCGGTGCTGACTGCCTCTCAATTGACAACGATGCGAGCCTGCTTGATGCCAAACATACAATTGGTCATCGTGTCCGGCTCATGGGCAATGTCCATCCATCAGCCATCATGCTTCAGGGTACACCTGAGGAGATAAGGCGTGCGGTCTATAAGTGCGTCGCCGCTGCTCATGACAATCCGAAAGGATTTGTTGTTGCCTCCGGCTGCAGTCTGCCAACGGAAACGCCTCTGGAAAATATTGATGCTATGCTTGATGCTGTCCGTGAAATCGGCTATCCGGTCACTGCAGGATTGTATGATGAATGCCTCCAACAACAAAAAGAAGATAGCAATGCCCTCTAAGAAGAAACCAAAAAATACAGAGCAAAAAGAGCTTACCTGTTCGGACTGCGGAGTGCCGAACTGTTACCGTCAGGACAGGACATTTCCTGATTTTTGCCTGACCGCAGCTATTGAGCCCGGAGTGCTGGATGGAATAACCGAGCAGTACCGTGGTGAAGGTCAGGATGCAGCAATAGCAAGGGCATCTGCCGAGGTTGAGGGCACCTACTATGGTCAGCTGACACGTGTTGAGGAGATCATAGCATTTGCCAATCGAATCGGGGCGAAAAAAATTGGTCTTGCAACCTGTATTGGCCTTGCAGAAGAGACAAAAGTTTTTGTCAAGGTTCTGAAAATTAACGGACTGGAGCCATACTCCGTTATCTGCAAAATCGGAAGTGTGGATAAAAGTGAAATCAGCATCAGTGATGACCTTAAAATTCTGAAGGGGAGCCATGAATCTTTATGCAATCCAATCCTTCAGGCTCGGCTCCTGAATGATCAGAAAACCGATTTGAATGTCATCATCGGCCTGTGTGTTGGTCACGATTCACTGTTTATCAAATACTCTGATGCCCCGGTGACAACGCTCATCACCAAGGACAGGGTTCTCGGACATAATCCGGCAGCAGCACTCTACACCAGTGGATTTTATTACAAGAGGCTCTTTACGGAAGGCCGTAATTTATAAACCCAATGAGAAACAGCCGAGGGCTCAAAAGGAATAACTCATGACTAAACGAACATACTGGGAGGAGGAGATCGAAACCCTTCCCCGGCCAAAGCTGGAACAACTGCAACTCTCGCTTCTGCAGGATCATCTTGAGTTTGCTTACCAGCGCTCGCCATACTATCGCCAGGCATTTGATGAAGCCGGGGTTACACCGTTGCATCTCAGGCATCTTGACGATCTTGCCCGATTTCCATTTACCAATAAAAAAATTGAACGGGATCGCCAGCTGGCAGCTCCTGATCTTGGGGATATGGTTGCCGTGCCGGAAGAGGAGATTGTCTTTGTATCCGCATCAAGCGGTTCCACCGGTGTTCCTACTCTCAGCCCTTTTACCAAAAAGGATTTCGATGATTTTCAGAATGTCGAATCCCGTCTCTTCTGGGCTGCCGGTATGAGACCGAAAGATCGCTACCTGCACGCACTTAACTTCAGTCTGTTTGTCGGCGGGCCGGATGTTATCGGAGCCCAGAATTTGGGCGCTCTCTGCATCTGGGCTGGAACAGTTCCTTCTGACAGGTTGCTCTACATCATGAAAGAGTTCAAACCGACCATCACCTGGACAACACCCTCCTATGCCTGGCATCTCGGAGAAAGTGCACTCAAACAGAGTATTGACCCGAAGCGCGACCTCTTTATCCGTAAAATTATTGTCGCAGGGGAGCCGGGAGGCTCAATTCCTGCCACACGTTCTGCGATTGAAGAGCTGTGGGGCGCAGAACTTTTCGACTTCTATGGACTCTCTGATATCTTCGGCGCCTGTGCCGGCATGTGTTCTGAAAAAAACGGCTTGCACCTTGCTGAAGATAACATCCTGATTGAGGTGCTCGATCCTGATACGCAGGAAGCTGTCCCCGATGGTGAACATGGTGAAATGGTACTTACCACCCTTAAAAAGCAGGCCCGTCCCATGATTCGATTCCGTACCGGTGACATTGTTACCCGGTTCCGCGATACATGCTCATGTGGGCGTACCCATGCCCGCTTTACCGTGCAGGGTCGTATTGACGACATGATTATAGTCTCCGGTGTCAATATCTTTCCAAGCGATATCGAATATGTAGTCAGGGGTTTGCCGGGTTTAACAGGCGAATATCGGATTACGGTCTATACCGAGCACAGGCTCCTCAGGTTTGATGTTGACGTTGAAACAATCGAAGGATACGAGGCCGAGGGAGAGAAGCTTGCAACACTGGTAATTGAGCAGATCAAGCAACGCTCCGGAGTTCAGCCGAGGCGGGTCAACGTGCTGCCAAACGGAACCTTGCCACGTGCAACTCATAAGGCTAAAAGGATTGTGGACCTACGAGATACAGACGAGGTAGCGAAAGGCGCGGGAATCTGAGCAATCAATAGAGTGAGTGATAAAAATCAACGTTAACCTTCAAGGATTTTTAAGTGCCTGAAACAAGTCAACGCACAAGCCATTTTACGGAATCAATCATACGGCGAATGACCCGTGTGGCGAACGCCAGTGATGCTATCAATCTCTCTCAGGGCTTTCCCGATTTCAACCCACCGGAAGCGCTCCTTGCGGCAGCTGAACGTGCAGGCAGGGAAGGGCCGCATCAATATGCCGTGACATGGGGTGCACCCAATTTCCGGACTGCTTTTGCCCGCAAGCAATCACGATTCATGGGTATTCCCATTGATCCTGAAACCAACGTGGTTGTCACCTGTGGCAGTACAGAGGCAATGATGGCTGCCATGATGACCGCCTGCAATCCCGGCGACAAGGTTGTGATCTTCTCGCCCTTCTATGAAAATTATACTGCCGACACCATACTTACCGGTGCGATTCCACTCTATGTGCCATTGCGGCCACCGGAGTTTTCCTTTGACCCCGCTGAACTGCGGCACACTTTCGAGCAGCATCGCCCAAAAGCATTGATTTTATGCAATCCCGGCAACCCGACGGGCAAGGTGTTTACAAAGAGTGAACTGGAACTCATTGCTGCGCTTGCCTGTGAATTTGACGCGTTTGTCATTACAGACGAGGTTTATGAGCATATCGTTTACGCCCCGCACAAACACATAAGCATAGCAACCTTGCCTGGCATGTTTGAACGGACAATAACCTGCAGTTCGCTTTCAAAAACCTATTCGATTACCGGATGGCGCCTTGGTACTGTGGTAGCTGCCCCTCACATTATTGATGCAATTCGTAAGGTGCACGACTTTTTGACGGTAGGTGCAGCAGCTCCTCTGCAGGAGGCAGCGGTAACTGGGCTTGAGTTTCCCGACTCTTATTACAATCAGCTCAGGGTTAGTTACACCTCAAAAAGAGATATTTTTCTCGACTGGCTTGATCACGCTGAACTCTCCTATACAAGACCTCAGGGGGCCTACTATGTGATGGTTGATGTTAGCGAGTTTGGCGTAACCGACGATGTTTCATTCTGTGAATGGCTGGCACGCAAGGTTGGAGTGGCAGCAGTGCCGGGATCAAGTTTTTTTCGTGAGCCGGTTCACCATCTGATAAGGTTTCATTTTGCCAAACAGCCTGAAACCCTCAACGCCGCCGGAGAGCGTTTGTTGACATTACGCTCGCTAGCCGGGAGCTTCAACAATGGTTGAGATCCGCTTTCACGGACGAGGTGGCCAGGGTGCTTTTACGGCAGCACGCTTGCTGGGTATTGCGGCTACACTTTTTGAGCATCGTTATGCCCTTGCTTATCCATCATTTGGACCTGAACGCAGGGGATCACCTGTCCTTGGCTTTACACGCATAGATGATCGCAAAATTGCTGATCGCAGTATCATTACCCAGTGTGATGTCGTTGTTATTCTTGATGATACCTTGCTCGATGCCCAGGCAGTGAATGGCTTGAGGGCTGGAGGATTGCTTCTGGTCAATACAACGCGTAATGATTTGCAGATCTTTTTCCCTGATAATATCCGTACAGTTCTGGTTAATGCCACTCTTCTGGCACAACAATATCTTGGCCGCCCGATTACCAATACAGCCATGTTGGGTGCTTTGGCTGCAGTGAGTGACGTCGTCAAACTTCACTCACTGTTCGCAGCAGTAGAGCAGGAGATGAAAGGTACAATAGCCGGGAAGAATGCGGTGTTGCTCGAACATACATACATCACTTGCGGAGGAAAACTCAGATGAACCATCCTATTCGGCAGAACTCATTCAAGCCGCCAAAAGATCTGGCAGAATATCCTGTAGGTACCGCCTTTCCTTCAGGTCATCTGGTCGAAACAAATGCCTCATGGCGGAGCCATCGTCCTATCATTGATGCGCTGAGATGCTCCAAATGCCTGATTTGCTGGCTGCTTTGCCCGGACGGCGTTATTCACAGCAGCAAACAGGGCGGGCTGGAGATTGATTATGACTATTGCAAAGGGTGTGGAATTTGTGCAAGGGAGTGTCGGCAGAAAGCTGTCACTATGGAGAAAGAGGGATTATGATGCTTGAGCAAAAAGCTTTTCTGTCTGGCAATGAGGCCGTAGCAGCAGCTGTTCGCCTTGCGCGTCCCCATGTCATTGCTGCATACCCCATAACGCCTCAAACCACGGTGATCGAGAGGCTGGCTGAAATGGTCGAAGAGCAATCCCTCAAGGCGGAATATCTGCATGTCGAGTCCGAGCACTCTGCCCTCTCCGCCTGTATCGGTGCCAGTGCCGTCGGGGCTCGCACCTTTACCGCCTCTTCATCGCAGGGGCTTCTCTATATGGCTGAATGTCTGCACTATGCAAGCGGCGGCCGTTTTCCTGTGGTGATGATGAATGCAAATCGCTCTCTTGCTCTGCCATGGAATATCTATGGCGATCAGCGCGACTCTCTCTCTCTTCTCGATTGCGGTTGGATACAGGCCTATGCAGAGGATGCACAGGAGTCATTTGACCTGATCATCCAGGCCTATGCCATTGCCGAACATCCCGATGTGCTCACTCCCATGATGATCAATCTTGACGGATTTGTCATTACACACACCTATGAGCTGGTTAGTCTGCCGGCACAGCAGGATGTCGATGCCTTTCTGCCTCCGTTTCAGACAACAAACAAAATGGATCTTGATCATCCGATGAGTCTCGGCTTTACGGCAGGCCCGGCATTTAACCAGTCATTCAAGCAGTTACAGCACCTCGCCATGATGGCAGCAGTAACGGTGATTGATGAGGTTGAGGCACGATTCCGGCAGTTTTTTGGACGACACTATCCGGGGTTGCTCGAAACCATGCACTGTAATGATGCGGAATTTATTCTCGTTACCCTTGGCAGTGTGGCCGGAACAGTCAGACCGGTTATCGAGAAGCTTCGCTCTCTTGGAGAACGGGTGGGATTTGTGCGAATTCGTTACATGCGGCCCTTTCCCGATGCGGAAATCAGGAAAGCTCTTGCCGGTTCAAAAGCGGTCGGAGTGCTTGAAAAGGACATCTCTTTTGGCTTCGAAGGAACCGTGTTTACCAATGTTAATTCAGCTTTGATGCGGACGAAGGTTGTACCGCCCCGGCTGCGTAACTTCATTGGAGGTCTGGGAGGAAAAGATATTGCCGCCGCAGATATTGAGCAGATCTTTGAGCGCATGAAGAGTACCGACGATGGAGAAAGTGTAGAATTTATCTGAAGAGTTCAGGGAGTATTGAATCAATGGGAAATCGTACAGAAAAGAAGATCTCAATTCGCGAGTTAAGTGATCGTGAATATTTTTATGGCCACAAGGCGTGTCCCGGATGCGGGGGAAGCCTTGCCCTGCGTCTCGCCTTGAAAGTCCTTGGTGAACGCTCTTACGCTGTTGTGCCAGCAGGGTGCATGTCTGCAGTCAGTTTTATTTTTCCCCAGATGGCATTTACCTGTAATGCGATTATTTCAACCTTTCCAGGAACGGCATCCATGCTTTCAGGTGTAGCTGCCGGTGCGCGCGCGCTTGGCATTAAAGATTTTCATGCCGTTGGTTTTGCCGGTGATGGCGGTACTGCCGACATTGGGCTTCAGGCCCTCTCCGGAGCTATAGACCGTCACGACAAAATCATCTACATCTGCTACGATAATGAAGCATATATGAACACTGGTGTTCAGAAAAGCGGACTCACTCCCCTTGGGGCGCGAACAACAACCTCCCCCGCCGGCAAACGTCTGCGTGGAGCGTTCACTCAGAAAAAACCGATGTTTGAAATCGTGGCGGCTCATGGAATCGACTATGCGGCTACAGCAAGTGTTGGCTATCCAATGGATTATCTCCGAAAGCTCGAATATGCAAGTAGAGTCGAGGGCACATCCTATATCCATGTCTTTGCACCATGCCCTGTTGGCTGGGGCTACGAAACTGCTGAAACCATCGCTTTGGCAAAAAACGCGGTTGACTGCGGTCTCTGGTATCTAGCGGAATTCTCAGATGGTAAATTCACTCTTAACCATAACCCCGGTGAGTTCTCCTCACTTCGAGACTATCTTTTCGGGCAAAGCCGTTTCATCCACCTCCAGGAAGAGGATGTGAACACCATTATTTCAGAGAGAGATGCAAAGTGGGCAAACATCCATCGAGCATGGCGCTTTTCCTGAAACTTATGGAAGTATTTAGAGTGAAATAAGGAAGCCCCTCTCTACCATATTAAGGGTATATTTATGGTATATGCTTGTTAATAAGGAAGATAATTAGCTCATTGTTAACGATTGTTAATTAAATAATACTCGAATGAACTCTCAAGGCTTATCCTTTAATGGCGTTTTCTGCATCTCTTCAAGCTGTTGTTGTCTCTTGTTGAAAGCTGACATGCCGAATCCAGGATTAGAGCCATAGCTGCCCAGTTTTTTTTGGAGCTACTATTTCTAAACCGGCCGTCACTCTCAGAGCCGGCTTTTTTTATGAATTATTTTTACGTGTTCTGTAATACAACAACACACAACAACAAATAAAAAGGAGAAAAAGTTAATGAAAAAGATGTTATCACTTGCTGCAATGCTTGCAGTTCTCTCTTATGCGTCACCGGCTTCGGCTGAGTTGACATTCAGCGGCGATGCCGCTGTCCGGGTCAGAGAGACATCTAATGAAGCTGCCAATCAAGCTAAAGACGATTTTTATTCCCAGTACAGGGTTCGCTTGAATGCGTCAGCTGATCTTGGCGATGGTTATATTTTTAAAGCACAGCTTACCAATGAAGCGCCTAACTTCACGAAGAGTGGTACAGTGGCACTTGGTGGTGGAGGCGGATGGCAAACTGTAGGATATGGCAATTCTGAAGTATACACTCTTGGTGCTTCCCAGCTCTATTTTGGCCGTTTTTATGGAGACAGTCACTATCTTGTTGGACGCCTTCCGCTCAATTCGACAAATAATCCTATTTTTGATCTGACACTCTATCCAAAAAATCCGCTTGACATTCCAACAACGACCTTCCAGAATGACAGGCTTTTTGGTGCAAACTGGGGTACAAAAATCGGCAATGGTGACTTGAATGTGGTAGTTGGGGTATTTGATAATATCTCTGCAAGTGACACTGCTGGTACCGGTGACGGTCTCCTGAACGATGGCTATGCTTTTGTCGCCAGCTACAAAACCACTATCGGAAACGTTACCATTGAGCCGGAAGTTCTTACCGCAATAACCAAGTTTGATTCTGTTTCTCAGCAAACGTTCTCACCAACCAGTGCTAGCTATGGAACACCTTTTCATCAGGGTATCAGGCCGGTAACTTTTGGAGCCAATGTTGGGGTTCCTGCAGGTGATCTGAAACTTGGTTTCAGCGGCTTATATAATATTGGTAAAGGTACCACTCCATCAAGCAGCATCTATGCCTATGCGAATGCTAATGTCGATTACACCGGTTATCTCTTAAGAGTTAAAGCTGAGTATGGTCCATTCCTTGCATGGTATGACTACAACAAAACGACTGATAACTCAGCAGCTACAAGTCATGAATATACCAACCAATTTGTCTGGGCACAGTACCAGTTCAAGGTATATCAGGCAGCCAAAGGAAGTTTGACTATTCAGCCGACTTTGCGTTACCTGACAACAAGTGATCATGTTGGTGGTGCTGTTGCCGATCTGAATACGAGTCGTCTTCGTTCAGAGCTCTGGGCGACAGTTAGCTTCTAAGGGTTCTTTCTCCGGGCATTCGGGCGTCAATTGTAAAGTCATGTGGGGGCTTTACGGGTGTGTGTGTGCATCTAATCTTCAGTGGCGCCCGGATGTTTTTTTTAAGGCGATGTGGGTGAGTGGTTAAGCCAAGGGTCTGCAAAACTCTTTTTCACAAGTTCGAATCTTGTCATCGCCTCACCTCTGATGAGGTAACTGCCTCTCTTCAAGTTGTTAGTAACGAAGAAGCCATCCCTTTTCTTGAGATGGCTCCTTTGTTTTCTGGGTCTGCAATGACTCTTGTTTATCGCCGCTGAATGTGGTTGACCACCTCGGCCAGTCGATCGATCTCATCCCTGGTATTGTAGAAAGCAAGCGACGGACGTATGGTGCCTTCAACACCGAACCTGCGCAGTGATGGCTGCGAGCAGTGGTGACCGGTTCGGACTGCAATGCCTTCGCGGTCAAGCAGTTTGCCTACCTCTTCGTTGGGGAGCTTGTTGAGCACAAACGAGACCACTCCAACCTTGTTTCGTGCCGTGCCGATGATGCGGAGTCCCGGAATCCTGATGAGTTTTTCCGTAGCATACTCAGTCAGCTCATGCTCGTAACGGGCGATGTTGTCAAGCCCGATTTTACGGACATAGTCAAGCGCTGCTCCAAGCCCTATTGCGTCACCGATCGAAGGAGTTCCCGCTTCAAATTTTGCCGGTGGCTCATTGTAGATGGTCTCCTCAAAGCGCACATCCTGAATCATGTTGCCGCCACCCTGCCAAGGAGGCATAATCTCAAGCAGTTCCCGTTTGCCGTAGACCACACCAATACCGGTTGGAGCAAAGATCTTGTGCCCTGAAAAGACAAAGAAATCAGCATCAAGATCCTGCACATTGACTGGTATATGGGCAACCGACTGTGCCCCATCGATGAGCACCTTTGCGTCAAAGCGCTTGGCCAGCTGTATCATCTCCCTGACGGGAAGAATAGTCCCGAGACCGTTCGATGCCTGGGTCAGCGACACAAACTTTGTGCGTGGTCCGAGCAGTTTGGTGTACTCTTCTATGATGATTTCGCCCCGGTCATTGACTGGAACAACCTTTATGCGAGCGCCTTTTTCCTGTGCAACCATCTGCCAGGGCACAATATTGGCATGGTGTTCAAGGATGGAGAGCACAATCTCGTCACCCGGCTGTATGAACTTCCGTCCCCAGGTCTGGGCTACAAGGTTGACACCTTCGGTAGTCCCTCTCACATAGATAATTTCCGATGCTGACCCGGCACCGATGAACTGCCTGATTTTTTCACGGGCACCTTCATAGGCATCAGTGGCACGGGCAGCAAGGGTGTGTGCACCGCGATGGATGTTCGAGTTGTCGTTGGCGTAAAAGTGAGCTACCGCGTTGATGACGCTGAGCGGCTTCTGTGTTGTTGCAGCATTGTCGAACCAGACAAGCTGCTTGCCGTGAATCTTCTGGTGAAGGACAGGAAAGTCCTTGCGTATGGTGAGGACGTCAAAGCCTTCGGGCTGGTGTATCGGAGCTTTTGGCTCACGCAAAAAGTAATAGGGCTCTTTGGGAGCGTCAGGCATACTGAATGGCAAAGAGCCGCTGCCGAGTGTTTCTGGACTCCCTTTCGGCCATACCGGCGCAGGAGCTTTCCCGGGAAGTTCAGGTACTCCGGCAGGAGCAGTTGTGCCACCACGCAGCGACTGAAAAACTGCCTCAAGATTCGGGCTGCCCTGCTCCTGTTCAAAGGTTCTATAGAGTTTTGCAGCATAGCATTGCCCTTCAGCAGGGCCTCCGGTTGAGGCCGGAGATGATGGATGCTGCTCCTGCAGTTGATTGGCTGAAAAAGCTTCAGGGAAAGGAGTCTGAGGGATTATTTCCGGATGAGCACCTGTAACTTCAGTCGGATCCTGAGCGGCAGCAAGGAGTACTTTAAAGGAGAAATCATCCTCAGTTGGTAACCCTCCATTTAATGCAGTGAAAAACGGTGTGATGTTTTCCTGGTTATTACCTGAAAATATTTCGCTACTCTCCGGTGTAGGAGGCAGAGTGCGGCGGATAAACTGGTCGAGACCGTAAGAGCCGTTGGTGTTTTCTGAATAGTTCTGTTGTTCGGTCAGCTTGTTGGCATGATGTCCCAGCGGGTCCTCTTTTTTTTCAGGCTTGCCGGGCAAAAAATAAAAATCATGTTCCGGTTGTGCTGGAACAGTTTCGGAAACATAAGGCAGGCCTGATTCCAGTGGAAAGTTCTGCTGTTGCAGATCAGTCGGGAAGTTCACTCTGCCAGGTTCGCCAGCAAGAACTGTTTTATCGCTAATGCTCTCTTGAAGCGATGAAGGTGCTCCTGCGGCATCGGTTTCATATTTCGGGACGCTTCCTGCTTCAGGCAGTTCATTGAACAGGCGGCTTGCGATCTGTGCAATGAGCACCGGGTTCAGCGTTTCACTTTCGATTCCCGGCATGTTCTGTTGCTCATATTCTCTGGGCATAAGAGTACAATGGTATATCCATGAGAGAGACAACCTGCTTCAAAAATTGAGTCATGGTTATCTCTCCATAGCAGTTAGTCGCAGTTTTATTTCGTTTTGGTGCCTAACAAGCGATGTTCGTAATCGTGATAGTAGCCCACTTCCACATTCTCAAGGATAGCAAGAGCATCATCGGTCAGAACAGCCAGTGACGAGTAAAGTGTCAGGAGATAGGATGCAACACCAAGCTTGTCGAGTCCCATCAGCCTTGCAGAAAGGCTTGGGCTTATTTCACCGGGGATTCCGGCCTGATGCAGTCCAACCACACCCTGCTCATTTTCACCGACACGAACCAGAATAATGTTTGTTGTGCCTTGACCTGACTTGTTGTTCTTGTTGATTTCAAGTTTGTCGCTCGGAATAAGCGGTACTCCACGCCACGTCAGGACAGGAGTTCCGAAGAGATTGATGGTTGGCGGAGGAACGCCGCGCCAGGTGCATTCGCGCTCGAAAGCAGCAATTGCTTTTGGATGAGCGATAAAGAATGCCGGTTTTTTCCACACTTTGGTTAACAGATCGTCAAGGTCATCAGGTGTCGGTGTGCCGTAGCGGGTGCTGATGCGCTGGCCGGGATCAGCAGAGTGAAGCAGACCAAACTCGCGGTTGTTGATAAACTCCCACTCCTGACGCTCTTTGATACCCTCGATCGTCAGACGCATCTGCTGCTCTATCTGGTTGTAGGGCTCATTGTAGAGATCGGAAACACGGGTATGGACACGCACAACGGTCTGTATGGCCTGCAGCGAGTATTCGCGCGGTTTGTTCGAGTAATCAACATAAGTTTCAGGTATCTCGATATTTTCCGCAAATCCGGCAACAAGGTCAATGTGTTTTTCACCGTGAGTGTTGACGGTAGAGCGTATTTTAAGGTACTCTTCAACCGTGTTCTGAAACGATGCTTTCAGAGCAGGAGATTCCTTGAACAATTTTTCAATATCGACACTTGAAAGGGAGAAGAAAGAGCCGGGGGTAATGGTACGGATGGTAACCGATGAAGGTTTTTCAGAAACAAGATCCTCCTCACCAAAGTACTCTCCCTCAGAAAGCAGGGCGATGCGGAGATCCTCTCCATGCAGTCCCTTGCTTAAAATCTCGACCTGACCATGTGCAATGATGAAGATCTTGTGACGGTCTTCACCTTCAAGGATGAGGGTGTTGCCGAGTTCGGCCTCTTCTAGTACAAATTTTTTGGCAATGCTTGAAATAATCTCATCATCAAACGATGCAAACAGTGGAATGCTTTTCAATGCATCAGGCCTGAATGATGCGGTGCCGCTATGAAAATCTATGCCGATACGTTCGGGTTTCTGCAGTTCAATCTTGGTTCGGTTGACGCGGTAGGTGCCGGATGATACATGAACCCACGGGAGAAGCTTCAAGAGCCATCTCGGGGTTATGGACATCATCTGTGGAGGAGTCTTTGTGGTATTTGCAAGATTTCTTGCTACGGTGGTTGTTACACTGCGTTGTAACAGACTGTTGGGTTCCTGTTGTGGGTTTGACATGGTTTCTTCTATGGGTTTAATGGTGTTCGGTAAATAATTTCATTAAAAGTTGACTGGCTCATCATCAAAGTGGTAGAGCAGTGTCGAGAGGTAACGTTCGCCGGTATCCGGCAGGATGACTACAATACGTTTGCCCTCGTTTTCTTCTTTTAAAGCAAGCTGCAGGGCGGCATAGACTGCGGCTCCTGATGATATGCCGACAATAAGTCCTTCGGTACGAGCCAGTTCTCGACCGGTGCGCATGGCCTCTTCATTTCGAACCTTGATGATCTCATCAATAATCCCGGTGTTCAGTATTTCAGGCACAAAGCCGGGACCGATACCCTGAATTTTATGCGGCCCAGGTTTGCCACCGGAAAGAACTGGCGATTCAAACGGCTCAACAGCAACAATTTTTATCTCAGGGTTCCGCTGTTTGAGTACCTCGCCAACACCGGTTATCGTGCCGCCAGTACCTACGCCGCTGACAAAAAAATCAATTGTTCCATCGGTATCCTTCCATATCTCTTCAGCCGTGGTTTTGCGGTGGATCTCAGGATTGGCAGGGTTTAAAAACTGCTGCGGTATAAATGAGTTGGGATATTGTAATTTCAGTTCATCAGCTGTTCTTATTGCTCCAAGCATTCCTTCCGATCCTGGCGTCAGCACCAGTTCAGCACCCAGCGCTTTAAGCATGTTCCTGCGTTCGAGGCTCATAGTTTCAGGCATAGCCAGAATAAGACGGTATCCTTTGGCTGCGGCAATAAAAGCCAGTGCAATTCCGGTATTGCCACTTGTCGGTTCGATGATCACCGTCTCCTTATTGATCAATCCCTTTCTCTCAGCATCTTCTATCATGGAAATGCCGATACGGTCCTTGACACTTCCACCGGGGTTGAAGTATTCAAGTTTAGCGATAATTGTGGCTTGAATTTGATGCTGTAGATTGAAATTGCCAAGTTCAAGCAAAGGAGTGTTACCTATAAGGTCGGTAAGCTTTTTTGCGATTCGTCCCATGGGTGTTTATTATGTTTTTTTGTTCTCTTTTTCGGTATTCAATTCTCTTCTCCATACTCAAAAGTAAACAATTGTGAATACATATTTGGAATTTTATTGAGAATTTTCACTAAATATTGCTATGAGTACGCCAATGCTTTTGGGCTTGTATTATCAATAGAGTTGATGAAGCTCAAGCCGGCGAAGTTTTGGTGCCAGTTTTGCCGTTACAGCAACCACAGCGATGGTCATTACTCCTCCAAAAATTACTGATGGCACGAGCCCCATCAATCGTGCTGCAATACCAGACTCAAAAGCACCAAGTTCATTGGATGATCCAATAAAAATGCCGTTTATAGCGGAAACCCGACCGCGCATGGCATCGGGTGTCACCAGTTGCATGATGGTTGTACGCATGACCACCGACACCCCGTCGCATACTCCCGACAGTATCAACAGCAGGCCTGCAATCCAGAAGTTTGCCGATATGGCAAAGGAGATAATGCAGATGCCAAACCCTGCTACAGCGGCCATCAGCCATCGACCGGCATGGAGATTGATAGGATGGCGTGCCAGTAACAGGCCTGTCATCAAGCCGCCGATGGCAGGAGCGGCACGAAGAATGCCAAGACCCTCCGGGCCATAGTGAAAAACATCGTGAATGAATGCAGGCAGCATGGAGACAGCGCCACCGAAGAGCACGGCAAACATGTCGAGCGACTGTGCGCCAAGGATAATCTGGTTGCTGAACACAAATCGCAATCCTCCGGCGATGCTGGTGAAGATTGGTGTGCTTTCTGCTGAAGGAGGTTCCTCGATGCGAAGTGAGAGCAGCGACAGTGCAGCTCCCAGACAAAGAATGGTTGCAACGCTATAGCCAGCTGTTTTTCCTGCCCATCCGACCAGGATGCCTCCTAACGCAGGCCCCGCAACCAAACCAAGCTGGAAAACGGAACTGCCTATTCCAGAGGCTTTCGCGTATTGATCACGAGGTAAAATCAGGGCAAACATGGCGCTGTACGATGGCCCGATAAAGGCGCGTGCTACCCCGCCAACTGCAATGGAGCCATAAATGCACAACAAAGGGTTGCCGCTGATCCAGCCTGCCGATACAGCCGTGAGTGTCAACGCATTAAAAACTAACATAAGGCATGCAAGCACACCGAACATGCGTCGTGAATAGTGATCTATCGCATAGCCAGCAAACAGCGCGCACGAAAAGTAAGGTATGACCTCAGCCAGTCCAATCAAACCAAGAGCAAGGGTGTCATGCGTGAGCTCGTAGATGTGCCATCCTACCACGATCGCCATTATTTGGTAGGCGAGAACAATTAAAATACGAAACGATAAAAGCTTAAGAAAAGGGCGATTCGAAGCTACCAACAATTGCATGTAAACTTTTTCCTCTGTTAGCGTGATGCTTCCGGTTGTTCGGGTGAGCAGCACTGTTATTCTGACTGCAGCAGAAAGATATTTTTCTTTTTTTCTGCAATGAAAACATTTTCACGTTCAGGCTTGCTCTTACAGGAACCATTCACCTGGCCTGTTCATCTAATAAAGATAAATAATTTAAGGGTTTGCAAATGAATAACGGAAAATACCTCATCTATGGTATACTCTTTGTTTTAATGTGCTGCAGAGATTGTAAAAACGACTTTGTAAAGTGAACATAGAGTTGTAAATTTGCGCCAGATTGAATGGTGAGTATGAACGAGCCGCATTCGTTTTTTCAATGCATACACCCTTCTTTATCAGGCATTGAAAAAAACAGTTATGTGTTTTATGCCTGTCCTTCCTTCTTACGACGCAATGCCGGGTTTCTTCAACGTACAACTCAACGGATATGGATTTTTTTTCCGTTCTCTACTACCGGTTTAAAAAAGTTTGGAAAGCGGTTCGTCTCTACCTGGTGATTGCAGGGCCGGGTCTTGTGGTGATGATTGCCGACAATGATGCAGGCGGTATTACTACCTATGCTGCGACTGGTGCTCAATATGGTTACCACCTGATATGGTTCCTGATACTACTCCTTCCTGTTGCTTATTACGTTCAGGAGATGACGGTTCGGCTTGGTGCAGTGACCAAACGAGGGCATGCTGAGGCTATTTTTGAGAGTTTTGGCGCTTTCTGGGGATGGTTTTCACTGCTTGACCTGATGATTGTGGACTGGCTGACGCTGGTTACTGAATTTGTCGGCATGACGGCAGCGTTAAGCATTTTCGGAGTTCCAGCATGGTTAACTGTGATTCTGGTTATACTGCTCATGGGCATTATTGTCCTGAACGGGCGCTACTGGACCTGGGAAAAGATTGTGCTTGGATTTTGTCTGCTGAATCTGATCTATGTTCCAGCAGCATTCATGGTCAATCCTTCACTTTCTGACATCGCCAGTAATGGATTGATTCCCAATCTTCCCGGAGGCCTCACTAACGACTTGTTTTTTCTGCTTATGGCCAATATCGGGACGACCATTGCACCATGGATGCTGTTTTTTCAGCAAAGCTCTGTTGTTGATAAAGGCTTGCAGGAAAAAGATATCAAAATGGGTAAGGTTGATACCTTTGTCGGTGCAGTCATCACAGTTGCTGTTGCAATTTTCATTGTCATTGTCACCGGAACTCTTCTAAAAGGGGTGCCAATTGATGATGCTGCCATCGCAGCAAAAATGCTCATGAAGACCAATCATTATATTGGTGCATTCATGGCCATTGGTTTGTTTGATGCTGGTCTGCTAGGAGCCATCTGCATATCACTGGCAAGCTCGTGGGCGTTTGGAGAAATATTCGGATGGGCCCACTCGCTTAATACCAAGGTCAAGGAAACGCCCTGGTTCTATATCTCTTATTTCATTACCCTGGTAACTGCTGGTGTTGTTCCCCTTATACCGGGAGCCCCGCTCGTACTCATCACGCTTTTTGTTCAGGTTGTTGCGGTCACGTTACTGCCTGCTGCTCTTGTGTTTTTGATCTTGCTACTCAACGATAAAAAGACGATGGGAGAGTATACCAATACGCTTTTCCAGAATATTGTGACTACCATTATCGTTGTGGCAATTATCATACTTTCCACGATGTATGGTATCAGCGGCTTATTTCCAAATCTTTTCAAGTAATTGAGGCGGTCAGATTATGAGGATGCTCAAACAGTTCAGAAGCAAGATCCGTGAGATCAACCAGCGCTATGGAAAGCCAAAGATTGAAATGTCGAAAGGCGTCAAATTCTCTCTGGCGGTTCTCAGGATATACCTCTTTGTACTTGTGCTTTTGATGATCTATAAATTCATCACGGTTTTATAAAACCCCAAACACGACAACATGGTTACTATACTTGATCGTGAATTTTATCTGACCGAAATTGTCGGACGCCGAGTCTATCTGAAAACACGCTCAATCGGCAAGCTTAAAGATTTCGTTATACAGGAGAACGCTGGTAAAGTCCCGGAAGTGACCCACCTGCTGGTTCACCAGCCTTATGGTGACCCGCTTCTGTTGTTGCCTTGGGATAAAATCACCTTGATCTCTAACACTGAAATTGTTTCGGAAATCACAAGCGCCGAAGGATACGAACTGAATCCCCTCGATAACTATATTTTTCTGAAAGATTACATCCTTGACAAGAAGATTCTTGATATGGATGGCCATGAGGTTGAAGTGGTCTATGATGTCAAGCTTCTGTTTCAGAACGACCGGCTTTTTGTCACTGACGTAGATTTCAACCGCTTTCGTATTCTCCGCCGGATGGGTTTTAAAAATCTTGCCAATTATCTTGCCAAAAACAAAGAAGGATCAAGTATCTCTTGGCTCTATGTACAACCCTTGCCTGATACGATTGGCAGTTTTGAAGGCAATGTCAAACTCAATGTACTCAAGGAAAATATCAACGACATCCACCCCGTCGATCTGGCCGATATTCTCGAAGAGCTTGAAGGCAGCCAGCGAATGGCGGTATTCAATCAAATCGAACCGGAACTGGCTTCAGATACTCTTGAGGAGGTTGAGCCAAGGGTTCAGCGGGAATTGATCCGGTCAATGCAAAAAGAGCGGGCCGCCGAACTGATCAACGACATGAGCCCTGCGCAGGTTGCTGATATTCTTTCAGCACTGCCAGCTTCGGAAGCCGATGAGATTATCGAGTTTGTTGATCAGGAAAATAAAGAGAGGGTACAGCAGATTATTGATCAGAATGATGAAAATATCATGCTCTACTCTACCCAGCAGGTTATCAAGCGCTCTCATGATACTGTTGTCAGGGATGTCATCAACAATTATCGTGAAGTTGCCGGTGATATGGATGTCATCATGTATGTTTATGTTGTTGATGCTGAAAATATTCTTCAGGGTGTTGTCGATTTAAGGGAGTTGATTGCCGCTGAACCAGAGCAGACGCTTGGCGAGATTATGACCGATAGTCTTATCACCCTCAGTCCGGATGATACCCTTCAGGATGCGGTTGACACGTTTTTCCGTTACTCTTTCCGGGCTATTCCTGTTACTGATGAAAATGATTATCTCCTTGGCGTTGTCTCTTTCCATGATATCAAGGGAATAAAGCCTCGATTTGATTAATCTCTGTGGTGTGGCAAATAGTCAGCTGGTTTAGAGCTTACGTAGGGATTGAAACAGGAAACCAAGGATTTTTCAAGGTTTATGGTCGAAACTTCACGACATCAAGAGCAGTTCAAGTATACCGATCAGGAACTGGTTACAAAAACTCTTGCCAATAAACAGGCATTCGCGGCAATTGTTCGTCGTTATGAAGCACCTCTATTAAGGTATATCACCCGATTGGGATGCAGGGATTCTGCTACAGCACAGGATCTGCTTCAGGAGATATTTATCAAAACATACATCCATCTCAATGATTACGATCATTCACTGCAGTTTTCATCGTGGATCTACAGAATCGCGCATAATGAAATAATCAGCTCTTTTCGAAAGGAAAAGAATGGTCCGACCCCTCTGGAGCGGGAAGGCGATTTTTTCCTGTTTGACAAAGTTGTGGATGAATTGGATCTCACAGCTCAAAATGGAGAAATGCATACTGCAGCGGCAATACAGGCAGCTGTTGACCGTCTTGATCCAAAAAGTCGTGAAGTTATTGTTTTGAAATTTTTTGAAGAAAAACGCTATGACGAAATATCAGATATTCTTCAGATACCTCAGGGGACTGTTGCTACCATGATCAATCGGGCGAAGAAAAAAATAAAAAGTTATTTAGAAGAGGGTTAGCTATAACGACTATGCCGAAGGACCATTCAAAATCTATTCTTGAAGAGATCGAAAAAAGGAATGCCGTGCCGATTCCACGGTGGCACTTTGTTCTCCAGCGGCTCGGCTTCTGGCTGCTTGCTGTGAGCTCTGTTGTAACTGGCAGTATTGCAATGGCCACAGCAATTTATGTCTTCATTGATAATGATTTCATTGAAGATCATGAATACATCAACCTGTTTCTCGCCGAGCGACCCTTGATTGCCGAAATTGTAGCAAGCATACCCTATATCTGGCTGGCAACTCTTGCTCTCTTTACCCTTGTGGCCTATTTCGGATTTCGGCATACAAAAAAAGGGTATCAGTATGCTACCACAAGGGTGATTGCCGGGGCCCTGCTGGCCAGCCTTTTGCTCAGTGTTGGTTTTAACACAATAGATGTTGGCAAGTCTATCCACCGTTATCTTATAGAAAATGTACATGTCTATAACAAGCTGGTATACGCCAATGAACATCGATGGACGCACACTGAAAAAGGACTGCTTGGCGGCAAGGTCATTCAATATCTGAAGGATAAACATCTTCTTGTTCTCAGAGATTTTAACAAGAGTATCTGGCAGGTTGACATCAGCAAAACCGAGGTGCGACCAGGTACGCATATATTTCCTGGAAAATATTTAAAAATCACAGGAGTCATAACCGGCAAGCAGGCTTTTCAGGCGCTTACCATACAAGGTTGGTCAAAGCGGTATCATAAGCGACCTCTTGTACAGCCTAAAATTGCACCTGTCAAGACTACACTTCCGGATACTACTCTGGTACACTGAGAAAGAAAATATGCGAAAAGCCCCTTTATTGAAGGGGCTTTTCTTGTATCGGTAAAGCACAAATGAGCGCTTCAATACTTTCAGCTATTACGGCAGTAGCACCAGTTCTCTCTTGAACGAATTTTCCGGCAATCTCTCCTCTTTTTTTTCTTTCTGTGCTGTTCGTCATCAGCTCTTTCAAAGTCGCTGAAAGTGTTGCCTCGTCATGAATGACTGTTGCTCCGCCTGCAGCAACAAGCTCTTCGGCTTCAGGAGAGTTGTGATAGCGGGGGCCGAACAGCACAGGAATCCCATAGACTGCCGGTTCAAGCGTGTTATGCACATTAACCCCGAATCCTCCTCCTACATAGGCCATTGAAGCGAGTGAATAAAGTTCTACAAGATAGCCTGTCTGGTCAATGACAAGAACTTCCCGTTCAGGATCAAAATTTTTATTCATTGCTGATACCCTTGCAAACTCAAGAGCGCGGCTTTGAAGATCCTGGTAGAGGCGCTCCATTTTTTCAGGATTTACCTCATGAGGCACCAGAATAAGTGATGGTCGATTTTCAAGCTTCTGCCAAGCCGGAAGAAGCAGAGCGATATCTTTCTCCCAGACGCTTCCGGCAACAAGTACCCTCTTGTTTTCAAAGAAAGGCTTGAGGTGATCAACTCTTGAAACACTTTTGCTCCGCGTCAAAACCTGGTCAAAGCGTGGGTCACCCGCATTTTTAGCCTGCCGGCATTGGAATATCTGCCTGAAAGAAAGGGTATCTTTTGATGATACCGTATAGATCTGGTCGAACAAGTGAAAAATGCTCCGGTAAAAACTGTTTACTCCTGGCTTGAAATATCGAGAGCCCTCTTGAAGTACCGCAGCGGCAAGGATCAGCTTTGCACCATATTTTTTTGCTTCCTGGAGATGGTGTGGCCAGAAGTCGTAGCGCATAAGCAGCAGGATATCAGGTTTGAGCAGCGATACAAGCTTTCTTGCATTGGCCAGGGTATCAGCAGGCAGGTAAAAGACTGCCGCCGCATCAGGAAAGTTTTTTCTTGCGTTGTATCCGGAATCAGAGAGAAATGAAACAAAAAAGGTGATATCCGATCGCTTTTCTTTCAGAGCAGCAACTATTGGACGTGCCTGCTCAAATTCTCCTACCGAGGCTGCATGTATCCATACCCTGAACGCGGAAGGGGGGAGTTGGATGATTTTTTTTTCCAGTTCTTCAAACAGGTGGTGACGCAGCCGAAAAAAAGTTCGAAGCTTGGGATGCAGAGGGCTGAAAACTCTTGCTGCACCAAGCACTGCCGGAAAAAAGAGGGAATAAAAAAAGAGGGAGAAGCTGTTCATCAGAAACTTTTCTTGCTTAGACACTCGGCTAAATAGCATAAAGGTAACAAAAAAGTTCATCCCATATCCCTCAATCCCAACCATAAGTCCTTTGAGTCCCTTGTATCATTTTAGTCACTGTCCACCAAACCCTACCCCCCATGTTCATCCTGTGCAAAGCGAAGAAACCTATAAATTAAAATTCGTCTTTAACAAAAAAAAGTCGTACTATGCTGTCGTTTTTAATGCGTGGTGAATATGCTAAGAAAGGACGCAGGGATATTTGGTCGTAGTGACCCCTGAATTTCCCGGTGTTTGTGACGGAACGATGGCGCTCGGTATTTTCTGAAGTTGCCCGGATGTTTTCGGTGGATGAGAACTCTTCTTCATTTTTTTCTTTCCTGCATTGCTGCCACTCCCGCCTCATACGAGGCTTTTTTTCTCAATGATTTGGAAAAGAATACACACAAATGAAAGAACAGCAATTATTGCCGGTGGATTTTCGCAGCCTTCAGTTAGCGGAACCTATTATGAGAGCCGTTGAAGAGGTTGGCTATGAAACCCCAACTCCGATCCAGGCTCAAACCATTCCTCTTATTCTCCAGGGACGTGATGTCCTTGGGCAGGCACAAACCGGTACCGGAAAGACCGCGGCTTTTGCCATGCCGATACTCTCAAATATTGATATTGATATAGCCGAACCCCAGGCTCTTGTGCTGGCCCCAACAAGGGAGCTTGCCATACAGGTTGCCGAGGCATTTCAGCGTTATGCTGAATATCTCAAGGGTTTTCATGTTATTCCTATTTACGGTGGACAGGATTACGGTATCCAGCTCCGTATGCTGAGACGTGGTGTTCATGTGGTTGTTGGTACACCTGGCCGAGTCATGGATCACATGCGGCGCGGCTCACTCAACCTCTCTTCGCTGAAATGCCTTGTGCTTGATGAAGCTGATGAGATGCTTCGCATGGGATTTATCGACGATGTAGAATGGATCCTCGATCAGACCCCGAAAGGTCGTCAGGTTGCTCTTTTCTCAGCAACAATGCCATCGGTTATTCGCCGTATTGCTCAAAAATATCTGAATAATCCAGCAGAAGTTACCATACAGACAAAAACCACAACGGTTGATACCATTCGTCAACGTTACTGGATTGTTGGTGGAAGCCACAAAATTGACATTCTGACCAGAATTCTTGAGGTCGAGCCATTTGACGGTATGCTCATTTTTGTGCGTACAAAAACAATGACGCTTGAACTTGCCGAAAAACTTCAGGCCCGTGGTTATGGCGCAGCTGCACTTAACGGCGATATGCCTCAGAATCAGCGTGAACGCACCGTTGAGCAGTTGAAGAACGGAGCATTGAGTATTGTTATTGCTACCGATGTGGCGGCACGAGGACTTGATGTCGAGCGCATCAGCCATGTTATCAACTACGATATTCCTTCCGATACCGAATCCTATGTGCACCGTATTGGGCGTACAGGTCGTGCCGGACGTGCTGGCGATGCCATTCTGTTTGTCTCTCCTCGTGAGAAAAATATGCTTAACGCTATTGAAAGAGCCACTCACAGCCGCATTGAGTTGATGGAGCTTCCTTCAACGGAAATTATCAACAACAAGAGAGTGGCAAAGTTCAATCAGAAAATCACCGATACCATTGCCGCTGAAGATCTTGGATTTTTTACAAATCTCATCGAGCAATACTGTCACGAGCATGATATTCCGGCAATTGAAGCTGCAGCTGCACTTGCTTCCATGGTTCAGGGTGAAACCCCACTTCTTCTATCCAACAAGCCCGAAAGACAAAAGTCACGTGATGACCGTGAAGGATTCGACAGAGATCGCGGCTCTGACAGGGATCGTGGTTCAGACAGAGATCGCGCTCCAGCAAAAAGAAGAAAAAAGGACGAGACCTACGGTGAAGAGGGCAAGGAGAAGTACCGTATAGAGGTTGGCAGCACCCATGGCGTGAAAGCCGGCAATATTCTTGGCGCTATCCTGAACGAGGTTGGTCTTGATCCCGAATCAGTGGGTCAGATTTCAATCAACGATTCCTACAGCACCGTTGAACTTCCGCAGGGAATGCCGGAAGATGTGTTTCATGAACTCAGAAAAGTCAGGGTTTGTGGACGTCAGCTAAGGCTCTCAAAAATGGAAGATCAAGAACGTCAGGCATCATCAGCACCTTATGGAATAAAAAAGCCTTTTAAAAAGCCTTTTAAACCAGCAGGCAAAGAGACAGCTTTCTTCACAGGCAGCAAAAAGAAGTTCAGAAGTTAAGCTGTACCACATATTGTTTTCAAGCGGGGAGTTGCTTCCCCGCTTTTTTTTGCCCCTCCCATTCCTTCTCTCCATAAAGTCCCTGATGTCAGTTGTGTCCCTTCGCTCCTTTCAAAGCTCGATTTTTTGTTACAAAAATACTTTTATTATACTAAATAATTTCTTAGATTGTTAGTGTTTGAAGACATTTGTTAACCCTTAGGGTTAATTCTTGTTTATTATTCTGTACTATTTTGTTACTTTATAGATGCAAATTTGCTATCACACTCGTAAGCTGGAAAAAAGTGTTGAGAGCCGCTCAGCTATCAAGAAACACTACGGTGACAGGGCAAAAAAGCTGTCGCAGCGTTTGGACGATCTTGTTGCAGTCGCCAATCTTGAGGGTATGCGTTCAATCTCTGCTGCCCGATGTCATGAATTGACGGGAAACAGGCAGGGAGAGTTGGCAATTGACCTGTCACCAAACCATCGCATTATCTTTATACCCGATCATGATCCTGTTCCCAGAAAAGCCGATGGTGGGATTGATTGGATATTGATTACCTGCATTGTGATTTTGGCGATAGGTGAAGACTACCATTAAAATGGACAGCATGTATAAGACAAAAGAAGATATAGCAATAGGCCGCGAACTGTTGTCCTCTCCGGGCGACACGCTTGCTGAACAAATCGAGTATACCGGTATGACGCAGGCCGAACTTGCAGAACGGATGGGTAGGCCGAAGAAGACTATCAACGAGATCATTCAAGGTAAGGCGCAGATTACTCCTGAAACAGCCCTTCAGCTTGAGCGGGTGGTAGGCATACCTGCGGATTTTTGGGTCGAGCGTGAACGGCGTTATCGCCTTGAGCTTGCAAAAATTGATGAAGTTGAAACATTGCTTCAGGCAAAAGAGTGGTCAAAAAGGTTTCCCTGCACTACCATGAAAAACCTTGGCTGGATAAGCTTTGAAAATGGCGCAGTCAGTGCTGGTAAAGCTTTGCTCTCCTTTTTTAATGTAGCAAGCCCTGCCGTGTATGAAAAGTTCTATCACAGGCAGCTTTATGCAATGGCCTGCCGTATGAGTGAAAAAAACAGCAAGGATTCCTATGCTGTTGCCGCATGGCTTCGGCAGGGAGAGCGACAGGCTGATTCCATTCAGGGAGCTGATTTTGACAGGAATGCTTTTGAGGATGCCTTGCTGGAGATAAAAAAGCTTGTGATCAGTGGTGGTGATGATTTGTTTCCTGAACTTCAGGAGCTATGCAGGAGAGTCGGTGTAAAGGTGGTCTCTACCCCCTGTTTGCCAAAAGCACCGTTGCATGGTTCAACACGATGGGTGAAAGGCAAGCCCTTGATTCAGCTTTCAAACCGGTTGAATCGGAATGATATGTTCTGGTTCACCTTTTTCCACGAAGCGGCCCATATCATCAAGCATAACAAAAAGGACTTTTTTGTGGAGGGAATGGATGGTTTCTGTGATGATAAAGAGAAAGAGGCTGAAGCCAATGCTTTTGCTGAAGAGTTTGTTGAGAATCCAAAGATGAGCAAACCAGATTGACCTTTTTTAGTGTTGACCATCGATTTGAACATACTGCAGAAAACGCTCTGTCATGCGATGTGCAGCGAAATACGTGTCAGAGAAAAGAGGCCCGCGAAGCTTGTAACAATTATTCTTGAACGACTGCTTCGAGCGCATGACAGCATTCTCGTTTTTTTAGATCAGAGGGCTTTACCCCGACCTGATCTTGCACGTCTTACGAATGCTGGTGGGGAAATGATCGCGTCTCTTGATGCTGAACAGGATCTTCGACGCAAGCTACAGCGGAACGTGCAGATGAATTGACGTTTTTGGGGATTAAATTCTGGTTACCACCCAGTTCCGGCCCTTCCTTCCGGTTTCGGATGATCGTTTCGCCTGCTGTAACCCTATATCAGGTTTTAGCGTGTCAGGCTATATTATTATAAAATAATGCAATAGGAGAAAATGAAAATACAAAAGGAACAATGGTGGAACATATTCGACAGAAGTTTTCTGGATTCGAAGGGGAGTCAATTTTGCGGAACAGAGAGAAAAAAAAGCAGATAAAAATAAATAATTCAGCAGGCAATACTTCAGTCTATAAAAAAGGAACAAGAGAAGCAAACTGCTTGTTTCCCCTCAAAGTTTTGTCTGTTAGCACCAAAAGCCTTCCCTGACTGCCACCCAGCCTTTGCACCAGCTGCCCTGCCTATGCCGCATTGCTGGCGAGGGGTTCAGAGCGCCCTGCCTGCTGTTCACAAGAAGAGAATGTTCACCGCAGACAGGTCGCTCTACCCCTCGGAGGCTTTTGTGCATGTATTGCGTGCGGCTTGCTGGTGGTAAATGCATTCCCCTGCATCTTAAAATTTAGGCTCAGCGCTCGTAAGAAGTATTGCTGTATAATGTTAGCTTGTGGTGTGTAATAAGAGCATCAATCGTGGGTTCATATACAAACAAACCTGATTATGGATGAATCTACCCCTCAGCAATCCTCTCCTCTGTCAAAACGTGAAGAAGAGCTTGACAAAGCCTTTGTAGCAGAACGTATTGACCAGCCGAATCAGCCTGACAAACTGGCCAGAGGGTTGCTTGTTCTCAGTTTTGTTGTACCAGTGATCTATGTTATTGTTATAAAGTTTTTCTCGGGTACAGAAGTTTCATCCAGCGGAATCTGGCTCATAGTTACGTCATTCTTGAGCTGTTTTATATCGCTGTTACTGAGCCTGTTCGCACTGTTCTTCGGTAAAGGCAAGCAGGACATAAAGTCTCAAAGCAGGCAAGCAGGGAAGAGAGGCAAACCCGAAAGTGTTGAATCGCTCTACATGTCCAGCGCTCGATACAAACGGCGTATGCTTGGCGTCATGGAGTATCAGGGAGAGTGCGACCTCCGAGTGATTCGTGGCGGGAGCTGGAACAACAACATTGGCTTCCGCTTGGTCTTCGTCCCGTAGGTCAAAAGCAAAGTCGGATGACTGCCTCTGAACAGATTGATGACCCCGCCCCCGTAACCTTCAGGGCAAAGAGCGTCACCATCCATGCCCGGCATTGGTAGAACGAGCCGGATAGCCGTTTCGAAGATGACGGGCATTTTTTATTTACAACCACGCGACTTTGCACCTGCAAGAGCTCGCCTTCGCAGTGAATAAAATCCGTTTTCTGAAACGACACATATTTCCGCGTTTCTGTGAAAGTGCGTTTCTGTGAGTCTGCGGTATGCCAGCCATTCACCCTCAAATAACCGTCTCTGCCCGCAATCTCGCAACCTTCCCCTTGCTCAGCTCCCTATCAATCTTCTCAATCAAATCATCATCCGGCAATGCAATGCGCGCCAGCTGCTTGTTTAGCTCCGTTTGCAGTGTAGCTGAATTGATCATTGCCGCTGCCTCGCGTGCTGCTTTGATGAAGTTCAGGTCTGCCTGCTTGTCTCTAAGAAGATATTACTGATGGTTGAGAACGGACAACTCAGCAGCACTTTTGATCGGCAAGCAGCGTGTTCAGAATCTGGAACTCGGTTTCAATCGCTACCGCCGCCGACAACCTTCTGGCTCTTATTCAGGAAACCTGTTTGAATGTCATTTCCACGCCGACTGCTTTGAGGACAGCTTTCACGGTCTCGTAGCGTGGATGACCTCCCGGACGCAAAGCCTTATACAAGCTTTCACGTCCAAGACCTGTTTTTTTTGCAATCTCAGTCATACCCTTTGCCCTTGCAACATCGCCCAAAGCCTCAAGAAATACCTCAGGGTTCGGGTCTTCTGCTGTTGCCTTGAGGTATTCGACAATCACTTCATCGCTGTCGAGATAATTGGCCGGGTCAAAATCCCGAATTGTCACTGTGCTCATAGTTTCCTTCCTTAATTTCACGGGCAAGTTCTTTTGCGCGTGTAATGTCTTGTTGTTGTGTTGCCTTATTTCCCCCAATGAGCAGGATATACATCGTTAAGCCGTGCTGCATGAAATAAATTCGGTACCCTGAATTGACATGAATGCGCATTTCTGAAACACCATCCCCGACTGGCTTGCAATCTCCGAAATTTCCCTTTCCAGCACTCTTGATTCGTGCTACAACTTTTGCGCGAGCCTGCACGTTTTTTAATGCCTTAAGCCAGCGATCAAAACCGGCAGTGGCCTTTATTGTGATTATTTCATGCATACGATACTGTATCCCGTAAGATACTGTAATCCCGGTCACTTTTGCAACACATTTCCTGGACGTGAAATGGTCGCGTATCGAGGCAGTGAAAATCCTCCGGCCAAGATCAATGGACCTGGGCGGATTGTACATGATATTTATGACTCGGCCGATCTAGGGCTCAGCGTTTCCTGGTGTGGTTCTTGGCTGTGCCACTCTTGCAAGCAGCTTGTTCAGCTCTCTCTGCAGGGGGGCTAAATTGATCATTGCTGCTGCTTCGCGTGCTGCCTTGATGAAGTTCAGGTCAGCCTGTTTATCTCTAAAGAAAATATTACTGACGGTTGTGCACGGACATCTCAGCACATTTCAGCACTGCCACTTTTTTATAGAGCGGTCTTGTCGGAAAGCAGGGTGTTCAGAATCTGGAACTCGGTTTCAATCGCCACAGCAGAAGCCACCTGCGTTCGGTAGGTTCGTACCGGCGAGAGGTGCGTCATGCGGTTCACGACCTCGATTTTCTTGTCGATGGTGTCGAGCAGGCCCGAAAGCGCGCTTGCATCGGCCTGCAGCAGGTAGGGCATCTTGCCCGCAGGAGTGTCGTATCATTTCATATTCTGAGATTTTGGCTGAACTTATATTCGCGGTTTTATGTCTCTAAAAAAGATATGTTCGGGTATCGCATTACTTAGTACATTGTAAACTTGATGAGAGGAGTCGTGCGCCGTGCAATGAATAATTTCGTTCCAACCAAGTTCGTGATCGTTGAAGAAAAAAATTATAATAACGGGAGGTTTGTATGCCAACAACACCATTATCAACCGAAGCCCAGCAGGTTATTTATCGCGCTATAAGTGATAGTCATTTTCGTGAAGCTTTGGTTAAAAATACTGTGTCGGTATTGCATTCTGAAGGATTAGGTTTGAGTGACGCAGATATTACTGCTCTCAAAAAACTGAAGCCTCAGGGATGGGGTAAGTTGAGTACAAATGAGCTTAAAAATAAACTTGGAAAACCAACTCATAAGCTCTCTACAAACTCAAAATCAGGGCATTGACCAAGTGCTGTTGGGATTGTGAGGAATAAAAAGTTATTACTGAGAGTTAAGGATCGAGAGCAGGCTACTCAGCACTTTTTTGCAGGGAGCTTGCCGAACCAGCATCTGAGTGGGTACTCCTCAATCATGATTGCGCAGTAGTTGCATTCGATGCAGCGCGATGCAGTCTGCCTTCCTTCCTGCAGTTTCCGCACAATGTTCGGCTCGATAACGAAGGGGCGCGACATGGAAACAAAATCAGCCGTATCGCTTTCGAGCACACCGGTGATATTCTCAAGCGTATGGATGCCGCCTACGGCAATGACGGGAATCGAGACTGCTTGTCTGATTGCTTTTGTGGCATCGAGATTGTACCCTCGCCATGGCTTGGGCGATGGCATGGCCAGACGAAGCAGAGGTGCAAGGGCTTTCTTGATCGGTGAAGGCAGCGACATGAACCTGAAGTGGCTGGCAAGCAGAGCTTCTGCAGGAAAGAGAGGCCCCCGCATAATCGAAAGCCCCTCCTCCACCGTGCCCGAAGAAACCTCTATGGCAGAACATCCCGAAGCTTCGAGCATACGGGCGATTTCTATAGCTTCCAGTGGCCGCATTCCTCTCCGCCGGTGATCGAATCCGTTGATTTTGACCAGCACGGGATAGTCGCCCTCCTCTGTCCTGATGCGGCGGAGTATTTCCGAGACGATGCGGAACTTGTTCGCAATCGAACCTCCCCATCGGTCACTGCGCCGGTTCGTATAGCCTGAAAGGAACTCTGCAAGGAGGTAACCGTGCGCCATCTGGAGCTGGACTCCGTCAAACCCCGCTTTTCTTGCCCGTCCGGTCGCAGCAACAAAGCTGCCGATGATTGTTTCTATCTCCCCTACACTGAGTTCGTGCGGTCGCTCCTCGTTGAAAATGAAGTCCTTCAGTGGCGAAGGGGCGACCGTAGGCATACCGGTTACCACCGAACGGGTCTGGCGTCCGCAGTGGGCAATCTGCAGGATTATCGGCGTCCCGTGACCGTGAACCGCATCCGTGAGCTTCCGGTATGCAGGAATCAGCGAGTCATCGTTTATCATCAGCATGTTCATGAGGCTGCTCTTTCCGTCCTGCTGCACGCCAGCATAGCCGGTAATGATGGCGCCAGTCCCGCCTTCGGCAAGCGCTGTGTAGAGTTTTTCAAGAGCCGCACAGGGCGCTCCGCTACCGTCTGCCAGACTTTCGTGCGTGGCGGAGCGTATGAGGCGGTTCCGTAATGTCATCCCCGCAAGGGTAGCCGGCTTGAAAAGGTCAAGGGTCATAATGGCCATTTTGTCAATTAATCTCTACAATAATGACATGTTAACCAAATGAACCCCAAAAAAACAAACGGCTTTCAAGCCTGCTGAAACTCCAAGGCAACTTATGCGGTTTCTTCTGACATGGATGCTAATAAAAAATAAAAGGATGACAAACGCACAAATCTTTCAGCGTGTCCAGAGGGGGGGGGGGGACGACATTCATAACGTGCACTTTCTCCTAACAACCCCTGGCCGAACTCAATCTTTCTCTGCACTACAACCTTCAGCCTTCCGATTCACTACAGTTGAATATTTTCTTTGATCGTTGTTGTTCCCAATACGGGAACTTTGTATATTACGAGCAAACGATATTCAAATGAAGCGTTGAGAGTCATTTCACGGAAAACACTCGTAGAATTCTGGACGAGGCATAAAGATGCTGAACAGCCATTGAAAGCATGGTTTAAAGAAGCCGAAAAAGTATGCTGGCAGTCGCCTGATATTCTTAAGCGCCGTTATCCTTTTGCGAGTATTCTAAACAACAATCGGGTAGTGTTTAACATTAAAGGCAATAAGTATCTTCTGATTACTATGATTACTTTTGACTATGGGCAGGTATTCATCCGTTTTGTCGGTACTCATGCTGAATACGATACCATAGATGCAACGACAATTTAGAATGAGTGTGCTATGGAAATTAAACCAATAAAGACCAAGCTGGATTACAAGGATGCGCTTCATCGTTTGGAGGCGATTTTTTCAGCCAAGCCAGGTACAGAAGAAGGTGATGAACTCGAAATTCTTGGTATTTTGATCGAGAAGTATGAAGAGATCCATTTTCCCTTTGACCTTCCTGATCCGATAGAAGCAATTATATTTCGCATGGATCAGATGAATCTTAATCAACGGGATTTGACGAAAATAATCGGCTCCAAAAGCCGGGCAAGTGAAATAATGAACCGCAAAAGAGCTCTTTCAATCCGCCAAATCCGAACATTGCAGAAAACGCTCAACATCCCCGCAGATGTCCTACTCAAAGAGTATTGAGACTTTCGCCGACAATCATCAACTATTCTTGCATCGCATCCCTTCGATTGCCATCTGCCGCACCAAGGTCGTTACGCCGTTCATCAATTGAAAAGATACTTGTTGATCATCTTTTCTATATCACCAGGAAAAGGGGCTAAAGTTTTGCCATACTCTTGTGATGCCCTGTATGCTATCATCTCAGCAAAGAGTTCCTCATCATTTTTGCCTGCATAGGTGCTGATACTTTTTGTATCAATATGTTTTCTTACGGCCTTCCACTCTTTTGATCCTCTTGCATCTGTCACATGATCGATGACATGTCCTATCTCATGTTTTAATGAGTAATCGAGAAATGGCATGTCGCGTGTGTTTGGTAGTTGTATTTCGGTAAAGTATCCTGAGTTAGAAATGTACTCTCCTCTATCTGCATTGGCAATGACGATTTTTCTTAAATATGGGTGCCGGAAATTAAATGTTTTGCTGTCCTGAAGAATAAAATCAAGCACATGATAGGCCTCGCTATCGGGCACGCCATCTGTTGTGATAAATGAGCAGTTCAAAGCCTCTTTCACTTCGGTTTCAAGTAGAGCGAGTGATTTTGGTTCCTGTGCTTTTGCATTGAGTGAAAGCATGATTCCTGTTGCAAGCAGAAATAAGATTGCTGATAGCCGCGTACCATGTATTATAACGTTGTTCATCAATGTTAAATTGGTTTTTCATGAATGCTTTGAAAAAGATGTTACTAAAATTATACATCATAAACTATGCCAGAATGCTTTGATTTGGTGAGGTTTTAAGGATGAACGCCCTTTGTTTGTTGATAAATAGAGTGAAAATAGGTAGCATAAAAAACGAGCCGATATGGGCGCAAGCAAATGTTCAGAGTAAAGCGAAGCTTTGTTTTTTTATGCAATGACTCAAATGGGCGCGAAATGTACTAAAATAATACGCGCATAGTGAAAATAATCTTCATTTCTATTTTTGGTAATAAATTAATCCAGCATGAACTGTTCATTGTTTACCCCTGCTCACTCTGTAACGGGGAGTTCTCCTTTACCCTATAGTATAAAGATCAGTTCAAAGGCGAAGAGTGCACGTTTAAAGATGACGCCGCATGCGGGTCTTGTGGTTGTACTGCCTGAGGGTTTTAACAAAAAGGATCTTCCCGCTCTTCTTCTTCGCCATGAAGCATGGATTCATAAGGCTGCGGATCGGATTGAAATGCATCGGCCTGAACCTTTTCCTGTGACAGAAAACGGATTGCCATACAGTGTTGTTTTCCCTTATGTCGATGAAAAATGGAGTGTTGAGTACCATCATAAATGCAGGAGTATGGTTGAGAGTGATGAAGGCGGAGGAAAACGGCTGCTGCTTTCTGCTCATCTCACTGATGCAGCTCTCTGCCGTCGGCAATTACTCTTCTGGTTGAAACGAAAGGCCCAGATACACCTTCTCTCATCCTTTGAAAAACTTGCAGCCGCACATGATTTCAACTATAACGAAGCTCAGGTTCGTCTGCAGCACTCCCGCTGGGGCAGTTGCACATCCCGCAGTTTGATAACCTTGAACACCAAACTGCTTTTTTTGCCGGAGCATCTGACCCGCTACATTATGATTCACGAACTCTGTCACACGGTTCACATGAACCATTCCAAAGCATTCTGGGCACTGGTCTGCAGGCATGATCCACTCTGGCATATCAATAATATGGAGATGAGAAGTGCTTGGAAATATGTGCCGGCATGGGTATCCGCGCCGCTTTGAAGCCTCTCTTTTAAAGCAAATGCGACAATATGAATGGAATCGTTATATTGATCGGAAAGGTACCCTTAGCGATTTATTCCGCCCAAAAAGCGCCTTATACGGCTGACCAATAAAGAATTCCTGCCTTTTGCACGGATAACCCCGGATAGTTCAACCCCAGGATGTTGACGGTGATGATGCGTGAAGAGAAGAGCGTCTAAGGGCGTTTTTGTATTCTCATAACTAACAGTTCAATAATTAGATACCATATGCTATTCGAGTCATTAAACATCATTGATCCAATTTTAAAGGCAGTTCAGGAAGAGGGTTATACAACTCCAACACCGATACAGGCAGAAGCCATACCAATTATTTTACAGGGCACTGATCTCCTTGGCTGTGCACAAACTGGCACAGGCAAGACAGCTGCGTTTGCCATTCCTATCCTTCAACTGCTGAGCGAGAATAAGGTTTATGATAAAAAAAGGAAGATAAGGAGCCTGATTCTGACACCTACACGAGAGTTGGCCATTCAGATCGGCGATAGTTTTAAAGCTTATGGCCGCCATACAGGATTAACCAATACGGTGATTTTTGGTGGTGTTAATCAAAACCCTCAAGCATCATCACTGTTACGCGGTGTTGATATTGTTGTTGCAACACCGGGAAGATTGCTGGATCTCATGAACCAGGGGCATCTAAATTTACGTGAAGTTGAGATACTTGTGCTTGATGAAGCAGATCGTATGCTTGATATGGGTTTTATTCACGATGTAAAAAGAATATTGGCCGCTCTTCCCAAAAAGAAGCAATCGCTCTTTTTTTCTGCCACCATGCCTGCTGAAATTGTGAAGCTGGCAGCCACTATACTTCATAATCCTTCACAAGTTTCGGTAACACCTGTCTCCTCAACGGTAGATATTATTAATCAATATGTTTATTTTGTGGACAAGGGAAATAAAAATGCCTTACTGGTCGATATTTTAAAAGATCCAGTGGTTAAAACTGCCCTGGTTTTTACGCGGACAAAGCATGGAGCTGATAAAGTTGTTAAAATTCTGCAGAAGCATCATATCACTGCAGAGGCGATACATGGCAACAAGGCACAGAATGCCCGTCAGCGAGCGTTAAAAAATTTCAAGGCACAGGATACCCGTGTTCTGGTGGCAACTGATATTGCAGCTCGAGGCATCGATGTTGATGATCTGGAATATGTGATCAATTTTGAAATGCCTAATATTGCTGAAACCTATGTTCATCGAATTGGTCGAACGGGAAGAGCTGGGGCAAAAGGAACTGCATTTTCATTTTGTGATGCGGAGGAAAAAGAGTATTTGCGTGATATTGAAAAACTTATAGCAAAAAAGATTCCTGTTATGGAAAATCATTCGTTTCCATTGATGGATCATCATCCGGTTAAAGTGCCAAAACAGCAGGGCAGAGGTAATTCAGGTCACCCGGCACCAAAACCTCTTGCCAAGAGTGCTCCGAAAAGATGGTCAGACAAGCCGAGAGCAACACGGTAATCATTCAACGCAAAAGCATTTGACATGAACATAGGTATTCCACTTGAAATAAAGTCCGGGGAGAACAGGGTTTCCTGTACTCCCTCCGGAGTCCGACATCTTGTTGCCGCAGGCCACAGGGTTGTTGTTGAGGCTGGTGCTGGAGCAGGCAGTGGATTCAGCGATGACAAGTACCGTCGAGCCGGAGCTATTGTTACCTCTTCAGCCGATAAGGTATGGAAGAGTGATCTTGTTGTGAAGGTGAAGGAGCCTCTTGAACAGGAGTTCCGGTTTTTCAGGGAAGAGCTTATGCTTTTTACCTTTCTTCATCTTGCTGGAGTACCTGAACTCGCTGCGAAATTGCTTTCCTCTGGGGTGACAGCACTCGGTTATGAAACAGTTCAGGAGAACGGTCGTCTTCCTTTACTTGCACCAATGAGTGAAATTGCCGGCAAAATGAGTGTTTTGATGGGCGCTTTTTACCTTGCGCGTCATCACGGTGGGGAAGGAAAACTGATAGGAGGAGTTCCGGGTGTTCTGCCTGGTAAAGTAACAATTCTTGGCGGCGGATCAGCTGGTATGCATGCTGCGAAAGTTGCTGCCGCTCTTGGTGCGGATGTGACTGTGCTTGAAATAGATCAGGAAAAAATGCGGTTTCTGGAGTCAGCTCTTCCCTCACAGGTTCATACTCTTTATTCTACCGAGCAGCATATTGAAGAACAGCTTGAAACAGCTGATCTTGTTATCGGGGCGGTGCTTGTTCCCGGCGCCATTGCTCCAAAGCTTGTAACGAGGGCAATGCTTAGAAAGATGAAGCAGGGAGCTGTAATTGTCGACATAGCGGTTGATCAGGGTGGGTGCATTGAGTCATGCAAGCCGACAACTCACGAAAATCCTGTTTTTGTTGAAGAGGGGATTGTACATTATTGCGTGGCAAACATGCCTGCGGCCTATCCTCAAACCTCTACCGAGGCGTTGACCGGGGTAACGCTCCCCTATATACGAAGGATTGCAGATTTCGGTCTTGAGAGTGCCATGGTTATGATGCCTGCTCTCTCAACAGGTCTCAACATCTGGAATGGCACAATTACGCATGAAGCTCTTGCAAAATCTTTAGGGAAACCCTATCAAGAAAATCCGTTTGCATAATTACCTTATTTTATTGAGGAGTGATATGTTATGGGTGACGATGTAAAAAAAACAAATACTATACAGGGGAGTTCTGTGCCTTCTAATTATTTCCGCTTTCATCTTCCGCATCTTCATCTTGGTTCTGTCTTCGGTGATGATTGGTTTTCACTCAAGGCAGAGGCCTTTGCCCGTTTTTTTGGAACACCTGTTTTTCTTGTAGGGCAGACGGTCATTGTGGCCATCTGGATTGGATTGAATGCCGTTGGACTTACCAAGTTTGATGTTTATCCCTTTATCCTGCTCAATCTTGCGTTTAGTCTTCAGGCAGCCTATGCTGCTCCGCTAATTCTGCTTGCACAGACACGGCAGGCCGACCGTGACAAGGCGCATGCCGATGCAGATGCCCAGCATCGTGAAGCTCTTGCCCTTGCGAGCGAACAGCGCCAGACTTATGCTGTACACCAATCTGAACAGCTCCTTGCCTTGCTTCAACAGAATACCCAACTGACCGAACTTGTCAAAGATCTCAGCCAGCGTATTGAAATATTGACCAGCGATATGCACAGCAAAGTCATTCAAAACGGCACGAAATTATAATCGTATATCGAGGTACCCTCCCCCTATGGCAAAAAAGCAGCACAGCAATAACCCCCCGTTAACAGCTGAGTTACGTTCTCTTGTCGAAGAACGCCTGAAACACAGGCAAACGAGTGCAGCGAATTTATCTTCTTCACCCGAAGAGATGCTCAGGCTTGTCAATGAGCTCAATGTGCGCCAGGTCGTTGTTGAAATGCAGCTGGAAGAACTGGTCCGCACCAAGACGGCACTGGAGGAGAGTGACCGGTTAAAAACATCATTTCTGGCCAATATCAGCCATGAAATCCTTATCCCCATGAACGGTATTCTGGGCTTTTCAGAACTGCTCAAAGATCCTCATCTCACCAGAGAAGAACAGAACGAGTATATAGAGCTCATTCATCAGAGTGGTCAACGCATGCTGACTCTGATTAATGACCTCATGGATATCTCCAAGATTGATGCCCGAGAGGTAAAACTGAAAGAGTCCGAAACATCGGTCAATCAGCTATTACGCGATCTTTTGGCATTTTCGAAGCTTGAAGCCGACCAAAAAGGATTACGTTTAAGCTCTACAGCAGGGCTCCCTGACAATGAAAGCATCATTACAACCGACAGTGGGAAACTAACCCAGATATTGACAAACCTGATCCAGAATGCCCTTCAATTTACCTCCAAAGGCGGCATTGATATCGGTTACTGCAGAAAGGAGAAGATGCTTGAGTTTTATGTTATAGATTCCGGCATAGGTATTCCTGCTGACAAAAAAGGGGAGATATTTGAGCGCTTTCACCAGGCGGATAACTCGCTGACCCTCAATCATGGGGGATCAGGATTGGGATTGAGTATTTCCAAGGGATTCGTTGAAATGCTTGGAGGCACAATCTCTGTCGTATCGGTTGAGGGAGCTGGAAGTACCTTTTCTTTTTCGCTGCCGTATAAGCCTGCCGGTAGAGCACAAGGCTCTTCTGACGCCAAGCCGGATGCTGCTGATTCAGCCCCGGGTTTCTGTATTCTCATCGCCGAAGATGATGATTTGAGCACCCTTCTGCTTAAAAAGAACCTCAAAGGTGAAAACATCACCATTCTTTGTGCAGAAAACGGATGGAAAGCAGTTGAACTCGTTCAGCATCATCCAGAGATCAATCTGGTGCTTATGGATATTAAAATGCCGGTAATGAACGGTTTTGAAGCAACAAAACTTATCAAACAGCAGAGGCCAGACCTTTCAGTTATTGTCCAGACAGCGTTGACTTCGCCTTACGATAGAGAAAAAGCTCAAGAGGCTGGTTGTGATGCGTTTATCAGAAAACCAATTGAGAGAAGAAAATTGTTTGAATTGATGAAGGAAGCAAATAATTTTGCAAATCTTGCTTTTGACCAGCCACAAACCTCACTTCAGCACACTAAAGAATTTTCCGCCTTGTCGCTTCCCAAAAAAGCGCAGTGGACACTTGCCCGCGATGAATGGTTGCTCACTATGCCTGATGGTCATAAAGTCAAGCTCACATCAAAAGAGTTTGATTTTATGATCATCCTTATCTCGCGTAATAAAAAAGTCCTGGAGCGCAGGGAGTTTGCTCAAGGTAATTCTGTCTCAGTTGATGAATTTCGCAGTGGAGCACTTGAAGCGTTGGTCCACCGTTTGCGTCGCAAAACGAGCATAGCCAACAGCGATTCTCCAATAAAAACCATCCACGGTATCGGGTATTCCTTTACAGGCGAGATCACTGTTATATGATTTCTCGACTTTCGTCAATCCAAATCTATTTTCAACCGACCAGCTTCTGTATAAAGCTTTTCAGGATTGTCAGTTGACTCCACAGCTTGCCATTTCTCAATCATCGCACAGACATTTTTTATAAATTATTATAAGATATTACGAGTTATTATAATATACTTGTAATAATATGTAATGGTTTGTAATGCATCTGTTGTGCTGAGCCTTGTTTTTGTTTAATAATGCATCTGGGAGTGGGTTATGACTTATGTCTATCAACTAAGGGACTCAGTCATTATAAAAATACCGTTTTAGGTCTGATGCTTATATCCCACCACTGTAGGTCTTTTGATCGCATCAGTCTTTTTTCAAGATTCTTTTTTTCTTTACCGCAGAGCCTTATACCCTTTTGGTATACCGTATCGATGAGCATTG
>JABDHK010000058.1 GCA_012972835.1 Chlorobiaceae bacterium | reverse complement strand
AGGTGCATGCCTATGATGTCAGATATATGGATCAGGCGGAAAGTTGATGTTGTCAACGCGGATGTATTGAATCAGTCTATCAAAAAAGGTATTAGCAGAAATTATGATGTTATTACTGACTATTTTCATTTTGCTCTTTGAGTATCAGGAAAAAATCAGTACATATATTGTATGATCAAGCATAGATTTATTGACAATACTCTGATATAACGCACGCCCCACCCCCAGACTGAGTTCACGCCATAAAGCCTTGTCGCGTTGCAGGCATACCATAAACGCTCTTGTACTGTAGTCGCCTTGCTTTACTGAAGTACATCCTAACGCCATCGTTATGTCAAGTACGCCGTCAGTTATTCAGCTCGGGTTGAAACTTTTGAAAAAAGGCAGGCTTGATGCTAATGAGCTGGCGCCATATAGGGAAGCTTTTTCAATACTTGATTTAGATATCTCCGCCCCCCTGAAGCTTGCCGCACTTCATTCGGTTTTTTCCGCTCTTGACGATCAAACGGACAAATATTATAAGCCATCCGCACTTGATCCTGAAAAAATTAACTACCCCTGTCACAGTGCTTTTGATGGTGATATTCTTTTCGAGCTTCCTGACGTAATAGATAGCAATGCATTGACAGTGCTTGAAAAGTTTGGGACTTTTGTTTCCGTTGCCTCTATTCCTCCTTCTGATTCTGTTGATCACTCCCAAATCCCTGTATACGATCTTTTCAAAACTGCCGCTGCAATTGATGATTGTCTGAAAACAGGTGAGGGGGACGAAAAATTTCTTCTTGTAGGCTGTGATTTTTCCGGTATTCAGGATACGGTTTACACTATCACATCCAAAGGTGCACTCAAGACACTTCGAGCACGCTCATTCATGCTTGAGCTGCTTACTGAGCATATCATCCATGAAATCATCACAGTCGTCGGTGCCGGGCGGCACGCTATTATTTATTCTGGAGGCGGAGGGTTTGGTTTGCTGTTGCCAAATAATTCCAAAACCATTTGCACGATCAATAAGTATCGCATAAAGTTAAACGATTGGGCGCTTGAGGAATTTTCAGCCCGATTTTTTATTGCCATCGACGTGTTACCGCTTTCAGCACAGCAACTAAAAGAGGATTTTCAGAAGCTAAGGCAACAACAGGCCGATAACCTTGACAGGCTGAAGCGAACAAAGTTTATAGATCAATTAACAAAGCTTTCTGAGCTGAGTATGCCCGAACAGGTGACTGTGAGAACGGAGTGCCAAATCACTCGGCGTGATGATCTTGATGCAAAGAAAATGTTCGATCTTCACACAGGTACGCGCATGGACGATGACTCTGTCAAAGATCCGGAAGACAACAATTGGACATGGGTATCCGAAAGCTGTTTCCACCAGTTCAATCTTGGTGACCGGTTGATCAATGCCAACGTCGTGAACCGATATGCTGTTCCAGTTAACAGGGCCGAAAAAAAGAATTACGGAACACTTATTCTACCGGGAACGAATGGTAATGCGTTCTATAAAGTTAATAAAGAGCATGATACAGCTACGGAATTTTATTGGCGGATAAACTCTTGGGATGGCGGACGCGTTTTTCAATATTCGAATTATGTGCGAAAGCATGAAGAACTTTCCAGTTATGCAAGGCAAAAAGAAATGGAAAGCCTGAATGAAGAGCTAAAAAAAGGGGAACAGCGTAATCCGCAACCTGAAGATACTGCGACGTTTCAGGGTCTGGCGTCAAGCTCTTGTGGAGCTGACATGATAGGCGCCTTGCGTATGGATGTTGATGGCATGGGTGATGTTTTCAGTGTGATCGACAACCCTATCGAGCTTTCAGTAAAATCCAGAATGCTCAACCTCTTTTTCAAGGTCTATCTCCACGAAATCTGCAAAGCACAATCAACATCAGGAATTGAGGTTACCGATATAGTAAGAAAAGATTATAAAATTGAAAATGCGTATGGCATGCCAGGCAGAAACGTTTCTGTAATATATGCGGGTGGAGATGACCTCTTTATTGTAGGCGCATGGGATGAAACTTCAGAATTGGCCTTTGATATTCAAAGCTGCTTTGCTCATTTTACAGGGGGAATATTTGATATAGCAAAACAAACAGTTATGGGTGGATGCGGGATTTCTGGTGGCCTTACATTGCACCAACCAAAGTTTCCGCTTTATCAAATGGCAAGAATATCAGGTGAGGCGGAAAACGTTGCGAAACATGATCGTGATACAATTTATAATGATGCAACAAAGAACAGAATTGCACTTTTTTATGATAATGCAAAGTACCAACGCAAAGAAAAAATGCAAAACGCTGATTATTATATGCTTTCCATGACATGGAATTTGAGTCACGAATTCCTACTGCCCTTGATGAAAGCTTATCAAGCATGTGGAAACCTAAATCAACAAGATGGAAGAACGACTTTTGAAATTGAAAAATTTAGTTATCAGACCATTGAAAAGTGGTTTGCAGTCATTGAAAAATATCAGGAAAGTTACAAGTTCTATTTGCCGACAATGGCAAGAGTGATGAAACGGGTTGAAGAAGATCTTGGTGAAGAACATGCCAAAATTTTTAAAAAACTGCTCAGCTTCCTTTATACAAATGATAAAAGCAAGGAAAATTGGATTTCACATTTACACATAGCACTTAACTGGCTTTCATACTTAAGGAGAACAAAATAATGTTAGAAATATTTGCAAGTGATTATATAGCTATCTTCTCTGATGAAATTCATAATCTAACTCACGTTTTTGTTTATGAAAGTGATAGTCCAGAAGAAATAATAAAAAAGAGGGCAGAACGGGTTGCTAAGGTATGCGAAATTTTATCGCATAAAACAACACTTGATGAATTAAAGGAACAACTGCCTGTTTTTGCTGCAATTATATCAGAAACAATAAAAGTAACCCCAACTCAACTTCGAAGATTTTATACCTATGTGAAATCTATTGACATAGCGAATAAAGACACAAAAACCGATACGATTACAGACTCATACAAATTAAAATTTCTTCTTCCAAAACTGGCAGGAAGTTCTGAAAAAGAAAGTTTACAAGATCTTTATAAGATTTTTGGTATAACTATACCTAAAATTCAAACTGTGAAAGAACTGCGTCTTTTTGTAGAATTCTTTGAAGCGATACTTGATTATCATTCAACAATTGATCCTAAAAAGAAAGACTAACGAAAGGAAATAGCAATATGGCAGAAACAATAGACATGCAGATTAAACTGCTCGGCTACGTCAAAATCAAAGGCGAAATTGAAGCCTTAACCGGTTTGCATATCGGTGGTACAGCAGATTCAATCGATAAAGGCGGGATTGATAATCCTGTTATAAAAAATCCAGTGACAAATGTGCCCTACATTCCAGGAAGCTCTTTGCGTGGAAGAATGCGATCTCTTCTTGAGAAAAAAACTGCAAAGAAATTATATCCGATGACCAAAGATATTTGGATGGAACTTTATAAGGAAGAGAAAGATGCACTTGGGTCACAGGTTTGTCGCGTTTTTGGTAACTCTATCTCAAAACGTAGTGTTCCATCTGTACTGATTGTACGAGATGCTCTATATACAAAAACCACGCTCGATCATTATATGCAGGGAGGTAAAGGTGGCTTGCCAATTACTGAGGCAAAAATGGAAATCGCGGTTGATAGAATCACTGCACATCCATTGCCACGCACAATTGAGCGAGTACCTGCTGGTGCAAAGTTTGACTTCGAGATTATCTATAAAGTTCAAACTTATGAAAATGGGAAATTTGATGCGACTTCAACCGACGTTTATACAAAATCGGATGACAAGCTTAAACAGGATTTAAAAAACATCCTTTGGGCATTGGAGCAAATAGAGACATACGATGGTCTTGGTGGCAACACCTCGCGCGGGTATGGACAAGTGGAAATCTGCATAAAAGAATTAACAGCTATTCATTACAAAGACCTTATAACATTGGCAACACAAGAAACACTATCTAATAATGATTCTCAACCTTCAACAAACATAGATTGTGACAAAATGAAAAAATCATTTGTAGAGTGGTGTATAAAAATTGATAAGATTATTTATTCAAAAGATTTATCTGAAAATCACGAGAAAAATTCAGAAGAAAGCCCGAAGAACTAATGATATGCAAACTTATATCGTCCGTCTTTACTTCAAAAACGCTTTGCGTGTCGGGGCAGCAAATGCAGGTATTGATATTGAGGCAACACAAGATTTTATTCACTCGGATACTCTCTGGGCAGCCATTGCAAATCACTGGGCAATCTTAGGCAATGCTGGAGGCATTTCTTTTCATGAGTTTTTGAAGAGTTTTCTCAATAAAGAACCGCTATTTCGGATTTCATCTGTTTTTCCAATGACCGATAATGGTCGGATGTATTGGCTACCAAAGCCGTTATCTGTACCAATGGCCTTTTCAAAAAGCAATACACAAGACAAAAAAAATCAACAAGAACAGTACGGAAAAGAAGTCAAGCAAACAAAATTTATTCCACTCGATGTATTCAAAGGATGGATAAACTTTGAAAAAAATGCAAGCGATGTTGGGCAAACAAAACCAAAAGGGCTATCCAGTGGTCAACTACGACCTCAAGCAACTATTGACCGAGTTTCAATGCAATCTCAACTTTTTCATTCAGGGATAACCTGTTTCGACAAGCTTGATAAACGAGTAGGTCTTTATTTTCTTGTACAATGCAATCGGTAAATGTCAACAAAAATGTCGCTGTTTTTAAAAAAAATTACTAATCCTAATCGGGGTTTAAGATAACCGTTTGAGGAGCCTCCCATACCTTG
>JABDHK010000057.1 GCA_012972835.1 Chlorobiaceae bacterium | reverse complement strand
ATAAGATGCAATCGGCAGGGCAGGGCGGGGCGACCCGATCCAGTCCCGCAGCTTTTGCCGGACACGCCCCAGACTTCCGCCGCCCCGTTGCTGCACAAAGTCTATGATTGTGCCGTTGTCCCGATCATTACGGACGCTGAAAAATATCCAGTTGGCGTTTGCCTCATTCTTGGCAACAATGATCTTATCGCCGTCAGGGTGCCGCATCACCGCCGAATTGCGCGAGCTTTCGCGGTTGTCGAGGCCGTAGCCTCGACTTGCCGCGAATTCGGTCAGGTTAATGTCGGTTTTGAATTGTTCGAGTTCTTCGTCAGGCATTAAGTCCACGGGTCATGTAGGAGAACGATGAAAGTATTTTAACCATATAAAAGGATGGAATTTGTTTCAATCAAGGAGTATAAATAACACAGTAGCTTTTTAATGGAGGATTAATATGGATGAGTATCATGTTTACAAGATCAAACAACGCATTTTAATTGCTGTAGCTGCTATTGGTTTATTGGGCGCAATAAAAGAATGTGGAAAAGCAATAAATGAGGCGCAAAATCCTTTGATAAAACATAAAGAAGCAGCAGTTCGTCATGTACAAAAAGTGGTTATACAAAAACCCAATAGCTTCATTTTAAAATAACTCCAGATAATGATATTTTAGGATTTTCCTTGTGTTATATCTATATCAAATAGACGCTCAAACGCTTTCGGTAAATCACTTTCATTTATATGATTTAATATATTATCTTGCTTATCGAGATACGGCCTTATTTCTATTCCTCCAGCTTTAACACCGCCAGCAAGATCACTAAATTCGCCATTTAAAGCTTCATTTATATTGTTAGATATTCTAAAATGAAGATATCCTGTATATTCTTTAATTTCCTTATCTTTCTCTGCTTTGGATGGGTTTTCTAATTGAATATCGTACTGTATGTGTACATATTGTGTTAGTGGGTCATATTCAAAATTAATAGAATGCCATTTACCTCGCTTCAGTCCACCCATATACCAGACAGAAGCATTGGCTTTATATTTGTTATTTATATTTGTTTTATCTCCCGTATCAGTAATCTGGATTGTTCCATAGACATTATTTAAATCATCATGTTTGAGAATGTAGAGCCAGACACCGCTTTTCATTGTGTTATAACATTTGTCTAGAGGAGTATTTATTGTTACTATTGATGGGTATTTCTGCGATTTTTCAGCGTAGTAGTGCTGAAAATATTCTTCAAAAAACCCAACGACATCTTGGTTGTCTGTCTTGAAACAATAACCATTAGGCATATTTGGAAACTCCCAACCAAAGATCACTTCTTTATCTCTTTTATTTTCTTTTTTATTAAACTCAAATATTGTTAATTGCATCATTGGATACGTTGCGTCATCAATAAACTTATGGGAATACTTGTTGTTATCTCTATAAATAGAAACAAATTGGCGTTCTGGATCAACAGGATTAAGATGAGAGGATACCAACTCTTTTAAAGAATACGTGTCTTTATTTAAATAATTTTTTTTTGCTTCTATCCAATCGGCATAAGTTTTTTTCCCTGCATCTGAACTAAAATCTGAAATAGAATCTCCGTAACATAGAACAGTATTTAATACCTTGGTTGCAAATGGGATTGTTCTAATGCAGTATTCAAATCCTTCCATTGAATTTTTAAAAACAGTAAATCTATTTAACCTATCAATGTTGTAGCTTGTTTTATTGAAAAGTTCTGTGATTTCTCTTGCTTGTTTTCCAATAGTCCATGTTGATTTTAGTATACTTCCTTCGATAGCTATTACTATTCCGAGAAAAGCAAAGAACAGTCCAAGTTCATTTGGATATGAACTCTGAACTTTTAAATATGTAGCCACAAGGCCTGCGCATGTTATTGCTAATGCAATAATGATCGCGCCGTAATTATTGAATTTTTCAAGTAAATTATTTTTAAAAGAATCAAACTTATGTTTATCAGACATTAGAATTTTTTCATTTAAATATCATTTCTTAGAATAGTGCTTGTTTATTGCGTTGTTTTTTTGTAAGAAAAACAAGATAAGGAAGTGAAAAAAGCATTCCAAGTGGTTCTTGCTATTAAATTTAGCAGTGCTTGATATCAAGTGAATAAGGTCAAGATTTTTTCGATCCAGAGACCACGCGCGGATCATCCCATAAGCCTTGCAACTCCTTGTCGGCAAAATACGCAATCCGATCCGTTTCAATCGGGCGGGAACCTTGCGGCAGCACCAGCATTTTGCCTTTGGAATAATTGAGCATAATGTCAGATGGAGAAATCAAAGGCCGCATGGTTTCGCCCACGCTCTGGCTTTTGGCGAAACCGTAAACGTCTTGCTGCTGATTGGTAGACTGGACAATATGACCGCCGATAAAATCCGACCAGTATTTTGCGGTATCGTAATCATCAAGATTGAACAAGGCACGCACCCCAGCATTGCCAATAAAGGAAGCCCAGCGACCACGGTAAAGGTCTTTCATTTGCGCCACATCCTGAAAAACCGTGAACAATTGCACCCCGTAACCAGCCGACAGACCAACCGCATTTTCTACAATCGAGAGGTGCCCAAGGGTGGCCAGCTCATCAAGCATGAAGCAGACAGGCAGGGCAGGGGGGTGAAGGGTATCGGTCATTTCATCAAGGGCGGCGGTCAGAACCAGACGCAACCAACGATTGAAGACCGGAAACTTGGGAGCCGACAGGCAGAGGTAAACCGTCATGGTTTTCTTTTTCCAGTCGGCAAAATCTACTTCCTTGCCTTTACCGGAGGCCGCGAGACAGGCCGCAATAAAGGGGTTGTCGAGAATTTCCGTTTCCCGTTGCGCCGTCGAAAGAATGGAACCAAATTCTTTTTGTGGCGTATCAATGAAGGAGGCCGCAAGGGAAGAAAGAAGCCCGTCGCCTGCGGTACTTGTCAGCATAATATCCAACACTTCAGCAACCTCTCTCAGGAGTATCCGGCGCACCGTAGGAAGGTCTTTTTCTTCCGGCAGAATATCAGGCGAGGTGAAGACATGGAGAATAATTGCCGCCAGCAATTGTTGAGCGCTTGATGTCCAGTAATCGCGTACCCCGCTTTGTTGTCCCATGACCATTGCCGCGGCAAGCGCCTTGCTTTCCGCTTCCATATTTTCAAGGGTAAAGCGGGAAAGGGGATTAAATCGCGCTTGCGGCTTGCCGGAAATGCCGAACGGGTCGAGATAATGCACCTTGTTATTGAGCGTTGCGCGATGTCGCCCCGTTGCACGGGCGTTTTCGCCTTTAGGGTCAAGAACAAAGGCCGAGCCAGCATAGCGGAGCAAGTGCGGGATGATGATGGTGACGCCTTT
>JABDHK010000056.1 GCA_012972835.1 Chlorobiaceae bacterium | reverse complement strand
CAATGCTCATCGATACGGTATACCAAAAGGGTATAAGGCTCTGCGGTAAAGAAAAAAAGAATCTTGAAAAAAGACTGATGCGATCAAAAGACCTACAGTGGTGGGATATAAGCATCAGACCTAAAACGGTATTTTTATAATGACTGAGTCCCTAAATAACAGGCTCTAAATGTTTTAAATACCTCTGTTTCCGAACTCTCAATGCCAACATTTAAATAGGTTCTATTAACAAGTTCAGTGGCTTCACTTTCAGAGCCAGTCAGCCAATAGGCAACACTGTATATATGATCCATTATATCCAGCGGTGTTTTTTTTGCAGTAACCATTGATTTTCCTCTGATATGGTTAACATCTGGAGAGATGCAATCAGATTGATCTGATTCCCTTTTGAAGCCTGAACTGTAAACGCTCAAATGAACGACCCCAAGCAAAATACGGCGAACCAATAAACATAAACACATATATAATCAACAAAATTATTTCCAATATTCCGTATATATAATGTACTTTTTTTAATAAACACATACTTTTGTACATATTTTAACTATGCTATAGCAGCAGAAGCATGGTTGTCATCAATGATAACATTTACCGCAAACGGAAAGAATGACCAGCAGATGCCAGAGTTAAATCCTGGCTTTTTTGTATGTTGAGGGTTAAGTGCTATCACCTTTAATAAAAGAGCTCACCTTATCTTATTTTATAACAATTACTTACAGAAAACGTGGCAGATAAAATAACTTCACGGGAAGAGGACTACTCCCAATGGTACATTGACCTTGTACGTTCTGCAAAACTGGCCGATTATGCTGATGTACGTGGCTGCATGGTTATACGCCCAAATGGTTATGCCATATGGGAAAAAATGCAGGCAGCACTTGACCGGATGTTCAAGGAAACAGGCCACGTCAACGCCTACTTCCCGCTCTTTATTCCCGAAAGCTTTATTGCAAAAGAGGCTGAACATATTGAGGGGTTTGCCCCTGAATGTGCTGTTGTCACGCACGGCGGTGGGGAAGAACTTGCTGAAAAACTCTATGTCCGCCCAACTTCAGAAACCATCATCTGGTCATCCTATAAAAAGTGGATCCAGTCATACCGCGACCTGCCGATTCTTATCAACCAGTGGGCAAATGTTGTGAGATGGGAGATGCGAACCCGCCTTTTCTTAAGAACTACCGAGTTTCTCTGGCAGGAAGGCCATACCGCTCATGAAACACCTGAAGAGTCACAGGAAGAGGTGTTGCGCATGATTAACGTCTACAAAATATTTGCCGAAGAGTATATGGCTATGCCTGTTATTATGGGCAGGAAAACAGAGAGCGAAAAATTTGCCGGGGCTGTGGAAACCTACTGCATTGAAGCGATGATGCAGGATACCAAAGCACTCCAGTCTGGAACTTCCCATAATCTCGGACAGAACTTTGCCAAAGCATTTGACTGCCAGTTCCAGACCAAAGAGGGAAAACTTGACTATGTGTGGGCAACAAGCTGGGGTGTTTCAACAAGGCTGATCGGCGCTTTGATCATGGCCCATTCGGATGATCGCGGTCTGGTACTCCCTCCCAAGCTTGCCTCTCGTCAGGTAGTCATTATCCCGATTCTCCGAGGAGACAAAAAGGCTGTCATTGCAAAAGCCAATGCGATTGCCGACTCATTGAAAGAAAGTGGCATTCCGGCATTTGTTGACAGCAGCGAACAGAACTCACCCGGATGGAAGTTTGCCGAATATGAGCTGCAGGGCATTCCTGTTCGTATCGAACTGGGGCCAAGGGATATCGAAAACAACATCTGCATTGCTGCACGTCGCGATACACTTGAGAAAACCGAAGTGACGCTTGATGAAACCCTGCCCGTAACTATCCAGGAAATCCTGAACGCCATTCAGCAGAACATGTTCGACAAGGCACTGCAGTTCCGTAATGATAACACCTTTGAAGTCAAGAGTTATGAGGAGTTCAAGGCGGCTGTTGAAAAGGGATTTGTCATAGCCCACTGGGATGGCACTGGGGAAACGGAAGCAAAAATAAAAGAAGAAACCAAAGCCACAATACGGGTTCAGCCAGAAGAAGCCGACTATATCGCCCAATACAGGATTGACGAACCTGGAACCTGTATCTATTCAGGTAAACCAGCCCTGCGGAAAGTTGTTTTTGCCAAAGCATATTAAGAAGTTGATCCGCCATATCCCCCTCTCTGCATGAAAGAGAGGGGAGATACGGAGAAAACAACTATCCGAAAAAACAAAGATCAGTTTTCCTTGAAGAACTCCTTCAGTCCTTCATCAGTTGGTTTCATGGTCTTGTCACCCTTGTTCCAGTTTGCAGGGCACACCTCACCGTATTGCTCCGTAAACTGAAGGGCATCAACAAGCCGAAGTACCTCGTCCACATTGCGACCCAGCGGAAGATCATTGACAACCTGGTGGCGAACAACTCCCTCTTTATCAATAAGAAACAAACCCCTCAATGCAATTCCCGCACCCTCGAGCAGAACATCATAGTCCGCTGAAACCGTCTTATTAATATCAGAAAGAAGTGTATAGGTTACACCTTCAATTCCGCCACGGTTTCTCGGAGTGGTAAGCCAGGCAAAATGAGAAAACTTGGAATCCACCGAACAACCAAGCAGCTCCACATCCCTTTTGCTGAACTCCGCAAGCTTGTCCTGAAAAGCGTGCAGTTCTGTAGGACAGACAAAGGTAAAGTCAAGAGGATAAAAAAAGAGCACAACATACTTTCCCTTGAAATCTGAAAGCTTTACTGAGTCAACAAACTGCGACCCATTAACAACAGCAGCTACATCAAAATCCGGCGCTTTGCGGCCAACTAAAACACTCATGGTATTCTCCTTAAAATAAAATCAGATTGAAAAAAAAGGAAATGTAAGACTAAATTTATCCAATATAAGGAAAATTTCGTTGGCTCAAAATAAATCCAGATCAAATATCCTAAATCAAGACACTCTTGACAATGGAGTAGTACTTCTTGCGTTCATCCATGCCGTTATAACCACCATTGATTGTGATGCTGATGAACTCCACCGGTGAGACATTGATGATGTTTCCTCTGTATTTTTTCTTCATGGTATCGCCATCGGCATGATTAGCCACATCATTCAAACCACGGGTTTTCCAGTACTCGCATGCACTCCATACCGCATATTCCGGTTGCTCAAGAAGTTCCGGCGAATTGATAAAGAGATCCCTGCGCCCTTTTTTTATACCCAATTGCAGGTAGTTTGCTCGTCCTGTAGTCTGAAAAATTCCGCGACCTTTAAACTTGACTCCATCGCCAGGCTTTGTGTTTCCCAAGTCAATTCTTCCTTCATATTCTTTGCCTGAAGCGTACTCGCGCAACGTTTTGAAGTGATCAGTTTCATGACAGGCCTGAGCAAGAAAATGACAGTACTCATGAGCAGTGTCAATGTCGTAGAGCGGACAACTCTTGTTTATCCATTCAGCAAGGCCCGGCATCAGGGGTGTCGCTTTACCTGCAATGGCAGTGAGGTGTTGGGAGGTAATGATGTATGGAGTCATAATGCGCTACATAGAAAAGGGTTGAAGGAGTCCTAAATATATTAGGGTATCACTGCACCGCACGTTATTAAAAGCCGTTCGCAGAAGCATTTCCCATCAATGCATGGGCTGACGAACAATGGTTTTCCATTTCGATGGAGCAGCTTTTCGAATATCACTCAAATAAATTTCATGATGCTTTCCTCTCCGATGGCCCATGGTATCAATGAACTGATGAACATGTGCGATAGTTGGTCCCTCTTCAGAAAACGGGCCAATGTGCATAGTCTGTGCGCACTTCCCTTCCGAAAGAGATTCAAACCGCACCATGGAAAGAGCCGATGGGTTTTTCTTTGCTTTCACCTCAGCAATAGCAACCTCAATAATTTCCAGAGTAACAAAAGATGGCTGCATAATCATAACTGTCCATTTCCAGTTGGACTTGTCTTCAGGCGAGAACTTCGTCATATCGTCAGCCCACCATAGCCCCTCCAAAGGCATGACTCCATAGTCAATTGCCATAGGCCCCCTTTTGATCATGAACTTCACGGTGTAGGAAACAGTAAACAATACCCCAATTGCATCGGAGAATGCCTGCGAACTATTTGGATCGCCCTCCCCATCCACCATAAGAAAATTCATAGGCGGCACATCCACCACAACAACCTCTTTTGCTGAAGGTTGATAAAGCGGTTTCAACTCCTTCTTAAGATCAATTACCTCCATTGTAATGCTCCACAAAAATCCAAACCTCTTGTGTTTTTGCCTGAAATTAAATTACAATAAATGTACGGATAATTACAAGAATAAACAGAACAATGAAGCATTCACGGCAACATATAGCCTGCCACCCGACAAAGCAAGCTATTTTTTTCTCAACAAGGTTATAGCTCCCCCCATCCCGCTATTACCTTGCCGAACTCTTCCTGAAATGCCGGTCGGCGGATATTGTCACCCTTAATCTTACCCGCAAAAAATTTCCATCTGGATTCATCCTTAATGACATCCACCAGCATACGGCGAACTTTGACCACAACTTCAGTCCTATTGGCGTACTCATTGCGAGATGCATTGCTGTTCAGATTACGTAGGCCGGAGAGGTAGTAGGTCAGAATCTGTTCGGGAAAACGCTGTTCAAGTTCTTTAGCTACCGTCAGTTCATCACCTGATTCACCGCCATTGACAGGATAGATGCGCTTGAGAAGTATGGCCAACACCTCTTCATATTCCTCTCGATGCATCCGTATCTTGAGATATACCCTGGAGGATGGTTTATCCAGCAGCTCGACTATTTTTGGTTCAAAGGCACTCCACTCTTCGACTGAGCATATATTTTTAAACGAGTTGTATGTATCCAAAGAAAGATATTGGGTTGCTTGCTCAAACTGGAGTGCAAGATATTTCTCCCTGTTACCATCCTCAATGGCACGGTCAGAGAGAAATGATCGCAGTCCATCCATCCGGCCCTCTCCTTTCTTCATACCCTCTTCAGCAATAGCGAGAGCCTGCTCGCGGTTTCCTTCATCCCAATAGAAAGTGGCCAGATCATGGTAGTCGTCACCGTATTTCATTTGCGTGTGCCGCAGTTCCAGATATTTCGCCCGGTCACCAAGTTTTTGGTATATTTCACGCGCCTGTCTGGTCGGCCAGTTCTGATGTATACCTTCCAGCATCTACGCTAGATTGCGCCAGTCCTCATCACTACTGCAAGTGGCTTCAGCAAGTTCATAAAGCTGATCATCAAAGCCGGCATTGCTGCTGATAATAAATGGCATCACCTCTTCAAGAAGTCCACGACGAACCTTTTCTTCCGCCGAAGAGTTCTGCAGTTTTTTTATACGCTCCTCAAGCTGCTCTATAAGATCATTCTCTCTGTGATAGTAACCGCCACCGCACTCATCAAAATCCTCCAGCTCCGAATACAACTCATTCCAGAGAGCCATGATTATCTCGCCATCCGACTCACTCTTCTGCAAAGTCGAGAGAGAAAGGTGTTTATTCAGATAGTCAAAACATTCGCGACGCACATCAAGCCGATATAAACCTGCATCCCCATTACCGGCAACTTGGGGACCGCTTCCACCCTTGCTGTCAGTAGCTCAAACCCTTCTTTGCTGTTCGGAAATATCATCTGTTTACATAATGTCTTACCAGTCGCAGTACCGCAGAAGGCATAGTGCTTCTCTTTAGCAATATCGATACCAACAATCAAGTGACTTTCTGACCCACGGATATCAGTTCTTAACTGTCGGAATGCTTGAAGTCTTTCAGTTTCTGATTGCATAACTTCCTCCTTAATTCAAAGGTTGAAAAAGGAACATCTTTCCTTATACCTCAGGATGCTATGAAATCGTGCCCATCAGAGTACAATCACTATATAACGTTGTTGAATAGCGATAAAACAAAGTGAGACCTGCAGGAGAAGAAATAATTTTGCACCTTATTCAGGTGAGCATTGTATAATGTGCACCCGTCACTTTTCTTGTTAATATTCAAGCAGCAACAATACCACTGTAAAACGGCGAAGGAACTGTTGGATAAACGCGATAGACATGCCGGAAACCATTTTCAGCTCGTCCCAGTTAAGGGATCAGAGCAACTGGCCCAGCACGGTGTTATCCAGTTCATAATATTCTCCCTTGGGCAGCACGCCACGCAGATTGGCGTAGTCGGGCTCAATGGAATCCATCGCTGCAATAATAGCCCTGGCCCGGCTATCGCCATCTTTTAAGAAGGCCAGATAATCAAACTGTGCTTCCGGTTTCAGGTAGATTGCGCTTTTTCCTGAAAAATCCTCTTTGGAGAGAGGGCGGATCTTTCCTCCGCGAGTGGGAAGATCCGCTTCGATAGTTTCTCTGACAGCCAGAAATCGGCTATAGGCATGGCGCAGAAAGATAAGGCCCATGACAGGCAGAAAGTATTCGTTACTTGCATAGTTTGAGTTAGCCCGTAAAGTATCCGCCGCGTTCCAGAGCCGTTTTTCTATTGCTTCAATATGTTCCAGTTGCGACAAAAGTAATTCCTCTGTTCATGTTCATTAATAAACCTCTCTGATATAGCATTAACCCCTTTTTCAAAAACAAAATATACGATTACCAACAAAGCACGGCAAGAAGAAGATGAGAGTTTTACCAGAATCTTTTTTTCAGAATTCAGGATACCAAGTCAGGTTCACATTTGGTTTGACCATAATACGCTTCTCCGTTTTCACGCTTTATGTTTATCTTGTTCTTTTGAGGACGATTACCATTCCATGACCAACATCATGCAATCCTACTTTGACTTTGAGAAGCACGGCACCACTTTTCGGCAGGAAACCCTGGCCGGTATAACAACGTTTTTCACACTGTCATACATCATCATTGTCAATCCGGCCATTCTTGCGGCTGCGGGTATTCCCAAAGATGCCTCGATGACGGCAACCATTCTTACCTCAATCTTTGGAACACTGCTGATGGGGGTTTATGCCAAGCGCCCTTTTGCCGTGGCCCCATATATGGGCGAAAATGCATTTATTGCTTATACGGTTGTTCACACGCTCGGCTACTCATGGCAGACAGCGATGGCGGCCATCTTTATCAGTGGCGTTCTGTTCACCTTGATCACTCTCGGTGGCCTGCGTCAATGGCTGGCAAAAGCCATTCCTGGAACGCTTAAACACAGCTTTTCAGTAGGCATCGGGCTTTTTCTCGCTTTTTTAGGGCTGAACGACATGGGGCTTATCACTCTCGGTGTTCCAGGCGCACCTGTCCAGCTGGCCAATATTGCAAAACTTCCGGTACTCCTCAGCCTCGGTGGACTTCTCATAACCGCTGTTCTTCTTATCCAGCGAGTGACAGGTGCTATCCTGGCCGGTATGGCCGTCACCACTGCGGCTTTTCTTCTGACCGGACTTATTCCGATTCCTTCAACGATGTTCAGTATGCCTCCATCGATTGAACCGATCTTTATGAAAATCAATGTTCAGGGTGCCATGACCTGGGGATTTGCTGGAGTCATTACCAGCGTACTGGTTATGGATTTTGTAGATACCATGGGTACCCTTTTTGGATTGTCGTCACGGGCCAATCTGCTTGATGAAGAGGACAACCTGCCTGAAATTGAAAAGCCAATGCTGGTCGATGCGCTTTCAACCATTGCGGCATCAATGTTCGGTACCACAACAGCAGGTGTCTATATTGAGTCCGCTGCTGGTATTGAACAAGGCGGAAAAACAGGATTTACAGCGCTTGTGGTTGCCGCCCTTTTTGCCCTTGCTCTGTTTTTTTCTCCGATTCTGACTATTGTACCACCATACGCCTGCGGCCCGGCACTGGTTGTGGTTGGCATGTTCATGATGCAATCGGTCACAAAATTTAATTTCAACGACTACAGCGAACTTCTGCCTGCATTCCTGACGATTGTGCTCATGATATTCACCTTCAATATCGGCGTTGGTATCACTGCAGGATTTATTGCCTATGTTATTTTGAAAATCTTCACTGGAAAAGCGCGTGAGGTGCGTGCCGGCATGTGGATACTTGCCTTGTTCTCGTTTACTTTCTATCTTTTTTACCCGTACCATTAAACTCCGAAAAAGGATGCTGACAGCAAAACTGCGAATAGCCCAGATCGATTGCACACTTGCCAATTTTGATGAAAACCTTGCTCATCACTGCGCACTTACCGAGCAGGCTATCAGGGATGGTGCTGATGCTATTGCATTCCCTGAACTCTCTCTTACGGGATACAATGTCCAGGATGCTGCACAGGATATCGCCATGCATATTGAAGATGCCCGACTTGCTCCACTTCGTGATCTCAGCCGGAAAATCTGCATTATCTGCGGAGGTATAGAGCTTAGCGACGACTACGGTGTCTATAACGCAGCCTTCATGTTTGAAGAGGGGATTGGTCGAAGTGTCCACCGCAAAATCTACCTGCCAACCTACGGCATGTTTGAAGAGCTGCGCTATTTTTCCGCTGGCCAGAAGATCAAGGTAATAGATTCAAAAAAGCTTGGTCGAATCGGTGTGGCAATCTGTGAGGATTTCTGGCATGTATCACTTCCCTTCATACTCGCACACCAGGGTGCAAAACTGCTCTTTGTGCTCATGTCCAGCCCTCTGCGCATGTCGCCAGGAAAGGGAAATCCAGCCATTGTAACCCAGTGGCAGACAATTGCCACCACCTATGCATTTTTATTCAGCAGTTATGTCGCATGCGTGAACCGTGTGGGCAATGAAGACAGTTTCACCTACTGGGGCAACTCATCGCTTACCGGGCCTGATGGCATCCTTCTTTGCGCTGCTCCCCTGTTTAAACCGCAAACCATGGATGCACTCCTTGATTTTGCCGAGGTCAAACGCGCCCGGCTGCACTCCTCTCATTTTCTTGATGAAGATCTCCGCCTTATCGGTGCAGAACTGAACGACATCATTACACAAGGACGGCAGTTATAATTACTGAACACTAACTGGGCGCAAAAAAAGGAGACACTGAGCCTCCTTTTTAAAAATCGTAACGACTAAAACCCGATCCTCAAACCTACAAGAAAATCGCTACCCGTTACTTTATAATCACCACCTTGATTATTCATACTGATATTGCCGGTTCCAAAATAGCGGTAACGTGCATCAAGATCAATGCTTTTGCTCAGGGGAATGGCAACACCGGCTCCAAACTGATAACCAAGTGCTGAATGAGATTCTGATAGTAAGCTATTATTATTGCTATTATTTTGACCTACTTTACCAAAATTATTGATACCCACACTGGCCCATCCAATACCAGCCGAGAGATACGGGTTAACTCCACCGGCAATGAAATCATAGTACCCATTTGCCAGAAGGGATGTCACTGAGATATTACCTGTAGCATTTAAAGTTAACCCCGTATTATCTGAGATCTGCTTGGCATTATTCCGCTGATAACCAAATTCACCCTCAACCCTCCAGCTATCAAATTTCATACCCACAGCACCAAGCACATCAATGCCTGCGCTGGTTGTAAGGGTTCCTTGCTGAATTTGTGTTGGGTCTTTTGGGGTTATGTTGCTGAACAAAGATACACCAGCATCACCACTGACATAATAGCTTGAATCAGCAGCATAAGCCGGAACTGCCAGTACTCCAGCCGTCAAAACAGCTCCCAGAAAAGAAAGATGTTTTTTCATTTTTCAATATGGTTTATTGGTCATTGAAAAAAACCTAACTGTATTACAGTTAACACACGTATTAATGTAAAGAAAAAACAAATAAAGGGAAAGTAGTTACCTGTTTTTTAAGTAGAAAATCGTATAATAAGCAGCATCTCTATGAATTAAATATACATACCAATGGAAAGCTGCTCTTCGACTGCAACAAGAAGTATCTAAGGCAGAAAACTTACAGCCCAACCCTTAAGCCCAGCAGAAAAGAGTTGTTTGATGGCGTATAAGAAAATGAATCTTCAGTAACTGATGTTAAGGCAAAATAGCGATACCGTGCGTCTAACCAGATATTGTTACCGACTGGAATGGCAACGCCTGCACCTAATTGATATGCCAACTTTTCGAGACGTCCGCTGATCCACTGCCCTCCCGGGTATAAATCATTAGTGTGCCAACCAACACCTATACCTGCGGTGACATAGGGCTGAATGCCTTCCTTGTAAAAATCATAATAGCCGTTAGCAAGAAAAGAAGCTATATGCACATTGCCATTGAAAACTGTTGAGTCTAACTTTTGTGGTTGATAAGCAACCTCTCCTTCAACCCTGAAGTTGTCAAATCGCATCCCAAACGCACCCTCTATGTTAATACCGGCTTTGAGAGTTTGCTGTGCAGCGGTATTTCCACTGCGGCCGTTGATGTTCAGATTGCTGGAAAATGTCGATCCGATATCGCCGCTTAAATAGAAATTCTCTGCATATGCGGGGAGAGTCAGTATGATCAACGTTACAACAACGCTCAAGGAAAGCGAAAGATATTTTTTCAATGTTCAATTTTTTTACTTGCCGTTGAAATAAGCAAACCACACAGTGATAATATATATAATATATACTGAAAAGTGTTTAATATATATGGCGGCGAGTAATCATGCTTATTCAACCACTTCATCCATACATCGTTATTGTTCCATTGAAAACCCCTGCGGGGTCAAACTTTTGCGGTACGCTTCGGGCAACTGTTTCATAGCCTCCACAGCCTCACTCTCACTCTCAAATAATCCGAACACTGCTGAACCGCTGCCGGAAAGAGAGGCAAAAATAGACCCCGCTTTAAGAAGGTTAGATTTGACAAGCCGTACAGCAGGAAAGTGGTCGAAAACGGCAGGCTCAAAGTCATTCTCAAAAACCGGCAAAAGCTCTTTTTTCCCAATCAGGCAAAGATCTGAGGCAGATTGTTTCAGATCTGGAATATTGCGATCAAAGCGGGGATAAAAATTTTTATACGCCCAGACCGTTGAGACATGCTCTTCGGGAAAAACGGTTACCACATAATAGGGAAGGGTAAAACCAAGATCATCCAAATCGTCACCTATACCTCGGGCATACGCGAGTCCTTTTATTGCAAGAAAATAGGGAACGTCTGCTCCAAGAGCGACAGCAAGGGCATGAAGATCTGATGAAGAGGCGTTGACCTGCCAGAGATCATTGAGAACCCTGAGCACCGTTGCGGCATCACTGCTTCCGCCTCCAAGCCCGGCACCAAAAGGCACCTGTTTATGAAGCTTCATGGTCACACCACGGCTGACACCGGCAAACTGTTGCAGGGACTTTGCAGCCCTGATGCAGAGATTGTTGTCATCAACCGGCAAAATTACATTGGAACAGCTCATCGAAATATCTTCGGATTCAGAGAATTCGATAACATCATACCAGTTGATTGGCGCAAAAATAGTCTCGAGTGTGTGATACCCGTCTTGACGTTTTCCGGTGATAAGAAGGCCAAGATTTATTTTTGCAAATGATTTGACAGAGAGAGGAGGCATAGAATGCGATTAATTTTATAGAGAAATATTTGGCATATTCACAGATGCAAAAATACAGGGAAACGATGCAATACAATAAACCGAAAACCCATGTTTTCTGAGAAGGCAACACACCTTATTCGTAATAAAACTGTGACTTTAAGTCTTGCACTTTCGGCTGTGCTTTTCTGCCCAAGGGTTCTGCATGCTTCTGAAGAACGCTCCTATGCTCAGGAAATTGAGCAGGATATCGCTGAAGATAAGGTTTATTTGTTAGAAAATATTCGTCAAAAAGTCACCATCCCCTCTGAAAAAACATTGATGGAAGCGCTTCTTTCTGAAGATGGCCCACAGGCAATTGCTCTCTACCGAAAGCAGTTGAGAGAGTATCCGGATCCTCTGCTCGATAAACTCAGCTCCTCACGAATAGCCGCCTATACTGTGGCATTCGATAGCTCAGTGCCTATACCGAAACACCTAGCAAGTGCTTCACCATCATTAGTTGCAAAAGGGGATTCAACAAACTCTTCGTCGAGACATCGCACAAATGAGCATCAGCCTTCACTCCTGAAACGCCGATTGAATGCTCCGCAACCTTCATCGGAAGAGTTAAAACAGGAGAAAGTCGTTGCCGGACCAACAACCTCTACTCTGCAGTTTGGAAGTTTTGAAAGCCAGAGGAATGCACAAATTCTTGCTAAAAAAATTTTTCGCTATGCCCCCGTTGAAATCATCCGAAAGGGCCAGATATATAAAGTGCAACTGAAAAAAAACTATGCATCAAAAGAGGATGCTGCTGCGGACGCAAAAAAAATGCCAATCAAGGCAATTGTAGTTCCATCCATATAACTATAACTCCAATACGCGTTGAATCCAAGGCCGAAGACCCTGATGAAAAGAGAGACGAAAATAGTCGGACAATCTCTCCTGATCACCCAGCTCAAGCAACTTGCCCTTCAGGTTGCGGAAACCGATATTACCGTTTTGATCATCGGAGAGACAGGATCCGGCAAGGAGGTACTGGCACGTTTTATCCATGCCAACAGCCTGAGGGCCGATAAAAACTTTATCCCTGTTAATTGTGGCGCCATTCCTGCGGGTATTCTTGAATCTGAACTTTTCGGGCATGAAAAAGGAGCCTTTACCGGAGCGGTACAAAGCAGAAAAGGGTACTTTGAAAGTGCCGACAGAGGCACGATTTTTCTTGATGAAATCGGTGAAATGCCTCTTGAAACCCAGATAAAGTTTCTCAGAGTTATTGAAACAGGAGAATTTCAACGGGTGGGATCCTCGGAGACTATCTATTCCGATGCACGTATCATTGCCGCGACGAACAAAAACATGTATCAGGCTGTCGCTGAAAAAAACTTTCGGGAAGACCTTTTCTACCGTCTGCGCAGCGTTGAGCTTCAGATTCCCCCTCTCAGGGAGAGAGGCAAGGATATTCTCCTGCTGGCCGAAACTTTTGTGCATGAGTTTGAACGCAAGCACAAAATTGTCTTTGAAGGCTTCAGCCCCGATGCAGCAGAGATGCTTATGCGATATCCATGGCCGGGCAATGTCAGAGAACTCAGAAATCTTATAGAATCTCTGCTTGTGCTGGAAAAAGGAAAATACATCACCCTGGAAATTCTTGAAAAACATCTGGTACAGAGAAACCGCTACAAAAGCCTCGTTCATGATCCATCAAAATCAGAAAAAAATGAGCTCCAGATCATCTACAGCACTCTTATACAACTTCGTCAGGAAGTAAGTGAAATCCGTCAACTTCTGCAGCATCTTATTCCGGCAAGAGCTCCCGTCCCGCTTCTTCTGCCCGATGCATCTGTAACCGTTCGACCGGTCAGCGACAGCCTCTATACTGCGTCTGACAGAAACAGCCATGACAAAGAGCCTACAGCGATACTCTCACTGGATGAGATAGAAAAAAAGTCCATTGCTGAGGGATTGGAAAAATACAATGGAAACAAACGGAAAACTGCCAAGGCTCTTGGTATTACCGAACGCACACTCTATAGAAAAATCAAGGGTTATGGACTTTGAAACAAGTGCTGAGATGCGGAGGAAATCATGCTGAAACTGATTTGTGTTTGCTTTTGAAAAAGGCGATGAGGAATAGAAGGGCAGAGAGTGCCAGTGCTGCTTTTGGAAGAAGATCAGGATTGGTGGTATAAAAGGTCAAGCTGTTTTCGAGTGGAACTTCTGTTGTTAATGTTTGTTCCTGCCACCAGGGAATTTCCGCGATGATACGACCATATTTATCAATAACAACAGTAAGTCCTGTATTGGCGCAGCGTGCCATTGCCCTGCGATTCTCAATACATCGTATCCTTCCAATGGCTAAATGCTGATAAGGTCCGTAAGAGGTTGCATACCATCCATCGTTAGTCACGAGAGTAAGTACCTGTGCCCCTTTACGGACAAACTCCGTAACAAGACCGGGAAATATGGATTCATAGCAGATAATATTGGCAATTTTGACCTGTACATTCCTTGATGAGTGAAGCTTCATGATGGTTGTATCCCTTCCTTTTCCCCAACCGTTAATCCCTGCAAGTGAAAAGGTTAAATGACCAAGCCAGGGTAGATAATCCACGTAGGGAACCCGTTCAGCAAATGGAACAAGACGCATCTTTCGATAGATCTGAGGAGTACCATTACCAGGCAAAAGCATCATGGAGGCATTGTAGGTCTCAAAAAAACGGTTCATACCCCGATTGTTGTTTCCGGGATGCTCTGAATCTTTTTGATTGCCTGATGGATAGTAGACGATATCTGAAAAGCCGGTCAACAGCGCTGTATTCCACCCCCGGAGCAATAACCGCAAATACTGCAGATCATTGGCATAGGAACTGTCGAGAATATAAAATGGAATAGCTGTTTCAGGCCATATCACCAGATCAGGCCGATTTTCACGAACGGCCCTGTTCGTCATACGGTAATAACGCTCCATGATATCAGCACTGTTATTACTCAGCCATTTTTCATGAGGATCTATATTCGGCTGAACAAGAGTAACCCGAAGCAGCATATTCTCCTGGGCTACCAGGCCCTCCTGATGAAATACGACCGAAGCATAGAACAGTGGAGCAACAATCATCATTACCATGAAAGCAACAGAGCGAACCGCATCTTTGCGGCTGCCAGTCAAGGCCAGTACAACGAGCACATTAAACCACAAAAGCCAGAAACTTACCCCCCATACTCCTGTAATGTCTGCATACTGAATCATGAGGTTCAAGTTAGACTGCGAATTTCCAAATGTTAGCCATCCAAACGAAAGATCCTGCTGGATGTATGCCCATTCCCATGCAATCCATAAAAAAGGAAGCGAAAAAAGTGCAAAACGGTAACCCGCCATTTTTTTTATCGCATAAAACGCAAACAAAGGTACAGTCAGAAAAAAAGCCTGTGCGACAATGGTAAGAAGCCCACCTGGCAAGGTGGCAAAACTTACCCACCAGAGACTGATAACACAATAGATAAGCATGGCCATGTAGACCCTGCGAAAAAGCTCCCCCACCCTCTCCAAAGGAGCAAGAGAGATAAGAAGAGGTACAAGAGCAACCCACGCCAGAAGCTCCAGACGGATAAACGGATAGGAGGGAAAAGAGAGCCCAAGAAGAACTCCACTCAAAACAGAGGCACCGTAACGGGAATGACCAAACTGGTTCATTGTCCGGAATAATGAGGTCATTTGACAAAAAAAAAGTTATCTGCTTTAAAAAAAAGAAGCAAAATAAAACATCAGAAGCCTGAAAGTGCTGAAAGCATACGATTTTTCAGGGAAACAGATAATTGTGTTGAAACATATTTTACTTTAATTATTGATTTTTATTCTTTAAATTTATTCTAATCTGTTATTTAACAGGAATTATCTCCAAGTACTTTCCTGAAAAAAATTCCAATTTCAACGCCATCAGAAAAAGGAGAAATCATTATGGCTCTTTTCGGCACTAAAGACGCAACCACCGCACACTCAGATTATGAAATCATTCTCGAGGGTGGTTCCAGCTCATGGGGCAAAGTAAAATGCCGGGCTAAGGTTAATGTACCCCCGGCCCTACCCTTGCTGCCAGCAGACTGTAACATCAAAATCAATGTGAAGCCGCTTGATCCAGCAAAAGGCTTTGTAAGATTTTCAGCTGTTATTGAATCAATTGTTGACAGCACAAAAAACAAGCTGGTTGTCGAGGCAGACATTGCCAATGAAACCAAAGAGAGAAGAATCTGCGTCGGTGAAGGCTCTGTTACCGTAGGCGATTTCTCCCACAGTTTCTCTTTTGAAGGCTCCGTTGTCAACCTCTTCTACTACCGCTCAGACGCAGTCCGCAGAAATGTCCCGAACCCGATCTACATGCAGGGACGTCAGTTCCATGACATTATCATGAAGGTGCCTCTTGACAATCCTGATGTTATCGACACTTGGGAAGGTACACTGAAGGCTCTGCAGACTACCGGCGCATTCAACGACTGGATTCGCGAATTCTGGTTTATTGGACCTGCCTTTACTGCACTGAACGAGGGTGGACAGAGAATTTCGAAAATTGAAGTCAACAGCATCGGCACACAGAGCGGTGAAAAAGGACCGGTTGGTGTTACAAGATGGCGTTTCTCACATGGCGGCTCAGGTATTGTTGACTCTATTGCACGCTGGGCAGAACTTTTCCCGGCCGACAAACTCACCAGACCTGCATCAGTTGAAGCGGGCTTCCGCTCCGACTCACAGGGGATCGAAGTTAAGGTTGACGGTGATTTCCCCGGCGTTTCAGTTGATGCTGGCGGCGGTCTGCGCAGAATTCTGAACCATCCCCTTATTCCTCTGGTACACCACGGCATGGTTGGAAAGTTCAACGACTTTACGGTTGACACCCAACTGAAAATTGTTCTTCCAAAAGGATATAAAGTCCGTTATGCTGCACCTCAATTCCGTTCCCAGAACCTTGAGGAGTATCGCTGGAGTGGCGGAGCCTATGCCCGTTGGGTTGAACATGTATGCAAAGGTGGTACAGGACAGTTCGAAGTGCTGTACGCTCAGTAAAAAAAGCTTTCTTTTCAAACAAAGAAACCGGCGTTCAGTCGGTTTCTTTGTTTTCATGACCTACCCCAGCAGGTGAAGAATATCTTCAATCTCCTCTTTTATCTCCTTCAAAAGCACCATACGTCGCTCGTCAACAACACTGTGGCGATTCTTTTCCTTGCCGATCTGCTTCTGTAACTTTAAAATTTCTGTGGTTTTATGATCACCTGCCGTGTCTTTAAGTACCCCTTTGACAATTTCACTGGCTTTTCCAAGCTTGTAACCCTTTTCATGCACCAGCTCCTTGATATTGAGCACCATTGCAATATCACGATTGGTATACCTTCTGTTTCCTCTGGTGTCACGGGCGGGAGCCAGTTCGTTAAAAAAACTTTCCCAGTACCGGAGCAGGTATGAGGGAATCCCGGCAATTTTACTGACCTCTCCGATCGAGTAATAGTTTTTGGTTGAATCAAATGCCATAAAATAGAGGTGAAGGTGAAATTTTCTTTTCCCTGTACTTATTATACATTACAACCGTCACTTCAAAAAGATATGGTGCATGAAAAATTTACTCAGCCTCAAACCTTACCTGCTCAAGTATAAAAACAAGCTTGTTGCTGGCTTTGTCTACATTATTCTAACCAACCTTTTTGCAGTTATCGGCCCAAACTATATCGGACGTGCCATTGACACCATGAACAAACATTTCGTACTCAGTGATGTTCTTGGATACGCTGGCCTCTATTTTCTTTACGCGCTTCTGAGCGGGTTTTTTCTTTTTCTTGTACGTCAGAATATTATTGTGGCTTCACGGTATATTGAATTTGACCTGAAAAACGACTATTACAGCCATCTGCAGAAGCTGCCCCGCAAGTTTTACAACACCACCAGTACCGGTGAACTTATCTCAAGAGGCACCAATGATCTTAACGCCATAAGGGAGTTTCTCGGCCCCGGTATCATGTACTCCCTCAATACCTTTTTCAGGCTTTTGTTTGCTCTGATAGCAATGATAGCTCTCTCCCCCAAGCTGACCTTCTTTGCGCTTCTGCCCGCTCCCCTGTTAAGTTATTCTGTTTATAAAATCGGCAGTTCCATGCAAAAGCGATCCAAAAGCATCCAGGAAAACTATGCTGCCATAACCAATCTGGTTCAGGAAAACCTTTCTGGAATACGGGTAGTAAAAAGCTTTACACGCGAAGCTTTCGAAATCAAACGATTTGAAGCACTCAATAAAGAATATTACCGTAAAAATCTCTCTCTCGGAAAACTTCAGGCACTTTTTTTTGCATTTCTTACCTCGCTCACAGCATTTTCTTTGCTCCCTGTTGTGTGGGTCGGGGGGGTGAACGTCATTGAGGGAAGCATGACCGTCGGAGGTATCGCTCAATTTATCGTCTACGTCTCAATGCTGAGTTGGCCGATTATATCAATCGGGTGGGTCACCAGCATTATCCAGAGAGCTGCATCAGCTCAAATTCGGCTCAATGAAATTTTAAATATCAAACCCGATGTTACTGAGGAAAAAACTTTCAATGCCGATATAGAGAGTTTCAATGGAGCTCTATCCTTCCGCAATGTTTTATTTCACTATCCCGGCCAGGAAAAAAATCCCATTCTTAAAAACATAACCCTTGATATTGCCGCCGGTTCCAAAGTAGCAATCGTCGGTGCAACAGGCGCAGGCAAAACAACGCTTGTCAATCTTATACCACGGCTCTACGAACCGGTCGAAGGCTCCGTATTTTTTGATAACCAGAACATTAACAGCCTGCCTCTTCACTCACTGAGAGAGCTGATCGGCTTTGTGCCCCAGGTTAACTTTCTCTTTTCCGACACTATTGAAAACAACATCAACTGGGGAAGCCGGGACAATGATGCTGATCAAGTCATTGATGCAAGCCGAATTGCCATGCTCTATGACGATGTCGAGGATTTTCCCGATAAATTTGAGACCATGCTCGGGGAAAAAGGGATCAACCTCTCAGGCGGGCAGAAACAAAGGACATGCATTGCAAGAGCGATTGCATGGAAACCGAAGCTTCTCGTATTGGACGACGCACTTTCAGCAGTCGATACCGACACTGAAGCCCGGCTCTTTGAAGCCCTTCTGCAGAAACTACCTGACACCACCATCATACTGATAAGCCATAGAATTTCAACAGTCAAAAACTGCGACTGCATCATTGTCCTCAAGGATGGCACCATAGCTGAGAGTGGCACTCATGAAGAGCTGCTGCAACAACAGCACCTCTATGCAGAGCTTTACAACCAGCAGCTTCTGGAAGAGGAGATCCTCTCCATTAGCTGAACGCCATCACTCGTTGATGTTCAATGGGTCATCGTCTCACTCACTGATCACCTTCACCTTTGCTGCATTAGCAATTGCATCTTCTCTCACTGCCTGGATATCGCTGCCCAATTGATCGTAAACGAGCGTCACGGCCATTCTCCGGTAAGGGCGGGTTGTTGGTTTTCCGAAAATCCGAATATCAGTACGGGGTTCCTTGAGGGCATCTTCCACGCCAATGTAGTGAGGATTACTGCCAACTTTATCAGCAAGAACAACCGCGCTGGCACCTGCCTTCATCAAGGTGATTTCGGGAATCGGAAGCCCTAACACTGCGCGCGCATGAAGCTCAAACTCTGAGAGGTTCTGCGTACCAGCCAGGGTAACCATGCCGGTATCGTGTGGACGGGGAGAGAGTTCGGAAAAATAGAGTCCATCATCGCTAAGAAAAAACTCCACACCCCATATACCATACCCTGTAAGGGAACGGGTAACTTTGTCGGCAATCTCCTGAGCCTCCTGTAGATGCGCATCACTGATAAGACAGGGTTGCCAGCTCTCCTGATAATCACCCCGTTCCTGACGATGGCCGATTGGAGGACAGAAAAGCGTTATACCGTTTTGCTGTGTCACCGTAAGCAGCGTGATTTCAGTATGGAACTTCACAAAGGATTCCACAATCACCTCAGCAATATCACCTCGCTTGCCGCTCTGAGAATAGTTCCACGCTTTCTCAATATCCGCTTCGGCTTTAAGAGTTGACTGCCCCTTGCCCGATGAGCTCATCAGTGGTTTTACCACGCAGGGAATACCAATTTCCCTGACCGCACTCTGCAACTCTTCAAGCGAATCTGCATAACGATAACTGGCTGTCCGAAGACCAAGCTCAATTGAAGCCAAATCACGAATGGCTTTGCGGTTCATGGTAAAGTTGGCAGCACGAGCAGAAGGAACAACCTGTATGCCCTCTTTTTCATAGTCATAAAATCGCTCGGTACGAATAGCCTCAATTTCAGGCACTATTATATCGGGCTTATGGCGGGCCACGATTGTATCGAGAGCACTTCCATCAAGCATGTCAATCACTTCTCGCTCATCGGCCACCTGCTGCGCCGGCGCATTATTGTAGCTGTCAACAGCTATCACATAGAACCCAAGACGTTTGACCGCAATAACAAATTCCTTACCAAGCTCCCCGCTGCCAAGCAGCATTATTTTTTTTGTCATTCTGTATTATTGTTACATCGTGTTAGAGTTTTGCCATGAAATTACCACTCTATGCGATTTTTCAGCAAGCAAGAGTGATTACCCCTGAATAAGACGGTGCAGAAGAATATCCTCAGCATTGCGACGACTGTCAAGTACCGCCGTTATATAAACGGTGCTGTCGACTATCCGGTACAAAACCCTCCACAGGGAATTAATCAGCTCCCTATAGATAAAAATGCCGCAGGAATGAAGCTCCGGAACAACCCTGCCTCGCTCGGGAGAAGTGTACAAAGCAGCTGCTTCATCCTTGATTTTTTCAAGTAGATGCAAGGCATTCTGCGGACTATCGCCTGCAATAAAGGCTATAATCTCCCTGAGATCTCTTTCAGCAACTTCTGTCCATAACACAGCATAGCCTGCGCTCATGACCTCTGCTCTCTCAACTGCCGTTCTATATCACTGAATACCTCCTCCTGCCCGCGAAGATTGCCTTTACGAATATCCTCTTCACCCTGGGCAAGCAGTTTCAGCAACCCAAGTGAATTGCGCATCTCTTCATAGCTTTTCGGATCTTGAAGAACAACTCTCGGCTCACCGTTCTGGGTAATAATAACCGGACGACACGTATCGTTGATCTGATCAAGAAGATCAGCTGTTTTTGCCTTGAGATAGGTAACCGGTTTGATGTTGGTAGTAATATTCATCTCTCCCCTGATTCATTGTTTTTTCTGACTTACTATAGTACGATATTCAGTCTAACAAAAGAGTGGTATCAGAATAAATCTACCTTGGAACGCCGAGCCCCATCTCCCGCAACTGTCGCATCAAGTCCTTCCGCGACATTCCATACATGTGTACATAGAGCAGGTTAAACATCAGTACCGCCGACCGCAATCGTGGTGCACGGGCAGCTCGTTTTAGGGCATTCTGCACGGTAAAGACGCGACTGGTCAGCGCTGTGTAGCTCGGAATAAACTCCTGAAGGGAAATGCGCCGGGGCTTGTAGAGCATCTCCTGACCCCAGGAAAATTTGAATGCATCGTGGTCATCTGGCGAGTGGAGCAGGCGACCCTCCTCAGCAAGCCGGTTGAAGACTCCAGTACCAGGAATGGGGCGCAGCAGATTGATGCCGGGCACATCGATACCGGTCTCTTCGATGAAGGCTTCGAGTTTAGCGGGAAGCTCAAGGGTATCTTCGTCGAGGCCGTAGATAAAACTGCCGTAAACGCAAATACCTGCTTTACGGATATTTTTAATGCACTCTACCTGACGATTGGAGGGGTTGTGGAACTTCTTGTGGGCGTGGTTGCTGCCATCATCGAGGCTTTCAATGCCAACCAGCAGAGCGCCGCAACCTGAACCAGCAAAAGCTTCAAGCAGGCGGGGCTGTTCACCAAGAGCGGTGGTGGCCTGCCCTACCCATTTGATCTTGAATGACTCGAGTTCGCGGAAAAGTTGTTCTGCGTAATGTTCGTCGGCATTGATGGTGTCGTCAAGAAAGAAAAATATTCTTTTGTCCTCTTTGAGAAAGGTTTCAACTTCCCTGAGTACGGCGGGGATGCTCCGATGACGCAACCGGTGGCCGTTCATGACATGAACGTTGCAGAAGTCGCAACTGTAGGGACAGCCTCGGGTGGTCTGAACCACGTTGGTGGTAAAGTAGCTCTTGATATCGAGCGCACTTTTGCTGACGGTACGTTCAATTGAAAGATCGGGAAAGGTGGCAACACGGTACTCCGCCTTGAGGGTGCCACTAAGCAAATCCTCCTGCACCTCACCCCAGATATCGTCAGCTTCACCGATAACGAGAGCATCCGCGTGGCCGCGGCATTGATCGGGAAAGATGGTCACGTATGGGCCACCAAGCACCACCTTGATCCCTCGGGAGCGGAGTGCACGGGCAAGATCAAACGCTGGTTTGACTGCACCGGTCTGGACGCTGATACCTGCCATGTCCCAGTGCTGGTCGAGGGGAAGCTTTTCAAAACGAAGATCGCATATGGTCTGGCTCACACCAGGCACCTTCTGAGAACTGAGAATCATCAAGGCAAGTGGCGGAATAGCGAACTGTGCCCGACGGATGATATTGCTGAGTGCGCTGTCTTTCAGTGAGCTGAAGAGGCTGCGCTTGACGGTTGCGCTGTCGAGCAGGGATGCTCCGTCAACACCGCTGTCGGCCTGGATAAAAATGAGCACTACCCTCTTCTCCCCTGCGACCGCCATCAATATCCACCCCTGTTTCGTACAAGTTCCTGCAGCTTTTTCAGCTTAAGCAGGGCATCGAGGGGAGTCAGCCTATCGAGGTCAAGAGAGTCGACCGCATTGCGAAGCCGGTTGTCGGACTCTTCAAAAAGGCTGATCTGCATACTTTTGATTTTTAGTGGACGGTTCGGGGGAATTTCAATGTCGCGTTTCTCCATCCCCGCAAGAATCTCTTTGGCGCGGGAGATCACTTCCGCAGGCATTCCCGCCATTTTAGCCACCTCAATACCGTAACTGTTGTCGGTAGAGCCCCTGATAATCTTCCGTAAAAAAATAACCCTGTCGGCAGTTTCGACGACGGTGGCGTTGTAGTTCACCACTCCGGGCAATCGGCTCTCCAGTTCGGCAAGTTCATGATAGTGGGTCGCAAAAAGGGTTCTTGCGCCAATTGAGCGGCGGATATATTCGCTCATTGACCAGGCAATCGACATGCCGTCAAAAGTGCTGGTTCCGCGGCCAATTTCATCGAGCAGCAGCAGACTTTTTGATGTGGCATTGTTGAGAATGCTTGCCGCTTCGTTCATTTCGACCAGAAAAGTGCTTTCGCCGGAGGCAAGGTTATCGGAAGCGCCGACCCTTGTAAAAATCCGGTCAACCAGCCCTATTTCAGCCCGTTCAGCAGGAACAAAGCTCCCCGCCTGTGCAAGCAGGACAATCAAGCCAATCTGGCGCAGAAAGGAGCTTTTGCCTGCCATGTTAGGGCCGGTTATGATGAGCATCTGCTGTTTTTCATCAAAAAGGCAGTCATTCGGTACATAGGGCTCCTCGACGCTCATCATCCTTTCGAGTACCGGATGGCGGCCACCAACAACAAGTAGTCTTTCATGCGTCATAATCTCCGGTTTGCAATAGCCGTATTCAGTGGCACAGAGGGCAAAGGAGCAGAGTGCGTCAATTTCGGCAATAAGTGCGGCATTTTCCTGTATCGCAAATGCGCTTTCGGCAATAAGCAGGCAAAGGTTGTGAAAGAGCTGCGCTTCGAGCACAAGACTCTTCTCTTCGGAGTTGAGAATCTTCTCCTCATACTCTTTCAAAGCGGGAATGGTATAGCGCTCTGCATTGACAAGTGTCTGTTTTTTTTCGTAATAGGCTGGAACCTTGTCGATGTTTGCACGGCTGATTTCGATATAGTAGCCGAAAACCTTGTTGAAACTGACTTTAAGCGAAGAGATTGATGTAGCAGCCCGCTCTTCCTGCTGGATTTGCAGCAGACGGTCTTTGGCGGTCGAAGCAATAGAGCGGAGTTCATCGAGCTCCGTATGATAGCCGGTGCGAATATAACCACCATCCCGCATTGATGCGCCTGATTCAGGATCAATAGCTTCTTCAATGCGCACTGCAAGTTCAGGCAATTGTTTAAGATTGGTGGCAAGTGTTTTGAGCCGGGCTGATTGTGCACAGCCAAGCAGCTCCTGGAGAAGCGGAATAGCGGAGAGTGAGAGACCAAGCTGGCGCACCTCCCTTGGAATGGTTCGGAATGTTGCAATACGTGCAAGACAGCGCTCCAGATCATTGATAGCGGATAGGTGTCCAGATAGTCCCTCCCGCATTTCTCGGCTTTCTCCAAGCTCTCCGACGGCATCGAGCCGCATCTGGATCTCCCCGATACGCTTCAGCGGCCTCTGAAGCCAACGACGCAACAGCCTTGCGCCCATGGGGTTGCGGGTGCGGTCAATCACCTGGAGAAGGCTGCCATTCAGTGTACCATCCTGCATGGAAGAGATAATTTCAAGATTTCTCTTTGTCTGCAGGTCAAGGGTCATGTACTCAGCGCTGTGCAGCTCCCCTATCCTGGTAATGTAGTGCAGGCGGTTCTGACGGGTCTCTTCGATATACTGGAGAATAACTCCGGCAGCAACCTTGCCCGCCCGGTTGGCTTCAATGCCAAACCCTTTCAGTGAGTGGGTTTTAAACTGCCGTGAAAGAACCTCCTGCGCTTGATCTTCACTGAACATCCAGGAATCAAGTTCTGTGACAAGAGTCTCTGCAGAGAGTGCTTTTTTCAGGAGTTCCGTCCGTTCTCTCTCGCTCGAGGAGACCAGAACTTCCGAAGGGTGGAGAGAGAGAATAAAATCCTTGAGTTCTTCGGGATGCAGGGAGGCAATCTTGAATTCAGCCGTTGTTACATCAATAAAGGCGACACCCGCAAAAAGCGATTTTCCCTCTTTGAGAAAAGCAACTGAACAAAGGTAGTTATTGTGCCGATCGTCGAGAACCTTGTCGCTATAGGTAATGCCAGGAGTAATAATATCGGTGATTTCCCGCCGTAAAATCCCCTTTGCATCCGCCGGGTCTTCAACCTGATCGCAGACCGCCACCTTGAACCCTTTTTTTACCAGTTTGGCAATGTACCCCTCACTTGCATGATATGGGAAACCCGCCATAGGTATATCTACAGTGCGTTTCGTCAGCACAATATTCAGTGCGGTAGAAACCGTGCATGCATCCTCAAAAAAGGTTTCGTAAAAATCACCAACTCTGAAAAGCAGCAAAAAATCAGGGTAGCGCTCTTTTACCTCCAGATACTGCCGCATCATGGGAGAATGTTCTTTTTGCGTCATACCCTCTTCTCTGCTCATTGTGTAATAATAAGTTATTAAACCCTTTAAAGAGGGGCACCCCCATCCGCTTCAAGAAAAGAAGCTACTGCAGCATAACTTAATAAACAATAGCCGGAATTGCGCTTTTACGCGCTCTTATCCATGTTTGCACTTGATTATTGATTGTCACCTTTTTTATTCTCTAAGACCGGTAGAGTACTATATGCGTTCGATAATTTGATTTTCAGGGAATTAATACTATATTTAAGACCTTTATCACTAAAATATATGTGTAAAATGCAGGCGCTGATCAAGATTTCCGATAAACAATTTCTGGTAAGACAAGGGGATACGCTTTTCGTCCCTAAACAAAAAGCTGCAATTGGCGATACCATGGAGATCAAAACCATGGCTGCGATTGACGGAGCAAATACCGACCTGAATCCTGCCGGCAGCATCCAGGCAAAAGTTCTTGGTCACGTCAAAGATGACAAGGTGATCGTTTTCAAGAAAAAACGCAGAAAACGCTACCAGTCAAGGAACGGTCACCGTCAGCAGATGACTCAGATCGAAATTATTTCGCTTTAACAAATATTCAGGATTTTTAACGTTAATTTTTTCTCATGGCTCATAAAAAGGGTGGCGGATCGACTAAAAACGGTCGCGACAGTAATCCGAAATATCTCGGAGTAAAAGCAGCTGGCGGATCGACTGTGGCTGCAGGAACAATAATTGTTCGACAGAGAGGTACTGTTATCAAACCAGGTAACAATGCTGGATTAGGGCGAGATCATACCATTTTTGCCCTGATTGATGGTGTTGTAACCTTTCGCAATGGACGCAACAATAAAAAGCAGGTCAACATCCTCCCATGTTAATATTGGATACGATGAAATAAGCCTCTACACATTAAAAGCTGCCTTTTTGAGGTGGCTTTTTTTATAAGCATTTGTTCTCTCTCAAGATCCTTTTTACACCTTTAATATAAAATGTTGCTCTTATGAAAATCTCAGTTATTGGAGCTGGAAATGTTGGCGCTACCGCAGCTCTTCGCATCGCTGAAAAACAGCTCGCAAAAGAAGTAGTTCTGATTGATATCGTTGAAGGTATCCCTCAGGGCAAAGCTCTTGACATGTATGAATCAGGACCGGTCGGTCTTTTCGATACCCATGTTTTAGGATCCAATGATTATAAAGACTCAGCCGATTCAGATATTGTTTTGATTACAGCAGGCTTGGCAAGAAAACCTGGCATGACACGAGAAGATCTCCTGAATAAAAATGCTGCGATTATCAAGGAGGTCACAACCCAGGTGATGAAATACTCCAAGAATCCGATTATCGTGATGGTATCGAACCCGCTTGATGTGATGACCTATGTTGCCCAGGTTGCCAGCGGCCTTCCGAAAGAGAGAGTGATCGGTATGGCTGGTGTGCTTGATACTGCGCGCTTCAAAAGCTTTATTGCTGAAGCACTCGATGTCTCCATGCAGGATATCAGTGCGATGGTACTCGGAGGACATGGTGATTCTATGGTTCCAGTCGTCAATTATACCAATGTTGCCGGTATACCTTTAACAGAACTTCTGCCACAGGATAAAATTGATGCTCTTGTTGAGCGCACAAGGAACGGAGGCATTGAAATTGTCAACCATCTGAAAACTGGATCTGCCTTCTATGCACCGGCAGCTTCTGCTGTAGATATGATTGAAGCGATCGTCAAAGACCGCAAACGTATTATCCCTTGCACAACCCTTCTTGAAGGTCAGTACGGTATTGACAATGTTTTTGTTGGTGTTCCGGTCAAACTTGGTAAAAACGGCGTTGAGCAGATTCTTGAAATTAATCTCTCTGCTTCTGAACTTGATGCCTTGCAGCAATCCGCAGCTATCGTTGAAGAAAACTGCAAAAGCCTTGCAGCAATATTAAGCTAAACGTTACAAAATTGCTTACATGAAAAAAGCGGCTTTAAAGCCGCTTTTTTCATGAGCAGATGTCCCCCATTACATCTGATCGACCTCACTGGCGTGAGGAGTTCCAAATGTAATTAAACAACTCCTGTGCCAAAGTCCAAAGAACGCCCCTTGATATAAAAGGCTAATGTATTATATAACAATATGTTGAAAATAATAAATAACATGCATTATATTTGATTATTACAAAGGCTTACGTCGTTACGAGAGACAAATTGTCTCAAATTGTTAGGGATTACACAATATGGTACACCTGTTCATCACGCATCTTGATCACCAATGTTATCTCTTACTCAAAATCACTTCAGGTTCTTCATGCGTAATACAGTGAATGGCTCCAAGCCCCCAGACAAGATCGGAACAATCAATACCAACAATGTTTCTTTGAGGAAAACATTCCTGAAGTATTTTTTGAGCTTCAAGGTCTTGAGAACATCTATAGGTTGGAACAAGAACTACTCTATTTGCGATATAGAAATTTGCATAACTTGCAGGCAGGCGATCGCCATTGAAATAAACCGGAGAGGGCATGGGAAGTTTTAATATCGTCAACGGATTCCCCCTCAGATCTGTGAAGCTCTTAAGCCTCCTGTAGTTCTCCTGCAACGCTTCATAGTTCGCATCGGCAGGATCTTCTTCGACAGCAATAACAATAGTCGTTTCATTGACAAAACGAGCCATATCATCCACATGACCGTCAGTATCGTCACCAACAATACCATCGCCAAGCCAGAGGACTTTTTCAATCCCGAGATATCGTCCGAGCTCACCCTCTATCTGCTCTCGGCTCAATCCGGGATTTCGGTTAGGATTCAGCAGGCAAGCTTCACTCGTCAGAAGGAGTCCTTTTCCATTAACATCAATCGAACCACCCTCAAGAACCATAGCAGGTGAGACAACAGGCAACCGTTGCAGAGCGGCAATCCTTTCTGGCACAGCATTATCATCAGCATAGGATTTGTATTTTTCACCCCAGGCATTATACTCCCAGTTGATAATAATTTTTTCAGTTCTGCCATCTGTACAACGGAAAACAAAGTTCGGTCCATGATCCCTGCACCAGGCATCATTGGTTGGAATAGGGTGGAGAAAAATACGCTCCAATTGAAGCTGCTGATGACGCGAATTGCAAAGCAATGCATTGACCTCACGCTCCATTGCTTTATCAAGCACATTGATATGCACCTCCTCGGAAGAACTCAGCCAGGAGATAATTTCAAGGAACACTGCAGGAACAGGATCAAACTTGCCCGGCCACGTTTCAAGCCTGTGAGGCCAGGAAAGCCAGGTCGCCTTATGCAACGCCCACTCAGGAGGCATGAAATAACTACACTCAGTCATAACAATTCAATCAGTTCAGGGTTTTGCTGAAAGCGCTCTGATACGCATGATTCGCTGGATCACCGGAGGATGTGAATAGTTGAGAAACACATACAAGGGATGCGGTGTTAAATTCGACAGGTTATTGCGCGACAACTTCTTCAGTGCATCGCCGAGAGCTGCTCCATTTTGAAACGTCGAGACCGCAAAATAATCAGCTTCATACTCATGCCTTCTTGACAAAGCCTGTAAAAAAACAGAGAGTATCCACTCCACTGGTGTATAGAGAAGCGAAAAAAAGATCAAGCTCCCATACACGGAAAGATCCCTCATGAAAAAGGCGTCAAAAAGCTGCCGGTTATTCATAAAAAGGGAGAGAAGAAAAAAAAGCACGCCAAGATTGCCGAGACTCAGCATCATGTTGACGATAATATGCTTTTTTTTGAAATGTCCTATTTCATGGGCAAGCACGGCAACCAGTTCATGGACCGGATGAGTGGTAATGAGTGTATCGAAGAGAGCTATTCTCTTGCGTTTGCCAAAACCTGTAAAAAAAGCATTTGCTTTCGATGAACGTTTTGATCCATCAAGAACATAGATACCGGTAAGAGGAAAATGTACCTTTTCGGCATAGTGCATGATGGCACTCTTTAACTCACCCTCTTCAAGAGGAACAAACTTGTTAAAAAGGGGCATGATCCAGGTGGGAGCGACATACTGAAGCAGCAGAGAGATAACAGTAATCCCACCCCATGCCCAAAGCCAGGCCATGGAGCCTCCCTCTTCAAAAAACCAGAGTAGTGCGCCAAGCAGAGGAGTCCCGATAAGAAGAGCAAGCAAAAGCGTTTTCAGGATATCAACAGCAAAAACTCCGGGTGTCGTTTTGTTAAACCCAAATTTCTCCTCGATGACAAACGTTTTATAGATGCTGAATGGAAGATCAATCAACGACTGAATCAACAGCAACGCACCAATATATAGCACGCCGGTAGCTACCGGATGAAAGCCGTACCCCCTTAAAAAATGGTCGAGCAGATTAAATCCACCCAGAAACCAGAACAGAAGAAGCACAGAGAGATCATAAGCTGAGCTGATCAGGGAAAAAATGGTTGAAACACGCAGATAATCCCATGATTTGCTGTAGGATTCCTCGTCAAAAACTTCTCTGAACTCAACAGGGAGAGGAGCTTCCGCTGCCTTGAGATTAAGCAGTTCCGAAACCAGTTTAACGAGAAAAGTAATGACAAGCGTAGAAAAAACAACTAGGCCAAAAAAGTTCATAACAACAGAAAATATTTATAAAATAAGGATCACTCGTCAAGAAAGCGCTTTTGCAAATCCCCGTATGTTTCGATCCGCCTGTCACGTAAAAAAGGCCAGTGCGACCGGTAATACCCTATCCGGCTCCTGTCGCATGCAGCAAGAAGAAGAGTTTCATCGTGGTGTGAAGCTTCAGCCATGATTTGCCCAAAGGGATCACAGACAAAGCTGTTACCCCAAAACTCCAGCTCCTCTTCTGTGCCAACCCTGTTGGCTGCCGCAACAAAAACTCCGTTAGCTATAGCATGGCTCATCTGTATGGTTTTCCATGCCTCCTGCTGTATACGACGCACCTCAGAGGAGAGTTCTCCGGTTGCCCATCCAATCGCCGTTGGATAAAAAAGAATTTCTGCCCCCTTGAGCGCAGTCAACCTTGCAGCTTCCGGGTACCACTGATCCCAGCAAATCAAAACACCAATAGTGGCATATCTGGTTTTAAAAACCTTATAGCCAAGGTCGCCTGGTGTAAAATAAAACTTCTCATAAAAACCAGGATCATCGGGAATATGCATTTTACGATACTTGCCCAGATAGCTTCCATCCGCATCAATGACAACCGCTGTATTGTGAAACAATCCCCTTGCCCTTGCTTCAAAAAATGAGGCAACAAGAACTACCTCCAGTTCACGGGCCAGCTCCTGCAGCACAATTGTGGAGGATCCGGGTATTGGCTCGGCATAGGCAAACGACTGATAATCCTCTGTCTGGCAGAAATAGCGGGTAGTGAAGAGCTCCTGCAAACAGATAATCCGGGCACCCCGAGATGCTGCCTCCCGAATTTTCTCACAAGCCTTCAGAAAATTCGCAGCCGGATCGCTCTGGCATGAGGTCTGAACAAGAGCAATAGTAACACTATCAGAATGCATACATAAAAAAACGTTTTAAAGAAGAAGGCCAGCGGCCAGAAGAATCCCGTGTATAGTCATCAGCTTTCCTGTCCCCGCCAGAACATTGTTCAGCTCCTTCCCCTCACTTGCATAGAGTTGTTTAATCATTTTGATAGCCAGCGGCAACGAAAAAAGGGAGAGCAGACCCCACGCCGAATAACCATTCAACCAGAGAAAGCCGGGAACAAGATAGGCGACAACCGTTAATGCAACATAGAGTCTGCGTGCCCATTCGCCACCAATACGGGCAGGCAGTGTCATTTTTCCAACCTTACGATCAGTGGCAATGTCGCGTATATTGTTGACCAGAAGAATATTGACAGAAAAAGAACCTGGAGCCACAGCCGCGATAAGTACTGGAACGGAGATATTGAGAGCTTGCACATAGTAGGTACCTCCTACAGCTACAAGGCCAAAAAAAATAAACACAAACAGGTCACCAAGACCGGAATAGGCTATTGGATACGGGCCTCCGGTATAGCCCCAGGCAAAAAGAAGAGAGAGAATCCCGATAATGAAAATTGGCCATCCCGCACTATAAACCAGATAAAGGCCGAGAAGAAAAACCCCGCCAAGCAGAGCCACCGACACCCGTATCATAGTCTTCTCACTGATAATGCCGGCAGCTACAGTTCTTATCGGACCAACCCGGTCGGAGGTATCGGCTCCCTTCCGAAAATCATAAATTTCGTTAATGAAATTGGTTGCCACCTGAATACCAAGTGCACAAACAAGGGCTACAAAAGCAGGAAGCAGGTGAAATCGACCGGCAACAGCCGCAAGAGCAGAGCCAAGAACAACCGGCACTGCACCGGCGGGCAAAGTTTTTGGACGGATCGCAAGCATCCATGCCTGCAATGATGAAAGTAATGGCACACCGTTATCAGCTGTTTTCAGATGCATTCTTTTTTTCCTTTGCCTTTTTAACGCTGCTGAAAGTATGCCGGATTTTTTCACCAGGTTTTATATAGGTTAAACTATGACGCACAGCCATGGCCGCATCACTCAACCCGGTCTGGATAATTTTAAGCTTTCCCGGGTAATAAGCGATATCACCCGCAGCATAAAGCCCGTCAACTGATGTTTTCATATGACTGTCAACAACAAGAGCATTATCGGTCAGCTCAAGATCCCATTCAGCCAGGGGGCCGATATTGGACTTGAAACCGATCAAAAGCAGCAGGCGATCGGCTGCCAAACAATGTGTTTTCCCTTTTTTAGTCCGGATGTGAACCGCAGTAAGCGATTCACCCTCTGTATCAACTCCTGTCACCTCAGTATGCAGAAAAACATCGATCCTGCCACTTTCCTTTGCCTCAAGTACCTCCCTTGCTGTTTTGCCATGACCTTGAAAATCATGCATGCGATGAACAAGAGTTACATGTGATGCCGTGTTCAGAAGTCCAATTGTCCAGTCAAGAGCGGAATCACCACCCCCGACAATTACTACCCTTTTACCAGCAAAATCTATGACATTCTTGACTGCATAAAACACAGAGCTCCCTTCAAGATGATCAATATTACTCAGTTGTGGCAGCTTGCGAGGCGAAAAAGCCCCCAGACCTGCTGCTATCAGCAAGGCCCTCGAAAGATAGACCATCCCTGACCCAACAGTAACTTCAAATAATCCATCGTCAAGCTTTCTGTATCTGGTAACTGTTTCGCCAAGAACAACTTCCGGATGATACCGCTCAGTCTGTTTCCATAAACTTTCAACCAGCCCTGCAGCAGGGACTTCCTGAAAACCGGCAACATCATAGATATGTTTTTCAGGATAGAGTGCTGCAAGCTGACCGCCAAGCTGAGGCATGCTTTCAATAATCCTGCAGCTGATATTATTCATACCGCACTGAAATGCCGCAAAAATTCCCGTAGGACCACCACCAACGATGGTGAGATCACGGATCTCTTCACCGCCATCAAAAAATAGTTTATTTATGGTCATTGATTCGAGAATACCGGATTACTGGATATTGTCCTGACTATGAGCTTTTTCAGACCCCGAATTTTTCAGATAGATCATTCCTTCAGGATCAACCATGCCATAAAGTATTGTCATCAGATGCCCCTGCTCATCAAGCTCATGAATCTCAACGTGTATTGCATCTCTTTTTCTGACCTGGTTTCCTTCGTTATCCTTGAAATAGAAGAGTGCCTTGACTCCTCCATGCGGCGTGACGCCCTCAAACTGGTAATTACCGTTGTCAAGTTCATCAAGAGCGCACCCTGGAGAAGAGGAATCTATCGGACAGGATGCGCACTGAGAATAAAAACCTTCCGCTGAATCAGCGTATTCGCAAATAGGAAATTTCATGATCTCTTGTTTGTTTACCCCCGGTATTGAATGACTGCAAATATATACATTAAAAAAATTATTGTTGTAGAGTTCAAACTTTATTGATTTCTTATCTCACGGTTTTCTACAACAGGATTAAGCAGTATAACGAATGTTAGCCAAGCGGATTATACCCTGTCTCGATGTTCGAGATGGCAGAGTAGTAAAAGGAATAAACTTTGAAGGATTACGAGATGCAGGCTCTATCCTTGAGCAGGCACGCTTCTACAATAATGAACTGGCCGACGAACTTGTTTTTCTTGATATTTCAGCCTCTCTTGAATCCCGGAGAACAACACTCGAAGAGGTCTTGAAAGTTTCCGGAGAAATTTTCATTCCTCTCACTGTCGGTGGTGGAATCAACTCCGTTGAACGAGCCAGAGAGGTTTTTCTGCATGGTGCCGACAAGGTGTCTGTGAATACTGCAGCCGTCCATGACCCAACACTGATCACCCGCATTGCTGAAAAATACGGCTCGCAAGCTGTTGTGGTTGCCATAGATATCAAAAAAACAGGCAACGATTACCTTGTTTATACCCATTCAGGAAAAATACCGACACGCTATGAAGCACTTGAATGGGCTCATCTGGTTCAGGAACTCGGTGCCGGGGAAATCCTGCTGACAAGCATGGACCGCGACGGCACCAAAGAGGGCTATGACAATGAAATTCTGAGCAAAGTATCAACCTCAGTGCACATTCCCGTCATCGCCTCAGGAGGTGCCGGCAATCTGGCACACCTCTACGATGGCTTTACCAAAGGCAATGCTGACGCAGCACTTGCAGCATCAATCTTCCACTTCCGGCAACACTCCATCCGTGAAGCAAAGGAGTTCCTGAGGGAGAGGGGCATTCCTGTCCGGCTTTGAATTAATCCGAAGGCTCGTCCTCCAGCCGCTTGCGGATATCAAGCAACTCTTTGCGACGTTGAGCATTGGCTTCAGGATAAGACAACTTGAGATCCGTCAAGGTCTTGACAATCAGTTGTGAAACAATCAGCCTCGCGTTTTGTTTGTCATCGGCAGGAACAACAAACCACGGAGCATTTTTGGTGCTTGTTGCACTAAGGCAGGACTCATAGGCCAGCATGTACTGTTTCCAGTATTTTCTCTCTTCAAGATCGGCGATACTGAATTTCCAGTTTTTTGCCGTTGCATCGATTCGATCCAAAAATCGTTTTCGCTGCTCCTCCTTTGAAAGGTGTAGAAAAAATTTAACAATTCGAGTCCCGTTGCGGTAGAGATGCTGCTCCATATCGACAATCGAGCGTAAACGATGTTCCCAGACTTTTCCTCCATTGATCAGCTCATCCGGGATACCTTGTACTAAAAGTATTTCAGGATGAACTCGAACAATAAGTACCTCCTCATAATAAGAGCGGTTGAATATACCGATATGACCCCGAGGTGGTAACGAGCGGTTGCTCCGCCACAAAAAATCGTGATCAAGTTCCTGTGCTGAAGGATGCTTGAAACTGAAAACCTGGCACCCCTGTGGATTCACACCCGTCATCACATGCCTTATGACTCCATCTTTTCCAGCAGCATCCATCGCCTGAAAAATCAGCAACAAAGCATAACGGTTATCAGCATAATGCACCTGCTGCAGTTTGCTCAACTGTGCAACATGATCGGCAAGCAGCTCTTTATACTCTTTTTTTGAAGAGTAAACCGGTTCGATTCGAGTGGAACGTTTACCAAGATTCACCTTTTCGCTTTCACGAATCCTAAGATCATCAAGGTCTTTCAGCATAAGCATGCTCCTGTCATGGTAGATTACTCTCGTTTTAAGCGTTTTTTAAGCTTGTGTTAATTTTCTTTTAAGCTTCTATTCATTAAGATGTGACTGGTTGATTGCGCAGCATGCATCTTCCCGACATTTCTGCCGATATGGTAGCACTTCATAGAATTTATGTTTTTTTACATCACTTTTTTACATCGAATCTTGCTGACGGCAACAGAGTGATGTCACATTGTTGTGCGTGTGCGTTCAACACTCTTGTTTGACCGGCAGTTTTACAGCCCTGTGTCATAAAAAGTTAACAGAAACATCCATTTATCGAGGATAATGCGCCGTATAGAGCTGTAATAGAAGAATTTATCTTGCTGCATCTCTCTTGTTATTGCTATCTCTTGTAATAATACATCAATTAACCTTAACTCTCCAACATCAAAAAAAGAACAACGTATGAAAAAAATTACCGTTGCATCGATTGCTTCGCTCTGTATGCTGCCAGCACTGTTCTGGAGCCAGGATGGTTCCGCTGTTCCAGCATTTGCGCGAAAATATCAAACATCCTGCTACACCTGCCATTCCGGGTTCCCGAACAGGAATGCTTTTGGTGAGGCGTTCAAGAATAATGGCTATCGCTGGCCGGGTGGAGAGGAAGAGGATCATGCCAAACAGGAACAGACAAAAATAGGATCCAATGGCTGGAAGCAAACATTCCCTGACTCTCCCTGGCCTTCAGACATCCCAGGCTTTGCTCCATTTGCACTCTACATTACTGGCCCTCTGGTTAACTATGCTGATCAAGTTAAAACTAGTATTGCTACAAAAAGTAGTCAAGCCGGTACAGTAATAACACCAGAAACTTTTTACCAGGGTGGCCCTATTGATGCCCGCATTTTGTTTGGCGGAACAGTCGGTGAAAACCTCGGTGTTGTAGGTGCAATAGAAGGCTTTTCAAATAAATCGACAACCACCAACCTGCGCGTAACATGGTCTTTTTCTCCCGGTGTAAACCTTGGTTTTGGTAATGGATTCAGTGCTTTCACAGGCCTGTCCACTCCAAATTCCGTTTATACCAATGTGTTTCCTGCTTCAGGCACAAGCACTGAGTTGAACTATGTAGCAGGCGGTAAGGAGGGTGGGCTCAATTTTATCGCTGGTATTGCAAGTGCAACTACCTCTACATCTCCTATTCCTAACGTTACATCCGACAGGTTTGACGACACCCGGTATATCAGACTGAAATACAAATTATTTGGTGCGGGCCTGTTGAGCGGCGCTGGCGGTACCTACGGCAATGAATTTGTCGGTCTGGACAACAGCCTGGCTATTGGTGCAGGTCTTGTCAGTGCACGGCAAGGTATTTTGCTTAGTAATTTTGATCCTATTCCAGGCCCGCTTCCTGCTATTGCGAGTACTACAGAAACACTGGTCTATGGAGTAGATATCGCAGGTAACTATGGCAATTTCACCGGCGGTGTCGCTTACAGTAAAGATCGCGATTTAGGCCTTAATAACTATGCTGTTGATGCTGGGTACTATGTTTATCCATGGCTGCTACCAAGGGTCACCTTTAAGAATCTTGGCGTAACAGGTGCTTTGAACAACCCTACCATAGCGCTTTCACTGACAGCATGGCTGAGAGCTAATGTCTCTCTGGCGGCTTCCTATACGGCTAATACACATAATGTTGCCCCGTATATTACCACGGCAAACGGAACGACCTTGAACACTGATGGACGGAACAATGCAAACACTTTCAAGCTGACAGCTGGATTAGTGTTTTGATGAAGAGTTGACTTAATTGTATTCAGGTTTCAAAGGGCAGGTTCACTACTCCATCACTCGTCAACCGGATGGAGGGTGGACATGCCTTTTTTTTTGATGTTTGCAAAAAAACAGTATCGTTCTTTAGAATGAATCTATAATCAATCGGAAGATCCTCACAAGCGACAGGGGAAAACAGAGCTTATAACAACAACCCAGCATATGAAACTTCTTATTATTGAAGATGAACCAGGAATAGCAGGTTTTCTGAAGGAAGGACTTGAGGAAGAGCATTTTGCTGTCGATATCGCTGACAATGGCAAAATCGGTCTTGATCTGGCCATGACTAACGACTATGACCTCATCATTATTGACTGGATGATTCCCTTTATAAGCGGCGTTGAGGTCTGCCGAAAAATACGCAAATCCGGCAACGAAGTCCCGATAATGTTTCTGACCGCTAAAGACACACTCGAAGACGTGGTATTCGGCCTTGATGCCGGGGCGAATGATTACATTAAAAAACCTTTTGCATTTGAGGAACTGCTTGCCCGTATCAAAGTCCAGCTCAGAAACAACACTCAGAATGATGACTCATTAAGTGCTGGAACCCTGAACATGAACACTGTTACTCATCAGGCATTCTGTAGTAATAATGAAATCACCCTAACACCTAAGGAATTTTCCCTGCTTGAATACCTTGTGCGAAATAAAAACAAGGTATGCGTTAGAAATCGCATCATGAACGATATCTGGAATATCCCTTTTGAGACCGACACATCCGTAATTGATGTCTATATCACATTGCTGCGAAAAAAACTCGACAGCGCTGGATGTGGAAACATTATTCAAACAATCCGTGGCATAGGGTATATCGTTCGTGAATCCTGAAAAAAAAGTATGAACCAAACAACAACCCAAGCAATCCCGGTTCCCTCCATATTCACAAAAGCATTGAGGACACTGAGCTTACGGCACCGCATTGCCCTCTACTATACCATTACGACGGCATTGCTGATTGCCATTGTTTTTACAATACTTTTCTTCATGGTTGAAAGTACCGTCTATAAGCAATTCGATGAAGAGATCAATAAAGAGGTTTCAGAAATTCTTTCAGATGCACACGCAACAACTCATGATTTCACAAGTTTTGCGCGCTTTAAAAATTTTATTGATGATAAAGAAGTCAATTACGGTAACAAAGATCACGACGATAAGGAAACAGCAAAAGTTGACACTGAATTTATTCAACTGATGAACAATAGTGGACAGGTCATGAATAAGTCAGTAAACCTTTCCCGAAATGTTTTAATGTTTTATCCAGGTCTTACGACCCCTGCGTATTTCAGTAGTAGCGTTCTCGGTTCAACGGTTCGCCAGATACAACTTCCCCTGCTCAATAACCAGGGCATAATCAAAGGCTATCTTCTTGTTGCTGTTCCACTGAAAAACGCGATTATTGTCTTGCATGACCTGCAGAACGTCTTTCTGTTTTCATTTCCCGGTATCATTCTAATACTTTTTGTTCTTACCCGATTGATTGCTGGCAGAAGCATACGCCCCATCGAAATGGTTATTGCGACTGCTGAAAAAATGACACAGGAAAACCTCCATCAACGTATTGGTCTGCCGCGTCATCATGATGAATTATATCGCTTGTCAGCGACCATCAACGCCCTGCTCGACCGAATGCATGAAGCATTTCAGCGTGAAAAGCAGTTTACAGCCGATGCTTCACACGAACTGAAAACTCCCCTTGCGGTGATCAAAGGAACCCTTGAAGTGCTGGTTCGCAAACCAAGAGAGCAAGAACACTATGAAACCAGAATTCAGTTCTGCCTGAAAGAGTTAAACCGCATGGCACAACTGATCGACCAGCTCCTTATGCTTGCCCGATATGAGAGTAACAGAATGGACCCCCGTATAGAGCAGGTAAAACTCTCCCTGGCTCTTGAAAGAGTTAAGGGCCGCCTACAACCCGTTGCACTTGAAAAAGAGATCTTGTTCAAGGTTTTTGGCACTGAAAATGCATTCGTAGCTGCAGACCCTTCAATGCTTGAAATAATTCTTGAAAATATTCTCTCAAACGCAATCAAATACTCTCCTCCCCGGTCAATGATAACAATTACCATGGAGAGGAAATCGAGTAGTCTGGCATGCAGTATTACCGATCAAGGTATCGGAATCCCTGAAGAAAAACTCAACGCCATTTTTGAACGTTTTTACCGTGTGGATGAGTCAAGAAACTCCGGCACAGGAGGATTCGGACTTGGATTGTCCATCGTAAAAAAACTTGCAGACCTTCAACAGATCAAGGTCTCAGTAACAAGCAGGGAAAAGATTGGAACCACTTTTACATTGACATTTCCATCGGCTTAGCGACTATTCCGAATCTCTTTCCTTGTGGCTCCCTTTTATTGAAAACTCTGTGCAAGTGCATTTTTTGCTTGTGGATGCCCCTGCTGAGCTGCTAACCGATACCATTGCAATGCATCAGGATTGCTTTGTTTGACCCCTTGACCATGGAAATACATCTCCCCTAAGGGACTCAGTCATTATAAAAATACCGTTTTAGGTCTGATGCTTATATCCCACCACTGTAGGTCTTTTGATCGCATCAGTCTTTTTTCAAGATTCTTTTTTTCTTTACCGCAGAGCCTTATACCCTTTTGGTATACCGTATCGATGAGCATTG
>JABDHK010000055.1 GCA_012972835.1 Chlorobiaceae bacterium | reverse complement strand
CATGCAACCTTTTCTCTATGATTTTTCCCTTATTCACAGGCATACCTCTTTATTTTTTTTCAACACCTTCACGAAATAATAAACGGACTCTCAATAACGAAGTCGCGGGTGCCATCGATATCTACCCGTTCAACACAGTTCCGGCAGAGCACGTAATAACGGACAGAGTCGATAAGGTTTTTGGGATCCATAAGCTTCTGCAGGCGCATGCGCAACTGGGCGTAATCCTCTTCGGAGATAAGGCATTCAAAGACGCTGTACTGCACCGCTGAACCATACCCTTCAAGGAGTTTATGGATTTTTGTCCGGCGACGGTCGTTTTCGATGTCGTAGGTAACAAGAATAAACTGCATCATAACGGCAAGCGCTTTTCATTCAGGATCATACCAAATAATACGTAATTTGTAGTCATCTTTCATCATAAATAACCTGGAGCAGCGCATGGGGTGGCTTTACAACCAGATGGCATTGACCGAAACGCTGTTTCAGGCATGGAACAAGGTGGTTTCGAACGACGGTATGGCTGGGTACGACAAACAGTCCATTACCGACTACTCCTGGCGCATTGAAGAACATCTGGCCGCTCTCAGCCGGCAACTGCTCACCGGCACCTATGAACCGCAACCGCTCCTGAAACTTGTGATGCTGAAACCAAATGGAAAACTCCGCAACCTCCTGATCCCCACGGTGATGGACCGGGTAGCGGAAACTGCAGCAGCGATTGTGCTGACCCCTCTGGTTGAATCGGAACTTGGAGCCAATACCTTTGCCTACCGCCATGGGTTGTCGCGCATGACGGCGGCCCATGAAATTGAACGGCTGCGCAACCTCGGCTACAGCTGGGTAGTTGATGCAGATATCAGCAACTTTTTTGATACCGTTGATCATCAGCTGCTTTTTGAACGATTCCAAGAACTGTGTGACGATGAAGAGCTGCTTAAACTGATCAAGAGATGGCTGACTGTGGAGATTGTTGACGGCCACAACCCAAGGGTAAAGAACACAGCTGGTCTTCCGCAAGGCTGCCCTATCTCCCCGATGCTTGCGAATCTCTACCTCGATAAATTCGATGAACGCATGGAAAAGGAGGGGTTCAAACTGGTACGATTTGCCGATGACTTTCTCATTCTCTGCAAAACCAAACCAACCGCCGAAGCTGCACTCCAGCTTTCGGAGAGTGCGCTTGCCGAACTGAAGCTTCAGCTCAACAACGAGAAAACCCGGATTACCACGTTTGCTGAAGGGTTCAAATACCTTGGCTACCTCTTTATCCGCTCGCTTGTTCTGCCCACAAAAATGCATCCCGAAGAGTGGTACGATAAACTCGGCAGGCTCAAACTCCGCAAAGCCCCGAAAAATTTGCTGCACCCCGCAGAAAGTGATGAAACCAATGCTTATGAGCTGGAAACCGGCGACCACGACACCATAACCGTGACCAAAGAAACACTCCTGCAAACAGAGTTTGGCGAAAAGCTGCTGCAGAGTCTTGAAAAACAGCAGATTGATGTTGACAAGTTCCTTGAAAAAACTGAAAAAGAGGATTACCAACGCCAGAAAGAAAAACATGAAGCACTCAACAAGCTCTACTCACCACTACTCAACACACTCTACCTGCAGGAACAGGGCAGCACTTTACGCAAAGATGGTGAACGGTTCAGCGTAGAAAAACAAGGCCAGCAACTCAACGAGATCATTGTCCGCCGTGTAGAACAAATTCTTGTACTCGGCAACATCACGCTCACCACTCCGTCCATGCAATACTGCTTGAGAAACAACATACCGGTTACCTTTGTGTCCCAGCACGGCAGCTACTTCGGCAGACTCGAAGCCACCACTACCGACAACTCTGCGCTGGAACGCTTTCAGTACCTCCGTTCACTCGATGAACCCTTTGCCTTCGACATTGCCAGCCGAATTGTGGAGGCGAAAATCAAAAACTCACGAACCATGATCCAGAAACGCAAAGCCATGGCATGGGAGAGCAACGGAGAACTGAAAGAGAAATTCGACAACACCCTCTCGCTCATGACATCGCTTGCCGAACACACCAAAACATGCGAAAACATGGAAGCACTCAGAGGGCTCGAAGGCAAAACCGCAGCACTCTACTTTGAACTCTATGGACTCCTCTTCAAAAAAGAGCTTCCATTTTACACAAGCGCATTCCGTCGGGTACGCCGTCCTCCTACAGACCCGGTCAACAGCCTTCTCAGCTTTGGCTATACCCTGCTGCACAACAACATTTTTTCGATAGTACGCATGAAAGGGCTGAACCCCTATATCGGCTTTCTGCACGCTGAAGACAAGGGCAACCCTGCCCTGATCAATGACCTGGTTGAAGAGTTCAGAACCATTATCGATTCAATGACACTCTATACTCTCAACAAAGGTGTTTTACGAAACAAAGATTTTTATTATCGTAAAGATAAAGCGGGTTGCTTTCTTACTGATGAAGCAAGAAAGAAGTTTCTTGAACTGTTTGAACAGCGCATGTGGGAAGAGTCGCGTGACCCAGTGAGCGGTAAAACCATGAACATCCGACGGCACATTGAATCGCAGGTAGTCAAAGTCAGCGAAGTACTTGCCGGAACAAGAACCCTGTATGAGCCATACCGGACGGAGTGGTAAAAACCGGAGGATTAATTCTGATGCACCAAAACACAAGAGAAATATAGAGTTAACGTTTAATTTTATATTGAATTAGAGGAGATTTCAAACGCAATTATCCTTTGGGTGTTGCATAAACCACTATTATTTTATAACATACAGGTGTTCAAAACTGTAAACATCAGTATCATGTCCCTTGACATTACTGAAAAATATCGATCCTCCGGATTTCGCGCCAGTAGCCCATGCCAGACGCAGGTTTCCAGAGGTAGACTTAATATCTAATTGCACTCATAGAGTATTGCGACAAATCGGCTGATTCGGGTACATTCTGGCGATATCCATGATCTTAATATCTAATTGCACTCATAGAGTATTGCGACTTGTACTTCAAAGGTGATCTGCTCCTGTTCTGCTAACTTGCCTTAATATCTAATTGCACTCATAGAGTATTGCGACCTCTGTGCTAAAAGCAGGGATGGAGCTGTCCGAATACGTGCAGGCTTAATATCTAATTGCACTCATAGAGTATTGCGACTCATTCAATGCTTTTGTTATATGTTCACTTGTAGCTTTCTTAATATCTAATTGCACTCATAGAGTATTGCGACGAATGAAAAACTCATCAGCCATGATGGAATCCCAACGATAACTTAATATCTAATTGCACTCATAGAGTATTGCGACTTACTCATGCAGTACCAGCGATGACCAGTACGCTCATTAACTTAATATCTAATTGCACTCATAGAGTATTGCGACCCAGAACAAACGAATCAACACAATGTGCTGTGAGATTCCTTAATATCTAATTGCACTCATAGAGTATTGCGACTTTCATCGCGTCTTTTTTTCATAAGAGTCTCCTTTAAGGTCTTAATATCTAATTGCACTCATAGAGTATTGCGACTTTGCACGACGGTCTTCGTCCCGCTGACGACGGAATGCCTCTCTTAATATCTAATTGCACTCATAGAGTATTGCGACAATTGATGCTCCTACGCCTTCGTTTTCTCCGGGTCAACACTTAATATCTAATTGCACTCATAGAGTATTGCGACAGATTATGGACAATAATTAACTCCAATTTCAGCAAAAATTTCTTAATATCTAATTGCACTCATAGAGTATTGCGACGATTACTGTGTCGTAATGGTAATCCTCAGGGCTATAGGCTTAATATCTAATTGCACTCATAGAGTATTGCGACAAACACATGAATGTGCTTGCCTCGAATTCCTCATTTTTATGCCTTAATATCTAATTGCACTCATAGAGTATTGCGACTTTTGCATTAAAGCACTCAATCCATTACCTACGCTGGCATGCATAGACTTAATATCTAATTGCACTCATAGAGTATTGCGACTTGCCATAGTTATTCTCCGTTACCGTGTTATCAGAATTAAACTTAATATCTAATTGCACTCATAGAGTATTGCGACTCATTGAACCTGTAAACGAATCAAACGCTTCTTTACCTGTTCTTAATATCTAATTGCACTCATAGAGTATTGCGACTGCTGCATAGTTGTCCAGACCTGTAACATATACCATACTTGCCTTAATATCTAATTGCACTCATAGAGTATTGCGACTTTCGGCTTTCTACGCGGTTCATCGTCTTCATCATCCTTAATATCTAATTGCACTCATAGAGTATTGCGACTTTCCCTTGGGCGTGGTTTTGGTCTTGTTAAAACTACCATAGCTTAATATCTAATTGCACTCATAGAGTATTGCGACGTTCGTCTTTATGTGAATGTGTCAGGCATTACCTTTTTTATAACTTAATATCTAATTGCACTCATAGAGTATTGCGACGAATACCATAGCCAATTGTTTCTCCGAGGAAGATCAGTTTGCCTTAATATCTAATTGCACTCATAGAGTATTGCGACAGAAGGGATAAAAACAGAATTATTTCGACAGATTTATAGACTTAATATCTAATTGCACTCATAGAGTATTGCGACTATTGATATAAAATAGAGGCTAAAGATCCTCTATAATAGCATCTTAATATCTAATTGCACTCATAGAGTATTGCGACTTCGATAATCTTCACCCGCTCCCACACAAAGCACACACTTAATATCTAATTGCACTCATAGAGTATTGCGACCATGTGCAAACCCTGCTGACAAAATTTTGGCACCTTTTTCCTTAATATCTAATTGCACTCATAGAGTATTGCGACATTCCTGATATTACATGGGAAAAGTCACCATTACGGAACTTAATATCTAATTGCACTCATAGAGTATTGCGACTTATCGCCCTTCATTTCAGGGTTGATGAAATATTTTATTTGTACTTAATATCTAATTGCACTCATAGAGTATTGCGACTTTGCGGCATCTTCTATCTGAAGTTCGCTGTTGATACTTAATATCTAATTGCACTCATAGAGTATTGCGACATTATCCGAAAACATAATCCTGGAGATCCCCCATCGAGCTTAATATCTAATTGCACTCATAGAGTATTGCGACCACATCAATGACGTCAATGGTTATCCAAAAGTTAACCGTCAACTTAATATCTAATTGCACTCATAGAGTATTGCGACTACAATCTCCAGTTGGGGGGACATCAAGGACTTCTGGGAATTTTTGGAATCAGAAAACTTCATACCTCATTACACAAACATAGTATTGGAAGATTATTAGATTAGATTTTTCACGTTATTCAAAATGACAAAAAACATACTATTTGATTTATTATTGAGGGACATTAGAGGCGGGATTTGTTTTTGCGGTTTTTTATTTCGGCATTTTATTATTCTTCTTATTACACTTTTCATCAACAATCATGAATGATATAGTGAATCAACACAATCTCTTTACATTTTTTGCTATTACTGCTGGTGTCGTTTCAATTTTTCAGCTTTTTGAATATTTTGTAAAAAAAATATTCCATGGCTAATACAATTGTTGAGTAATTTTTGGAAAAGTTTAATCCACACTATTAAGGGAAACATTCCTGATAGTGTGCAATATATTGTATTGAACTTTTCCGGTCATCCAGTTTTACCAGATCAGCTCAAAACAATAGAGAAGCTATTGCAATGGCCCTCATCAGAAGTAATGGATGTGCAATTAGGTACTATAGCGGAGGATAGAAATTTTATTGCCAATATTGTTAAAGCCATTGAAAAGATTGATCTCTCCCCCGTTCAATGGCAGGCCTCAAGCATTGTGGCTATTCCGGCAGGATATTCTGCAATCTGGTCTGTTGTGTTAGCGGAAATTCACGGACGCCTTGGTTATTTTCCGGATGTTGTTCATGTACGACCCTCCTCTGCTTTCAGAATGGTTTGGAATGCGCGCTCCGTGGATAGTTCGGTTGCCTCGTCCAGTCCATGAAACAACGAGCTTTCTGATCTTGCATATAATATTCAAAAGGGTCACGAACATTTCCCGAAATGTACACTGCCTGTATCTCAAGTGCTCCGAAATCAATCACTTTTCCTTTTTCATCATAAGCAACGAGTACCACATCAATATTTCCTGCTGATTTTCCGTAAGCATCATTCAAACGAACTTCAGTTAATGAACTCCATTGTACTCCTCCTTTAAAAAAGAATGAAGCTGCATCATCGGTAATCAACCACTCTTCACGAAACCTGACAGGACAAGTGATGACTGGCTTATTATACTGCAATATACTGCACACTCCGAGAGGATTTTTCGCTTTGTCTGTGGTGCAGTTGGGAACCTTATTATTGAAAGGGCAAAGCCTGTGTAAGCGATACTGTTGTGCTTTAGGCGACTGGTCGGTTGCCGTAAAGCCAAAAATCTCAGCTAATGGATGAAGAAAAGATTGCATGCTGTAATACGATCGCTGTTGTGTCACAATGTTATAAACTCATGTACTTCAAGTTAATCATTTACAGTATTTTAGCAGTTGAGCATTTACCTGGGTTTTATTAAATGTTTCGGGGTCGAAATCTTCGTCCAGCCAATCCATGGTATCTTCGTGGTCGGGATGAGACTTGTCGGCAACTATCTCCAGCAAATCTTGATAACCCCACACACCTCCGCAATCTTCGGGTGGACAGGCCCTTTTGCCGGTGAGACAAACCGGCAGTTTTGTTGAACTGTCGTAAGGAACTATTTTTTCGAGAGTTATATGGTGCTCCCAGCTATCTCCAAAATCATAATCGTAGATCATGAAATCATGTTCTGACACGAACAGGCTGGATAAGCTCACCTTGTTTTCGTCATTGACCGTTGTTCCAAACAAATTTTCGTTTTCATTCGTGTCAAGTGGACCGTAGTTCTCTCCTTTGGCGGCAAATTGATGGAGATGACTGTTTGTCCATCCCATAACCACCTGCAGGACAACATGGAGACGGCTGAGCGTGATATTATCGGGGACCAGGATGCGCCGCCAGATCGGAGGCTTTGAACCGCTTAAGGTTACCTTCAGCTGAAAGATGGATTGTGGTTTTTTAGCGCTCATATTTGTTACCTCTGTTAAAATGTTAAGTAGTCAGTGAATTTTAACCTATACTTCCTCTTGATGTGATTCGCTTATGCCGTGAAAAAGAAAAATGAGATGCGTTAATAAGCGGTAGTCGCAAGGAAACTGTGGATAAATTTAAATAAAAAAATCATGGCTATTGACCCGACAGAACCAAAAGGATCTAAAATGCTCAGCTGGGCCTATGAAAAAGGTATGAACATGTTTTATAAATCGTTGGCCGATGATATTGAAAAGGAAATGACGTCACCTCCGATAAAGAAGGCTGCCACTGTAGCCCCAAAACGCAGCAGCGAACCGGTAAAGTGGCCTCTACCAGTTAAAAAATAACGAAGACTTCTGATTTTGGCATTAATAGCTTGAAAACAGAAAAGGCACACGGTAACCGTATGCCTTTTCTGTTTTATACTGTACTCCTTGGGGAGAGCAAATATCACATCAACGTCAGTGTTTGAAATGCCTCATGCCGGTAAAGACCATGGCAAGGTTGTTGGCATCGGCTGCTTCAATCACCTCGTTATCCCTGATGGAACCTCCTGGCTGTATAACCGCCGTTACTCCAGCCTCAGCTGCGGCGAGCAGGCCATCGGCAAACGGGAAGAATGCATCTGAAGCGACAACTGAACCGTGCAGGTCGAGGCCAACTTCAGAGGCTTTCCAGCGAGCGATTTTTGAAGAGTCTACACGCGACATCTGACCGGCTCCGACACCGAAGGTCTGACGGTTTTTAACATAGAGAATGGTGTTCGACTTGATATGCTTGCAGATTTTCCAGGCAAACATCAGGTCTGCAACTTCCTCATCGGTTGGCTGCCGTTTGGTTACAACGGTCAAATCCTCTTTTGCAACTATTTTGCTGTCGCGCTCCTGAACAAGCATACCGAACGGTGTAGATTTGAACTCCCAGCCACCTTTTGGCAAGGGATTGTTCTGCTGCACAAGCCGGCGATCTTTTTTCTTCATCAGCATATCGAGCACTCCATCCTCAAAAGCTGGTGCGATAAGAATCTCGGTAAAGATCTCATTGACCGCTTTGGCTGTTTCCATATCCAGAGGACGGTTAAAGACAATAATTCCACCAAAAGGAGCCTGGGTATCGGTTGCAAATGCCTTGCGGTACGCTTCGACCAGCGTCGGGGCCTGTGCTACGCCGCATGGGTTGGTGTGCTTGATAATAACCACCGTCGGCTCTTCACCGCGGAACTCCTCAATCAATGCAGTTGCTGCGGCAATATCGAGCATGTTGTTATAGGAGAGCTCCTTGCCATGCAGTTTTTCGAAAAAGTCGCCAAAGGAGCGCGTTCCATTTTCATCGGTCAGACGATATAATCCGGCACTCTGGTGCGGGTTCTCACCATAACGCATATCGAGTTCCCTTTCAAGAGAAACGGTCATCGCAGCAGCAGCCTTATGCTCTGTTCCCTGAACAGCGCCGGTCAGGTAAGAGGCAATGGCACGATCGTAGCGGGAGGTAAGTTCAAAAACTTTCAGTGCAAGCTGGAGACGTGTCGCCCGTCTTGTTGCGCCATTATTCTCCTTCATTTCCTGTAGAACAAGTCCGTAGTCGGCACTGTCGGTGACAACCGTGACTGACTCGTTGTTCTTGGCCGCACTGCGGAGCATTGATGGGCCGCCAATATCAATATTTTCAATGGCATCCTCGAAGGTTACATCGGGCTTTGCCACTGTTGCTTCGAATGGGTAGAGATTAACAACAACCAGATCGATAAAGTCGATGCCGTTCTCCTTGGCCTGGCTGATGTGGTCAGCATTATTCCGAACAGCAAGAAGACCGCCATGTATTTTCGGATGCAAGGTTTTTACCCGTCCATCCATGATTTCGGGGAATCCGGTGATGGTTGAGATGGAGGATGCGGCAATTCCGGCATCCTGAAGAGTTTTCAGGGTTCCGCCGGTTGAAAAAATTTCTACACCGAGGAGTGAGAGCTCCCCGCAGAAATCAACAATACCGGTTTTATCAGATACAGAGACCAGTGCCCGCTTGATGACAGGATCAGACATTTGCAGAAAGTTTATTTATCGGTTGTGCTTGCTTTTCGTAAAGCGGAAAGGTAAGAAAAAATCCTCAATTATCTGAGGCAGCATGAATGGATAAAGTCACAGGGGCGCGCCCAGGATGGTTGATACCTGTTACTTGTCGTTATTGGCAAAAGTTTAGGTTGTCGGCATTACTATTATTGCATGAGCAAGGGACAGATGGGAGTGCTGGGAACAAAACAATAGGACTAATGTTACTGATGGGCGTACCCCAGGGACTACGGTGACGGTAATATACTTGAAAAGAAGAGTTCTCAATTGCATATTAAGGAAAGCGATATCATGAAGAGTCGTTGCGTTTCAACATCACAATCACCAAATGATCGTTCACAAAACCCGCATTGCAGTCTTCTGTTCAGGTTCAGGGAGCAATTTCCAGGCTATCTTTCATGCGCTGAAGAAAAAACAGCTTAATGCGGAAATCGTTCTCTGCCTATCCAACCGTTCACAGTGCGGAGCTATGGAGTTCGCCCGTAGCAACGGGATTGCAGCGGTGCATTTGATGGAAAAGCAGTTTGACTCTTTTGATGAGTTTGCGGCGGCAATGGTCGGTTGCCTGAGAAAACATGGCATCGAGATTATCCTGCTGGCAGGCTATATGCGCAAGGTACCTGACGCAGTTGTGACTGCGTTTCCGGAAAGAATCATCAATATCCATCCAGCCCTTCTGCCAAAATTCGGTGGTGAGGGGATGTATGGCATTCATGTCCACACCGCGGTACTAGAGGCCGGTGAAACGGAGAGCGGTGCGACGGTTCATCTTGTCAATGAAGAGTATGATAAAGGACGGATTCTGATGCAGCGGCATGTGCCTGTTCTTGCCGATGATACACCAGAAAGCCTTGCAGCAAGAGTGCTTGAATGTGAGCATAAACTCTACCCTGAAGCCCTTGAAAAACTGATTGCTGAGCAGCAGTCATGAGTGAGTGCACACTCAACATCAGTGAGATCTTTCACTCTATCCAGGGAGAGTCCTCCTTTGCCGGCTGGCCGTGCGCCTTTATACGCCTTGCGGGATGTGGTCATGGCTGCCTTGGCTGTGATACCGCTTATGCTGAAAGCGATATGAGGATCCTGGAAACAGAAGAAATCATCAGACAAGCTGTCGCTTTTCAGGCTCCCTTTATTGAGGTGACCGGTGGAGAGCCGCTGTTGCAGTCAGCGGTTTATCCTCTCATGAAAAGGCTTTGTGATCTTCGGCATAACGTGCTGCTTGAAACCGGAGGTTTTCTAACTGTCGCCCGGGTTGACGCTCGTGTGCATAAAATCATTGATCTTAAAGCACCATCATCAGGGGTCTGCGATCAAAACAATCCTGAAAACATTCAGCTTGCGCTTGAAGCGGCACCGGCCCAGAGGCAAAAATTTGAGTTCAAGATGGTGCTTGGATGCCGGAGTGACTATGCGTGGGCAAAATCGCTGCTGCTTGAGCACCGGCTGACCGACTCTTTTACCATCATGATGGGCGTCATGTTTGGTAAGCTGGAGCCGAAGGAACTCGCAGGGTGGATTCTCAGCGACCGGCTCAGGGTAAGAGTGCAGTTGCAGCTTCACAAATACATCTGGCCACCAGAATGGAGAGGGGTATAAAGAAAGTGCTGAGTGCTGCTGCTGAGTGCTGAGCAAAGAGAAGAAAGAAAAGACTTGGTGCTGAGCGAACGATTGCTAATTTTTTATTATTCACTTTTAATACGCTTAACTTGACATCACTCTCTGTCATTGTTCCACTGTTCAATGAACAGGAATCGCTGACTGATCTGCTTGATCAGCTCTATGCTGCTTTGCATGATCGGGAGCTTCGCCAGCTCTTTGAGGAAGAGTTCAATTTTGAGATTATCATGGTTGATGACGGCTCAACCGACGGCTCATGCAGGTTGATCAGCAACATGATCATGTCAAGACCGGAGATTCGCCTGATTTCGTTTCAGAGAAATTTCGGAAAAACAGCTGCACTCTCGGCAGGATTCATGGCTGCAACGGGTGACTATATCTGCACCATTGACGCTGATCTGCAGGATGATCCCTTTGCCATCAAGGAGTTGATTATTAAGATGCAGGAAGGTTATGATCTTGTAAGTGGATGGAAGCAGGAACGCAAGGATCCTCTCTCCAAAACCATTCCTTCAAAGCTCTTTAATCTGGTAACACGGCTTTTTACTGGTATCTCCCTGCACGATTTCAACTGCGGACTGAAGCTCTATCGCAAAGAGGTAACCCGCAGGCTTGAACTGCGTGGAGATATGCATCGTTATATTCCTGTGCTTGCTGAGTGGATGGGGTTTAAAATTGCCGAACTGCCTGTCCGACACCAGGCGAGAAAATTCGGCAGCACTAAATATAATTCCTCAAGATTTTTTTCAGGATTGTTTGATTTTCTTTCGGTGCTCTTTATTACCCGATATCTTCGCCGTCCCATGCATTTTTTCGGTATGGCAGGTCTTACCAGTTTTTTTCTTGGCTTCAGCATCAGTCTTTACGTCACGCTCGATAAAATTTTGCTCCATAAACCAGTGAGTAACAGACCGATTCTTTTTCTCGGCATCCTGCTGCTTATTCTCGGTGTTCAGCTTTTTTCGACCGGTCTTCTTGGCGAAATGCTTTCAACATCTTCATCCAAAGAGAGCTTGTTTGCTGTACGCGAAACGGTGAATCTCGGTGCCGGACAAGCCAGAAAATTCGGCACTATCGAGTGATTTTAACTTTTAATGTATTGTTATGAAACGAGTAGGAGCACATGTCAGTATAGCCGGCGGAGTTGAAAATGCACCGCTTCAGGCCAGCAGCATCGGGGCAAAAGCGTTTGCCATGTTTACGAAAAATCAGCGCCAGTGGAGAGCCCCGAAACTTACGACATCCTCAATTGAAGCATTCCATAAAAACTGCAGTGATGGGGGGTTCAAGGCTGAGCATATTTTGCCTCACGACAGCTATCTCATCAACCTTGGTAGTCCAGATTCCGTTAAGCTCCAGAATGCACGGGAAGCCTTTATTGACGAGATGCAACGTGTTGAAAGCCTTGGCCTTCAACTGCTGAATTTTCATCCTGGAAGCCACCTTAACGGCGTCAATGAGGATGAGTGCCTGCAGCTTATCGCTGAATCAATCAATATGGCGCTCAATGCCACAACAAGCGTGACTGCCGTGATTGAAAATACTGCCGGACAGGGAACCAATCTTGGATACCGGTTTGAACAGTTAGCCGCGCTGGTTGATCAGGTCGAAGATAAAACAAGGGTAGGAGTCTGCCTCGATACCTGCCACCTTTTTGCAAGCGGTTATGATCTGCAGACAACCGAAGCAATCGGATCGACCTTCAAGGAGTTCGACCGGATTTTAGGGCTTGGTTACCTCCGCGGCATGCATCTCAACGATGCCCTTCGCCCGCTTGGCAGTAGGCTTGACCGCCACGCAAGCATCGGCAAAGGAACAATCGGTATGGAGGCATTCTCTTTCATCATGGAACATCCAGCATGTGAAGAGATTCCACTGATCCTTGAAACACCCGACTCCGAACTTTGGAGTTCAGAAATAAACCTTCTCTACTCTCTGGGGCACTGACCCTCACTACCGTTTCGACACAACCCTGAGATATTTGCCCACGGAGAGTGCACTGCCCAAAAGACCAAGCGTCAGCCCAAGGAGTACCGTAGCAGGATAAACCAGCAGCGCTGAAGGCTGAAGTACCTGATAGATACCCGGCTCGTAACGAACGAGCAGTTGATCAAAAAGCAGATAGACCGCCCCTGCAGCGAGCGATCCTGAAAGCAGACCCTGAAGCACCCCTTCGATAACATAGGGTGCACCGATAAACCAGGCCGTAGCACCAACAAGACGCATGGTCCTGATTTTTTCCTTTCTTGAATACATAGCCAGCCGTATCGTGTATCCAATCATCACAATAGTGGCCAATGAAATCAACACCCCTATGCCGCCAGTCAGCAAGGTAAACAGCCGTGCATTCTTTTCGATCTGACCAAGAAATGTCTGGTTGTAGCGTACATCAACATCGGGAGCGATTTTCCGGATTGCTGGCACAATCCGCTCAATACTCTCGGGCGTTGCGTATTCAGGGAGAAACTTCAGCCTGATCGATCGTGGAAGCGGATTAGAGCCAAGAATCTTGACGACATCCTCGCCGAAGTCGTGAGCAAATGTTTGTGCAGCATCATCTTTCGAAACATAAGAGGCCTCCTTCACTCCCTTGAGCATCTTTATCTCTCCTGCAGCTTCCTTAGCCTGAGTTTCACTCATTGAGTCTGCAAGAAAAACCTCCAGCTCTACCCTGCTGCGCAGCTCCTGGATAACGTCAAAAAAACTCATGGAAACTGTACTGAAAAGACCGAGCAGCACAAGAGCAAAAAAACTTATCGCAACGGTAATTGTGGCAGGCAGTTTTGCCCTGCCCATACTTGAAAAACCTTCCCTGATGACAAACGAAAGTGACATAACAGCTTATTTTGCATTAATAAACAGGTTCCAACACAAAGAATTAACGAAACAAGTTGCAAAAACAAGTTTTTTTTCTTTTAATTAGACAGTCGAAAGGGGCTATAGCTCAGTTGGTAGAGCATTTGCATGGCATGCAAAGGGTCAGGAGTTCGAGTCTCCTTAGCTCCACTTGAAATAATACAAAAAGCGCAGTATAATCTGCGCTTTTTTTGTTTCACTGCTTCCCTGTCTACCCGACACCCTTTATACCTTTTTCCTGCCAACCTGTGCAATTAAAAACACAAATCCCACAATCAGTGATGCCGTAAGGCCCGCACCAATATTAAGCAGTGCGGCAAGCAAAACAACTGGAATGGTAAATGAAACCGTTAAACCAAGAATACCCGCACTTCCAAGAAAGGTCATGGCAGTCAGACCGGTAAAGAAAAAACTGGTTGCAATACTTCCGGCAAAAGAGATAAAGAGCTTTTCACCCTTGCCTTCAGAAATCGCCTGCCACCGTTGAATCTGTTGTTTGCCTCCCGGCTGAATACTGTTTTTAACCAGCATGGCTGCAAGAGCAAAGACAACCAGCACACAAGCATGAATACCATAGACATGGAAAAGCTCACTTCTTGAAAGATTGAAAACACCCTGACCGAGCCACATCGAGGCATAGCTCAGCATGAAAATCGATGTCAAAAAAAACACTGTTCCCCAGAGCAGGGTTACCAGAACCCAAATCACCACACCAGGTGGTTCAGGATTTTTGTTTGTTGTTGAATACATGAGCTTTATGGATAGTTAATTAAAAGTGAAAATAGTAAAACAATGAAAATCAGGAGAGTAGAAGGTTTTAAAAACGGTGATAATTATCTCATGCAACGATTATTTTCAATTATCCGTTTGAATAGTTATGTTCATTCGTCATTATTCAGATTCATGGGTGAAGATTACTCAACTTTAACATATTATTGCCAATGTGTGGAGTTTTCGGCGTTTTTAATTCAAAAACTCCCGCGGAAGATACCTTCTATGGACTTTACTCTCTTCAGCACAGAGGACAAGAAGCCGCAGGCATCGTTGTTGCAGAATACAACAAGGTTAAAAAGAAAACCCTCTTCAAGCAGCACAAGGGCATGGGGCTGGTCTCGGAAGTATTCAGGGATGAAACGATTTTTGAAAACCTAAGCGGTTATGCCGCTATCGGTCATAATCGTTATTCGACTACTGGTTCTTCAAAATCCATCAGCAATATTCAACCCTTCTCCCTGACTTACCGTTCCGGAAGTCTTGCGATAGCCCATAACGGAAACCTTACCAACTCTCGTGCATTACGGCGCGAACTGACAGAACTTGGAGTTATTTTTCAGGCATCTTCGGATACTGAAATTATCCCGCACCTGGCAGCGAGAAGCCGTGAAAAAGAACCTCTGCATCAGATCTACGAAGCATTGATGCAAGCAGAGGGTGCATACTCAATAGTCATTCTGGCCAACAACCAGATGATCGCCGCAAGAGATCCCTACGGGTTCAGACCGCTTGCTCTCGGAAAAAAAGTTGATCCGCTCACAGGAGAACTGACCTATATCGTTGCCAGTGAGACCTGCGCCTTCGATATTATCCAGGCAGAGTACATTCGTGATATTGAGCCTGGTGAAATTCTTATGATCGACCATCTTGCGGTAACGAACGAGAAACCCACCTCTCTTTTTTTACCGACCTCAAAACACAAGGCACGCTGCATTTTTGAATATGTCTATTTTGCCCGTCCAGACAGTTTTATTTTCCAACACTCTGTTGACAAGATCAGGCGAAATCTTGGCAAGAACCTTGCCAGAGAATCGACAATCAAGCATCAGCCCGGCGAGAAGGAGCTGACCGTTGTCAGCGTACCCGATTCGTCAAACACTGCCGCGCTTGGATTTGTTCGGGAAAGCATAAAAATGGATCGCCCGGCCAGATTCGAACATGGCCTTATCCGAAACCATTATGTTGGAAGAACCTTTATTCAACCTGGCATTCACAGCCGCGACATCAAGGTTCGCTCCAAATACAACATTGTGCGTGGAGTACTTTTCGACAGGCCTATCATTCTCGTTGACGACTCCATTGTCCGCGGAACAACTGCAAAGATGCTGATTAAACTGATCCGTGAGGCCGATCCCAAGTCGATCAACCTGCACATCAGCTCTCCACCGATTACCAATCCCTGTTTTTACGGGATGGATTTCCCTAACAAACGGCAGTTGCTCACCCACATGTTTGACAACATGGATAATGACGGGGAGGAAATTGAAAAAATAAGGGAGTATATAGGTGTCGATTCATTGAAGTACCTTTCCATGCCGGGATTGATGAACAGCGTGCCATCGTTTGAAGATGAAGAGAGCAGCTACTGCACCGCTTGTTTCAGCGGTGACTACCCAATCCAGGTCAATGATGCAACGACCGATAAAGAGGAATATGACTGATCAAAGAGAGATGCGTACCCACACGCATCTCTCTCTTTTCCTACTTTTTCCCCTGTTTAAACTCAATTCTCACTGAGGTGTGCGGGACAGCCTCAAGTCTCTTTTTTGGAATAGGTTTTCCAGACTTGATACAGATACCGTAAACTTTATTTCTAATTCTGTCAAGAGCCTGATCAATATAGCCGATGTATTTTTCGTCACGGGCAATAAACATGAAACGCTGTTCACGATCCATGGTATCAGTACCGTGATCAGCCATATGCATGGAGTAGTTGGAATTAATGGAATCTTCCACATTCTCATCGGAAATCGAGGAGCGCAGAATATCCAGATCACGAAGCACCTCTTCGCGTCTTTTAAGAAGCAATTGCTTGAAATGTTCGAGTTCCTCGTCGGTTAAATAGGTTTTAGTAAGGACAGGTTCCTCAATAACCTCATTTTCCTTCTTGGAAGCACTACTATTCTTTTTGGCCATAATAGATCACATTTTCTTAATCTCAAAGAAGGCGGTAAAATTACAGAGCTGTATAATACTACTAACTTACATATTTTTCAAGTGATAACCAGCATATTTCGCCATTGACCGTCTCTTGTCTTCCGGCTGCTGCTGATGAAGGATCGACATGTGTTGTGATAAGAGCTGTGGTAAGAGTTTCTGCTTTAATATACACATCATTTCTCTTCACCGCATCCAGAAGTTTTTCTGATCCCTGAATAGAAAGAGAGATCCTGTCGGTAATATCGAAACCACTCTCCTTGCGAAGTGACTGGATACGACTAACCAGTTCACGGGAAAGTCCAAGCATTTGAAGTTCTTCAGTCATCTCCGTATCAAGTGCAACCATGATGCCATTAGCTTCATCAGATGCTACCAGCCAACCCTCGATATCCTCATGCATGATCTCAACATCCTCACGCAGAATATCAAACCCTTTGCCATCAAGCTCAAGCGAGAGGGTGCCTTGCTTTTCCAGAAGCGCGATCTGATTATGGCTCATGATCCTTATGGCTTCCGCCAGTACCTTCATATCCTTGCCGAAACGTGGGCCGAGAGATTTGAAATTTGGTTTTACCTTTTTGCTGATAACTGAGCCTTCCTCCTCTATGTACTCGATCTTCTGAACATTGATCTCCTCCATAATGATATCGTCAACCAGTCGATACTCCTCTCGTGCTTCAGCATCACTGACAGAAAGCAGAATACGCTTGAGCGGCTGGCGAACCTTGATTGAAGCTTTTTCGCGCATGGTACGGACGAGTGAAGTAATAATCTGCGCCTTTTTCATGCGTTGTTCAAGCGGGCGATCGATAGCTGAAATTTCAGGAAGAGGAAAATCCGCCAGGTGAACGGACTCACAGGATTCACGTTTACTGACTCCATTAAGATTCAGGTAGATACGGTCGGCAAGAAAGGGAGTAAATGGCGCCAGGAGCTTTGCCAGCGTCTCAAGAGAGCTGTAGAGCGTCTGATAGGCCGCAATCTTGTCAGGCCCCATATCGCTTTTCCAGAACCGTTTCCGTGAGCGGCGGATATACCAGTTTGAAAGATCATCAACGGTAAAATCATTGATCAGCCTCACTGCCCCTGTAAGATCATACTGCTCCATACGCATGTGAACAGCTCCAACAAGGGTGTTCAGGCAGGACAAAACCCAGCGGTCAAGCTCGGAACGCTCGTGCACTGCAATGCTGGGTTCAGCAAAGGTAAAACCATCAACATTGGCATAGAGCACAAAGAAATTATAGCTGTTGATGAAGGCCCGGAAAAACTTTCGCTGCTCCTCCTCAATCTCATCGGTATTAAATGATTTCGGTCTCCAGGGAGGACTTGTCACCATCAGATACCAGCGAAGTGCATCAGCACCGTAACGCTCCATAGTTTCAAAAGGATCAACCACGTTGCCTTTTGACTTCGACATTTTGTGACCCTGTTTATCAAGAATGTGACCGTTCACAATCAGGTTTTTGTATGCCGGCTTATCAAATATCAGCGAGGCAATGGCATGCATGGTATAGAACCATCCCCTGGTCTGATCAACGCCCTCGGCTATGAAATCGGCAGGAAAGGTCTGCGCAAACAGGTCGCGATTTTCAAACGGGTAGTGCAACTGGGCAAACGGCATGGAGCCGCTGTCGAACCACACATCAACCAGCTCAGGTGTCCGGTTGAAGCGTACACCATCCCTTATAAAATAAATGTGGTCAACAAAAGGTTTGTGCAGATCAAGCGCTACCAGCTCCCTGTCAAGTGCATCTCCCAGAAGAAGCCTCTCTCCATCAATATCAATGAATCCTTTGCGCAATTCAGCAATGGAACCAATGGCAAACATTTTCCCCGAAGCGGCATCATCACCGATAACAAAGTTCTCCGAAACCCAGAGAGGAAGCGGCGAACCCCAGAAGCGCTCACGTGAAAGCGCCCAGTCCTTGTTATCCTCGAGCCAGTTGCCAAAGCGCCCGGTACCGATCTCGGGTGGGCACCAGTTAATGGTTTTATTGAGCTCTACCATACGATCAGCTATGGCAGTAGTCCTTATATACCAGGACTCCCTTGCATAATAGATCACCGGCACATCATAACGCCATGAAAAAGGGTAGGTATGGGTAATGGTCTCCTTGCGGTACAACTTTCCAGCCTCCCGGAGCTGACGGATAATCAGCGGATCGGTATCCTTGAAGAACATACCGTCATAATCGCTGACCTCTGCAGTAAAACATCCGTTCCGTGCAACCGGCTGGAGCATCGGCAAATCATATTTTTTTGCAATCTCATAGTCATCGGCACCGAAAGCCGGGGCAATGTGCACAATACCTGTTCCGTCCTCTGTTGAAACAAAGGAGCCGGATGTAACGTACCAGCACTTTTTTGTAGGATGCATATAAGTGAAAAGCGGTTCATAGTCAAGCCCTTCAAGGTCGCGCCCTTTCAGTTCGGCAATAACCTTCCAGAGCGACTCTCCCTCGTCGTTTTTCTCAAGCAGCACCTGCAGACGCGACTTTGCAAGAATCATCACCTCGCCACTTTCTGCATGAGAAACCTTGACATAGTCGATGTCCGAACCGACACAGAGCGCCACATTTGAAATCAGCGTCCACGGTGTCGTGGTCCATACAAGCAAAAACTCTTCTGTTCCCTTGACTTTGAACTTTACATAAATGCTTGGGTCTTTCACCTCTTTGTATCCCAGGGCAAGCTCATGCGAGCTCAGTACCGTTTCAGATTTCGGATCCTGCGGCACAATTTTATAGTCCTTGTAGATCAGTCCCTTGTCGAAAATGGTTTTCAGGGCCCACCATACCGACTCGATATAGTCATTGGTACAGGTTATGTAAGGGTGATCCATATCAACCCAGTATCCCATACGCTCGGTCAGCTTTCCCCAGCCTTCGCGGTTATCATCAATATGATGGTAGACAAGCGCCCTTGCTTCGGCGTTGAACTCACCGTCGCCATACTCAACAACCTGAGCCTTGTTTTTAAGGCCAAGTTTTTTTTCCACAGAAATCTCGACCGGCAATCCATGCGTATCCCATCCGGCCTTGCGAGGTACCCGGTAACCCTGCATGGTTTTGTAACGGCATACAACATCTTTTATGGTACGGCTGAATACATGGTGAACACCAGGTTTGCCATTGACGGTAGGCGGCCCTTCATAAAAAGAGTATATCCTGTCCGCGGGTCTCTCTTCAAGGCTCTTATTAAAAATCTCGTGTTCATTCCAGTATGCCAGAACTTCTGCTTCTACAGCGCTGTATGGTACATTTGATGGATACTCAACAAATTTATCGTCCATGGTTCTTCAGAATCAAATTAATATACGTCATCCCGGTATTAAAACAGTACAGGCAAGCTTTTCAATAACCGAAAAGCTTGCCTGAATCCTTTTATGAACAACACCGGCATTCACTGCCCGAAACCCCCAGGCTCTTACTTTTTACTGCCGAGAGAGGAGCTGACACCATCAAGGATCTGTTTTGCAACCACCGTCAAGGAATCAAGCGCCTGAGCAACTATTTTACTTAGTGGAGCCATTGTACTGTCAAGAATAGTGCCGACGCCAATCAGGATCGTTGAAAAATCCCCTTTAACAACATCACTCTGGTTCTGCTTATCCTGACCGGAAGTTTTAATGTCTTCAGCCATATGATACTGAGATTTAGGTTTATCGCCGACTAAACAATACACTTAAAATATAATATACGTAATCATGCCATCAAAGCAAATCGGTAAAGAGTATGCAAATCCTTACGAATGATTTTTATGGCTTCAGAGCGCAACAGAACTCATTATTACTGGCGTCCATACCTGTCCTCAAGACGAACAATATCATCCTCTCCCAGATAACTGCCTGACTGCACCTCAATCAATTCAAGCGGAATTTCTCCGGTATTTTCAAGTCGATGGAGTGCCCCGACAGGAATATAGGTTGACTGATCTTCGAGCAGGGTGGTTTCCTTGTCCTCCACTCTCACAAGGGCGGTTCCTTTTACAACAACCCAGTGCTCCGCACGGTGATGATGTTTTTGCAAGGAGAGCGCCTCTCCTGGTTTTACCGTAATGCGCTTGACTTTGAAGCGTTCTGAAACATCAACGGTTTCATAAGAACCCCAAGGTCTGTAGACCCTCCGGTGGACCTCTGCTTCATCCCGTTCTTTCCTTTTCAACTCTTCGACAAGCATCTTGACATCCTGAACGGAGGCCCTCGAAGCAACAAGCACGGCATCGGCTGTTTCAACAACAATAAGATTGTCAAGACCAACCGCCGTAACAAGACGGCTCGTTGCATGGATATAGCAGTTCTTCACATCCTGAACCAGTACGTCACCCTTTTTGACATTACCCGCTTCATCACGTGCATGAACATCCCAGAGAGCAGACCATGCACCAACATCATTCCATCCGGCATTGAGAGGAACAAGAGCGGCTTTTGCAGTTTTTTCCATTACGGCATAGTCAATGGAATCAGAGGGAGATGCACAAAAAGCTTCGATATCAAGTCTTAAAAAATCAAGATCTTTACGCGCTTTCTGCACAGCCTCACGGCATGCTGCAACGATGGCCGGGGCATGAGATTCGAGCTCCTGAAGATAGAGTTCAGCCTTGAAGAGAAAAATACCGCTATTCCAGAAATAGTCGCCCGATGCGAGATATAACTCCGCTGTGGTCTTGTCGGGCTTCTCAACAAAATCAAGCACCGGGTAGGCTGCAAGTGTACCTTCACTTGTCACTGAAGCCCTGATATAGCCGTAACCGGTTTCAGGGGAGAGCGGCACAATACCGAAGGTAACCAGTTCACCATGTTCAGCTGCCACCTGTCCCACAGCAACAGCAGCGCCGAACGCCACAGGATCAAAAATAACATGATCAGCTGGCAGTATCAGCATGGTAGCTCCCGGATGCCTTTCAGCGATGAGCATAGCCGCTATGGCCGCTGCCGGCGCCGTATTGCGCCCTGAAGGCTCAAGAATAATTTCACCTATTTCGGTATTGATCTCATGAAGCTGTTCAGCAACCAGAAACCGGTGGCTCTCATTGCATACACAATAGACCGGTCCTGTATCATGGGTTGAGAGAAGGCGAAGCACCGTATCCTGCAGCATGGTTTTTTCGCCAATGAGCGAGAGCAGCTGTTTGGGGTACAACGCACGGGAAAGAGGCCAAAGTCTGGTTCCCGAACCACCACTAAGAATCACAGGAATTATCATCAGTAAAGAGGATTTTGTTAACGGTTGACAAATTTCTCATACATCTTCCACGTCGATGCGATAAGGGTATCAACATCGCTGAACTTCGGTACCCATCCAAGAAGCTCCCGCGCTTTGAGAGATGATGCCACAAGCTCCGAAGGATCTCCCGCACGCCTTCCCGTAACTTCGGCAGAAATTTTTCTCCCGGTGATTGCACGAGCCCGTTCTACCATTTCAAAGACACTGACCCCTGTCTGGCTACCAAGATTCACTGTAATGCTTTGGTCATGCTGCAGCAGATATTCAAAAGCACTTACATGCGCTTCGGCAAGATCGGATACATGAACATAGTCGCGGATACAGCTTCCGTCCCTTGTCGGATAGTCATCACCGAATATGGAGAGTTTTGGCCGAATACCTGCAGCCGTTTCCATGACAATCGGCAGAAGATTCTCCGGGTTGAGTTCAAGACCCTGGATTCGCCCAGGAACATCATAACCTGCAGCGTTAAAATAGCGGATTGCGCCATACCGCATCCCTTTGAGGCGATCATACCAATTCAGCAAGCGCTCTATTTCAAGCTTTGTAAAACCGTAAAAATTTTCCGGCTCAGTCGGGTGATTCTCATCAATCGGCAAGTATTGAGGAGCACCATAGACCGCTGCCGAAGAGGAAAAGATAACCCGTGATATTCCCGCCGCAGATGCCTGGTTGAGTATATTAATGGTTCCGGCAATATTAGCTTCTGCATAGATTTCGGGCTGCAGCATCGAGAGTCCGGCGGCTTTCAGTGCTGCCAGGTGCACACATCCGTCAAAGCCTCCTGCCATGGCTGCCCGCAACTGATCTGCACGCATGATATCACCATGCACAAACAAAGCATCATCAAAGAGATTTTCCCTTAAACCGGTCTGAAAATTGTCAAACACAGTGACAGCATAACCATGGTCAAGAAACGCTCGTGCAACATGGCTGCCGATATAGCCAGCACCTCCAATAACCAGAATTCGCATAATACATTCCTGATTTCAAATGTTAAGTATCAAGTAAGATCTATTTCACCTTGCACCATACATCTCTTTGTAGTAATGCTGGTACTCACCCGAAGTAACATTCTGAAGCCACTCCGCATTTGTAAGATACCAGTCAACAGTCAGTTCAAGCCCCTTTTCAAATGATATAGAAGGTACCCAGCCAAGTTCCCGCTGCAGTTTCGATGAATCAATGGCATAACGAAGGTCGTGACCAGCCCTGTCGGTAACATAGGTGACGAGTTTTTCCGACTCACCAGCCGCGCGCCCAAGCTTTGTGTCCATAATCCGACAAAGAAGCCTGATCAGATCAATGTTGCTCCATTCATTATGACCGCCGATATTGTAAGTTTCTCCATTGCTGCCCTGATGATAAATCACATCGATCGCTTGCGCATGGTCAACAACCCAGAGCCAGTCACGAATATTCTCACCCTTGCCATAAACCGGCAGGGGTTTGTTGTGCACGATATTATTGATAAAAAGAGGAATAAGCTTTTCAGGAAACTGGAATGAACCATAATTATTTGAACAGTTGCTGATCACAACCGGCAAATTATAGGTATCATGATAAGCCCTAACAAAATGATCCGAAGAGGCCTTTGAGGCCGAATAAGGGCTATGGGGATCGTAAGCGGTTTGTTCGGTAAACAGTCCTTCCCTGCCAAGTGAACCGTAGACCTCATCAGTTGAAATATGGTAGAACCTTTTCCCTTCAAAATCTGACTGCCAGCACGCCCTTGCTGCATTGAGCAGATTAACCGTCCCAAGCACATTAGTGACCACAAACTCCGTTGGATTGGAAATTGAACGGTCAACATGCGACTCGGCTGCGAGATGAATAACTCCATCAAAGCGGGACTCTCGGAACAAACGCTGCAGAAAATCGCCGTCGTTGATATCCCCTTTTACAAACCGATAGTTCGGCAGAGCGTCAACATCCATGAGGTTGGCAAGGTTTCCGGCATAGGTAAGAGCGTCAAGATTGGTTATTGTATAGGCTGGATAGCTCTTCAAGAAATGTCTGACAACATGCGACCCGATAAAGCCGGCTCCTCCGGTGATCAAAATATGCATTGGTGTTTCGATTATTTAATGGTTGTCGTCTCTCTCCATTAATCGCCACTGGAGAGGTTTTATTCTTTTTCTGATCGCTGGATTTGCTGAAGCATAGCTGCCAGTGATGCCCGCCAGTATGGAATTTCAACTCCCCACTCCCGCTTGATGGCTGATTTGTTAAGAACGCTAAAGCTGGGCCTTGGAGCAATCTGAGGATAGTGGGCGCTTTCTACCGGCAACACTTTGCATGACAACCCAGAAAGCTCCATAATAGCCAAAGCAAAATCATACCACGAAGCCACACCTTCATTGGAAAAGTGATAGGTTGCTTGATACTGAACAGTCGGGTCGTAATGATCAAGAATCGTCACAAGAGCTGCAGCAAGGTCGGCCGCCAAAGTGGGTGTTCCAATCTGGTCATCAACCACATTGAGCAGTTGACGTTCCGAACCGAGTCGAAGCATGGTTTTGACAAAGTTGGCGCCATAGACGGAGTAGAGCCATGAAGTCCTTATAATCAAATACGAGGGAGCAATCTGACGAATGCGCTCTTCACCCTCCCATTTCGATATCCCGTAAACACTACGGGGAGAGGCTGGATCGTTTTCACGATAAGGCGTGCATGACTCTCCATTAAAAACATAATCAGTGGAAATATGCAGCAGAAGAGCATTGCGCTCTTTAGCACATGCTGCAAGCACAGCTGCACCATCCCTGTTAACCCGGAACGCCGCATCCGAATCGGTTTCAGCCCGGTCAACGGCGGTATATGCCGCACAATTCACTATAACATCGATGCCATGTTCGCGGCATACTCGATCGACGAGATCATGGCTTGTTATATCAAGTTCAGGAAGATCATAGAAAAAAAAGTGCTGATTGCCACTGTTGGCCGACAACGCCTGCAGTTCAGAGCCCAGCTGGCCTTTGCTGCCGGTAACAAGAATATTGATGCTCATTTTTTCAAGAAAGCTCTATATCTGATTATTTTGAATCACTATACCGGAAATAAAAAGCATCAAAAAAAGCCAAAAATTTACCAACCGGTCAATTTTTCCTTTTTTTGAGCCTTCCGTACACTTGAGAAATATTCTGCAAAGTTATCAAAGATAACGAAAAAGAGAGAGCAAACTTTTGATGTGTAAATATTTTTCTCTTTTGGAACAGGTGCATTTATGGCATTGGCTGATGGTGGCTATCCTTTACGGGGTGTAGTTTAGAAAAACACCATACACAACCCTGCACGAATAAACTGGAACCATGACGGGCTCTATAGTCTGCCTGATTGCTTCTTGAATATAGTAACCGGATCGACTGACTGTGGTGAATTGAGCGTTTTCAGTTAGAATGACGCATCAGGGCAGTCTTTTTTTGATGGTGTCGAGGAGTTTGTTGAGTTCGAGGAGTTGTTTGTTCATGTCGATCGCTTGGTTCTGGAGCTGCTGGATTTTTTGGGTGCAGTCGGTGAGGATGAGGGTCAGGATGGGATCGGGCGGTGGTGGCGGGAGCTGCGGGGTGCCTTTTTTGCCGTAGAGGATGTAGTTGACGTCAATGCCGACGGCTTCGAGTTTTTCGCGGAGGATGTTGCCGATGCGGTTTTTGCCGGTGACGTAGGCGGTGATGTAGGAGGCGTCTTTGGCTCCGATTGCCTGGCAGAGGGCTACCTGGGTTTTGAATTTCTTTTTGATCTCTGCTCTGAGGCGTTTGGCTTCGTCGGTATAGGGGCCTGACAGAGGCATATATCTCTATTTTTTCAATATTTTATGTACATTTAATAGGCAATTATACCTAATAGCGAGAATAAAAGCAAACGAAGAGCAGCAAAGATAGGAAATGATAAGGATAAAGAAGAGCCAGAGAGGCTTTACAATAGTTCGCGGGAAGGCTAATTGGCAGATGCGGATGTTTGAGGCACGGGGGGTTCCGTGCCTTTGCTGTTTAGCAGTGGTTACTGGTGTTTATTGAGCCGGCAGGAGGTGGTTAGTTGAGCTTTGGGTTTGTGGGTATTTTTGGCGCTGGTTTGGCGCACCAAGGGAGCTGGTAGAGGTTTTTATCTTCCATGAAGCCGACAATTTTGATGATTGCGGTTTCTGTGTTGTAGATGTCGCTGCCGCAATAGGTGCCGGCTTCTTCCCATACTTCATTGATCTGGCGCTCTGCGATGACTCGCGTACCTTCTTTTATGAGGCGGTATACGGTGCCGGAGGGGCTTGTATATTCTGCGATAACCATGATGATGCTCCTTTTCCTGCTGGTTGAGTGGATGGCTTTTGAGCCATTCCCCGGGGGGACAAGGGCTTCCCCATGCCCAGGCAAACTTTTTGTGCAAGGGAGGAAGTGAGCTGCACAAGGTACTCCGCGGAAGCGAACGGCCCTTGGCAGCAAAAAGGCAAACTGGCATATCTTCAGCCCGTCCCACGGGGGATGGTTTTTGTCCGCGTAGCGGTTGCTTTTGGGTAGCAGGGGCGGTACTCCGGCCTTGCTGCTCTTTTGCAAGCAAGGGGGTTGGGCCGAAACGAATACAGGGAGCCCGACCGCAAAACGTTGAGGCCCAACCTGCTTGCTTAGCCTCTCTTCGTTCGGGCTGGCGGGGCGCTTGCTTTTTCTTGCAAGCGGCATGACAGACCGGGTTATATCGCTGTGATTGATAGTGGCAGGGCTTTGGCGGGATGCTTGCATTGATTCCCTGGCAAGCAGCGTGACAAAGCCGCAGGTAAGCTTGCAGCTTGCTGCATGGAGCCCACGCTGGAGCGGTATACAGGGGGCCCTACCTTTTCGCGGAGGCGCGGGCGACTATATGAATGTTCGCCTTGCCGGTACTCCGGCAGGGCGATTTGCCGCTTTTACGTGGGCATCGGGTTGCTGTTGAGCACCTGCTTGCAAGGAGCGGAGGGCTGGCGCGGCACGCTCTTTTTGCTTGCAAAAAGCGTGACAGCCCGGAGCGAACGCAAGCTGGTGCGGTTGATCGGGCTTGGCGAGATCTTCGGGATGGGGCTTTGGGAATACGGGTGTGCGAGGGGCGGCAGTCAGGCAGCCCGGCGGAGACTGCCGGAACGTGGCTGACTGACTGCCCTGCCCCGTGCAGTGCGCTGTTGGGTGGGTTTTGGTTTCGGGCGTTGCGGGGATGAGGGCAGTACGGGCCAGAGTCAGTTGGCCTGCGCGCCCGGTAGGCTGCGCAAACGGAGCGAAGCGGAGTGCGGCGCTTCTGGTATTGGGTGTATCGGGTTGGTTATGGGCAAAGGCGGTAGACTGCTTTTGCGAATGGAGAGGGTTCTGGATGGGGATGAAATATGAATTTCGATTGCTTTTTCAGGTATTTTTCTTTACTCTGTACTCAACATGCTCACCCCGCTTCCCGTAAGAACAGCGCGCTCAGGGTGGGCTTTTTGTTTTTATGTCGGCACCCTCCTCTTTTATGCTGGAACAGTATACAAAGCCACCGTTAAGCCATGAAAAGCAGCTACAGCTCCTGAAGGATCGCGGTTTGCTTGTTGAAGATGATTCGAAAGCCCTGCATCTGCTCCATCATATCAGCTACTACAGGTTAAGCGGATACTGGCACCCGCTACTGCAACAGCCAAAACACCTGCACCGGTTCAAACCAAACGCTTCATTTGATAATGGATTCAAACTCTACTGTTTTGACCGGGAGTTGCGGCAATGAGTGCTCGGTGAGATTGAAAAGATTGAGGTTGCCGTAAGAGCCCAAATGATTAATACCCTGTCGCTGGCATTCGGCCCGACATGGTATGCTGATAAGCAGCGGTTTACGAATCATCGTTATGGTCACGATCGAACTCTTCAGAAGTTGCTTGATGATTTCAGGAATAGCCAGGAGGAGTTTATTGTTGCATTCAGAAAAAAGTACTCGGACAATTATCCTCCATGCTGGATGATTCTGGAGATTGCATCGTTCGGACAGATTTCAACCTTGTATTCCGGATTGAAAGGAGGGAGAAGCAAAAGAGCTATAGCACATCATTTTGGGCTTGATGACACATCTTTTGCCTCCTGGCTGCACTGCATCGTGTATTTGCGAAATCTTTGTGCTCATCACTCACGATTTTGGAACAGGGAGTTTGGTATAAGCCCCCAGATGCCTAACACCCCTTCGAAGCTCTGGCTTTCAAGTGAATCCATTTTTTCAATCAAGGGTTCTCACGGGAAATTGAATAGTAGAGCGTACTATATGCTCTCGATACTTTTGTATCTGCTGCAAACCGTAAACCCGAAAAGCTCTTTCAGGCAAAAGTTTTTTTTGCTGGTCAACAAGTACCCGAACATTGACCTTGCCGCCATGGGATTTCCCTCGACTCTTGAAAATGAAGCGCTCTGGGAAGGGTAAAAGCAAAGATTCTTTTGCAACAACAGCACTTTTCTTCTACGATTAACTAATGGATTGGGCTTTTCCCGGTCGACGATGAGGCTTTGGACTATTTCCGGGGCCTTTTTATTTTCTCTCTCTTCTCTGCTTTGAAATATCATCAGCCTGTTTTGCATGAAGGTCGGCCTCTGGCCGTTGAAGGGTACCCTTCTCAGTGCAATGATGGGCTTTTTTAATTGCTCCGTGGTGATAAAGGACAAAAAAAAGGCCCAGTACGAATACGGGGCCTTAATAAGACACCATGCTAAATTGATTTTCTCTTGCATGGCGGCCACCTAAGTGGACTTAAGCCCGATCCTGACAAGTCAGGAGAGCGGGTACGAGTTCAATATACTCTTTTGTGGAGTCATCGTCAAGGGATTATTCCTAAGCCCGCCAAAATACATCGCTGGATATTAACAAGTTCATCTTTGCTTATAACTCTTATATCGTAACTCCTTTTACCCTGATCTTTTCCGAAGAATGGCAGAAAAAGTCTGTCTAATGATACGGTATAGACCATATCGGCTTTTACCCAGTGAAATTCAGCGTTATAGGGCTCAGGAAGAACCGGATCAAAGTACAACTTGTAGTGGTAAGCCTCAATAACCTTCGGTGGCGTAGTACTTAAAGGAACAATGGTACAAAGGCCCTCTCTTTTACGCAACCGAGGAGAAACGATCACTGCCGGTCTTCGCTTAACCATTTCAGGAGAAACAAAACCTTTGAAATCACAAATAACAATGGTGCCTTGTTTTGGATGATACGGGAGGCTCATCTGTCCTGAGTTGAATTTGCTTGATCTGAAAATACTTTATCGGCATCGCGGTTTTGGCCGTGCTCTTTTGCCTGCGGGAAGAGGTCGTAGAGGAAGTCGTTGTTGTCGAATACGATAATCATGCTTGTGCAAGACGTTTAGTACGAAGAGGCCGGTGGAGCGTTGCTGCGATTCCTTTACCGGGATGGGACGGCTGTTTTATGGGTGCTCCGAGGGAGGCTTCCCTACCCTGCGGTTCTGCGTTGATTGGTAAATATACGATATCGGGGTAAAGATTGGGAGGATGTCATTTCCAAAACGGGTCTGATCGCCAGTCTTCCGAGAAACCCATCTCTTTTTCCTGTTTGAGGGGGCAGGATTTCATAAGTGCTTTAAGGCCCGCTTTAAATGAGGTGTCGGGGCTTATAGTTTGCAAGATGTATTGCATGCAGCATAATGCGGCGTAGGGCTTGTATGGCCAAATATTTCTGTTTTGGATAAATGGGTTTGAGGGCTTTTTTGGTAAGGTGATATGGGCTGTCAACCTGCGGTTCCATAGGCGACCGTGATGTGCGCAAGTGTTGCGGATATGACTGAAGCAGAGCATCCAGTTTTCGAGCAGTTCGATATTGTTTAGCCCGAAATGCTTGACCACTGCGATTTTTTCGGGGCTTTTTTTCAGATTCCTGAACATTTGAGATAACAAGCCAAAACTACTCACTTCAAGACTCATCCATGATGGCGGATCAACAGGTTCGGTATAGGTGTTCTTGTAATGCTCAATAAACGTTTCGTTGGAACGACTGATTTCTGTTTTTAGCGAGATAATCTGGTTGTTAAAACGATTGACATCCCTGAAAAGCGCTTCGTTTAGCTGCCAATGGCTGCCATGTGGCATTGCCCATTGATAAATAATTTGTGTTCGGATGGCAATTTCAATTTTTTCCATGGCATCGAACACCAGGCTTCTCAATTTACGGTCAAATACATAGAGCTCTATGATTTGCTCAAAGGTTACCGGAACGATGAAGGGATGATTAGGCTGTGGCAAGACCTCTTGCTTTCAGTTTCGTTATTTGGTCGGGGATTGATACTGCGGGTTTGCTGTATAACATGGGCTTCAGCTTCTGAGATTAAAAGAGAAAACCCCGTAAAAAGCGAAAACCTGCCCGGGTGCGCTGTTCAAGTGGGAAGCGTGGCAGGTATTATTGCTTATAATGTAAGCAATAGAGGCTTCGATGTCAAGCTGTATTTTACAAGATTTCATGCATTCCATATGACAACTGCGTTTAAAGCGCCGACTATATTTCGTAACAATATCCTAAAAAATCAGTTACACAGTATAACCTTATGGACAAAAAAATAGCCGCCTTAAAAGCGCTATTGCAACGCCCAAGCAATGCCGCAACCCAAAGCGATTGGCGGGCGCTGTTGAGCGGTTTGTTTATGGTTCTGGTGGGTCGGGTTGAGGTGAGCAAGTGCAAGGTTGTACTCGGCCCTGCATTTGCGGGTGGTCGGGGAGGGGTTGGGAGTAGCGAAGGCGGGCTTTTTGCTTGCATGAGCGTACAGGCTGTGGCGAGTGGTGGGGCAAAAAGCGTGACTGAGCGGGCAGAGTTCAACTGAACAACCCGGTAACCGCCTGAACAGATCGGGGGGGGTTCAAGGGGTGCCAACCCCTTAAAGCATTGGCCGTACCCGGCCAGTGCTGCTCTTGCAAGCAAGCGGCGGCGGGAGCAAGCCGAAGGCGCGCAGCGAAGCGTAGGGCAAGCGAAGGCAGGGCGGGCGCTGCGAAGCTTGCTGTACTTCCTGCGACTCTTGTTGTCTCTCTCTGTCATTTCTCACATCTCCTTTTGATTGAAGATATGACTTCTCACACGTCCACGAAAATATAGCAAGTCCACGGCATGAACTGATTTCTTTGCCGCCCTTCATGCTGCCTCGATACGCCGCCAATATCAATTGCCGCTCTTGATCTGCTTTTTTCTGCTTATCGCCCTCAAAAATACTTTTTTAGTATAAATAACATGATTTGGAATTTGCCAAAATCACTTCACTACCAGATTTAAAAACACTTCAGCCATATGCTTATATCAGCTTAACTGAGTTAGCCAAAATGAGCTTTTCGGTGGCAGTTTGGACATGCTGCAATTGCATTCTCAACTGTGTCGTCACCGCCGTGGGCTAACTGAATCTTGTGGTGAACTTCAATGTATGGCGAACCATCACAACGGCGATTGAACGGTGCAGACTGATGGCATATCTCGCAGAAACCATTGGCACGAAAAAGCACCTCAGCAACAACGTCTGGATTCCGCTGGTAGAGCTTGGTTGTAACCTGAATGACATTTGCCTTCTTTGATGCTTTTGATAATCGGGCTTGTCGAGCAGATTGTAACTTCCTCAGTGATTCGCCAACCGCAGCGGAAAATTTGGCCTCTTCCACTTGCTGGGACATATGGCCAGAAAGTCCGTTCTCAAAAGTTGTCAAAACTTTGCGAAGCTTCAGGAGCAGAGTCTTCCGCAACTGCTCGTAGTATGCGATGTGCATCCAAGTTGCTGCTATAGCATTCTCAGCGGCTTCTCGGCCTCGTGTTTCATGAATTTTAGGTAAGAAATAAGAAAGAGCAAGCGGGCTCTGAGTTCGTTTGTAAACCTCACCGTTCAGCATACATCGGTACTGGAGCAGGAAATTCCTAGCAGAATTCTCATTGAGTCCATGATCGTCGCGCAAGCGCACTGCCGCATGCTCAATAGATGAGACACCATCATAGACTTTCTCTGCGAAATCGAAAGCGGCTTTAATCTGATTTAAATCAATCGATTTCAGCTTACGAGGAATAGGATTCGCCTGTTCAGCTCGCTCGAAATGTTCGCTATTCGGAAGAGTCTCACTATCCTTATTCACAGGTGTCGCTGACATGTTTTGAAGAGCAGGTATAACATTGCTACTTATCAGCGAGGAATAAGCTGCAAGCGATTTCCGGTTGGCACCCATAATTGACTCTGTGGTCTGCTCACTCAGCCAGTAAGTGCTTTTCCCAAGTTGCTTGGTCTCAGGGAATGAGTGTGGACCATCTATCTCCCTGTCAACGGAAAATTCCCAAGTCACCAGTCGGACATGCCGATAAAGCTCTTCACCAGAACGTAACGGATTAACCGGATTATACTTATACGGACCAATCGCACCAACAATAAGAGTATTATGCTTACCATCAACTGTCGCGACCAGATCACCTCTCTTGGCCTCGACAGCAAAATGAATAATCTCAGCAAGGTGCTTGTATGGTTCTCCACTGACTTTCACATTTTCTGGGTACTGCTCACAAAGCATAGTTTTTATAGTATCTGCTGAGGTAAATGAAAGATCACCCAATTTGCCCCAGCCAACAGCAACAACCCCAAGGCGAATAAATTCGTCGAGCAGCTCATTCCCATGCCCTGCTCGCACCAATAGAATTCGAGTCATTAATTACCTCCTAAAACAAGCGATACTTTGCTGATAAATCCCATTTTTTTATTCATTTAAAACGTCATCCAGAGAGCGGGCCACAACATACCTTGCAGGCGTCTCGCCAACACTGAGCGCCTTGAAATGGGCCTTGCCGCATTCTATTTTTGCGCTCTCTTTGTCCCGGAGATCATCGGTAAATAGGCCGCTCTTGGTCTCGACAACAAAATAGATTCGCTCTTCGCCATCCTTTTCAACAAGTACCGCCCAGTCGGGGTTGTAGGTATCAAGCGGCGTAGGAATCCTGAACCATCCCGGCAGCTTTGCATAGACCTTGATGGCCAGATTCTTCTCCAACTGATCAGCAAAAGTTGCTTCGGGATCGGAGTCATAGACCACCTGCTCATAGACTGATTTCTGAACAGGGATAAGGTTCTTGAGGTAACCGGTAAGTTCCTGTTGCTCAAAAAGCTCCTGGGCGTAAAAATGTTCGTCGCCAAGCCGGTGATACTTGATGCCATCCACCACAGCAAGACGCTTGCAACGCTTGATGGCTTCGGAGGCCAACTCAATGAATTGCTGCGGATTGCGCTTAAAATCGTCAAGCCGCTCACTTCCTATCAAAATACGATGAATCGTACGACGAGTGAGCCGGGTGCGATCCTGCAGATCCGTAAGCAGGTCAGGCAACTCGATATCACTTTCATCAAGTACAACCGTTGCGGCGCCAACCCGTTCAGTAGCTTCAACGCCCGATTTACCAATCACAATATCCGCCTTGTGCCACTGCATGCGTGTCTTCAAAATGGACGGAGCATTTTGTAATGCCTTGATGCAGCTCTCCACCAGCTTTTCATTGTCGAACTCCACCCGGTAGGTCGTTTTATGCTTGATACGCTCCCAAAGCTCTTTGAACTCCGGACTGTGCAACACTGCCTGCCGGGTGAGTACCTGTCTCCGCTCATCCGCATTCTTGATCTCCAAACGACCGGCAAGCTTTTTCAGCACTGCGGTAATCTGATCAAGCTGTGGCTTGAATTGCTCCGGCACAAGAAGAGTCCCCTCCTTGAGCACCCGCTTCAGCGAATCCTGTACCTTGCCCTTGCTGTCGATATAGTTTTGCTCTTTCAGATGCTCCCACAACACCTTCGACTGCTCGAATCCAAGAGGAATGGAGATTCCTTCGTCAGTAGTAACGGAAATCGCCGCAAACTGGTGTTCTTCGACAATCCCGAATCGAATCCCGGTTTCAGCCTCAATCTCTCTCTGAAGATTCTCGGCAAACTGTTCATAACTCTCGGTTGCAATAACCGTCAGCGTATTGACTTCAAAACCACGCAGTCGCAAGCCTTGCTGATTGACGCACAACCGCAGACCACGCCCTATCGTCTGTCGGCGTTCACGCTCTGAGCCCATTTCACGCAACGCACAAATCTGGAAGACATTGGGGTTGTCCCACCCCTCCTTGAGTGCCGAGTGAGAAAAGATAAATTTAAGGGGAGTTTCAAGAGAGAGCAGCTTCTCTTTCTCCTTCATGATCAGGTTGTAGGCCCGTTCAGCACTTTCACGATTGCCCTGATTGTTCTCCTCGGTATTGGTCCAGCCACCTTTTTTGTCTATAGAGAAATAGCCGTTATGGACCTCTTCGGCGGCATGAGTCAGGTCAACTTCACTGAACAGTGTGAGGTAATCAGGTAACTTTGCCGCCCGGGCGTACTCTTCCTCGAAAATGCAGGCATAATCACCCTTCACTGAGTTACCTTCAGCATCGTAAGAGCGATATTTGGCAACCTCATCAATAAAGAACAGCGAAAGCACTTTTATACCCTGCGGGCGCAGACGCAGCTCCTTGTCGAGATGCTCCTTGATGGTGCGGCGGATCATCTGGCGCTGCACGGCAAGAGCATCAACGTCTCCATAAGCTTCTCGAAGCTTCAGGAACTCCTCACCACCGGGGAAGCGCAACTCCATAAACTCCTTGCCCTTTTCAACACGGATTTCACCGATAGAGCAATCTGCATAGATCGCCCGGCTGGTAACCATTTCAAGATTATCGCCATCAACCACAACCTGCTCTTTTCGCTTGATACCGCTGGCAGTCAGCTTATCGAGTTCAACGAGTGCGGAAATCCTGCCACGCTTGTTCTCGACCTTCAAGAGACGAAGATATGGCTTATTGTAGGCATCTTCCACTGTCGCAGCAGCAACTTCGATCTGCTTCACCAGCCCCTTGTCGTGCGCATCAACCGCATCAAGACGATAAACCATCTGGTGCTTGTCCACATGCGTAGCGGAGTAACGCAAGGTACAGAGCGGGTTCATGGCATCGAGCGCTGTTTTTCCAGCACCGGAGAGACCGCCATCCACACTTTGCGGTTCATCGATAATTAGGATGGGCCTCACCGCCTTGACAAGATCAATCGGCTTTTCCCCGCCAGTAGGCTCATTGGCACCCTTCCCGTAAATATTGTTGACATCCTTTTTGTTGATGGCACCAACCGTCATCACCATAATCTGGATTTGCGAGCTGGTAGCAAAATTACGCACCTGCCCCAGCTTCGAGGAGTCGTAGAGGAAGTATTCAAAAGGAACTCCGGCATACAACCCCTTAAAATGCTCTTCAGTAATCTGAAGTGTTTTGTAAACACCCTCCTTGATTGCCACTGAAGGGACAACAATGACAAATTTGGTAAAGCCGTACCGCTTGTTGAGCTCAAAAATGGTACGCAGATAGACATAGGTTTTACCAGTCCCGGTTTCCATCTCTACCGTGAAGTCGCCGGAAGCAAGGGTGCCGGAAGGCGGCAGGCCATTGCGGAGCTGAATATCATGCAGGCTCCTGAGCAGGTCATCATCAAGCAGCGTCAGCCGGTTGCCAATGCCAAGATCACTCTCCATGCCGGGAAACTGCATATCTTTCGTCGTCGGCATAGTAACGGTAAACTCCGTGCGGCAGATTTCCTGCCCGCGAAAGAGGTCGCAAACCGCTTCAACCGCCTGAAGTTGATAGTCGAGGTTAGGTTCAAAATGCAGTTTCATTCCTGATCCTCCAGTGCACGTGCGGCTTCAATTGCATCCCGTTCACGCTCAATCTCCAGACGAAGCTCTTCCTCCGTGGGCAGCACCAGACGGTACCGGGTAGCAAACAGTTGTTCACTCTCATGCAGCACGGAGTAGCGAACAACGGATTGATCTTTATGTTCACACAGCAAAATTCCGACGGTCGGGTTGTCGCCTTCGCCACGTTTGAGGTCGTCATACATTCGCACATACATGTCCATCTGCCCTATGTCCTGATGCACAAGTTTGCCGGTCTTCAAATCAATCAGCACAAAGCACTTGAGCAGATAGTTGTAAAAAACAAGATCAATATAAAAGTCCTGTGACTCGGTACTGATGCGCTGCTGTCGGGCAACAAAAGCAAAACCTTTACCCAGTTCCAGCAAAAAAGCTTGCAGCTTGTCCATCAGTGCCTGTTCCAGCTTTGACTCCAGCAGCTTGCCTGTGCCGGGCAGGCCAAGGAACTCCAGCATCACCGGATCACGCACGAACTCCCGGGGGCTAAGAGGCAAAGCCGCAATATTGGCCTCAGCCTCAGCCTCTACGCTGGCCTTGTCGCCGCTGAGCACCAAACGTTCGAAATAGAGCGTGCCAATCTGCCGATCGAGTGCGCGAACATTCCAGTTTTGCAAAGCGGACTCATTCATGTACCATATTCGGGCTTCTGCGTTGCTGACTCGCAACAGTGTCCGATAATGCGTCCAGCTCAATTCGTGACGCAACGCGTCACACATTGGAAAAGCCTTATAAAACAGTCGCATATAACGCAGGTTGGAGGCATCAAACCCCTTGCCAAACTCACGGGTCAACGATTCCGCCAGTCGAGGCAAGAGCTTTTTGCCATAGGCTGCGCGTGCCTCGCCACCCTGCTCAAACTCCACAATATGGCGGCCAATCTCCCAGCAGGTTTGCACCTGCACCCTGTCCACGGCACGCAGGGCATGCTGACGGCCTTGCTGAATCAGTTCCCGCAAGGCATTCAGCAAGCCTGTTAATGGCGGGGTTGTAGGCATCAGATTTACCATTTCTACAAGCTCCTTATGATTTCAAGCCCGTGCTGCTGAAGAATCGCCGCAAGGTTGGTTTTTGCAACGTCATCAGCAAAGGCACTGTCGCGGAAAACAGAGGTTGTATCACCAGCAGGTGCAAGCTCTTTATGCCATGCAACAATGCCTTGGGCGAGAGGCTCAACCTCATCACGGGTGATATGAGTAGTAAGGCAGACAAGCAACACACCACCGCCGACGGAGTGAACCTCTTTGCCTGCAAATGTCCGTTTCTCGATAGGGACACAGAGGTCAAGGCCAAGTTTGAGGAGCAACTCATAGAGAATGTCCGCTTCACTGCGGTCAGCCTTCAGGTGTTCAATGGAGTTGAAAAGTGTTGTTTCGATATCGTTGCGATCCGGTTCCCAGGTATTGATGTTGCTTGAATCAAGCTTGAAGACGCGGAAGCCAAGGTCGCCGGGGAAGAGTGGATTTTCATCTTTGATTTTTTGTGCTGAACGGCGGAGGCGCTCTTTGGTAAGATCCGCGATGGTTTTATAGCCAGCCCTGAACGCTTCGCTGTCAGGGGAACAGGGTTCAGGGAGCTGAACGAGAATAAATTTCCGGGTACCATTGTCCTGCTTGTTCAAGTCAAGCACTGCATGACCAGTAGTCCCTGAACCAGCAAAAAAATCAAGAATGAGGTCTTTAGATTGCGTAGCAACTATTTTAGCCATTCTTTGAATCAACCCATGTGGCTTTGGGAAGTCAAATACTTTACCATCCATTAAACTCTCTAAGGCTTTACTCCCTTCATCAGTAGAACCAGTATCATCATATGACCAAAAATTTACTGGCACCATACCGCCATCCATTTCAGAGAGAAACTTCTTTAAACGTGGATAAGTATTTTCACCATTTTTTCCCCAATAGAGCTTATTCTCTGCTTTATGAACCGCATATGTAGATTTTTCGTATTTCCAAGCATTTGTAGGGTGCCAAACAACTACCCCAGAGTAAGGATTTTCTATACCATAGTAAAGGTTAGGTCTTTGCTCTTTTGTTGCAGGATTTACATAAGACACACTTGTCCATACTCCACGAGAGTCGTTATCGGGATTTGTGTAAATTGAATCAGACTTTTCATTCCTTGGCTCTTTTATTTCTGCTAATAACTCGCTTTTTCGATAACAAAGGATATGTTCAACAAGTGATGCAAACGTTTTAGAGTTATTACTTCTTGTAAATCGTTTTTCCCATGAAATGTCTGCCAAAAAATTTTCCTCTCCAAAAATCTCATCGCACGCTTTCAGTAGATTACTCAGCTCACCATCATCAATGCTGATAAAAATCACACCATCTTCCCGTAGCAAGTTCCTCGCAAGCTTCAACCTTGGATACATCATATTCAGCCAGTCAGTATGAAAGCGCCCGCTGGCTTCAGTGTTACTGCTGATTTTCCGGCCACCCTCAATCTGGCCAGTGAGTTCGAGATAATTTTTGATGTTGTCCTGGAAGTTATCGGGGTAGACAAAATCCTTGCCGGTGTTGTATGGTGGATCAATGTATATGAGCTTCACCTTGCCCGAGTAGCTCTTCTGCAAAAGCTTAAGCACTTCAAGGTTATCGCCCTCAATCATCAGATTCTTTGTAGTGTCCCACTCCACACTCTCCTCCTGGCAGGGGCGCAGGGTGCCGGTGGATGGGGTAAGGGCAAGTTGCCGGGCTTTACGTTTGCCGTGCCAGTTAAGGCCGTACTTCTCCTCCCGCTCTTCCACTGTGCCACCGAGCAGTTGGCGGAGCACCTCAAAATCAATTTTCCCTTCACTGAATGCTTCAGGGAAAAGTGTTTTCAACTGTTCAATATTGCCCGCCAGAATATCGGCTGATTGGGCTTCGGGATCATTTGCTGTGAACGGCTTCATGGTCGCCTCTTCGCGTTCGGTCATAATTTTTGTTTTGTTGTTGCCAGTTCTGCTTCAATCCGCTTAAGCTCCAGGTTCAGCTCCACCTGCCGGGGTATCTGCTTCTCTTTTGCTGCCCGAGTGCGCAGATGGGCAATCTCTTCATACAAGACACCACACTCTCGCAAGGCATTATGGCGGGCTGCGGCATACTCTGCATTTTCTGCAAGAGCGAAACTCCCTGTCACTATTGCTGTATTCAGTGCCACCATTGAGTCCAGCCAACCCTGATAGAGATCACGGAGGTTTGTGCGTGGTTGACGACCAAGCGCGAGCGAGTTACGGAAATCGGCCAGAATGAGTGAATCAACCTCGTTTTGCCATTCGACGGAAACAATATCCCCCTCAAGCACCGTTTTGCCAACCTCACTCTGAGACCACCGCTTGTGAGCAACAGAGAGCGATAACTGTGCACCCTGCTGGGTCAAAAGCAGAACAGGATAAGGAATCGCCCGATGCACCAGTTCCACCAGCCGCGTTGTTTTGGCTCCGTCACGCAAGGTAAGCAGCAAAACGGCAATTTCCAGATATTCATGGCTTTCGTCCCGGAACTCAGGAACCCCAACAGTCACCGGCTTGAGTGCCGCAATCCAGATCAGCTCTTCAATCCCCTCATTGATAGAGCGTTTGTCGGCGGAAGTGGGCGCACCGTTTTCAAGCAGCAGCTTTTTGGGTACCCGCTGGTTCACCAGGCTGCTATCGGGCAGGTCAAATGCTGCGATCAGCGCTTGACTCTTCATACGGTTGCCTCCGGCAGAATAACAAGGTATGCCATCACCTCAAAATCGTTGATGCCGGCAAATTCTCCATTCATGGCGTGCGTACCGCCGGGAGTGAAAAGGCTTGCAACAGCGCGTTCCTGATTCTTTCCAGCCACGGAGGCTACGGCGGCAGCGAGCAGGCGTTGTGCCGCAAGCATCTCTTCTCCCTGTTTTGTCGCCTTGTCGAATCGGGCACACGCACCGGCATCGGCCATATCACGACCGAGGCAGAGACGCTTGAGCCGGTCAAGAATCTGCTTGGCTTGTGTGTAGGGCAGAATTACTGAACCCTCTTCCCCAACATGGACAAGGTAGTGGGTGCCAAGGGGATACCCGGCTTCAGGAATTCGACGGGAGGCTTCACCCTCGACACGCAAACAGAAAATAATGCCCGCTGCGATATCTACTTCAGTGGTGGTGGTAACGGCAAAGCTTCCCGGCGGCAGCGTCTCCAATACTCCGGGATTGGCTTTCAGATATTGGGCAAGATCAAGGCGAATGTCAGTCAGGGTGAGGTCGGCGATGGAGACACCGGAGGAGAGATCCTCCAGATCGATCACGGTTTCCTGAAGCTTGAGCAGTTGCTTGCGGCGATACTCCAGATCGTTCATCTGATTGCCGGATTGCTGTTCAATGAGGTTCTCTTCACCCGTAGCGGAGATGTCGAGCAGTACCATTTTGCCGCTTACCCGCTGTTCAAGGTTGATATACTCCTCAAGCTGCATGTTTGGCCAGAAGTTGACGAGTTGAATGCAACTGTTTGGCGAACCAATGCGGTCTATCCGGCCAAAACGCTGGATTATCCGAACAGGATTCCAGTGGATGTCGTAGTTGATGAGCCAGTCACAGTCCTGAAGGTTCTGCCCTTCGGAGATGCAGTCCGTTGCAATAAGCAGGTCGATATTTCCTTCGTTGGAAAGTTCTTCGGGACGCTCCTTGGAACGGGGTGCAAATGCACTGAGAAGAGTGGACTGATCCTTGCGCAATCCGGATAAGGTTGTCTGATTGCTTCCGGAACCGGCAATGAGAGCGCTCTCAAGCTGCAATTCAGACTTCGCCCACAGAGCGAGTTGATCGTAAAGGTATCGGGCTGTATCAGTAAATGCTGTAAAAACGATAACCTTGCGGTTGCCGGGATTGATGGGGTTCCGGCATTTTTCGGCAATAACGTCACGCAGGTCTGCCAGTTTGGCATCTCGCTGTGCATCAACCTGGGCCGCCGCCGCGTAAAGAGTGGCAAGCCTGTTGCGATCTTCAATGAGCTCCTGCTTCCATTTGATCAGATCCACATCATGAAGCAAGACCTTGACTTTACGACCAACAAGCAGGCTTTCAAAAGCGGGATCGTCAAAGTCAACATCGGCAATATCAATCTCCTCAAGCTCTGTCGTTTTTGACTCAATACGTGCCAGCATTGCTTCGACATCGCGAAGTTGGCGTTGAACGGTGAGCGCAAATGATGAAACGGCACTTTCCATCCGTTTGAGCATGTTGATACGAAGCAGGTGGATCAGACTCTCTTCACGGTCAGCCTGCCGGAAAAAGCCTTCACCTCCCCGTACACGGGTACTGTACTTCCTGTCGTAAGCCTCCTGCTTGTGCGGCAGTACATATCGCAAAGGAGCATAAGAGGCAAGGTTCAGACGGCGAATCTCCTGATTGATCTCTCTGATTGGGCGAAACTCACCTGCCCGGTCAACGTCAGCCTGGATGTTGATTGGTTTCAGGCGGTCAGGGAACCGTCCTGTTTCGGCTATTCCATAATACTTTTCGACATGCTTGCGTGAACGTGCGATGGTCAGGAGATCCAGCAGGGTAAAGTAGTCGAAGCCGAGCATTTCAATCAGACGAACCGGGATGCGCTCCGCCTCATCAAGATCCAGCCAGCGATTGAACTGTTTCTGTGCTAATCGTGTAGTGCTGTCGATACTGCTGATGCCATGAGCAAGCAAGGCGGTGTCGTTGCCTTCCGTGGCAAATGCAATCTGGTTACGAAGATCAGCCAGCCTGTTGTTTACCGGCGTTGCCGAAAGCATAAGCACCCTTGTCTTTACCCCCTCTTTGATAATCTTGCGCATCAGATGATCGTAGCGGGTTTCCTTTCCTTTATTGGCTGCCTTGTTTCGGAAGTTGTGCGATTCATCGATAACGACAAGATCGTAATTTCCCCAATTGACGTGCGAAAGATCAATATCGCCGGAGAACCCGCCGTCACGGGAAAGATCGGTATGGTTCAGGACATCATAGTTGAAGCGGTCGGGAGCAAAAAAATTCCGGCGGTCATTGGCTTTATAGAGCGTCCAGTTGTCACGCAACCTCTTCGGGCAAAGGACCAGCACCCGGTCGTTTCGAAGTTCATGATATTTGATGATGGCAAGAGCCTCAAAAGTCTTGCCAAGCCCGACGCTGTCGGCAATAATGCAGCCGCCAAAGCGGTTGAGCTTGTCAAGAGCACCAACGACACCATCACGCTGAAAGCGGTAAAGCTTCTTCCATACCACGGTATTGTGGATACCGGTTGCCGACTTGACGATACGCTCTTCATCAAGATCTTCGTCACGGTCTCGAAAAATATTATAGAGGATAAGCGAGTAAACGAGGAAGGGCTCTTTGTGAGATGCGAGTGATTGTAACAGACCAATCAGCTCTGTTTTGGCCATTGGATTCTCTGCAAGACCCGACCACTGGGCATCGAACCACTTGCTGAGCAATAAAGCCTCTTCAGGCGTTTCCGAGGCCTGAATCAAATTCAAGGGGTTACCAGGTGCCAATCCAAGACCATCAGTAGTGAATGCCAGCGAACCAAGCAGCACCTGCTCGGGCACTGCATCGCCATCACGAACAACAAAAGCGCCTTGCGGCACTGCACCGGGAGCAAGCTTCACTTCGCTTTTGCTTTGAAGCCATTGCAGCAAGCGGCTTGCGATCCAACGGTTTTGCAAACGGTTACGAGCAGCGCGATCGGCTTCAGACCCAAGAATTGAAAGATCCGCAGTGACTTGTGGCAAAAGAAGGCGGCATGTTAAAAGTGCCGCCATTTCTTGAAGCATCCCGGAAAAGGCGAACAGCGAAAAAGAGGGGGTTACCATATCAAGCTGGCAACCTGCGGTGAGTTTTGATCGAAGGTAGTCGATAACCCGGTCTGTTCCACTGTTCTGAACAAGCTTCATAGGAGGGAACTCCCCGGTTGAATCCTAACCAATCGTTTCATAATGAAAAAGAAAAGTTCAAGTTCATTGGGATGCCAAGATTATACACTGCATCATATTTATCATTTATTCACATCAAAGAAAAGCAATAACGTAGGTTACAGGCAAAATTATTGCAGGTTTTATGTGGAATAAAGCGCAAATAAAGGAACAAATTCTGACCGGAGGATAACAAATTTTGATTTCTTTCATAAGAGGTGTTTTATACCCCTTCTTTTTCCCTCCAGCCATCATCCAGTAACGATTTCGCAGTCTCAAAAAACCTTCGTTTGAATAGATATACGTTAATTTCATCGACGCGGGGAACGGTTATTTCCGTTGTACATTCAAACCGAGCCTTGATGCCGTCAGTCAACCTGCTCAATACAGTTGCTGCCCTGATAGCGGGCATTGTTGACTTGTGTTGATACCGGATACATATCCAGAATTCCGTTATCAGCGGGAACCAGCATCTTCGAAAGTGTTCGGGGATCAGCTTCAAGCCACGTTTTCCAGTTCTCGGGTTCGAGAATTACTGGCATTCGGTCATGGAGAGTTGCTATCTGCTCATTTGCCGCAGTGGTGATAATGGTGCATGTCGTGATTGCGGGCTCTTCAGTATTCTTTGGCTTCCAGGTGTCCCACAGTCCGGCAAATGCCATGGGCAAGCCGTCAGCCCGGTGGATGTACCAGGGTTGCTTCTTTTTACCTTCGATGCGCTCCCACTCATAAAAGCCGCTGGCTGGAATCAGGCAGTGGTTCCGCCCTGCCAGATGCCGGTAATAGGGTTTCGTGAACAATGATTCAGCCCTTGCGTTTATTGGCCTGATTTTGGGAAGTTCCTTGGCCCAACGGGGAATCAATCCCCATCGTGCTGCGGTGAGCTTATAAGGTCCATGGCTGGCCTGCAGGGTTATAATATCGGTTTCCGGAGGGATGTTGTACCGATTCGTCTGAGGGTAGTCCTGATTCTCTTCAAACGGGAGCTCCAGTTGGCGAAGAAGATCAAGAAAGTACTTCAGTTCATAAAACCCGAATCGTCCGCACATATTTTCCCCTCGTTTTTCGTTGACAATTAGTCATGCTCAACACACTCGCTACCGGTAATATAGAACGGGGAAGAGGGATATGGAATGGCGGTTGTATATTCCGGTAATGAAACCACGGAACGACGATGATACTCTCGAAAATACATGCTGGCCCAGTGCTGGACTTCTTTACTCCGGACTTGACAACGCCGCTTGAGATGCCGTTTGCTGGCGCTGCGATTGCTGCCGGATTTCCCTCTCCTGCTGAAGAGTATGTCGAGATCACCATTGACCTGAACAAGGAGTTGATCAAGCACCCGGCAGCCACCTTTTATGCCAGGGTGAAAGGTGACTCCATGGTTGATGCGGGCATTCAGGATGGAGACCTGCTGGTTATCGACAAGGCCCTTGAGCCGAAAGAAGGCACTGTTGCTGTTTGTTATCTTGACGGCGAGTTTACGGTGAAACGTCTGGCTGTGCAGGAAGAGGGCGTCTACCTCATGCCGGCCAATGCAGAGTTCAAGCCGATCAGAATCACTGAAGAAAATGAGTTTCTGGTATGGGGTATCGTCGCCTATGTGATTCACAAACCACGATAACCAAGGCTGGAGATCAACCCCATGTTTGCCCTTGTTGACTGCAATAACTTCTATGCCTCGTGTGAACGGGTGTTCGACCCCGCCCTGCGCTTGCGCCCGGTTGTTGTGCTCTCGAACAACGATGGCTGCATTATTGCCCGCTCTGAAGAGGCCAAGGCGCTTGGCATCCAGATGGGGATGCCGGAATTCAAATGCCGCGCGCTGCTGCAATGGCATGAGGTTGCGGTCTTCTCCTCGAACTATCCTCTTTATGGCGATATGTCGTCACGGGTGATGATGACGCTTGCTGCGCTTGCACCTGAAATTGAAGTCTATTCCATTGATGAGGCTTTTCTGGATATGTCGGGCTTTGCGCGCTTTGACCTGACGGAGTATGGCCGCCTGATTCGCAAGACAGTCCGGCAGCATACCGGCATTCCGGTCTGTGTGGGCATGGCGCCAACCAAAACGCTTGCGAAGATAGCCAACCGGCTGGCCAAAAAGAACCCGCACTATCAGGGCGTCTGCCTGCTCCGCAGCGCTGCCGAGATACGGGCCGCGCTTGAGCGCACGAAAGTTGAGGATATCTGGGGCATCGGGAGGCAGTGGAGCAAGGTGTTGCAGGCAAAGTGGATTGAGAGCGCCGCTGACCTGTCGGATGCGCCTGCGGCATGGGTACGCAAGCACCTGCACATCGTTGGCGCCAGAATACAGGCTGAGCTACAGGGGAAATCCTGTCTGCCGATGGAGCTGGTGCGGCCTGCAAAGCAAAGCATCTGCACCTCGCGCTCTTTTGGCCGCAGCGTGACCTGCCTGGAAGAGTTGCAGCAAGCTGTGGCGACTTTTGCGGGCAAGTGCGCAGTGAAGTTGCGAAAGGAGAACTCGCTGGCTTCACTGATTACCGTTTTTATCGCTACCAGCCCGTTCGATGATTCGTGCAAACGGTACTGGGGAACCCGGACGGCTTCCCTACCCTATCCGACGAGTGACTCTATCGCGATTCTGCAGGCAGCGCAAACGATGCTTGTCGGCATCTTTCGTGCCGGTATGAGCTACAAGAAGGCTGGAGTAATTGTTAGTGGAATCGTGCCGCAAGCAACATGCAGCACAACGCTTTCGCTCTTTGCGGAGGAAGCGCCTGCTGCTCCTGAGCGGGATGGCAGGATTATGCAGGTGATGGATGCGATCAACAAGCGCTATGGAAGCGGTGCCGTGCGGCTGGCGGCGGAGAACTCTGAGAGCTGGAAGCCGCATCAGGAGCGGCTTTCGGCACGGTATACGACTCGGTGGGATGATATTATTGAGGTGAAGGGGTGAGCTTAAACACCGCCCATCCCAACCATTTCTTGAGAGAATTCATACTCTTTATCAAAAGGGAGCTGTAGTTGCTGCAGATATTCGGGAAACGCCTTTGCCCAGCTTATATAAGGCCAAGCAGCGAGAGGAACTTCATCTTTTATCTTTGCAAATGCGCATTGAGAGAGGTGAGTATTTTTACAAGCTTTCCAACAGAGGTGTAGGGGTTTTCTGTATTTTTTGCTGTTTCCAGCGGGTTATTGGCTGCTAATAGATCGGCATTTTTATAGGCAACCTCAAGCCGATCTTTGGTCATGTTAAAATATCCGCTTCCCCCTTTTGTATACTTGGGGATATAGTCATCTTTTTTTAATTGTCGAACGACCTCATTTCTGTGAATATGGCCGCGGACTGAGACGAAATGCAGGAGCAGCCATAATTCGAAACAGGGGATAGATGGGACTACGTAAAAGTTGATCAGCTCGTTGTTGTCATTTTTATGTTTTCGATCATGTGCATTTGCGCTAAAGAGTGCATTCAAGAAATTCGGATGATCATCTCAGTCAAAAACGCAATACACTGCTTCATATTCTTTCGTCTCCTTGCATCTGTCTACCGCAAAATTGACTACCTGTTGCGGTGTTGTGCCGTACTTACTTTGCATTATTTCTATACTGGCAGTACTTAGCCGGTAGTGTTTTCTGATCTCCTTTCCATGAACAAGTATAGTAATTTTCTTTATTTTATACTGTTACAGGTATAGGCGAAACGGCTTGACCAAGCTCTCTGGCTAACCTACGAAGGCTTCTTTTCTTGCCTTCGAGGAACTTTGCTTCATAAGCAGCCAGTCCTTCCTCGACAAACTCCGTCCCTTTGACCATAACTCGCCAAAACAATGCCGCAAGCTTGCGAGCCAGGGCAATATTGGCAATCAATCCCCCTCGTCGTGCCGCCAGACGACGGTAAAAGCCGCCCAACGCCATATCTTTGCTGCGAGCCAGTGATCGGGCCATGATGCAAAAATACCTGCCTACTCTGCTGCGACTGTGTTTGACGTTGCTCTTGCGCTTGCCGCTTTGGCTTGTTCCGGGAGCCAGCCCCAACCAAGCCGTGAAATGCTTTTCTGTTGGCCATTTGCTCAGGTCAGTTCCCACTTCACTGATGATCTGCAGGATGCTGTAGTCGGTGTGTGCGGGCAGTATCGACAGATCCTTGCCCTGACACAGATCAATGAGCATACGGTGAAGGCCGGAGATTTGAGGCGCATTGG
>JABDHK010000054.1 GCA_012972835.1 Chlorobiaceae bacterium | reverse complement strand
TGTATCTTCGCTCGAACTTTTTTCTTAAGAAACTGAAAATGCACACACCACAATGGAAAGAACGCTTACTATCCTGAAACCCGATTGCGTCCGCAAACAGCTGATCGGCGCAGTCATCGACAAAATTGAACGCGCAGGCTTCCGTGTTGTCGCCATGAAAAAAATCAAGCTCACCAAAGAAACAGCCGGCGAATTCTATGCCGTCCACCGCGAACGCCCATTCTACGGCGAACTCGTTGACTTCATGTCATCAGGCCCATGCGTACCAATCATCCTTGAAAAAGAAAACGCCGTTGCCGACTTCCGCACCCTTATCGGCGCAACCGATCCAGCCCAGGCCGATGAAGGCACCGTCCGCAAACTCTATGCAGACAGCAAAGGCGAGAACATTGTCCACGGCTCCGACTCAGAAGAGAATGCAGCCATTGAGGCGGCATTTTTCTTTTCAACAGCAGAGGTTGTCAGCAGCAACTGATTCCCAGTAAAATATAGCACAATAAAAAAAGCGACCGAAAGACCGCTTTTTTTATTGTGCTTCCTGATTATTCGGCGTTTCCCTTTTTCATCTCCGAAAGGAATGAACTGAAGGTTTCGCCGTACATCTCCCATACCGTCATAAAAAGCGCTGCAACAATCGGCCCGATAATAAAACCGAATATTCCGAACAACCCTATTCCACCGAGCGTCCCAAAAAAAATAAGCAGAGCGTGCATCTGTGTATCCCGCCCGACCAGAATAGGGCGGAGAATATTGTCGATCTGACCGACAACAAGAGTGCAGAACAAAAGGAGTCCTAAAGCTTGAGGATAATGACCTGTCGCAGCAAGATAGATGCCCGCCGGAAACCAGACAAGCCCGGAGCCGATAATCGGCAACACGGAAATCACCGACATAATGGCACCCCAGAATATTGCACTCTCAATACCTGCCAGATGCATGGCAACTCCCGCAAGAACACCCTGCAGAATGCCTATCACCATGCTCCCCTTTATGGTCGCACGGGTCACAGAAAGAAACTTGTCGAGCAGTCGATGCTGATCGCTCTCTGTCAGGGGAAGATATGAGAGTACTTTTTCAAGAATCAGCCTTCCATCCCGTAAAAAAAAGAACATGGTGTAGAGAAAAACAAAAATCAGAAAAAGATCATTAACCGCAGAGTAAGTAAATGAGGATACGCTTTCAAAGAGCATCGACCCCGCTTTGCTTACAAGCTCACCGGCTTTCTGAAGAATATTTGCACGATAGAGCTCAAGCTCGGCATAATAAGGCAAGGTACGAAGCTGCTCGTTGAATGCTGCCGGCTCCTTGAACTGCTGCTGAATCCATGGAACTGCAACACTCACGATCCTGCCTGCCTGCTCTGCAACAATACCAAGAAGAACAACTAAAGGAATAATCACAATAAGAAGCAACGTAACCATGGTCATTGCCGCGCTCAGGCTTTTACGCCCTCTGAACCAGCGCTCGAACTGATTGAACACCGGCATGGCTAGAGCTGAAAAAATAGCCGCAAGAACAATAACCATGAGAAAATAACGGATCATGGCAAAAAAAATGGCGGAGATGAACAGAACAATCAGAAGAAGGATCACCTGGTTTGCTTTTATACTGTTCATAGTCTTTTATGTTAGGTTCTTCCTTTCATAACAATCGCCGGATTTAAAACCATTCCCGACACTCTTCACCAAGAAGTTGAGCACGGACAAATGCAACAGCAAAAATCCCGGCTGTTTCTGCCCTGAGAATTGTTTTTCCAAAAGAGATGTCGGAAAAGCCAGCGTTTCGGGCTTCCAGCACCTCACTTACAGTGAAACCGCCTTCACCACCGATCAGAAAAAGTATGTTTTTTCCTGAACAACGCACTCCGGGAGCTTCTTCTGAACCCTCGTAAGGAATCAATTTCAAATCGTAATTGTTAAGAGAAGTAACCTGTTTGAACGAGAGCGGCTCACCGAGCTGAGGCAGGTAGCAGCGCTTTGACTGCCGGGCCGCTGAAAGCAGAATGGTCCTCCATCTGTTCAGCCTGCCCTGAACTCTTTCACTCGTTGGCTGACTGACGGTACGTGCCGTAATCATGGGAATAATGGCTGACACCCCGAGTTCAGTGGCTTTTTCCAGAAAAAACTCAAACCGCTGGGGAGCCTTCAGCAGGGAGAGAGCAACGGTAACTCCTGTTTTCGGCTGTTCAATCAATGCATGATCGAGAATTTCCCCTTCCAGTGATTGTTTGCCGACATCCAGAATCCTGACGTCACACCGCAAACCATTACCATCGGTAACAAGAATTGTTTCGCCCGTTTTTTTTCTCAGAACCCGGACAAGATGATGAAACTCATCACCGTCAATAACAAGCCGGGCAGCATCGAGAGTGATGTTCTCTGGTGAGGTATAAAAGAGTTCCATTCGTTCTTACTCCTTTACAGCTAAAGCCAGCGCTGCAAAAGAGACTTTTTCAACCCCGGTCTGAAGCAATGCAGAGGCTGCAGCGGCCAACGTTGAACCGGTTGTCACTATATCATCAACAAGAAGCACATGACGCACCGTAACACTTTTTGCAACATAAAAGGCACCTTCAGGATTTTTTTTTCGTTCCGCAGCAGAAAGTCCGGTCTGCGAAACAGTGTAACGCTTTCTGACAAGAAGTTCAGGCATGACAGGTTTTTGAAGCGTTTTACCAATGCCTTCAGCAATTTTCTCAGACTGGTTATAGGAACGTTCAATTTTTTTCAGATGGTGAAGCGGTACCGGCACAATGCACTCTATATCTCCAATATCACCACAGGAAAGCATCCATTCGCCTAATTGACGTCCAAACATGGTACCAAGAGTAAACAACCCTTCATATTTCATGGCATGAATCGCATGCTGCAGCGGGCTTTTTTTATGAAACTGGTAACGACACCAGCCACGCTCAAAACGAAATGTTTCGCCAAAATTTGAAGTAATAACATGACGCAATACCTGTTCTGCCTCTAAAGAGTTATTAAACGGATCAAAATCGGTCATGCACGAGCTGCAGCAGCCCTTTTCTGAAGGAAGCAGAAGTTGCCTGCAGAGCACACAGACATTTGGGAAAAGCAGGTGAAGAAGCTGTTCAAGCACAGGAGCCTCCTTTTTATTGTTAGCCAAAGCACAATGCGGCAGCGCCGTACATTCCTGCTTTGTTTCCAAGCAGTGCAGGTACCAGTTCGAGCCCGTCATGCATTGAAGGAAGCGTCGATCGCTTTAGCTGATCAAGGGCTGGACTGAAAATAAGGTCTCCGGCGGCTGAAATACCACCCCCTATAACAAATTTTCTGATATCCATAAGCGACACAACGTTTGCAAGCCCCACACCGAGAATGGAGCCAATCCTGTCCCAGACAGCAAGGGAAACAGCATCCCCCTCCTTCGCGGCATGTTCCAGATGACGCGGCGAAAGCTTTGTATAGTCATTATCACAGAACCTGCCGACAGATGAGCCGGAAGGAGTAGCCTCAATCATCAGGCGGGCAAGCTCCACAATACGCTTTTTTCCGATAAGACCTTCAAGAGTCCCCTTGATACCCGCATGAGTGCTGGATCCTTCAAAATCAATAATCATGAATCCCACCTCGCCTGCCGTACCGTTAGAACCGCGATAAAGCTTTCTGTTCAGAATAATTCCTCCGCCCACACCTGTACCCAGGGTCACCAGGAGAAAATCTTTAAACTCGCGCCCTGCCCCGTACAACGCTTCACCTAAGGCTGCGGCATTAGCATCATTGTCAACAAAAACCGGTATCGACAGTTCTTTATGCTGCTGCAGATAGTGCAGTACATTGTCGCGCAAGGGAACAACAGCCCAGCCTGGAAGGTTCGGCGGATAACTCAGCGTTCCTGTTTCAGCATTGACCGCACCTGGAGCCCCGAGCCCGATTCCTGCACAATCGAGGGGATCTAAAGTCAGGGAAGCAACGCGGTGAAGATCGGCAATAATACCTGCAAGCTGTACAACAATCCCTGCCGGTCCTGAAGCCGTATCAGTTGGAATCGTCCGGTCGGTTATTATTCCACTCTTCTCGTCGACTATCGCAGCCTTGATTGCCGTGCCGCCAAGGTCTATGCCAATTGCCCATCGGGACATGCTTTGGGTCTCTTTATCCTCAGTTATTGAATACTTAGCTGTTATTAGCTGTTAAAGGGCCTTAAAAATTTCCTGCCATACGATCCTGAGGCAAAAAAGTCGAGAATTTCGATAATTTCCGGTTCCTGAGGCAGTTCCGACGTAATCTTTTCAAGAGCATTATTGAGCAGAAGGCCTGACTGAAAAAGAATCCTGTAGGCACTTTTAATGAGAGTTATCTTTTCAGAACTGAACCCCCGCCGTTTCAACCCAATGGCATTGAGACCCTCGTAACGGAAAGAGTCGTGCCCACCGGCCATGACAAAGGGAGGTACATCAAGCGATGCTCTTGCAATTCCACCGACCATTGAAAACCGACCGATCCGTACAAACTGATGCACACCGGTAAGCCCACCGATAACAGCATAATCGCCAACTTCGCAGTGCCCGCCGAACTGCACAGAATTTGCGATAACGACGTGATTACCAATGACGCAATCATGCCCGGTATGAACATAGGACATAATCAGATTATCAGAACCAATGACGGTTTTACCACTTGCCTTAGTCCCCCGATTAAGGGTGACACACTCCCTGATGACCGTCCTGTCTCCAACATAAAGATAAGTTTTCTCCCCTGCGAACTTAAGATCCTGAGGCTCGGTTGCAAGAACAGCACCTGAATGGATCCTGCAGTCACTGCCAATCCTCGCACCCGACGCAATATGAACGTGGGGAAATATCAACGTACCGTTTCCTATTTCAACATCGTCCTCAATAACCGAGAAAGGTCCAACGGTTACGCCTTCTCCAAGAACGGCACTCCTGCCGATCACTGCAGTTGCATGAATACTGCTTTGCATATTGTTTATTCTTTCAATGTTTCAAACTTTTCCACCAAGCCGGGCTGCTTCAACTTCCTGGCAAGCAATTGAATAACACGTTTAGCATCTTCTTTCCTGCCGACGTTCCGGTATGCTCTTGCCAGGACATAAAAAAGCCGTGGATCGGCTCCTGGCGAAGCGTGTTTTGTCAGTTTTTCAAGATAATCAATATACTGCGTCGCTTTCTGCTTTTCACCAAGCCGAACATAAAGGGCCACTACCGAACCGGCAAGTTCCGGGTTTAAGGGATACTGTGCAGGAGGAAGAAGTTTCCCCGAGGTGTCGAGCACCTGCAACGCCAGCATTCCCCGCGGTACATCACTGAAGGAACCTGAAGCATCGGGTATGTTAAGCATCCCCTGAGGATCACTGGCCAGTTCAAGAGCCAGCCTGACAAAGAGAGGTGAGTAGTTGCCGCACAGCCTCCTTGAGGTTTCTTCAAGAAAGACCTTCTGATTATTAATATTTCTAAACCTGTAAACATCCATAAGGTTTTTATAGAGCAGTACGGGATCCACATAGCTCATAGGATCAGCGCTTTTAAGGGGCACCACCTTATAAACAAGCCCGTCAAGCCGAAGATAACTCTCAAGCCCGATCATGCTTTCGGGATCGACGGTCAGGGCAAAATAAACCGGACGCTGTGAAAAGTTGTTCATGAGAATCTCATAAACGGCAATATCCTGAGGCCTGAAATATCCCTGCCCATTATAGGTCATTCCAGGCTTCAGCAGCCATGTCATTGTATCAGTCGGCTCCGAGGGCAATGCATACCCATGAAGACGAGACTCGTCCACAAGTTTCTGCCGGGCAGAAAAGGCCGGAAGCACTGCATCAACCGAATCAATAGGCATATAGGTGATACCAGCTATCTCACCGTCGCTCATGCTGAACACAACCGGTTTTGCTCCCCTTGGCCGGGTATTTTTCAACTGTTCAAGATACCAGCCGGTATTGGCAAGGCTGAGGTTGACCACGCGTACATCGGTTCTGATGCCTGTAACCTCCTGAAGATACCATAAGGGAAAGGTGTCGTTATCACCGTTGGTAAACAGAATAGCATCTTTTTCACAGCTCTGCAGCATATTCCATGCCCAGTCCCATGGAACATAGTTGCCCGACCTGTCGTGCACCCTGTAGTTTACCTGAAGCATCCTCGCATTGATCAGCAGCAAGCCGGCAAGAACCGTCAGCACGGCAAGAACAAGCTGGTGCCTTTTACCGGTAACCTTCAGGCGCTCTCCAAGCCAATACCACAGGCTTTCGATTCCTATCCCTATCCAGAGGGCAAAGGCAAAAAAACTGCCGACATAACTGTAGTCACGCTCTCTCGGCTGAGGTTCAGTCTGGTTAAGATAGATCACAAGTGCTGCGCCGGTCAGTACAAACAGCGCGGAGACAACAAGCCCCATCTTCCATTGTCGCCGGAAATGTGAAATCGCTCCGGCAAGACCTACCAGAAACGGTATACCCCAAAGTACCGACCAGTCAACTCCCGCGCCTTCCATGTCATGCTCACGCCCGATAAACTGCCAGCCGAAATACCGGAAGTACATCTTCTGCATCTGATAGGTGAGAAAATAATCGAGATCACTCGAGTACTGCTGGTAATAATACTGATGGACCGGTTCAGGGGACCAGCGTCTCGGCCAGAGGGGCATCTCACCGTACTGCTCACGGTTGACATACGAAAAAAAAGCCTCGGGTGTGGAAGGATTATTTTCGTTCAGGGGTGGCCCTGCCTGCGCACGAACATAGATCAGGCTATAGGATGTATAGCCGATAATGATCAGAAAAAGCGAGATGAAGACGGTATTCAGAAGCGCCATCCTATGCCTGTGGGAATACCAGGTACCATAACCCAGCACCCCTACAAGCAGAAAAAATCCCCACCATGAGGTCAGATGAAGGAACACCGGAAGACCCCTGATAACCCCTATATAGATCAGAAAAAACAATCCTACAGCCGTCAGAATAAAAAGCGAGAAGGATTTAACGGTTACCTCGTATTTTTTAACATAGTAGACCACTGCAACAGCAAACAATGCAAGAAGACTGAGCAGATGCACTCCAATCGAAAGCCCGATCATGTACATCACGAGAAGGAGCCAGCGCTCGTGCCCGGGTTTGGGATCCTCTTCATACCAGCGAAGGATCAGCCAGACGACCATGGCCGTAAAAAACGATGACGAGGCCCATACTCCTGCTTCAACGGCGTTAAACCAGAAACTGTCAGACACAGCAAGTGCGAGAGCACCTATTATGGCTCCACCATAGGCCGATACCTGTTCAGCCGGACTCCAACGGTCAGGATCGGTTTTACGGTACAGAATGATAAAGCGTATGGTGATGAGATAGGTGAGCATCACGGTTGCTGAACTGACCAGAGTACTGATCAGGTTAACCCGGGCACCGATATCACTGAAAAACGGAATCATTGAAAACAGATGTGCGACCAGAAGAAAAAGCGGTGCTCCCGGAGGATGAGGAATCCCGAGGGTATAGGCCGTAGCGATAGACTCTCCGCAATCCCAGAAAGAAAATGTGGGAGCCATGGTACGGAGATATAATATTCCAGCGGCCAAAAAGAGAACAGCTGCAAGAGTGCGGTTAATTGTCCGGTGTGTCATAAAAAAATATCAGTTCAATGGGCCTGTTACCCGAAAATAAAATCCCCGGCAATAAGATCGGCAAACAAAAAACCTTTCGGTGTCAGGTAAAGACGCCCTTCATGCTCTTCTATCCATCCTTTCTGTTCAAATCGGACAATAGTCTGTGAAAGTCGAAGTCCTAATTTATTTTCTTTTCGCAAAAACTCAACATCAAGACCGCTGTTTATTCGAAGTGAAAGAAAAACCTGCTCGGTAAACCGCTCCTCAGCTGAAAGCTCTTCACGAAAAACAACTGCACTCCCGGGAGCCGCGATATATCGGGTAAGGCTTGAAACATTTGCTGAACGGATCTCCTGCCCTCCGGAAACAAGAAAACTGTGTGCGGAAGGGCCAAATCCAAGGTATTGCTCTCGCTTCCAGCTTGCCAGATTATATCGTGAATGGCAGCCCGGCAGTGAAAAGTTGGATACCTCATAATGTGAATATCCCTGAAGCACCAGTTCACTGATTGCATGTTCATACAAGGAAGCCTGCGCTTCATCATCAGGGACGGTGATTTCACCACGTGCAACATTACGGAAAAGCCTGGTCTTCGGCTCCACAGACAGCATATAAACCGACAGATGCTGGGGCCGGAGTAAAAGAGCCGCATGCAGATCAGCCTCCCAGAGCGGAAGATGCTCTCCGGGAACCCCGCAGATGAGGTCAACGCTGACTGACTCAAATTTCCGGAGCGCACCCTTGGTTACCTCTTGTGATTCGTGCGCCGAATGCGCCCTGCCGAGCGCCTGCAGCTTTTCGGCTGTGAATGACTGAACGCCGAGACTCAGCCTTGTTATCCCTGCTGCACGGAGTTCACCCATGGCATTACCGCCAAGATCCTCGGGATTAGCCTCGAGGGCAATCTCAATATCAGGCGCAAAGCGACACAAGGAGGAAATCTCGTCGAGCCATTCTGCAAGATGGCGCACAGGAACCATCGAAGGAGTACCACCTCCAAAATGAATGGCACTTATTGTCTGTCCTTTCAGATCGGACGATCGGGATGCAGTTTCTATGGAGAGAGCCTTAAAATATGCACCGATATGATCCGTGCGCGTCACAAGGTAAAAATCACAATAGCTGCAGCGGTTTTTACAGAAGGGAATATGCACATAAAGACTCAGCATACTCTGAAGAAGGTGGCGTAAGGAAGAGGATTACAATCTTTAACCAGCAAGAATATACTCCGTAACAGCTTTATAGAGATCATCAGCTATAAATTCAGGAATGATGTTGCGCTGCATACAGAGTTCTTCCTCATTGTGACCTGTTCTTACCAGCACCGACCTAAGTCCCGCACGTATACCGCATTCCACGTCAAGCGTTTTATCACCGATAAAAAACGATGCTCTTCTATCAACAATAAGCCCTTCTGCAAGAAAATCTTCAATGGCACGCTCTACCATACCCGTCGCCGGTTTCCGAAATTCAATGAAACGATCGTAATCCGGATGAGGATACTCGGGATGGTAAGGGCAGTAATAACAACGATCGAAGCCGGCATTTTTAAGCAGAAGCAGTTCATTCAGATAGTCGTTCACCTCCTCAACCTGCTCGACCGTAGCTATGCCCCTGGCAATACCTGCCTGATTGGTCACAATGACAATCCGAAACCCGGCACTCTTTGCGAGAGCAATAGCTTCGTCTGCCCGATCAATCAGAAGAAGCTGTTCTCTGGTGTAAATGTAACTCCCGGTATCCTGATTGATCGTCCCATCTCTGTCAAGAAAAAGAACTTTTATGGTCTGCACCATCATCCCCTATTTTTCAAGAAGTTGACGATACAATTGATCATACTCTCCGGCGGAATTTTTCCAGGTAAAGTCCCTGTTCATGGCTGCAGTGACAATCTGCTCCCAGCTCTCTTCGTCATGAAAGCATTCAATAGCCTCATTGAGCTTAGCAAGAAGCGAGTCGGAGGTATAGTCATAAAAAATAAACCCTGATCCTCTTTCGTCGGTAAAATCGTCAATGGTTTCAACAATCCCGCCACCGGCATAAGCCACAGGTATGGTTCCGTAATTCATCGCAAACATCTGGATCATCCCGCATGACTCAATCATACCGGGCATAAGCAGAATGTCCAGCCCTGCTATGATAAGGTGGAAAAAACTATCGGAAAATTCAGCTTGCAGACTTATCTGCTCAGGATGCGCAACCGCAAAATCCTGAAAAAGCTTTTCGTATTTCTTGTCGCCGGAACCACTGATTATAAGCTGAACATCAAGAGCGGCAAGCTGTTCAAGGCTTTGCAGAAGCAGTTCAGCTCCCTGAAATTCATCAAAATTGGCAATAACTCCGACAAGCGGTACACCTTCACGATACGGAAGGCCTGCATCCTCAAGCAGAGCTTTTTTATTGTCAAGCTTGCCATCCATATTTTCAAGACCGTAGCGCTTTTTGATGAGCTTGTCAGCCGAAGGGTTCCACTGTCTGCTGTCAATACCGTTAAGAATGCCATAAAACTTTGCCTGATGCTCTTCAAGAACCGGAGCGAGTCCAAAAGTCTGGGGGCCATCCTGTACAATCTCCTCGGCATACCGTTTCGAAGTCGTGGTAAACAGGTCGACATGTTCAACACCGGTATAGAGCATATTCACCTCGTCATTGGTGCAAAAAAGTCCGGAACATACTTCATCGGGAAGCAGCTTCTGGAATGACTTATAGGGAACAACACCCTGACGGTAAATATTATGAATGGTAAGTACTGTTTTTATATCTTTGAAGAATTCGTTCGAAGCGTAGACTGTTTTCAGCAAGAGGGGAATAAGACAGGCATACCAGTCATGACAGTGGATAATATCGGGTTTCCATCCAAGCCGCTGCAAGGTTTCGAGAACACCTACATTGAAAAAAACAACTTTGTCGGCGCTTCCCTTGAGATCATTTCCACTGTACAGGTCGGTAAAAAGACCATTACGCTTAAAATATTTTTCGTTATACAAAAAATATGTCTGGATCTTGCTCGAAGGTAATGCCGTCACCTTGACGTTCAGCAAGTCTGTTTTCTCCTTCAGATGAACCTCTATGTCGGACAGACGCAAAACATCATGCAACCTGAACTTCCGGTCATTTATAGTGCCGTATTTCGGCATCATGATACGTGCCTCGAACCCTTCTTCCTCGATAGCCTGGGGGAATGATGCCATAAAATCAGCAAGTGCGCTGATTCTTACAAAAGGAGAAACTTCACCTGAGACATAAAGAACTTTAATATTTCGTCTGGCCATCTATATCACAATCAATCTATAATTTTTCACGAAAAACTTTCATAGAACTACTTTAGTTTTTAATTTACGAATTTTCACAGACACATACAATCAAGCCTCTTTTCCTGAGAACCG
>JABDHK010000053.1 GCA_012972835.1 Chlorobiaceae bacterium | reverse complement strand
TGCGATCTGAGCAAAGATTCCAGTTCCTGACGGTCCTCTGCCTTTATTTGATAAACTTTGTTTTTTCGTGCCATAATTGCATTTGTAATAATAGGTTATATGCAATATAGCTTTTTTCTTATTTATAATGAAGGACTAACCAAACAGAACACTAGCTAATACTCCGATTAATGTTTTCTTTTGTGTCATAGCAACCCCTAATAATTATTTTACTTAATTAAAAATTTTGCTATTACAAACATTTGATTTCTTTAAAGTTACTAATTATTTTTGCAAAAAGTGGTTCTTTTTTAAGACTAATTGTTACCCTATTTAATTGGCAAAATGCGTTATACTGTCCAGTATTGATTTGCTGAAAGCCCGCACCCGCATTTTCTTTGATGTCGGAAAAAGCAAAAACTATAAAAAATAATTAGCAATCAAGAAATTCATGTTTCTCAAAGTTAATCGATACCACCAAGACAACTCTCTCACATCCTCACCTCAATAATATCGCTCCACCGCGTGGTGTAACGAGGGGAAAGTCGCTCCTGATGCGGCTTCCAGCTCTCGGCGTTTTCCGCTGCCAGATGCACCGCTCCCCTGCCATACCGCTGGTTAACAGCATCCATGGCCTGCATGAGCTTTGCATCGCGCGCATTTGCCGCTGGTGCTGCTTCCGCAAAGAGCGAAAGCGTTGTGCTGCATGATGCTCTTGGCACAATGCCGCTGACAATAACGCCCGCCTTTTTATAGACTTTTCCATCACGAAATATACCGGCAAGAATTGTTTCCGCTGCCTTCAGGATTGCTATGGAATCCTGCGTCGGATACTGCAGTGCTGCCGTGCGCGTTCCCCAGTAGCGGCAACCTGATTCATCGAACGGGCTGGTGGCAATGAAGACCGTCAGCAATGAGGCAAGCGAATCCTCTTTGCGCAGCTTTACGGCGCATTTGCCGGCGAATGTTGCCACTGCCTTCTGCATCTCGGCAAGCGTGCTGACGTTGCGGCCAAATGAGCGCGAGGTACAGATGCTTTGCTTTGCAGGCCGCACCAGCTCCATCGGCAGGCATGATGTGCCCTGCAGCTCTGCCTGAATTCTTGCGCCGACGATGTGCAGATGCTTGCGCACCCAAGCAGCTGATGCAGCGGCCAAGTCAGCGGCGCTTTCTATGCGCTTTGCCTGCAGCAGCTTGCTCCACTGCCGCCCGATGCCCCATATATCCTCAACCTTGGTGCGCAGAAGTGCGGCCTGGATCTCTGCAGCGGTTGCAAGCACGCAGACGCCTTGATAGTGCGGGTTCTTTTTGGCTAAGCGGTTGGCAATCTTGGCAAGCGTTTTCGTCGGCGCAATGCCGACGCAAACGGGAATGCCGGTATGCAGGCGGACCGTCTTGCGCATTTGCCTGGCATAGTCTGGCAGGTCGAAGCGGCTGAAGCTCGACATATCGAGAAACGCTTCATCGATGGAATAGACTTCGATCTCTGGGGCAAGAGCGGCCAGCGTTGCCATTACCCGTGAGGACATATCGCCGTAAAGCGCATAGTTCGAGGAGAAGACTGCAACATTATGCTGCCTGAGCAGTGGGCGGCACTTGAATTCCGGCGTACCCATCTGGATACCGAGCGCTTTGGCCTCTTCAGAGCGGGCGATGATGCAGCCGTCATTGTTCGAGAGAACAACAACGGGGCGCAAGCGCAGCTCAGGCCTGAAGGTGCGCTCGCATGAAGCGTAAAAATTATTGCAGTCGACAAGGGCGAACATCAATAATCCTTTATTCAGATACTGTGTCCTGTAAAACTGAGATTATGGTAATAATTTGAAGGAGGTAAAATCCTTAAATTCTAATTCAAAAACTGGTGGACTGTTTTTTGTCCATTTCGAATGGCCTTGGGAAATAAGCCAAAGACCAATTTCTTTACAAATTAATTCCCTACAATTCTTCCAAAACGAATCTTTATCAATATTAACTTTGATTGGATTTTGCTGTCCTGGCAGAACAATACAAATCGGTGAGAACTCTCTTTTGAAATACTTATCACGATCTTCTTTACAGGATATCTTAAAGCCATAGCCTGCTCCCGTTGTACTGTAAGAGCCATTATTCCAAGCAGTTACTTTCATAAATCTTTTAGATTATATTGAACAATATGGGCGTTGAAGAAGTTATTGCAGTCGACAAGGGCGAACATTTGAAAAGCCTCCGGATGCGGAGTTATCTCGGCTTGTGGACAATATAGGCAAGCATTCACCAGACAAGAAAATGATTTTCTTCGGTGATTTTGATGGGCTTGTATTCGGCATTGGCAAGCAAAGGAAAGCAGGTGGAAACTGGGGAGGCGGAATGTGTCTTAAAAAAGGAAGGTTTTTTGACACGGAGAAATCGTGCTACTAGGAATACTTTGGAGGTTGAAAAGGTTTTATACCCTCAGACGGACTTATTATTAATTTTGGGCATGAATTGTTATTCAAAAGCGAGTCTGCATTTTAAATCATCATTTGGAATAAAAAACAAAAGAGAAAAAATAGAGATTTTTCGGAATAGGCTTATCATTTATTATCTTCATATTAGACAATGTTTTGCGGCTGTCGATAAAAAAGAAATACTGAGAATCGCTGGGTGAAATATCCGGATAATCTTGCAGTCAAAGGAAAGGGTCTTCCTAAAAAGGAGTTCAACAAATAATGAAATGATTGCATCGTATTTACCAACGTTGCTGCGAATGAGGCTCTTGATCGGCTTTCTTGGAGAGCGCTCTCATTTTGCCTGGTGGCCAACAGCTTTTTATGAAACATCAAGCAGACTTTTTCTTGAGCCGGTTTTTACGAAAACTTCTCAGTTAGCTCAATATCACGGTGTCCTTGAAGCCGCCCGACGTTTGCATGATGAACATTTAAGCGTTGGCAGCTATCACTTGTTTCGGTTGCCAGAAGAGATCGAGCAGGATCTTCACAATCTTATGCAAAGCACCGTCGGTGAAGAGTTTACTGGTCAAGTGACCAAAAGCAAAGATGCAGCGTTGGACGCATTGAACAGCATGCCCTCAACTGAAATACTTGCTGGTGAGGGCCCAATAGCGTTGGGCAACATTAAGAATATCAAGTCTCATGATACCTTGGCGGTAATAGCAGGCACTTACTTGTCAGCGTTCTTGCAGGACATTAGAACGTATCCATATTTAGTAAATTAATCGTGTCAGAAAACAAACCCTACACAACTAAATTGGGAGCAGGCCTTGGACTCGTCAATGAAACCAAGACACTACTTGACTTGTGGTCACTCGGTATGACGTCAATTCAGTTGTATCAGGTGGCATTAGAATCTGGTCGATTTCCAGCAGTCACAGCACGGCGGCTGCGAAACATTGTCTTTGAATGCTTCGCACCTCGCTACCTTGTTGCAGAGGGAGTCCCCGCCACACATCTTAAGTTGTTGGCTTCAAATATTTGTTCTGCTGACCTGACCCAACTCATGCTCGTTTTTACATGCCGAGCGAACCCAATCCTTGGCGATTTCGTACGTCACGTTTATTGGACTCGGTATGCAGGTGGCTATACGCAGATCACCAATGAGGATGCTCGGGCATTTGTTGAGCGAGGTATCGACGACGGGAAGAGTGTGAAGCGGTGGTCTGAATCCACGGTGCAGCATGTCTCTGCTTATCTGACTGGTTGTTGCGCTGACTACGGGCTACTGGAGCGTGGGCAACGTATAAGTCGAAGCATTCTGCCGTTTCGAATCTCATCGGTTGTAGTAGCATACCTCGCGTATGAACTCCACTTTAGCGGGGTTGGTGATAATGCCCTGCTTACGAACGAAAATTGGGAGTTATTCGGTTTAGCGCGAGAAGATGTCCTTGCCGAGATGAAAAAACTCTCTTTGAAGGGCAGCCTCATTATTCAGGCAGCCGGTGATGTGATCAGGATTAGTTGGAAACTACAAGACATGGAGACCCTCTGCGATGTCCTCTCTCAAAGCTGATTTTGACGAACTGCGCGAGCGCATTCGATCTGGGCGAGAACTCGGTCATGCGAGTTTTGAGCCTATTTACTACCTCGTATTCTCTCCTGATCAGATACTTGAAGTAAAACGGCAGACGCCAGCATGGTTATCAAAGCTTCATCAGGAAGGTTGGGACGTCCACACGTTTTCCATTGCAGAACAGATATGGACTCTGCTTAAGGAAGATCCCTTTTGGTCGCTCTGTGTGACGGAAGACAAGCTAGCCCCCTTAGATTGGCCGCGAACCAACAACGCATTGGCGGATATTTTATCTTCGGATAATGGGTTACTAAAGCGTCTGGAACATTCGCTGCAACAGCTTGAAGGACAGAAAAATGCTTTACTTTTAGTCACTGACCTTGAGGCACTTCACCCATTTATGCGCATAGGTGCGATTGAAAGCCAACTTCATGGCCAGTTCCATGTGTCGACAATTTTTCTCTACCCTGGCATTCGGACAGGAAAGACCCGTTTAAAATTTCTTGGCTTTTACCCTGAAGATGGCAATTACCGTTCCGTCCACGTTGGCGGCTAAACTGATAACTGAATCAAACCATGACCATCCGATCACTCTTCGACCCAAGTAAGGACATCTACCGAAATATAGAGAAGGTTATCACCTATAGCGTATCTCAAGAAGAGAGACTAAGGGCTGAGATCTCAGAATACGTGGTTACCGAAAGTATTGAAGAGCAGTTTCGCAAGTTACTTGATCGTATGCAACTTGCGATGGAGACGGGTGGAGAGAATGAGGTAGGTGTCTGGGTATCAGGATTTTACGGTTCAGGTAAAAGCTCATTTACCAAGTATCTCGGCTTGGCTTTTGATGATAAATGTACCATTAACGGCACTCCGTTCATCAATTATCTCTATGATCGGCTCAATAAGCCGCAGACAAAGGCGCTTCTCAATACGGTCGCAAAACAATTCCCGGCGGCTGTCGTCATGCTTGATCTTGCAAGTGAAATGCTTGCTGGGGCAACGATGGAAGATGTCTCTACGGTACTCTACTTTAAGGTGCTCCAGTGGGCTGGATACTCCAGAAACCTTAAGGTTGCCGCCTTCGAACGCATGATCGAAAAAGAGGGTCGAACAGCTGAACTACACGAGCGTGTTTCAACTATCATGCCGGGAGCAACATGGGATCGAGTTCAGAATAACCCTCTTGTTATTGACGGGCTGATTCCCAACATCGCTCATGAAATGTACCCGGCACTCTTCCCGGACACAAAGTCATTTTCTTCCCGCACGGACGGTTTTTTCCAGTTCGAAAACCAGCGTGTTCAGGAGATGATTGATATTGTACGCGAAAAAAGTGGCAAGCAACATATCATTTTTATCATTGATGAAGTTGGCCAATATGTTGCTGACCGTGATAATTTGATTCTTAATCTTGACGGTCTGGCTAAAAACCTCAAACGGATTGGTGATGGCAAGGCCTGGATTATTTCCACAGCACAGCAGACCCTCACCGAAGATGACCCGCGGGCGGCATTGAACTCGGACAAGCTCTACAAACTGAAAGATCGGTTTCCGATTCAAATAGACCTGGAATCGAGCGATATTAAAGAGATCTGTTATCGCCGTTTGCTTGGCAAATCACTCCAGGGAGAAGCAGAGCTTGGCAAGCTATTCGATGCTCATGGTCAGGCACTCAGGCACAACACCAAATTGCAAGACGCCAAGTACTATGACGCCGATTTTAGCAAAACGAGCTTCATCAACCTCTACCCATTCCTCCCGGCCCATTTTGATATCTTGTTGCATTTGCTGGGAGCCTTGGCAAAATCTACTGGCGGTATTGGGTTGCGTTCCGCAATCAAGGTAGTTCAGGATGTACTGAAGGGTGAAGGTGGTTCTATAGCGATGGCGGATCAACCTGTAGGCTGGCTTGCTACGACGGTTACCCTGTACGATGAGTTAGAAAAGGATATTCGACGCGCATTTACCTCTATCCATCAAGCTGTTGGCAAAGTTCAAAATCGCTTCTTCGACTCGCCGCTCCATCAGGACATAGCAAAGTCTATCGCCGTGTTGCAGATACTTTCAAACTTACCGGTCTCACTCCAGAATGTTGCAAGTCTGATGCACCCCTCCATCACCGCACCCTCAATGCTCGAAACGGTACGCAAAGCTGTTGATGAGTTGTTGGGTGATGTGTATGTGCCCCTTGGCGAGAAAGGGGGGAATCTTGTTTTCCTCAGTGAGAAACTGCGCGACATCGAACAAGAGCGTGGGGATTTAGCATTGCGTACCGTAGATTTGAAGCGTATATCTAATGATGCCCTACGCGAATCTTTTGATCCGTTGCCACGCGTCAATTTCCACACCACGATGGTTGTTACCACTGGATTAAAAGTGCAATCGGGTAGCACCATCACTCCTTTGGCAGGGGATCAAAATCCAGTACAGAGTATTGTTGAATTTGTCGATACAGGTGATTACGAAGCAGCAAAAAATCGTATGCTTGATGACTCACGCAGTCGCTCAAATCGTAATATCATTGGTTTACTGGCTAGGCGCAATAATGAACTTGATGATATGGCAAATGAAATTTATCGTTGCCAGCGTATTGCGGAACTTCATCGCAATGAACCAGACCAAGAGGTCAAGGATTACTGTACAGGTCAGGTTGATCGTGCGACCAAACTTGCCAGTCAGCTAAAAAGCAAGATCAAGCAGACGTTACAGGCAGGCTCTTTTGTTTTCAGAGGGCAGGCTACAGCAATAGCCGCTTTGGATGGTGATTTGCTTGAAGCGCATAAAAAGCTACTCATGGATGTTGCCGGTCAGGTTTTTGATCGCTACGCTGAAGCCCCGGTTCGAGCTGGCACTGATACGGCCGAAAAATTATTGAAAGTAGCGAACCCTGCTGCTATCGGTAGCAGCCTCGATCCACTCGGACTGGTGCAGACGATTGCCGGAAGGGCTTCCTTTACTACTGATCATAAAGCGATGATCAGTATTCGTGATTACATCGACAAACACGGAACTGTTGATGGAAAAAGGCTTATAGATGACTTCAGTAATGATCCGTTTGGTTGGTCGCCGGACACTACACGCTACATTATCGCAGCCATGTTGATGGCAGGTGAAATCAAACTCAAAGTTTCAGGAAGAGAGGTCACCGTTGCTGGCCAGCAAGCAATTGATGCCCTGAAAACCAATAATTCATTCAAGCCGATTGGTGTTGCCTTACGCGATGAGCGCCCCTCAATAGAAACGCTCAGCCGGGCAGCAGAGCGGCTTACAGAGTTAATCGGGGATACCGTATTTCCGCTTGAACAGGATATCGGTAAAGCAGCATTAAAGAATTTTCCGCGTTTTCAGCATGACTATGGCTCTCTTGCGGAGAAGCTCAGCGGCCTTGGGTTGGCAGGCAGTGATCGAGTTTGCACCCTGAACCAAGATATTGCCGATCTCTTGTTTACCGATGCTTCGGATGCGCCGCAGCGATTGGGGGCCGAAACCTCCGCTATCTTCGACAATCTCAAGTGGGCCCACGACGTGAAGCGGGTGCTTGACAACGGGCTTGACGATACGTTACGTAATCTCCAGGCTCATCGTAGCGATATTGATGTACTGCCCGATACTGGCGTGCCTAGTGAATTGCGCCATGAGTCAAGCGAAGAGTTGACACTTTTGGTGGATCGTTTAGGACGAGAAGATTTTTATACATACAGTGCCGACTTTCAGTCACAGCTTACACGTATAAAAAGTCTTGTAACCGATGCGGTCACTAAATTAGCCAACCAGCAAACACAACGGTTGACGGCTTGCATTGAAGACTTGCAGCGCCTTCCTGAATGGAAGGAACTCACTCAAGAAGAACAAGGGATCGCTGTAACTCGGATAGATGACTTGATGCTCGAAGTCAAACCAGACTTGGCTGGACTCAAGAAGCTACTGGCCCGGGATTTCGATATCAATAGCACTATGGAAGAGCTTAAGCGATCTATTCAGCGTCAGGGTCGTGAGCGTCTTCGTCAAAAAGTGGATGAAGAGCGTGCCAAGAAAAGCACTAAAGAAGCGGCAAAGCTATCGAGGTCCATCGCGGTACCAGTAAAAATTCAGACGGTCTCTGATATCGACTTAATCATCCAGCAACTTAACGAGATTAAGGCAGAGTTCGCTCTCTATGCAGAGCTTGAGATTACCTTTGCATTTATTACTGAAGCGCCTCAATGAGTTTTGAAGAGTAACTGTTCGATAAGTGTCCGATACTTCAGCTCCATCCATGTCGAGATGACAATAAAATGAGTCAAAATGGCCTTTGATCAATCAACAAGAAATCGACTTCAACGTTTTGTCAACGATGCACGTAAAGTGCTGCAAGAGGAGTTTATCCGGCAACTCCAGAACGACTATGGATTAGACCCGATCTCAGGATCTATAACTGGGCTTGAGAACTTGCGGCATCTTAATGATGCACAGCGTGAAACCGCCCGCATCTTGCGCGACACCTTATCGCACTACTGCGCAAGTGGGGATATGGATGGAAAACAAGCTCTTGATCGAATTGTCCGTGAACAGGCCTTCACCGTCCTCAATCGTTTAGCCGCTCTACGGATGGCCGAAGCTCGCGGACTCCTTGTCGAGTCGGTTGGCAGTGGCTTTCAGGCCAAGGGGTTTCAGTTGTATGGCCGGTTATCGGGCACTGGCCTTGGTGAAACAGCCGAAGCTTACCGCATCTACCTATTCAGCGTTTTCGACGAACTGGCTCAAGAGCTTCCGGGACTCTTTTACCGATTTTCACCCCAAGGTCGCTTGTTTCCGCGTGAGTCGGCGCTTTTGCCATTGCTCAACCTGATTAACAGTGCTGATATCGAGCCACTATGGAGTGAAGATGAAACCATTGGCTGGATCTATCAATATTTCAACTCAAAAGAAGAGCGTAAATCTATGCGGGATGCCTCGCCGGCACCTCGCAATAGCCGCGAATTGGCCGTGCGGAACCAGTTTTTTACCCCACGCTATGTCGTAGAGTTTTTGGTGGATAATACCTTGGGCAGGTTGTGGTTCAACGCGACGGGAGGAAAAACGACGTTGCGTGATCGTTGCCAATATCTGCTTGTGAAACCTGACGAAACACCCGTGGTAGGGACCAAACTTCGCGATCCACGCACGCTGAAATTACTTGATCCTGCATGTGGTTCCATGCACTTTGGTCTTTATGCGTTTGACCTCTTTATCGAGATATACCGAGAAGCTTGGATCTGGGAACAGCAATATGGCCCAGGCGCATTGGATTTATCTACTTCGCCACAGGCAGGCTTTCAACCTCTGAGCCTAACCTACACTGACGAGGGTGAATACCTCCGTGACGTACCCCGTTTGATTATCGAACACAATATTTATGGGGTGGATATCGATCCCCGTGCCGTGCAGATTGCCTCTTTGGCACTTTGGTTGCGGGCACAGCGAGCCTGGCACGACACAGGGGTGAAAGCCAAAGATCGGCCATTGATTGGTGTGGGGCATGTGGTTGCTGCTGTAGCCCCTCCCGCTGAATTGGAACTCCGTCAGCAACTCACAGCATCTATGGATAAACGTGATGCCGTGCTGTTTGAAAAGACGCTGCAACTGTTGAAAGGATTGCCGGAATTGGGTGTGCTGCTCCAGGTGGAGCGAGAGTTGCCAAAGTTAATTCGTGAGGTTTATGGAGGAGGTAAAGAGGAAGACCTCTTCACTGCGCAAGACAAGGGTATATGGGAAAAAGCAGAAATTCGGTTGCGTGAAGCTTTAACAGATTTTGCTACCGCAGCAAAATCAACATATCAAGGACGCCTGTTTGCGCAAGACGCTTTGCAAGGATTGCGACTTATTGACCTATGCAGCGAGGTATTTGATGTCGTGGTGATGAATCCGCCTTTTGGGGACACATCTTCCAGCACGGTAGATTATCTGGATTACGCAACACCTGATTGGTGCAAGAACCTTGCTGCAGCATTCATTGTCAGAATGAAGATGCTTTTGCGCAGCGGGGCATGCATTGGTTGTGTGACCGACAAAACAATCCTGATTAAATCCAGCTATGAATCATTCCGTCAAAGCTGTGCCTTGGGGGAGGCGACGATTGGACCGCTCGCAGATTTAGGATGGGGCGTTCTTGATGCCGCCAATGTCGAGGTCACTGCCGCAGTCTTTTCTTGTGATGGAGATATTGACTCAACACAGGGATTTATTGACTGCCGCAATGACAACAACAAGGATGTCCGACTTATTGGAGCAATCCGGCACCAGGTAGACATTCGCTGGCTGGCCCCTGCAATATTCAACAGAATCCCTCATGCTTCAATAGCATATGACATACCAAACTTTGTGCTTAATTTCTTTTCGTCCCTTCCACCATTGCAAGCTTCAGGTGCGCGCGCCCTTCAGGGGCATGCAATCAAAATGGACTGGTATGGTAGGCTTTGGTGGGAAGTTGACCCGCATTCAATTGATGTAAATGGTCGTTGGACGCGCATGTATAATGGTGGGCCCTTTTCAAGATTCGGAATGCCTTCAGTGGAAATTGCTCGGTGGAATGAAGATGGCCTATTCCTTAAACACCACCCATCTACACGTTGGAGCAATTCTGAATATCAGCATCTTCCGGGAATCGGATACGGCAAACGAGGGGAGGTTTTGGATGCTCACGTAGTTCCAGTTGGCCATGTTTTCACCGTTGAGGGTCTTTTTGTACTTCCAGAATCATTTGACGACATCTGGTACTACCTTGGTGTCCTCAATGCGCCATTGACTTCCGTAATACTAAATCTGTATTGCGGTCAGCATAAGCATGCAGGGTACGTGAACCTGTTACCCATTCCAGCTCCATTACCAAATTTGCCTACTCATGTTACAGTTGCAAATATCTCAAGGGCAGGATTTCAACTGCGATTGAAAATTGAGCATTTGAATGAGTTGTCTGGATACTTTTCTGGCTTGTTAGCTTCTGCTGTTGAGGCGGGAGCAAAATATTTTGATGTTCGCTTAGCTTTTACTCAACAGATAGGTTTTCAGATTAAAGCATTAGAGCGCGATCTCGCTGTCGCTGTAGAAGCTCTATACGGGATCAGCAAAATAGATCGAGATTGTATATCGCATCAGCTTGACAAATATCTCGGTGGCGGAGAGCTTAATGAACAGTATGGCTTTCTGCAACAGGTGGGAGGGGGTAGAGAAGCCGCTGCGGAACTTTTTAGCTACCTGGTTGGAGCTACTTTTCTACGATGGAGTATTAATGCAACGTTTAGTGGCCAGCCAGTCGAAGCATCATTTGATCCGAGATTGCCAATTCCAAGCCAGTCCCCAGCAATGTCGAGGGTGACTCACGAGAATACAGTTTCCTTTCTCTCCGAGGTTGATCTTGAAAGTCGTATACAGAGCTGTATGTCGAGTATTTTTGGACACAATTCAGAAGGCGTAGAGGTTCAAATGTTATCGCTTTTGGGCGTAGGAAGTGAAATCGAATACTTGCGCAATCACGTTGGGTTCTTTTCGGATCACTTAGCCAAATATTCAAAAGGTCGCAAGCAAGCACCTATTTACTGGCCATTTGGTACGACCTCAGGTCTTTACACGCTGTGGGTCTATTACCCCAGCCTCACTAGCCAGACGCTATATACTGCCACCAACGACTTTGTTGAGCCCAAGCTGAAGCAAGTCGGTGATGATGTGACGGCGTTACGCAACAAAGGCTCTGCTCGCACGAGCAAAGACGAAAAGCAATTCGAATCATTGCAAGCCTTCGAACTCGAGTTGATTGAACTGCGTGACACACTCCTCAAACTCGCCCCCACCTACAAACCCAACCTTGATGACGGTGTGCAAATTAGTGCAGCACCTCTATGGCCTTTGTTTAGGCACAAGCCCTGGCAGAAGGTACTGAAAGAGACCTGGGAAAAGTTGGAAAAGGGTGATTACGACTGGGCTCATTTGGCAATAAACTACTGGCCGGAACGCGTGCGCCTGAAATGCAAGACCGACAAATCCCTTGCCATAGCTCATGGTTTGGAAGAACTTTATATCGAACCTGTGGGTAAAGTGAAAAAAGTGCGCAATAAAAAAAATGCTGGAGTAGATAAATGAGCATTGCTGAATTTATCCGAGAGAGTGTCCTGCGACCGCGCTTGAAACAGGCAGGCTGTTTGGTTGTGTACGACGCTGAAAAACGTTATCGCCAGCAATGCTTCGACCTGGCCAGCGAAAAGGTTTGCGTCATTGATGCAGGTGAAAGCAGTATCGAAAGCCGGGAGGCCGCGTTGTTTGCACTCAGGGATGTTGGCCAGTCGAATTCACAAGTCGAAGCATTATTGATCTATGTGCCAGCTAAACGTTCAGAAACGGATGAGCAGAAACAGGTAGACCCTTTTGCACTCTATGCAGGGTGTGGCGCTCTCTTTCCTCAAGATGATGGTGACGAATACCTCAGCTTATGCTTACGTGCCAGGCCTGATCACGCCACGGAGATTCGGCAGTTGTTTGCTCGAACGGCTATGGAGCCTTCGTTTGCCGTGATTGATGCTATTGGTGGTGGTGTGAGTTGGCCGCAACTGCGTGCAACATTGAAAGTTGAGTCGGGCCGAGAAATACTTGTGGCATTGATGGCGCCTACCTCACTCCAGATAGAGGCACTGAAAGCTCAAGAAGGTTGGGTGCAAGAAGCCCGAGATTTTTTGCAGAAGACTCTATCCTTGCACTTGAAAACACGCGGTAAAACGTGGTCAACGGTTGCTGATGAGCTTTGGCGCTATGTGTTGTTCAGTGAATTTGTTTTTGATCTACCGGGAGCATTGCCTAACCCGCTGAAGGGAGTGCCTCATGCCCCGATAGAAGCACGACCAATTATAGATGACGTTTGTGACAGATTACGCAGTGACCAGAAGTTGCGTATTACGTTTATTGAGCGGGCTGAGACGATTGAAGCCGAACTGAATATGGCGGAGCTGTGCGCTGATATCGACGACTTGGGCGTCAGGGATACCTTTCCATTTGAAGAGCGTACCTTTTTGCGAAACGCCATTAAAGGCATAACATCCAATGATACTGATACGACGCGAACTCTTTTGACTCGCTATAAGAGTTCTGTCTGGCTCGGCAAAGGAGAGAGTGTAGCGCAGTGGGAGTTGGTTCGTTCCGGGCTCAGTTTAGTGGAAGCTTGTGATGATTACGATCGTCAACTTCCAGATCATGCCCGTTCACAGGCTGATCTGCTTGACTTTTATCTTGGAAGTTTACGGGAGGTAGACCGTCTTCAAAGGGAGTTCGAACAAGCTGTTGGTGATTTTCCTGAACAACATGACTTCATGCAAGAAGTTATTAATCAGGCCCGAGGCCGTTATCGTCGACTTGCAGAAAAAGTACAGGGTGTTTTTATAAAACATATAGAGAGTTCAGGTTGGCCACCGACCGGACGCATGGCTAATGCCGATGTGTTTGATAGTTTGGTTGCAAGTCGGCTCAAGGAACGTGGAGGTAAGGTCGCTTACCTGATGGTTGATGCGTTACGGTACGAGCTGGGTGTTGCACTCGAAAAACTACTTGCCGAAGATGGTCCTGTGGAATTGCACGCTGCCTATGCTCAATTGCCTACCATCACCCCGGTAGGGATGGCAAGCCTCTTGCCTGGAGCGAGTCATAATTTAACCTTTTCATTGGTAGACAATTCCCTGGTTCCGAAGTTGGCCGGTATGCCAGTGAACAATGTTAATCAACGGATGGAGGTTTTGAAAAAGCACCTCGGTGACCGTTTTGAGTCGATGGCGCTGAATGATTTTGTGCGTGGTAAGCAAAAAATTGCTGAAACTATCGATCTTTTGGTTTTGCGTTCAACAGAAATCGACAGCCAACTGGAGAGTAATCCAGAAACAACCATAGGCCTTATCCCCGGTACGCTCAAACTGATTCGTAGGGCTCTTCACAAGTTGAGTAGTATGAAATTCAAGGAAGCTGTGATTGTGACTGACCATGGTTTTTTTCTTAACGCTCATGCAGAAGCGGGTGATGTGTGTGTTAAGCCGCAAGGTAACTGGCCAGTCAATGCGCATGATCGCATGATGCTCGGAAGTGGTACTGGAGACAGCCATAGTATCGTCATTAGTGCAGAAAAAGTTGGTATACGAGGGGATTTTGCACAGGTAGCACTCCCTCGCAGCATGGCACCTTACCGATCAGGTCATTTGTACTTTCATGGAGGAGCGTCACTCGCTGAAGCAGTGGTGCCCGTATTGGTGGCGAGGCTTGATACAGTGGTTCATGCAGAGGTTCGAAAGCTAAATGTTGAACTTTTTTATAAGAATGGGGCAAAGCGTATCACAACAAGAATTCCTGTTATTGATGTGGAATTAACTTCTGGCGGCCTCAATACCTTGAACTTATTTGAAGTTCCTGGTATTGAGGTGTTGATTGAGGCTCAGGATAGCAAGGGGAATGTCGTCGGGGAACCCCGACCTTGTGGTGAAGTGAATCCTGCAACACGCACAGTGATGTTGGTCCATGGTCAGCGGAAGCAAATCGCACTAAGAATGGATCCGGATTTTGAGGGCAAGTTTACGGTTAAGGTACTTAATCCTACAACACTGGCAAGTTATGGTTGTATTAACCTGGAAACGGATTATACAGTATGAATGAGATCAATGAGCTGGACAATAAACTGATTGCGGCCTTTGATGGTAAGGTGTTAAGAAAAGATCTGCTTCACCGTATCAAAAAGGGCACAAACATTCCAACGTTTGTACTTGAGTTTCTCCTTGCACGATTTTGTGCAAGTGATGATCCTGCAGAGATGGACGCGGGCATGGAGGCTGTACTGGCAACGCTTCAGGAAAATTATGTTCGTCCAGATGAAGCAAATGCTGCACAGTCGAAGGTTGCCACCAAAGGGAAGCATCGTTTTATCGACAAAGTTCATGTCCGATACGTTGAGAAAGAAAAGCGTCACTGGGCTTCACTGGAAAATTTCAATTCGCAGCGCATTGCAATTGGCGAGAAGTTTTACCGCGATAACGATCGCCTTCTTGAGGGGGGCATCTGGGCTGAAGTGACGCTTTCGCACAATGACATTGAGGAAGATGATTATGCGTTTTATATAGAAGATATGCGCCCAATCCAGTTGTCGCGCTTTGATTTCGAGCGCTACGCAAATGGCCGCGCTGATTTTACTCGGGATGAATGGATTGATGTTATTATCCGCTCCGTTGGGTTAGAACCCTCAAAGCTTTCACAAAGGGTGAAGATGCACTTCATTGCACGGCTTGCAGCCCTGGTAGAGCCTAATTACAATTACATAGAGCTTGGGCCACGTGGGACAGGTAAGTCCTATTTTTTCAGCGAGTTTTCTCCCTATGCAACATTGGTTTCAGGTGGTCAAGCAACTAAGGCAACTCTGTTTTACAACAATCAGCGTAGGAAGGTGGGGCTTGTTGGTTTTTGGGATACCGTCGCTTTCGATGAAGTTGGAGGCATCAAGGTACGCGATCCTGATACTATGCAGATCATGAAAGATTTTATGGCTAACGGCCGTTTTTCACGTGGTGTCGAAGTCATTGCCGATGCAAGCCTCAGTTTTGTCGGAAATTTTAATGAATCGGTGCAGCAGGTGGTCAATTCAACCGAGCATGATCTTTTTTTACCGCTGCCCAGTGAATTTGATCTTGCCATATTGGATCGAATAGCAGCCTATATCCCAGGTTGGGAAATGCCCAAAAATAGTAGTGATTTTTTGACGAACAGCTATGGGTTCATCACAGATTATTTGGCTGAAGCATTTCACTACCAGTTCAAACACACGAACAGGTACGAGGAAGTTAACAAACGTGTCCGTCTTGGTAAATCAATCGAAGGACGCGACGAAAAGGGCATCAAGAAAACAATTTGTGCTTTTTTGAAAATCCTGCACCCGTCAGGGACACCGACGGATGATGAATTTGAAGAGTACGTCGCTTATGCCACAGAATGCCGGCGCCGTGTTAAGGAACAGATGAATAAACGAAAGCCGGATGATGAGTTCGCTCTTATTAACCTCTCTTTTTTCAAGAATAATGGTGAGGAAATAATTGTTTACTGTCCGGAATCGAAGAATGCCAACGCTACACAACAACCAGTCCGACGCCGATTAAGTAAATCGGATGATCAGTCTGGTTCAGTTATCGACCCAAAACCAGCCAAACAACCAGCTCTTATTGTAGTAGAGGTAGAGCCTTTACCGAAAACGACATCGATTGCACCTCCTGTTCCTGCCGTGATTGTCCCAAATCCGGTGGAGCTTAGTGAGCAGCACTTTACAATCCTTTATGGAGATACTGGTTACAGTTATGAGACAATTATTGGCACCTATTTACTTGGCGCAAAGGCTATCGTTATCGAAGATCCCTACATGCGCTTGCCGCATCAGATACAGAACTTCGTAAGGTTTTGCGAAACTGTCGTGAAATCAAATACGGTAAAAAAGATCACCCTCATCACGGGATATGACGACAATACACCGTTAGCTGAAATTTCAGAAAAGCTGGATGAACTCAAGCAGAGTCTGCTTGAATTGGATGTTGAGCTTGATGTTCAACTTAACGTCAAGATGCATGATCGTGAAATCAGAATCGATAACGGCTGGGTCATAAAGATTGGGCGAGGTCTCGATTTTTATCAAAAGCCAGGTGGCTGGTATGAGGTGGGCGCCAACGACCTCAGTTTGAGGAAGTGCCTTGAAACAAAGGTTGATATTTTTCGTGCATAGTATATAAGGGAATGATGAACGATAATTACAATTTTAAACTGCGAAAAATAATTGCCGATGAACATTTTTATAGTTGTTTGTTTAAAACGATGCTCATTTTCTGAGTAAAAAATAAGTGATGTCTGAATCACATTGAATTCAAGAAGAGGGGGGCACGTCCCATACAGTTGATAATATACAATTTACACTTCGGCGCCTTATTGCAGCTTTATAATAAATACTAACACCATGCAATCAAACGCACTTTATTACCCTCATATTGGCCTACATAATTCATCTTGGATTAAGGCGATGGCTTTGTTTTATGATAATATTTATCGCATAGTGCCGGACAACGTAATACCAGATGATTCTGAAGACTTAGCTCCTCTGCTGGAAGAAGGGTCTATCGGAAGAATGATTGATCCAGCGAATTATTCAAAGAAAGCGTCAGAAGACTTTCTTTCGAAAGATTGGAATGCAGCTGCTCTTATGTACAGAGAAGATGGTGAAGAAATGATTATGAAGCTACACAGCAATAAAATAGATGAACGTGTTAGGGAGTTGTTCCTCGAAGCAGGATATCCAACGGATAACAATTGGATATATGTTCCGACTGCTATAGCATCTCAATTTATGCTCTACATGGCAACTGAGATAGCAAAAAAAAATAAGTTATCCCTCATCACCAGCGATTGGAGTGCTTGGACCGGAACAAATTACTTTTCCATAGACGGTGATGTAGATGAGTTTATTATGTGTATTGGAGACGATAAGTTTGCAGATGAAAATGCAGAGAGCTTCGGGCTATTCGGTTTGATTGTTAGCGAATTAGTACCCTTAAATATTTCTGAAATCCCGGCCGAAAAAATCCTTAAATTTCGTGAAAAAAGAAGGGAAGAAATTTCACAATTCCGTTCATGTATGCATGATCTTAGAACTGAGCTTATTCAGTTAGAATCATATGATATAAAAATCGAGACCTTGATGGATAAAGTTAAAGAGCTTATTAAAGCTCAAGAACAGTATAAGAAAAGTGCCGATATAATAAATGTAAAGGGATGGTTTGGAGTCTCTTTGACGGCTTTTCCAGCGCCAATGTTCTTTAGTAAACTGCTTTCTATTCCTATAGATCAAGCTTTACCTTTTGGTGCGGCTTGGCTCGCTATTGGAGGCATGTTCAATATTTTAAGCACTAAAGAAGATGTCAGGAAACTGAGAGAGAAGAATCCAGCGTCGTTTCTTGTCGAGATGCGTAAGTCGTTCAAAGCATATACAAGTGCAAGAGGTGGTGGAGATATCAACTATCATGCTTACAATTGCATGGAAGAATATGTTAATGACTAACTTAAGTTCACTTCATTAACTGGCTACCAATAATCATTAAAATACCCACTAATCATCCCCGACGGGCTATAGCCAGAATAATTGTATCACTTAGGGGTGGGACAAATGATTTAGTTTGCGATGCCGAACACGGTTTTACTATCTCAAAAAACGGTCGTTTGATGAGACGCGGAAAAGGGGGCCGAAACACCCCTCTTTTCGGGCGCTATTTGTCTTATAAAACCATGTCGTATTTCTATATTTCAGTAATCCGTTAAAATTGGTGCTTTTTAAGATTAGCAAGAGAATGAATGGAAGGACGACTGATCGGTTATGCTCGGGTATCAACTTCAGGTCAAGAACTGAACCTGCAGCTTGATGCACTCAAACAGGCCGGCTGCAAAAAGCAGCTTATTTACACGGACCAGGCAAGCGGCTCGAAGACTGAGCGACCTGGCTTGAACGCTTGCCTGAAAGAGCTTAAAGATGGGGATACCCTGATTGTCTGGCGGCTTGACCGGCTTGGCAGATCGCTGCGGAACTCGATATTGTTGAGCAGCTGAAAAGCAGTGGAGTCGGGTTTCGCTCACTTAATTATGGCGGCATTGATACGACAACGGCTTCGGGTGAAATGATCTTTAACATCTTTGCCACTCCTGGCGCAATTCGAGCGGCGGCTGATTCAGGAGCGCACGCAAGCCTTGCTGCCTGCTGCAAGAGCAAAAGAGTGCAAACTGCTGCGGATGATGCGCGGGTGCTGATTATCAGTGGTACCAATTGCAAATTAAAATTTTCATCCTGCTTATATGAGCTTTTAATTAAAACTACCTTACTAATACTCTGAATATTATTTTTTTACTTCCTTAGACTCTGACTATTATTTTGTTCATTTATGACAATATAAAGTTATAGCGGTGGTACCCAATCACCCCTAGTTTTTTTATTGTGCTTATATAAGCGTTTATATTTTGACCTCCTTCGACTCTGACTATTATTTTGCTCATTTATTACAATACAAGGTGATGGTGGTGGTGGTAAAGGTGATGGTGGTGGTACCCAACCACCCATAGTTTTATTAATGTGCTTATATGAGCGTTTAGTTAAAATTGCTTTATTTACTCTACTACTATTATTTTTTGACCTCCTTCGGCTCTGACTTTTATTTTGCTTATTTATTACAACACAAGGTATTAGTGGCGGTAAAAGTGATGGTGGTGGTACCCAATCACCCGTAGTTTTTTTATTTTGCTTATATGAGCGTTTAATTAAAATTGCTTTATTATCGCTACGACTATTATTTTTTGATTTCCTTCGCTTTTTATATAATAATGAGTCAATATTTTTAATATCGCTCAGAAATTTAGGTTCAGAAAAAATAATTTCTATTTTTTTATTTACCATAATTCAAAACTTTATGTTATTGTAAGTAAATAATACAATTAAAATTACTCCAACAAAAAACAATAGCCCTGAAAATGCATTCAAAATATCGGTTAATATTTGAAAAATACCACCTCGGCGTTTTGTATACATTTTACCTTTATTTGTATAAATTATACCTCGGTCGGTTTGTTTAACTGCCTTACGAAAAGCAAGGGCACTTGAATAATATGAAAAAAGAGCACAACTTATGCTTAATCCCCAACACACCCATGCAAACAATAGAAATTTACCCTGATTTATCCCTTTTTGTAACCCAATTTCTTTTAGAAACGTCAAAGATATACCAAGTGCACCACCAGAAAGTGTAATTACTGACTTATCATAATTACCCTGCTGCTCTTTCAGAGATGTCAATAAATTATTTCTATATTCAGTAACTCTTGCATCTCTATTATCCATATATTTTCTTTTTAAGAAAATAAATATCTATCTCAATGTTATCAACAATTTGATTTAATTCTTTAAGACTTGGAAGACAAGCTATATGATTAATTAATTACCCCACAACAAATCGGCGATGAGGTTCATTTGGAAACTGGCTGAACCATAGAGCTAAACACCATTTCGATCACATACAATATTTCACACTTTAATTTACAGTTTTTCAATAATATATCTTTAAAAAAAACTACTTATTACACTCTCACCCCCGCCACAACCCCTCAAATCTTTACCATCCTTATTTATTTTTAATCTTTTTTATTTATAAATCTTTACTTTTCTTATTATATTTTATTGTTTTTTATGCCAATAAAATACTAAGAACCATGAAACTCTTCCCGCTCTCATTCCTGCAACTACTTTTGCCGCGCCCTCTTGGCATTGATGGCGATGCTGCCGGCGGCGCTTCACCTGCCGCCGCACCGCCTGCCGCTTCTGAAAAGATTTTTACCCAGGCTGAGCTTGATGCTGCTGTTGCCCAGCAGGTTGCCGCTGCTGTTGCTGCTGCCAAGGCGCCATTTACCGGCATTGATATCGATGAGTACGAAAAGCTGAAGGCTGATGAGGTGAAGCGTGCCGAGGATGTCCTGAAATCTAAGGGACAGTATGAGCAGCTGCTTGCCAATACGGTGAAAGAGAAGGATGTGGCTTTCGAGAAAGCCCAGCGCGAGGCAGCTGAGCAAATAAAGATGCTTGCAGGGATGCTTGAGCGCTCGGAGGTTGACGGGAAGCTGCTCTCTGCAGCAACCGCGCTCAAGGCGCTGAAGCCTGAGCAGGTATCGGCTCTCCTGAAGGGCTCAATCAAGTTTGACCCGCTGACCGGCGTGAGTGTGGTTGATGGGGCTGGCAATCTGGTAAGCAAAAATGGTAAGCCGGTCTCAGTGGCTGAGCATGTGAAAATGTTCCTTGAGGCAAATCCGCACTTCCTTGCCGCTGGCCCTGGTGGCGCTGGCAGTCAGGGTTCGGGAGACGGCAGAAGCAGGGCGGCATACAAGCTGAGTGCGGAGGATGCCCGCGACCCTGCGAAGTACAGGGCTGCGCGCGATGCTGCCATGAAGGCCGGGACAACCGTTGAAATAGAGCGATAACGATAACAGAAACCTATAAGGAGATTGAGTTATGCCGACCAATGTATTGGGAATTTATGATCCTCTCTTTTATGCAAACGAGGGGCTGATTGCACTTGAATCCTCTCTCGGTATGTCCGGAAGGGTGCATCGTGGCTATGACAAGGATTCGAAGGCGAAAGGAAGTACGATTGAAATCAAGAAGCCTGGCATTTTCACCGCTCAGGATGCCCCTTCGACTGACCAGAACATCGAAACCAGCTATGTTGAGATGAAGCTTGACCAGTGGAAAGAGGTGAAGTTCTCGCTGACTGACAAGGAGCTCTCCTTTACCGGCGACCAGATCATCACCGATCATATCCGTCCTGCAGTCTACGCGCTTGCCAAGGATATCGACACGAAACTGAACTCGCTTGCTGCATACGTGCCATGGTATGTGGATGCCCAGGCGACAACCTCGATTGACGATCTGACCAACCTCAGCCAGGTGATGTTCGACAACAAGGTGGCAATGGATGACGGCTCGCTGCATCTTGAAGTCGGTTCTACGCTGAGGGGAGGATTCCAGAAGGTATTTGCCAGCAACAACCTTGCCGGACAGGCCTCGCAGGATGTGCTGAAAACCGGCCATATCGGCAACTGGCTTGGCTTCGAAATTTTCGGCAACCAGAATGTGAGCACGCACACGAAAGGCACCTGCTCGCTTGCAACGCTTGCAGTCAATGGCGCTCAGGCGAAAGGCAGCTCGCTCATCAACCTTGATGCCGCAACAGTGACCGGCACGCTGCTGATGGGTGACACCTTCAGCATTGCAGGCGACAGTCAGCGCTATGCGGTGGTCAATGAAACCGCGGTGACTGCTGCCGGAAACGCCTTCTCCGGCGTGCAGATATACCCGCCGCTTGCCCAGGCAGTGGCTGACAACGCTGTGGTGAGCATGAGTTTCATGAACTTCACCAACAACATTGCCTTCCACCACAACGCCTTTGCGCTGGCCATGGCTCCGCTCTCCGATATCGGCGAACAGCTGGGCAATGCAAGGGTTGCAACGGTATCTGACCCGGTAAGCAAGCTTGCCATGCGCTCCCGTATCTGGTATGCGCCCGATACCTCTGCAGTCAAGGTGGCGCTCGATGTGCTTTATGGCGTGAAGTGCCTGGATCCGAATATGGCCTGTCTGCTTCGCAAATAAAGAGCTGAGGAGCGAGTGCTGAGTGCTCGGCAAAAGAACCCGGCACTCAGCACTGCGCACTCGAAACTTTTGAGATATGAGTTATTCGTCTGACAGTGATCTGATGGAATACCAGCCTTATGTCTTTGAGCATGGGATCAGTGAGTTCACCGGTTACCATGTGAAAGCTGCATCGGACATTGTGCGGGACATCAAAGCCCTCTGGCTGCCGCTGCAGAACACGCTTGTCGATCCAGCCCGCAGGAGCATGAGCCTGCTTGCCACCGATTCAACGCTCTTCGATGCTGCCAGCCTCAATTCTACGCAATGGGTAAGGGCCTCGGTCTACCGGGTGCTCGGCTGGTATGTGCTGCCGCGGCTTGCCGCTTCGGTGGGCGGACAGGGCTTCCTCTCAATGCTTGCTTTCTATGAGAGAGAGTACATGGGTGAAATGCAATCGGTCTTTGGTGAAGGGGTTGAATACCTCATCAATGGTGTCTATGAGAAGATATTTGTCATGCCGCTTGCCGAGCGTTCAAGAGTGCGGCGATAATAACCGGTACCGAATGCCATGCTGCCATTCAACGAAACAAGGAAAGTAACCAGTCAGCAGGGATGGTGCATGACCGGTCCTTCCGATCAGGATGGTGAATGGAAGATCCGGCAACTGCCCGGAACGCTCTCCGGACTCTGGTATGATGTGCAGGAGCCGGGCAGCCGCTCGCTGCTGCTGAACGGAGCGGGATTTGTAACCCTGAACTGGGGACGGGGCACGGCCTATCAGGTAAAGTTTGATGCAATCGACAAGCACTATACTGCGGTCTATCCGGCTTCCGGGCGCTATGACATTGTGATAAAGGGAGAGGTGCAGCTGATAACGGAATTTGACTCACTCGCCGCTCCTTCGCTGCAAGGCGGCATAACCTCCTTCAAATACCTGCTTGCGCTTGAAGTGCTGCAGCTTGCCGGCAGTGCGGTATGCGGCGATATCGCGGCGCTTGGCGGCCTGCTGCATCTTGCAACCCTGAACCTGAGCGGCTCTGACGTGACCGGCGACATCGCCACGCTGCCGGTTGCGCTGCAGCAGCTCGCATTGCAGCATACGCTGGTGCACGGCGACCTTGCGGCATTGCAGCGCCTGCCGCACCTGAAGAAGATCGACCTCAGCGGCACGCTTGCCGCCAGCTACAGCGGCGCGCTGCTGCCTGCATGGGCGAACGGCATTGTGCTGAAACTTGCTGACCTGCACCTCCTTGCCGGGGATATCGACCAGCTGCTGCATGACCTGGCAGCAACGGCAATACACAATGGCGTGCTTGATATCAGCGGGGTGAATGGCCGGCGCACCTCAAGCAGCAATGCAGCCCATGCGGCACTGCTTGCAAGAGGCTGGACTATCAGTTGCGTCATCGGCTATGCGACCTTCGGCTCGGCGGATATTACGTTCGGAGATTACAATGCGCGGTTTGAGGAGATTGCGGCTTGAAAATGCGGCGTGCTGACTGCTGAGAAAGAGAAACCGGAAGAGTGGTGATGACCGTAAAACATGAAGGGGAACAATGGCTTATCTGATACCTGCTGCAGACGACTACCTCGGGCCCGGGGGGCATGTGAAGATGCATACGGCAGTGCTGGTTGATGCTGCAGCTCCCCTTGGCGCGCTGAAGATCAGGGATGACGGCTTTGTGCTTGTGGCGGGTCTGCTGGTGGACAATGCTGCTATTGACGGGAAGGTGGTGGATGGAGGGACTTTTTGAAAAGTGCTGAGGACAAGGGAAGATAAGATGGATTCCTCGAAGGAACCCGGAAGGACATGAGTGGAGGATTAATAATTAAACGAATGAGGGTATGGCACAGATACTGAAACTGAAACGGGGCAACTATGCTTCGCTGCCGACGAACGGGATGAATGCCGGTGAACCGATGGTGACACTTGATCGCGGCACGCTGCATCTTGCAACAGGCGCAGCAACAAAAATACCGGTGGTTCCTTCCATTGATGCCCTGGTGACGCTTCCGGCGATTGACGGCCCCAATGACCTTGTGATGCTGCACGACTACAGTGAGACGACCGGCCAGAAGGAGAAGAAGATCACCTTCGATGCCTTCAAGAGCGCGCTGAACATCCCGGCTGGCTCAACTGACGAGAAGGTAGCGATTATCACCGGCGGCACTGCGGGCTATCTCTGGGGTACTGACGGCACTGACGGTGTTGTACGGATGGGCACAAGCATGAGCTGGGCGAAGGGCTCCGGGAATGGCTATGTGACGCTGGATGTGGGAGTGGTGGACGGAGGGACTTTTTAAAAGAGTGCTGAGTTGCGGGTGCTGCGTGCTGAGGGAAGAGTAGAGAAGATTGAAAATGATAATAATTGATTATGGCCAAGCTACTTTTAAAACGGACTTCGGTGGCGGCGCGGGTGCCGACCACTGCCCAATGCGATACCGGAGAACTGCTCGTTAACCTGGCTGACAAGCTGCTCTATACCAAGGACGGAAGCGGCAACATCATGACGCTGCCGGGTTCGATGGCCTGGAGTGCTGTAACGGGAAAACCGACAACGCTCTCGGGCTATGGCATAACCGATGCTGCTGCCCAGAAGGCAACGGCGACGGTCTATGGCGGAATGAAGGCCTCGCTTTCGGGGACGACCCTGACACTGACAACAACCTGACCGATGCCGCTCACTTTCAATGGAACTACCGTGACTGCTGTGACCTGTAACGGTACTGTGCTCAGCTCGATCATCTGCAACGGCACGACAGTATGGAGCGCTTCTGCTGCTCCGGTTGTCGGTGCGGCCTATGGCGGCGGAATATGCGCCTATCTGCTGCTCTCCGGTGATCCGGGCTACAGCTCCTCGACGCCGCACGGGCTGATTGTTGCCACTGCCGACCAGGCTGCCGTGACTGCATGGAGCAACATCACGTCGGTTGCCGTGACCGGCACAAGCGCAAACCTTGGCAGCGGTGCAGCGAACACAACGAAGATCATGGCGCAAGCAGGGCATACGGCAAGCGCGGCAAAGAACTGCCGCAACTACAGCGGCGGAGGCTTCAGCGACTGGTACCTGCCGAGCGAGAAGGAGCTGGAAAAGCTCTGCATCAACTGCACGGCAATTGGCGTGATGGACCCGGAGGGCAACTACTGGAGTTCCACGGAGGTCAATGCAACAAATGTGAGCATCTACTCATTCTACGATTCTTCACCTTTTGATGATATCAAGAACAGCGACTATCCGACGGTTCGGGCGGTGAGAAGCTTTTAAAAAGAGATGCGGATGAAAAACGAAGATATACTTGGACTGGTGATCAGCGGCTTTCTCGGGGCCCTGACCAATATCTTCCATGGGCTTTACCAGAATATGATACTGGGCAAACGGGATCTGCTGATCCGCTTTACGGTTGCAGTGCTGGCGATATGCCCGGCCTACCTCTTCTGCGAATACATGGAGCTGCCGAGAGACCTCTCCTTTATTGTGGGCTATATCTCCGGTGCTCTCGGTGACCGGGTTATCAGTGAGATTTACCGCAGGGAGAGAAGGATTTTCAACTTTTTCGCTGGCACCATTGATGATGAGACACCGCAGGAAAGAAGAAGAAACATGACAAACCAGGACAACAAACCGAAAAAACCATGACTGAAACAATAGATGGCGGGTACTGCTGACAGGGATGGGCCGGATACCGCCCGGACAGACGAAAGATAATGAGAGGATGTACTGAGAGGCTTGCAGCTGATGAAGCTGATTTTATACAACTAAACGGAGACAGATAATGGAATGGATTCAGGCGAATTGGGTAAACATCACGGCGGCTGTCGGTGGTGTGGTAACGCTCGCCTCGCTGATTGTCAAGATGACACCATCGCAGGCGGATGATGCCATGCTTGCCAAAATCATCGCGGTGCTGAACGCTCTTGCACTCAACCCGAAACAGTAATGGAAACTTTTTTCGATCGGTTGATGGCCGTCATTGTGCGTTCCACCATCAAGGCCCTTGCAGAAAAAGGCGTGCTGCAGGGGCTGGTGGATGCCGTACTTGGGGCAATGTCGCCACGGCAGATTATTGCAGGCAAACCAGACAAAAACGATGATGCATTTATCAACTCGGCGAAAGCTGACGGGTGGGGCGGTGATACTCCCCATGCTGGCGCTCTGCCTTGAGGGCTGCGGCAGCCGCGTGGTCTATCTTGGCAACAGCACAACAAGAACGGTCCAGCTTCGGGAAACTGTCAGAAATGTGAAAGTGTGGGTGAAGGACTCAACCGGTACTGCTGTGCCCGGCGTTGCCGACCTGCTGGAAGGTGGATACTACCGCAATGACCTGACACTCGAGAGGCCCGGTGCAACTGAAGCAAAAGCGCGTGCCAGGCTGCCTTCATCGCTGCAATGAACCAGCCGATCTACAAGATTGACCTGAGCCTGATGCTGCCGCACCAGCGTGCCTTCTGGCAGCTGCCGAACTTTATCAAGCTGCTCGTCGGAGGGTACGGGTGCGGCAAAACCCGCATCGGTGCCCTGCGCTCCATCTGGAGCTCCTATATGAACTCCCCCATCCCCCACCTCTATGTCTCGCCGACCTACAAGCAGGCGCGGAAAACAGTCATTGTCTCCATCAGGGAGATGCTCGACCGGGGCACTGTCAACTATATCTACAACAAGACCAACCACGAATTCTTCATCCCCGACTGGAATGGATACATCTGGATTGCAAGCGGAGACGAACCGGAATCGCTCAAAGGGCCCAACCTCGCCACGGCAGGAATTGATGAACCCTTCATCATGCATGAGGAGATTCTCAGTGTAGTGCTCTCCCGGCTGCGCCACCCGGAGGCCTTCTACAGGGAACTCTTTTTGACAGGTACCCCCGAACAACTCAACTGGGGATACGAACTGGCGCAAAACCTCGACGGGCGATACGATCTTGGCACTGTTGTGGCGCGCACGGCAGACAATACCTTTCTCCCGGAGCAATTTATCACAATGCTTGAAAAAGCTTTCGACGAAAATCAGCGTGCGGCCTATCTGAACGGGCAGTTTGTCAACCTGACGGCTGGCAGGGTCTACAAATATTTTGAGCGGAACATGATACAGGAGGGTGCGATGAACCAGCCGCTGCGTGCCGGGATTGATTTCAACATTGACAACATGACGGCGGAAATATTCTCGGTGATGTCGGACGGGGTGGTCTGCTTCCATGACGAAATCCACATCGACAACTCTACAACCTACGAGCTGGCCGACCGCCTGCATGAGCGCTACCCCGGCATAACCGTCTTCCCTGATCCTGCAGGACGGGCGCGCAAAAGCTCTTCGGATGCAACTGATTTTACCATCCTGCGAGACAAGGGCTTTACGGTGGAAGCAAGGCCGGCACACCCGCCGCAACGCGCCCGCGTGAATGCAGTCAACAAGCTGATGCGCGAAGGCAAGCTGCGGATAAGCGCCAGGTGTCCCCGCCTCGTGAAAGACTTTGAGCAGGTAAGCTGGAAATGCGGGGAAATCGACAAGAGCAACGAGGCGCTCACCCATGCATCCGACGCTGCAGGCTATGCAATCGAAAAACTCTTTCCTGTGCGGATGCCGGACATGAACATCAGGCAGCCGATGCACTGGAGAGTTTAAGAATAATGATGAGAAGTTTTTCAAACCAACCGGAACAGGAAAATGGCGAACAGTGTCTATACAGCGAATACAGATGACTGGAAGATGTTTGAAGCGGCTTACAAGGGCGGGCGGGCCTGGAAGGAGATGAACTATCTCTACCAGTATATCAATGAGAGTGCAGCGCAACTGCAGGAGCGGGTGAAGCAGACGCCGCTTGAGAACCATTGCGAAGGGGTGGTCTCGACATACAGCGGCTTTATCTGGCGCGAACCTCCGAAACGCAATCTGGGAACGCTGAACAATAATGTGCCGCTGAACTCCTTGCTGCATGATGCCGACCGCGAAGGCACTCCATACAATGAGTTCATGAAGCAGGTGCTGATATGGGGCTCTGTCTACGGGGTGGTATGGGTTATTGTGGACAAGCCGGGCTCTGCGGCATACACCAAGGCTGATGAAATCAATGGCGGCATAAGGCCCTACCTGCGCTTTTACACCCCGCTTGATGTGACCGATTTTGAGTTTACGCCGAAACCCTCCGGCGAATATGAGCTGACCTGGTTCGAGGTCCAGGAACAGTACACAACACGAGAAGGCGACGTGAAAATTATCCGCCAATGGTCAAAAGATACAGTGGTGACCAGCACAACCGTTGGAAAAACCACGCAAACAATCACGATAAAAAACCCGATTGGCCGCATACCGGCAACACCACACTACAACAAGAAGTCACTGACAAGAGGCCTCTCCACCTCCGACCTGCAGGATATAGCCGGAGTGCAGATCAGCATCTATAACGACCTCTCCGAACTGACCCAGATGATCAGGGGCGCAAACCACAAAACACTTGTCAAAAACCTCAATGACCAGGCCTCGACCGGTGCGGGCGGCGTTATTATCATGGATCCCGACACACCTTCAGGCAAGCTTCCTTATCTGCTGCAGGCCGATGCAAGCGCACTGACCGGACTGCTTAACACCATTGACAAGAAAACCGAAATGGTCAACCGCATGGCGCACCTCACACCGGTGCGAACCTACCGCGCCCAGGTTGTTTCGGCTGTGGCGATGGAGACCGAGTTCCAGATACTCAACACGCTGCTTGCCGAAAAGGCGGCCCAGCTGCAGCTGACCGAGTACAGAATCTTTGAGATTTTCTGCGCATGGGAAGGAATCGACCATGCAAATGCAGGCTTTGAGGTGAACTATCCCACCCACTTTGAGCTGCGCGACAAGCAGGCTGACTTGAATTTCATCAAGGCGGCACGGGAAGCGGCAGCGATGATCAATTCAGCAACGCTGCAGACAGAGCTGAACAAGCAGCTTGCGCGCATTGCATTGCCGGATGATGATTTGATAGAGAAGATTGATAAGGAGCTTAGCAAGGGGAAGGCGGCGGGGCAGCAAGCTGGCTCAGCTGCTGCTTAATGACTGGATAGCTCCCTTTTTACTTGGGGAGTGAATTGAGATTGTTCCGTATCGTTACTGTGGTCGGATGATCTTTGCCAAGCGCCTTTTCATCAATTGCCAGTGCACGGCGGTAGAGCGGCTCGGCTTCGGCATACTTGCCCTGCGAATACAGTAATCCCGCAAGATTGTTCAGGCTTGTTGCTACATCAGGGTGATCTTTGCCAAGTACTTTTTCCCTGATCACCAGTGCACGGCGGTAGAGCGGCTCGGCTTCGGCATACTTGCCCTGCGTGTACAGCAATCCCGCAAGATTGTTCAGACTTGTTGCCACACCAGGGTGATCGGGGCCAAGAGCTTTTTCCTTGATCGCCAGCGCACGGCGATAGAGTGGTTCGGCTTCGACATACTTGCCCTGCGAAGCCAGCAATAACGCAAGATTGTTCAGACTTGTTGCAACATCAGGGTGATCGGGGCCAAGAGCTTTTTCCTTGATCGCCAGCGCACGGCGATAGAGCGGTTCGGCTTCGACATACTTGCCCTGCGAAGCCAGCAATAACGCAAGATTGTTCAGACTTGTTGCAACATCCGGATGATCTTTGCCAAGCGCCTTCTCAGAAATCCCCAGCGCACGGCGATAGAGCGGCTCGGCTTCGGCATACTTGCCCTGCACTTTCAGCAATCCCGCAAGATTGTTCAGACTTGTTGCTACATCAGGGTGATCGGGGCCAAGCGCCTTCTCAGAAATCGCCAGCGCACGGCGATAGAGCGGTTCGGCTTCGACATACTTGCCCTGCGAAGCCAGCAATAACGCAAGATTGTTCAGACTTGTTGCAACATTCGGATGATCTTTGCCAAGCGCCTTCTCATAAATCCCCAGCGCACGGCGATAGAGCGGCTCGGCGACGGCATATTGCCCCATTGTTTTCAATATTGTAGCATGAGCATCAAGATAGAATGGATCCTGATCTTCTATTGCTGCAGCTTTTCGGTAATAGCGCTCAGCTTCTGGATAATTGACCTGGAGTTCGAAGTTCTGAGCTTTCAGGTAGAAGAATTTCGCAGTATCATGCGCTAAACTGGAGTGTTTTTCCTCAAACACCTGCAGTAATCGATTTACTTCTGAAAAGTTGCAGTCCTCTCTTGCCTTGTCTATTTGAGCTATGAGGGCTTTCAGATCTTTGCTGACAATTCCCTGCGTGACTTGCTGATAGTTGGCATCTATTCTTTTGGCTTCTGATAAATAACCTGAAATATCTTGCCAAAAGGTAGCCATCGCGCTCGTATTGAGCTGATCAAGCTCTTTACCATATTTGTTTAATGCAAAATTCTTGAAAAATGGATCGTTTTTGATAGCCTGCCATTTTTGATCGGCAATTTCTCTTTTTATCTCAGCAAAACGCTTTTCCATTTTAGCATTTTGCCGCATATCCCGCACTGAAAGCTGTGTACTTGTTACACCATTATTCTCATTGATGATAGTTACATCCCCTGTCGCACTAATAGTATTATTACTATTAATGGTCGTTGTATCATTTTTTTTATTAGGCTTGGAAGTACTCAAACCAGTAACAGGATTAAAAACAGAAGTAGCGATGATGACACTCAAGTAAACACAGATGTTGTGGATACCAGATTTCATGAATAATAAGATTCGATAGATCACTTGGAAGACTGCTGATTGGTGATAACAACTTGCCCATCAGTTTGGATGTGATTATTGCTATTAATATTTGTTTCATTGACTGGCTGACGTTGAAACGACACTGTATCTGGTTTATCAGATTTTTTTTCCTGCTTGGGGGTACCAAAAACAGTTATCAGTGCGACAATAATCCCACCAAGAACTGTGATAATGGTGCCAATTAAAGCGAAACGCGCGGCTTTGTTTTCTGTTACCATAGCTTATAAGGAGAGAAGAGTGGAAAAATGAAAAACTTCCTGACGAAAGATAGCGCTGTTTTATTGCAATGACAACGTAATGAGCGTAAAATCATTGGGAATTATTGGTTTTTTACGGTCTTCTGCCATCTATAGAGCCATGCATCATTGGAAGCCACTTCGCATTTTGATCTTGCAAGCAACAGCACCACTGCCTTTCGCGGAAACAACCGCGATGCTGCTTGCCTTACTTTTATTTGCTGCTGGCGCAATTAGTAACTCAACTACTTTGCAGACAGAGCTGAACAAGCAGCTGGCGCGAATTGCGCTGCCGGATGATGATTTGATTGAGAAGATTGATAGGGAGCTGAGCAAGAAGGCGGGAGGTCAAGCGCTACAGACTGTGACGAAAAGCGCTACATAGCAGAAAAATCAAAAACACACTTATAAGAACAGGTGGCAATTCACTTTTTTTAGGCCATTTCTTCTACAGATAAAGAATTTTGTGCAAGAACATGCTCAGAGAATCGTCAGAATAGATGTGTGGTTTTGTGTTTGTGTGCGGACTTATTCGAAACAGTTATCGTTAATCATTAAAATTAGAACAGTTATGAACATCAAAAAAGCAATTATGGGTCTTATGATGCTGGTTATGACCGTAGCATTTTGCAACGAATCTTTTGCAGCATCTACTCATAAGCATCATTATAAGATTCACGCCAAAAAGTAATTTCACTTTATCCAAGTGAATGCTCATGATGAGAGCATAGCATGACATCATGAGCATTTTTAATGTCTCTTCGTATGAAGGAAACACTTGAAAGCTTTAAAACACCACTATGGCTTGCCGGTGCCGTTATTGCGGCATGGGGAGCTTGGATTATGAAGCGAAGGATGGAAAACAAAAAGAACAAGAAAACTGATTCGATATCTGAACTATACTGATGGCTCGTAAAACTAATGATGATGACACGATGAAATAATAAAACAAGCTGCCAGTATTGATGACGATAAAAGCCCCTTGTACATGAAGGGGCTTTTTATATTATTGACGTGAGGTGTAATATTGTGTAATCTGCGTCTGCGTACCCTGCTCTTATTTGCCGCCTGCTGCGAACAATAGAGCGCCGCTTCATTACACCCCCCCATTTTGACCTGGCAAGCCAAAGCACCGCTGCCTTTCACGCAATCACCCACTGCATGCACGCTGCCAAGCCGCTATGCTTTTATTTGCTGCAGCAGCAAAGAGCAAATGCTGCCACCCAGCAGACCGAGCTGCACAAGCAGTTGGCACGCATTGCACTGCCGGATGATGATCTGAGGAGTTGAGCAAGGCGAAAGCGGAGGAGCAGCGAAATGCAGCGACGATTATTTGAGGCAGAAAAAGCAAAACGAGTGAAGCGCGGAGGCTGAAAAGCAGTTTGCTTCAATTGTGCTTTTTTGTAAATTTTAGAAATAAGTGCTTACCGATTTATTTTTATCTGCATTTTTTTCTCTCTGTTCCGCCAAATCACCCTGCATAAAAATCCAAGAGACTTTCGTCAAATTTGTTCCACCATTGTTCCTTTATGCTTTTAAAAAATCCATAAATAATTATAATATAATTATATACCAGAAACACCTGTAACATGGGGCAATGGAGTTGGAGGCACCATCGGGACTGTCAACACCACCAACAGTCTCGTTGGATCAAGTAAAAATGATTATGCTGGGTCAGATGATTCGAGATCGAATAACGTCGCTGCCTTGACGAACGGCAACTATGTCGTGAGCTCAAAATATTGGGACAATGAGAAGGCGCTGAATGCTGGAGCTGTTACTTGGGGATGCGGGGTGGGAGGCACTGTCGGTGCAATCAGCTCCACCAACAGTCTGGTCGGAACGAAAACCGGCAATCAGGTTGGCAGCGTAACAGTAATGCAAAACGGCAATTACGTCGTTACCTCACCATTATGGGACAACGGTTCCGCCACCAATGCAGGTGCGGTAACGCTTGGGAACGGTCTTGGAGGAACTGTCGGAGCGGTGACATCGCTCAACAGTATGGTCGGTTCGTTAAAAGAGGATCAGGTTGGCTCAGGTGGTATCACTCCTCTCAATGTGGGCAACATGAAGGGGTGCTTTATTGTCAGCTCTCCTGCCTGGTTGATCAACACTGGACGGGTTGACATTGTTACATCTGTCCCCGTGTCACAGCAATACTCCTCCAATCCTGGCACGGACAACACCTTTACTCCCGATCAGATCACCTCTCTGCTCAATGCTGGTGACAATGTGGTACTGAGTGCCAACAATGACATTACGGTTAATTCAGCCATTCTTGCTGGAAGCCCGAGTAGCAGGAGCGGCGATCTTGCCTTGAATGCGGGTCGAAGCATTCTGATGAATGCCAGCATCTCAACCAGCAACAGCAACCTCACACTGGCAGCCAATGATAGCGTGGACAACGGTGTTGTGGATGCATACCGGGCTGATGGAAGTGCGGTGATTACCATGGCTCCTGGCTCAACAATCAACACGGGTAATGGAAATCTCACCATTGAACTGCGAGACGGATCAGGCAAGACCAACCGGGAGAGCGGTGACATTACCTTGCGCGATATCACCGCAGGCTCCATCAGTGCTGTTAACTATGGTATCACAGCGGGTTCAGGTATTACCCTCGCAGCTGGTACACTAAAGGCCAATGCGAACAGTGGCAGCAGCATTGTGCTTGCTGGAAGGGATTTTGACAACAGCGCGGGAGCGACTCTCTCTACTTCCGGAACGGCTCGATGGATAGTCTATTCGGACAGTCCAGGTGCTACCATCAAGGGTGGATTAACGTCTGACTTCCGCCACTACAACGCCACCTACAGCAACTACTCACCCGACAAGATCAGTGAATCCGGAAACGGGTTTATCTACAATTCCGCACCGGGGACTATATCGGTATCAACAACACTCGCCAGTGGAAGTGCCAGCAGCATCTACGGCAGTGCGCCTTCAGCAACTTACGGCTACACGCTGAGCAGTGGTGATAACGAAGATAACATCGGAAATATTGGCCTGACCGGAACCATGCTGTTGACAGGAGTTCCTACGGCCAGCTCAAATGCTGGCATCTACACCATAAGCTACGCTGGCGGTTTTTCAAGCAGCATGGGATTAACTTTCACTGCCGGTACCGGGCTGAAATATACCGTTGAGAAGCGGCCAATCAACATTTCAGCCAACAGCGCAAGCAAAATCTATGGTGATGCCGATCAAACACTGAGCTGGCTGGCTGAAACCCTGTCCGGCAGTCGTGGGCTCATGCCTGGTGACAGCTTCAGCGGCGCACTCGGGCGAGCAGCAGGCGAGAATACTGGTGCCTATGCAATCAATCAGGGCAGCCTCGGAAACAATAATTATATCATCAACTACAGCGGCAGCAATCTGACCATCAATCCTCGCCCGATTACCTTGAGTGCCTCACCATCAAGCAAAATCTATGGCGAAACTGATCCAAAACTGGCAGTGAATATCACCAGCGGCAGCCTTGGCAGTGTAACAGTAAGTGATGTGTTAAGCGATGTCACCGGAACCCTGAGCAGGCAGGCTGGCAGCGGTGTTGGCAGTTACGATATCGTTCTCGGTTCCGGTAAAAAGGCCAGCAGCTACGCCATCACCTTTGCTGCCGACAACAATGCCTTCTCAATCACCAGGCGACCTGTCACCATAACAGCCGACGACAAAAGCAAAACTTACAGCATCACCGATCCTAAACTGACATGGGAAGCTGAATCTAAAAGCAGCGGTCGAGGAGTGCTTTCTGGCGATAGTTTCAGCGGCACACTGGGACGAACTGCCGGCGAAAATGTTGGTTCCTATGAGATTACGCAAGGATCACTCGGCAATAGTAACTACGCCATTACTCTTGTAGGAGGAGAGCTGACCATCAATCCTCGCCCGATTACCCTGCATGCTACAGCCAAAAGCAAGATCTATGGTGAGGATGATCCAACTCTTGCTGTAAGCATTAGCAGCGGCAGCCTGGGCAGTGTTACCGTGAATGATCTGTTAAGCGAGGTTACCGGCACCCTGAGCAGGCAGGCAGGCAGCAGTGTTGGCAGCTACGATATCGCTCTCGGTTCCGGAAGCAAGGCTAATAACTATGCTATAACGTTTAGCACCGACAACAGTGCCTTCTCAATCACTCCACGCCCAATTACCATTACAGCCGATGACAAGAGCAAGAGCTACGGTGATGCTGATCCGGCACTGAGCTGGCACTCTAAAGCACCAACCACAGGCCGTGGACTTATATCTGGCGACAGCTTCAGCGGTTCACTTGAGAGGGACGATGGTGAAAATGCCGGCATCTATACCATCAATCAAGGATCGCTTGCAAACAGCAATTACGCCATCAGTTTCACCGATGCAAACCTGACTATTAACAAACGCATGCTCACACTTTCGGCTCTCAAAACCTATGACGGCCAAACAACACTGACCGGGTGTGTAACCCTTGGCAACCTGGCTGGCAGCGAAACGCTGAACTATTCCGGTGCAACATCGAAAAACAAGGAGGTCTCCGGCAATGGCACAAACTACATTAATGCCATAACCTTGCAGGATGGGAGCGGGTTAAAGGACAACTACAAACTTCCAACCCTTAATGTGGCCAATGCCCCAGTGACCATCAACCCGCGTCCGGGAGATGTCACAACCGATACCAGCAACAACGATGGAGAGGTTATTACCGGGAAGAAACTCTCCGGCACTGATGATCTGGCAACTGACACCAGCAGCAAAATCAAAACTCTGCAACAAGGATCACTACATGATGCAGGCAATGCCAACGTCACCAGGGAATTTATCGGGAAAAGGCTGGACATCAATACTAAAACGGCTGTCATCTCTACCCGCGATTTACCGGAAACAAGCAACGGGGCCTGGTCAATTGAAGAATCGGCAACCCATGGTATTGTTGCGGCAACAACAATAGAAGTGCACGAACCTGTGATGGAATTTTTCATATTACCGATTCCTCAAGGCGCCTTCAGGCACAACAATCCAGAAGTATCCCTCTCTCTCGAAGTTCGCCTGGCCAATGGCTCTTCACTTCCCTCCTGGATGACATTCGATCCAGGGCAGAAGGTCTTAAGCGGTACCCCGCCAAAAGATGCAAAAGGAGAGTATCCGGTTGAACTTATCGCCACAGACAAGTTTGGTGGAGAAGCCAAAACACTATTACTGGTCAAGGTTGGATAACAAAGTTTTTTACAAACCAAAGGAGTCTTCCATGTCCACATCATTGAAAATACTCTTGTTCATCTCAATATTTACAGCCGGTGAAGTTTTTGCAGCTGATATTCCAGATGCTGGACGACTGCTCAAAGAGAACTCTTCACCAGCCACCCTTCCGCCCCGACAGGTATTACCTCCTCTTCAAAAACAGGTGACCACTCAAGAGCAGACTTTGGGCGGTACACGAATAAAGGTATACGGTTTTATCTTTACCGGTAACACCCTTTTTTCAAGCAGCGAACTTGCAGCGATGATGTCCGGTTCTCTTGGAAAAGAGATGACACTTGCCGAACTGATTTCCGCTGCCGGCGTAATCACCAATAAATATCGTGAAAAAGGGTGTTTTCTGGCATCGGTTTTTTTCCCCCCTCAGTCGATAAAACCAGGTATGCCACTTCTCATTGAGGTCATTGAAGGCATACTCGAAAATATCCACATTGAAACAATACCAGACAAAACAAGAACTCCGGCAAGCCTGCTGCAAGGTTATGCAAGTCATCTGCCGGTTGGTAAACCGGTTGAAGATGGTGCACTGACCTCAATGGTCATGACAGTCAATGAACTGCCAAATATCTCTTCCCGCATCATGCTGGAACCTGGCTCAAGGCCCGGCACAACAAAAGCAACCCTTGAAGTCACTGAAGGCAAACCCTACGCTTTTTCACTTGACATGGACAACTACGGCAACGAGACAACCGGAGATAATCGAGCAGGAGGAACCCTGGATCTCTACTCTCCTCTTCATCGAGGAGATCAGTTTACCCTTCACCTGCAGAGCTCAACAACCGGAGAACTGCAGAATGTCAGGGCAAACTATAGTGTGCCGGTAACGTCTTACGGAACAAAGATTGGATTGGACTACAATTATGTCACCTATCAGCTTGGGGGATCATTTAAAGCATTGGATGCTGAGGGCATTGCCCATGACTTGAATCTTGCCATTACCCAGCCACTTCTACGCCAGAGAAACCTGATCCTCAATGCAACCGTTGCCGGAGAGGGCAGAGTGTTGGAAGACCGGACTGAAAACCCTGTATCCCAAAATAAGCGTCATACCGCATCATGGCAACTTGGCCTTGCCGGTATTCAAATGGATAAAGTTCTGGGAGATGCCTCCACCTCTTTTTCTCTTGGGTACGTTGCAGGAAATCTCGGTATCACTGATGCCGAAACACTCTCGATTGACCAGTCATCAACCGGGTTGCACACCAACGGCGGGTACTCCAAGGTTAACCTGACTCTTGCCCGAACCCAGACACTCTATAAGGGATTATCATTCTACGCTGGCGCTTACGGTCAATGGGCCGATAAAAACCTTAACAGTTCTGAGCAGCTCTCAATGGGCGGGCCCGGTGCAATTCGTGCATGGCAGACAGGTGAATCCTATGCTGACAAGGGTTATGTGGCAAGTGCTGAACTTCGCTGCCAGTTCGGGTCAATAGGAGAGCTTCCCGGCAGAGTCCAGGCATCAGCCTTTGTTGACCATGGTTATGCTCTCTTGCATACCAATCCCCTTACTGATAGTGGCACAAACACCTGTAGCCTGACCGGTGCTGGTATCGGTGTGAAATGGGTAGATGGAAACAACTATACCCTGCAGGCAACCTGTGCATGGAAATTAGAAGGTGAAACTACCTCCAGCAATAGTCCCCTGATTTATGTCGAGGCAGTCAAGCATTTTTAAAGAACGGCAACAGGCCTAATTTTCGAAAAAAATTTGTTTCAGTTGAGTCCGGGCGCTTGAAATCAGTTCACGGACTGCTGATGCAAACCAACCCCCTATAGCCTTCCGTCAACCTCTGTTTTGCTTGCCATACCCTTGATATCGTAGATGATTGTGTTACTGCTGGAACCGAGTGAACGGATATCAAGGCCTTCAAATGCTTTATGGGCTACGGCCAGAATGATGGCTTCGTAGTGGTTTGTGTTAAGTTTCGGGAGAGATTTGAGGCCGTATTCGTGCATCACCTCTTCCGGGTTGGCCCAGGGATCATGGATCTCTACTTCTACTCCGTATTGCTGCAGTTCCCTGACAATATCGACAACGTGGGTGTTGCGGATGTCGGGGCAGTTTTCTTTGAAGGTGATGCCAAGAATGAGAACTTTGGAGCCTTTGATTTTATGCTCTCTGGATATCATGAGCTTGATAACTTGTGAGGCTACATATTTGCCCATGTTGTCATTGAGCCTTCGGCCAGCAAGGATGATTTCCGGATGATAGCCGTATTCCTGCGCTTTCTGTGCAAGATAGTAGGGATCAACACCGATACAGTGGCCGCCTACGAGGCCTGGCTTAAAAGGCAGAAAGTTCCATTTTGTCCCTGCAGCTTCAAGTACTTCGTGGGTGTCGATACCCATGCGGTTGAAGATCATGGCCAGTTCGTTGACAAAAGCGATATTGATGTCGCGCTGGGAGTTTTCGATGACTTTCGCAGCTTCGGCAACCTTGATGGATGACGCGAGATGCGTGCCTGCTGTAATGATTGATTTATAGAGGTCGTCAACTTTTTTAGCCGCTTCAGGTGTTGAACCTGAGGTTACTTTTTTGATTCTGGTGACGGTATGCTCTTTGTCGCCCGGGTTGATGCGTTCAGGTGAATAGCCGCAGAAAAAGTAGTGAGTACTGAGTTCAGGTAAGATGGATAGTTCGCTTTTCTCGGTATGACACCTTGATGTAGTGGGTGCTTTGGGGTTTGATGTTGCGTATTTTAAACCGGATACTCTTTCAAGAACTGGGACGCAATCTTCCTCGGTAGCTCCGGGGTAGACTGTTGATTCATAGATTACTATGTCGTTTGGTTTTAGCACCTTTCCGATAGTTTCACTGGCTCTCAAGAGTGGGGTCAGGTCCGGACGATTGTTTTTATCAGTTGGGGTTGGTACTGTTACTATGTAGTAGTTCGCCGTGGCGAGGTCGCCGGGGTCGGTTGTTATAAAAAGACCGGTGGAATTGTCTGCTGTGAATTCATTATCGCACAGGACTGAATGTAGCTCTTCTGCTGTGATTTCGAGAGTGGCATCAAGGGCTTTTTTCAGGTCGTTGACTCGCTCTTGTTTGATATCGAAGCCAATTACCTGGTATTTTTTTGCGAATTCTACGGCAAGAGGAAGGCCTACGTATCCGAGGCCGATTATTGCTATTTTTATGGCACTCATAGGGAAAAAATATGCTGAGCTTTAAAAAAGTATCGCGGGTTAAAAACGGGGTATAAATAAAGCCATTCAGTACTTAAATTACTTTGAGCAACCAAACTCGGTATCCAGAGCTGCTCATCCAATCATCGCCCAAAACGCAATGTGACCAGCAATGGTTCTATACTCAGCCTTAGCCAGTGTTCTTGCTTGTCCATATATGGCATACCCATAATCTTCTCTTCGTGTAAAATTACTACAAGTATAGCGCATAATAGATTTTAAAGCAAATTGTTTACTTAAAAGAGTATATCAAGCTTTCGTCGCTGGTGAGCTCTATAACCCAGACAAGCCATCCTTTACCACAGCCCGCAGCTCCAGTGACCAATCAATCCTTAGAGATTAAAGTCCTTCAACAATAGTAATCGGTAGACCGGTACATTGCGCAATCGTTTCAATGTTGACGCCTTCATCTTTAACCAAAATCAACTTTAGCTACTTAACAACGTCCCCGATAAATGTCGCGCGATCATATTCACTCCGACCAACCCGTTCGTTGGGCAAAAATGAAAGGTCTGAAACTGTTCCAGCCTCAGTCGGCAGCAACGTGTTCAAAAAGGCTATCAGAAGGTCTTTGTTTACCTCAGAACCAAATATTTTCTTGAAGCCAAAGTCGGTGAAGGGATTTATATAACGATCTTTTATAAGCATGTTTTACTCTCTGTTTTGATATAATCACAGATCACTGAATATTTCTGGCACGATGAAATCAGAGTTCATGACTCATTCATTAATGAGTAGCATCGGTATTGAATACAGCTTCCAAGGTTTGCGCAGTGAGGACGGCCTCGCCCCACGCTTCAAAATCCTGTTCAGTTGCGCTGCTTAACTTCTCTGTTACCCATGCAGGTAATAAACCAAAACGGTGTTCCAAGAGCCTTTTCAGAAGCTTGGATTCACCTTTGGCTATACCTTGGGTTATGCCTTGAGTTATGCCTTCATCAAATGCCGTATCCACTACATTTTTCAGGTCACGATAAATTTTGAGACTCTCTTCGTATGCCTCTGCTTCTATAACCGAATAGCGGGCAATTTCTGCCAGTTCAAATACTTTGAGAAAGACCTTCTCCTGAAGACGGGCTGGGCGGTCAGTGAGTTCTGGGAGATGCCGGAGCAGAAAACACCATTTGTCGAAGTCTGTTGCAAGTTCCTCGATAGTTTTAGTGAACTTGGGAAGTTCAAGGTAGATAAAGGTGAGTTTATCATAGAAAACTGCGCCAGTTGAACGATCGACCAGTTTTACTTCGTGGTGAACCACGTCGTTGTCCGCTTTATCCTCATCAAAAACAAAATCGAGAAGACCGACCATATAAACCGCCTTGAGACAGAAATTCCACGATCCGCTCTGAGCCTGCTGCTGAATAGGAAAGGTGGCATAGAAAATCGAGCGATCCTTGAAGTAGTTCTGCTTTGCACGCTGCATCTCCACAATGAATTTTTCGCCCTTTTCATTTTCGCAATAGAGATCAAAAATTGCTCTGCGTTCATATTCACTCCGACCAACCTGCTCATTCGGTAAAAATGAAAGGTCTGAAACTGTTCCAGCCTCAGTCGGCAGCAACGTGTTCAAAAAGGCTATCAGAAGGTCTTTGTTTACCTCAGAACCAAATATTTTCTTGAAGCCAAAGTCGGTGAAGGGATTTATATAACGATCTTTTATAAGCATGTTTTACTCTCTGTTTTGATATAATCA
>JABDHK010000052.1 GCA_012972835.1 Chlorobiaceae bacterium | reverse complement strand
TTCTGATGAAGGGGTTGCATAAATATCGCGTCTTATTAGCTGACTTTAACTACCAGTAATATAACGATTTGCGATATTTTTTGCCCCCTTTTTTTTGTTTATTGATGAATAATTCAGGTTAATAGCAAAAAACTTCTCTTGTTTTTATTTCCAGCTCTTGAATATCGAAAAAAAGTAACTGATTTACACGTTGTTTCCTGACTATTTCAACAAGGCTGGTTGATGATATTAATAATCATTAGTTACAATTTTTTTACAAGTGTTTAGCTGGATTGATGGAGGCTGAGTTGGTGGAGTGTGGATTGTAATTTATTTTGTTTATTAAGGGCCATAGCTGGTTATTGGTTGGTCTTGCTTAATTTGAATGAAGTGCATGAGGAAAGTTGTTTATGTAACCGGAGGGGCAAGGAGTGGTAAAAGTTCTTTTGCTTTGCGGCTTGCTGCGGGGTATGACAAAAGGGTTTTTTTAGCAACGGCTGAGCCTTTTGATGATGAAATGCAGAGTCGTATCGGCAAGCACAGGGAAGAGCGGGGTGGGCAGTTTATAACGGTTGAGGAGCCACTCTATCCTGAAGAGGCTCTCCGGAATCTGCCTGCTGGCACGGAGGTTGTGCTGCTTGACTGCTTGACGGTGTGGGCTGGAAATCTTATGCACTATTTTGAGGATGAGGGTGTGATCACCAAGAGGATTGATTGTTTCCTTGAGGCTTTACGTCAGCCGCCATGTGATATTATTCTTGTTTCAAATGAGGTAGGAATGGGTATTGTGCCGGAGAATGCTATGGCCAGAAGGTTTCGTGATATAGCGGGCATTGTCAATCAGAATGTTGCTTCTGTTGCAACGGAGGCCTATCTGCTTTGCAGTGGTCTTCCGCTCAGGTTGAAGTAGCAGAAGGGGATTAATGGGTGTAGTAACCGATAACTTTTATTTGTAATACTATTATGCAGGAAGAGTTGCAACAGCTTTTACATTGTATTCAACCTGTTGACCAGTCGCTCAGTGCGGCGGCGCAGGCACATCTTGATGATCTTACCAAACCGCAGGGGAGTCTAGGCCGATTGGAAGAGATTGCTTTGAAATATGTTCTGGCAACCGGTTCGCTGGCGCCGGTGCTCTATAACAAGAAAATCTGCTGTTTTGCTGCTGACCATGGGGTGGCTGCCGAAGGGGTGTCGGCTTATCCTGCAGAGGTTACGCCGCAAATGGTCTATAATATGCTCAATGGAGGAGCGGCAATTAATGTTTTGACACGTCATGCTGGCGTTGATCTTGATGTTGTGGATATGGGGGTGAACCATGATTTTCCCGATATGCCGGGGTTGGTTAAACGAAAGGTGAATCCGGGAAGTTCCAATATGGCGATTGGGCCGGCCATGAGTGAAGAGGATGCTCTGCAGGCACTGCTTAGTGGTGCCGAGCTTGCGGTTGAGGCTCATAAGGCGGGGTACCACATTCTTGGAACAGGGGAGATGGGTATTGCCAATACCACTCCAGCCACAGCACTTTACTCGGTTCTGCTCGATCTGCCGGTTGAGACTATTACCGGGAGGGGTACCGGTATTGATGATGAGCGTCTGACACATAAAATTTCCGTGATCAAGAGGGCTATCGAGGTTAACGCTGCTCAATCTACTACTCCATTTGGTGCTCTGGCTGCGCTTGGTGGGTATGAAATTGCTGCAATAGCCGGGTTTGTGCTTGGTGCTGCAGCCTGCAAGGTTCCCGTCGTGGTTGATGGCTTTATCTCCTCTTCTGGAGCTGTTGTGGCCCTGAAGCTTTGTCCTGCGGTTGATGACTATCTCTTTTTCAGCCATCTTTCCAATGAACAGGGACACCGGACTGTGATGCAGAAGCTTGGCGCAAGGCCTATTCTTGATCTTGATCTTCGTCTTGGTGAGGGTACGGGTGCCGCACTTTCCATGCAGGTTATTGAGGGTGCTTTGAAAATTTATAATGAAATGGCGACATTCAGCGGGGCAAAGGTCAGTGAAAAAAGTGAAGAGTAATCAATGCTGAGCGGTTTGGTAACAGCCTTGAGAACATTGACCGTGTTGCCGGTGCCGGGAAAGGATACTGAAACCTTCAGCAACTCTCTTTTCTGGTTTCCGGTAGTAGGATTGCTGCTTGGACTGCTTCAGGCAGTGATCGGGTATGCTGGTTATTCTGCGGGCTGGAATGAACTTGCGGCTGCGCTTGTGGTGCTTGGCGGGATTGGCTTGACGAGGGGCATACATGCCGACGGTCTGGCTGATCTCGCCGACGGCTTCTGGGGTGGAAAAACCAGAGAAGCTGCACTGAGGATCATGAAGGATCCAAATGTTGGTTCATTCGGTGCTCTGGCCATTTCGGGCATGATGCTCTTAAAGTGGATTGCTGTGCTTAAACTTGTTGCCATAGGGGCTTTCGGTTTTATTGCCGCCGGTGTGCTGCTTGCCCGCTGGGTACAGGTTCTTCTTGCTTCAACCCTGCCCTATGCCCGAGCAGAAGGCGGTACGGCACACTCATTTGTGAATGGTGCGGGATGGCGGCACTCTCTTGTTACCTCTCTTCTGACTCTCCTGTTTCTTTGTCTCCTTCTTCATTATAACCTCTATGCCGTTGCTGTTGCATTTTCTGCTGCTATTTCCGTGGGAGTGGGTATCGGGATGTTGAGCTACCGGAAAATCGAGGGGGTTACCGGTGATGTGCTTGGGGCCGGTAGTGAGTTGACTGAGGTGTTGGTCTGGATTTCCGGGGCGCTCTACTCTATTAATTGTTGATTTGAGAAATGCGGGTATTTAATTTCTTTCAACAAGAGAATATTTAATAGGTGTCAATGTATTTCTTATGCAAGCCACCAATCAAGTGAAATGGGATTATGTTTCACTCTTCTCTTGCATCCATAATCAAGAAGAAAAGGCTATTGTATGGGGAGGGAAAGGTGATGCGGTCGCCCGAACGCTCATAGATTTTCTTCTTATGCAGCCGAAAAAGGTGAATCCCCCGGATTTTCAATGGGCAGCAGCAATCAGGCGTTCTGATGGTGTAGTTATTGCCTCGGCCTCAACCATGCTCAACGGTGGTTTGTATTGGTCAATAGATCATGATGCGAGCCTGCGCCCCCAATTGCTGCTCGGAGTGAGTCCCGGCGATGTTGTTATGAGTCGAAAAGGACCGACTACGCTTAATCACAGTTATATCAGGGAGTACCTGTCAGGAGAGCGAGACGATCGAAAGACTCCATACAATGAAGTCCATCGGATACCGGCAGGGGTTTTTGCCCAGTGGAATTCGATCGATAGTACGCCTGAGGAAACTGAATGGAGCGGTCCAGATATTTGGGCCGAACCGCACCTGGAAGGCAGGCATGCCAGAGACGCTTATCTCAGCATATTTGACGCAACCATTGCCAGGCTTATCGAAGGCAACGCCCCTCTTGCTTCAATGTTATCAGGCGGCTTGGATTCTTCTTTCGTCGTCACAGCTCTGGCACGCTTGACCACACCTGATCGTCCTGTTCACGCCTTTGTGCATGCCCCCCACCCTGATGCCGGCCTCAGTGCTATCGGTAATTGGGATCCTGATGACAGTGAAATCGCAAAAAAAATGGAGGCAGCATATCCTGGCCGGGTAGTGGTCAGCAAAATCATAAACATCGATTTAGTGCAACCACAAGATGCTGCATTGCGGGCCGCACGGCGTTCATGGATACCGACATTCAATCCTGGGAATCAGATATGGATGGATGCTATTGCCGAACAGGCTGCCGCTATTGGTGCATCAATGCTCTTTTCAGGTCAAAATGGGAATGCAGCGTTCAGCCATGAGCACAGCTACGCAGCCTCGTATTACTTGCGACGCGGGCGCATTGATCAGCTGACAAAGATGGTTTTCGCAAGAGCTGATTCAAACATCTCTCTCTATCAGGCCGCAAGAAAAAGAGTCCTGGGACCACTGATCAGCCCTTGGAGATCACGAAATAAAAATCCAAACGCAGAGTATAAAAAACTTATCGGGGTTCCCGATTCTAGCAGAGTCAACGTAAACTCGCAATCACAGGGTCGCAGGCAGTTCCTGGAGTGGCTTTCACAGTCATACGGTGCACTTTCTGCCGCAGGTTGCCCTTCCGGCTGGTTTTTGCCGGTTGCCGACCCATTCACTGCAAGTGCAGTTTTGGCAATGGCGGCATCAATCACTCCCTACCAGTGGTTGCAAGGGCCGTATCCGCGCGGGTATGCTCGTTTATTAGGAGACGGTCGGGTTCCTGACGACATCAGACTTCGCACACGTCGTGGCGGTCAAGCCTGGGACACCTGGTTTGTGATTCGAAATCAGCGGGAGCGATACCTTGATGAGTTGAAACTTGTACATCAGAGTCCAGGTCTTGGAGGGTGGGTCGATACTGCTGAGTTGCAAAAAAGAGCGGAACAATGGCCTTGGGGTGAAATCCAGGGCCCAAGCCAGATTGAAGTCATTGCAATTGACCGGTTGTTATCTTTGGCTGCGTTTGCGCGCATGACAGATGAGAAATTGAAATCGAAATGTACGATCTCTAAGGGTTAAAGCGGGAGGTTGTTTCAGTTGCCGATTCAGCTCAAGCTCGACGCAGTCAATGAAAAGCATAGTGTGTAAAGTATTATTTAACCATGTTCCTAAACACTCATTTATGAGTACATGTTGCAATCAGGAATTATTAAGATTTCTGCGTTCTGATATGGAGGAATTTCTCAGACAGTATAAGGGCTTGGATGTCTTTTACTATCACCAACCCGGCAATGCAGGGGACTCATTAATAGCGGCTGCAACTTATCAGGCTTTTTCTCGATTCAAGGTCAGGATTAAATATATTACTCATTTTACCCCTGTCATTGATGGATCTGTTGTGTTTCTTGGGGGTGGTGGCAATTTTGTGCCACTTTATCACGATATCAGGTATGCTTTTAAAAAGTTACTCAGCCGGGCGGAGAAAATAATTCTTTTGCCCCATACTATCCGTGGAAATGAAGATATACTACTTATGCTTGATGGCAGATGTATTCTGTTTTGCCGGGATGTAGAGAGTTTTGAACATGTGCGGAAAGTAAATCCCTTTCTTGATGTCAGGCTTGCTCATGATATGGCGTTTCATCTCGTTGTTGAAGAACTGCTGAACGATCAGAAACTTATGAGAGCGGGCCAAACAATTTTGAACAATAAACTTCGTGAAGTAGGGCTTTCAAAGGAAATAATTCAATCTTGGCCAAGCATTAGGATGTTACGTATGGATCTGGAGTCAACTCATAGCCATTCATATACGGACGTGGATATTTCCAATCTCTTGGCTATCGGGGTTGATCCTCTGAATGCACCCATAGCGGCTTGGTGTTTTCTCACGAGCATTAGCATTGCCCATTTAGTCTATACAGACCGCCTGCATGTGGGTATCGCGGCAGCCTTATTGGACAAAGAGTGTATCATGAGAGATAATTTCTACGGCAAAAACAGTGCTGTGTTTCGACACAGTCTTACAGGCTTCCCTAATCTGCGCTTCGCGGTTCGGTAGAAATCATCTGATTTTTGCAGGTGGGTGAAAGGAAATTATTCATGACAGATAAGCGATTGAACACCAAAATTATTGTTTTATCGAAGAGTGATGGCTATGAGCATTTCAACTTTTATTTAACGCATCACTTATAGTGCTAAAGCGAATTCAGTATATATCAGCAATTATTGAGTAATCGCATTTGTACCGAGATCGAATTATGTCAATCACCTCTTGCGAAAGAAAGTCATTGGCTGAAGGTAGACGACCGGTTAGGTGGAAGTTTTTGCGCAATGCACCAATCGTCATTTTGTCGGCACCAGGGAATGTATTGTCGGGGCAAGCGTATTGCTGTGTGCCATGAGGGCGAACCACAACAACGTTGCACCCAACCAGATTGGCAAGCTGATGTTGCCAGTCAGGGGAGTCGAAGTTGAGTATATAGTCATGTCTGCGACCAGCCAAAAACCAAGTCTGAGACTGTAAATGTTCATCAAGATGTAGATCAGGTATAAGGGCTACAGCTCTGGAGAAATCAAGGAATGTCAGCCTTTCGATCTCAAGCTCTCCATTGCAAGAACCTTTAGCCAATTCGGGCAGAGATAATGTAATGGAGGGGTGCATCACAACAGATCGCCATACTACTGGGCGCAGATTCTTCACTAATTTATCGAGGAAAGCGGATACAAATCTTTTAACTGGATCGCGAATAATCACAAGAGAGCGTCCCTGCTGAGTTTCATTACATGCATAAGGTCTCGCTAACACACGATGAATCTCATCAATATCCATTGGATTAACAACAACCCCTTCTCGGCTAAGCAGGGTGGCCTTAACCGTCGAACAGGCATTCTTTGGAATAATAGTGTACCGGATGTCCGAGCTTGGGAAGTAAAGCAAATAGCTCGGCTTTTGTACATCCACTATCAAGCTGCACTACTACAACCGGAACCATCACTATATGACCCACAGGTGTTGCGAACAGCCGTAGCATTCATAACTTCCACCATGGATGGATCTGCCCACACACGCTTCTGGCGGGCACTTTCACTTCTTTCAGCATGTTGCTGAGAACTATCAATAGCTTCTGGCATATATTTTTTTGATATCATCTGTGACCTCCTCAGGTTTTTTGTTTTCACTGAATGTTACGAAGTAATTTGCAATTTTTCCAAACTTTGCTGCAATATAAAAGCGATTGGTACGCCATTGTATAGATTCTCGATCAAGACGCGGAGTGTTAGTTGTTACCTGTATCACTGCGGTTACTGTATCAAGCCTGGTAATGTAACCGATGGAAGTCGGTTTGGCTAAGTTCCGAAAAAGATGGAACAAAGCAACGACAGGCGTTTTTTCTGGTAAAAGTAAAGTTGAGGGTTCATTTTGCACCATAACCTTTCCATCGGCATAGCCTGACAACAATGGCCCCGACAATTGTAATCGATTTGCAGCGTCATTCCTTAGACGAGCCACCCCCCCATAGGAGTGATCTTTAGTTCGCCATCGTTAATTGATGCCATGCAAGCGTCGTCATCAAGGAGTGCCCAGTTGTGGCGACGAGCCAAGAATTGGCCAAGCGTTGACTTCCCAACGCCACTCACCCCAGCAAGCAGTACATAGCCTTCAGGAGCTTTGAGCAATGCAGCGTGAAGCGGAACCTCTCCCCACATCGAAGGCAGACGCGACAATAGCCCCGTCACAAGGGAGTTGGCTACATCACGACATGGCTGTGCCGACTGATCATGGTTAGCCAGCTGGCTTATGTCAGGATGCACCGTTAATCGTGTTCCATTTTTCGGTACCCATACAGCAAATCCTGTGCGGGGTAAAACCGCCCAAAGCCCTTCCACTGCACGCAGCATGAAGATACCCCAACGTTCATTTCCAGCACACAATGGGCCCTCAGGCATGACCGGATCAGATGACCACTCGAGTAGAACATCCCGATGGTTGGGTTCCAGGTCATGGTTAACCCGATGGAGCAGTTTCAGCTCATGTGAACTGAAGATGTGGCGGTCAAACAATCTATAGCAATAGAACATCTCTATCAGTTTACGCCTCTACTACAAACCCTTTCTCAAGAGCCTCCTTCAGAAATATTGCAACCGCAGCCTGGCAACGCTTAGGCTCCACATCGTACTCATCAAGGAGTACAGATAAAATTTGCTCCTCAGCCCATACTTTGTCTGATAAGAGATCCCATATCCTTTTTGCGACGTCGTTAAACTCAAAATAAGCCAGCGATTCAACGTTCATGAGAATGAGAGAACCGTTAACTTCTGCATGCAATGCATCAGGACTTTGCTGATAGGTCATCAGAGTTGCTCTGGATTAATTGATGAATGTGTTAAATGAGAATAGGTATGGAAGCATTCAAGTGCTTCCTGCATAATATGGTGGCGTTTGCTAAGCGATGGCAGATCGCCAAGCACGCTACTAGGATGACGTCGCGCAAGAAATTCAAGTTTGGTCGGTATAGAAGTTTGAGTAGCTCCCCACCAACCATAAGGATGAATGCCGGCAGCAAGGCAACGAACCATATATTGAAGGTTCGCACCACTGTCCCAGAGATGGGCTTGCCGTTGAAGTTTCCAGGATGGGTCCTTTTCAGGAGGAAGCACATGGAGCAAGTGCCAGCCTGTAACCTCCAATGTAGTAACCACGGGGTGCGAACGCCAGTATTGCACGCCAATATTGGCAAGTTCACCTATTGGCCCAATTACCCCACCAGGAAAAAGCCATCCCGTTTCATGGGGTGGCCAATGGCCAACAGGTGTGGTCAGGTGTTTAAGGCAACAGTGCCAGTCCGGTGCACGACGGTCAAGGCCTCCATAACATGGCAGCATAAGCAGGCGGGTAGGGACAGTCAGAGAATCAGCGTGGGAGTCCAACCAGTCAGGGTCAACAAACTCATCGGCATCAACAGCAATCAAAAGATCATCAGATTGCATATCCCGTACACCTAAGCCTATAGCATTGCGCTGTATCATTTCTCGTTGGCGCATCGTTGCGCCAGGATTGTTATCGGCTGGTAGATCTGTCACAATAGATCTGAACTGTTCTGGTTTCAGAGCAAGCAGATCAATCCAGTCTTTACCAAGGACTTCGCGTGGTTTGCCGCGGAATGTACGTCGCCCCTCAACAATCAGAACGCGATCAAGCTTGTGAAGCAGCAAGTCAACCATGCCGCGGATGAGATCCACTTCTCCGTCAGCAGTGATTGCGAGCGCAATTTTTCTTCTCATAACGTAGCTGACTAAAAAAGTAAACTTATTATGCTATAAAGAATTGGTTGTAATCGGCAAACGACAGCAGGAACATCATATTATATTGATAATAATAAAAATAAGGTTGAAACTTTCCTATAGATTTACTAAAAACCTGGTTCTACTACATCAATGCCGGAGTTTGTGCAGGCCACAGCATCAAGCACTCTGGTCACGTGCTGCATCGCCTTCAATCCATCTGTCTATGACCTCTATTCGCTTTTTTTCTGCCAAAATCGCAGCATTTTTAAATGCAATAAGGAATATTTTCGGCAGGTGATTCCTGATCAATAAACTGAGTCGCTTCAAGTAGAGCCAACGGAAGCCTGGAGAGTTAACTGAAGTCGTGAACAGTGTCGCAATTTCTTCCGATGCAGGAAAGATGCGTTTGAATAACAGGGCTATGCGCTTCAGGAGTGATCGCTCATCAACCATTCTGACAATATTTATATGAAGTTTATCTGTTTTCGGCTGATCGAGAAATATAGCCTCCATCGCTAAAGTATGTATAAGAATGTCGTCGTCGGCAGGGCATAGTTCGTCGAGCACCCTTTTTGGTACTTGCGAGCCGAGATGCTTACGGATGAGCTCCAGCATCAGCCAGACGCTACGATTCCAAGCCATCTCTCTGGCTCTTGTAACAACATCATTCCAGTCGATGGGGCGGGCTGGTTTTGCAATGAGGCGGGCAATATCAAGCAGAGCCCTCGGGCCAACGTAATTAAGACGATGATGGTCGGCTGCATGAAAACAGAGATAGAGCAGATGGTCTTCGATGCACAGGGTTCGGCAAGGCATACCCGCGATTGTGTAGATTTCAGAGCGTTGCCAAAACTTTTCTTCATCAACAGGCTTTTCAATCGGCGAGAGTGTCAACGCCCAGTGGATGTCAAAAAAGGCCTTCCGTGTTGGATGAATCAGCGGAAACTCATTGCCAGCTGGAGCAAGATCGCAAATATTGGCAGTATTCGACGGGACATCAAAGCCGCGTTCTATAACAAGTTTAGTAAAACGAGGCATATTCTCAGAACGCAGCAAAAGATCTATATCACCAGTAGCTCGGGCTTTCAAGTCACGGTAGACGACTTCGCCCAACCACAGCCCTTTGAGCAGCATTACAGGAATATCTACCTCTTTGAGAAGGGTAAGCATCTTGCGCAAGTGGGCCTGCTGGCGGAGATTATTCATCAGTGTTTTACGAACAATTTCACCAAGCTGATCCAGGCAGACTTGCGGCACTATCTCACGGTATTGAGAATCAGCATCAAGAAACTCTTTTACTTGAAAGGCCATACGGAAACGAATTGCTTCCGCGGTGAATTCATGCCAGTCATCAGTAGAGAATGCCAATAACCGGTCAGGATTGGGCAGTGAAGGGTCACAGTGGAGAATCTCCAAAAGGAGATTGCTAAATCTTGTGTTCACAGAAGTTGCCAATGGCGATTCTTTATTAACCAATGCAAAGAATACCGTATTCAACTAAATATACCCCAAAAGATGTTGCTGCGAATAAAGTAATTAATCGTTTTCGTTGAGAAGAATATCATCAGCCGATAATCCGCCGGGTACCTCAAATACATTGGTTGGGGTGAATCCATAAGCATTCTCGCCACCAGTGATAGCTCCACACTTCCCAAGCAGCCAGGCATGAGCCTCCCACTTTTTATCTGTCGATATCGGGTCTAGTCTCATTCCAATAACAACCACACCACTGCGTCCTCGGAGTCGGAGCATAATTTGTCCTGCCGAAGCCTGAGCAAGGCATGTTGGTTGAAAAGGCAGGCGCCGGCATGCCCTTCTTATCGCAATTGCAACTGCACATTCCTCGATAACGCTCAACCTTTGCATGGTCGTAACCGTTTTTACTCCTTGCCAGTGCTTGGGTATGCGAGCGTTGCACCCCAAAAATCCAGACCACCAGGCGATTGGAATAAAGCGCTGTGCAAAGCCAAACACAACCAGAAGCCATAAAGCTTCTGCGGCACGCATATAGTCACGCCAGTTACGCATAAATTTGGATATCTAAATCCTAAATGATGGAGTAACATCTCTCAGAAAAAGCCATAGCGCGGTCCATTTACCAAGTCGCAAGCCATTTGAATTATCTGAAATTTCTATGCAATTTAAACCGATTCATTCAGGTTACCACTATGGCTGTTACGTTTTAACAGGAACTATCACCGTGACTGAAAAACAAAATATTGTTTGGCATGATGGTCAGGTAAAGGCGTCTGAGCGTCAAGCGCTGACTGGGCATAACCCTTTTGTACTCTGGTTTACGGGCCTCTCGGGTGCGGGAAAGTCGACCCTTGCATTTGCCCTTGAACGCCAGCTCATCAACAAAGGAATAGCCTGTTTTGTACTGGATGGAGATAATGTTCGCCACGGTCTGAACCGCGACCTTGGTTTTACACCCTCTGACAGGGCTGAAAATATTCGCCGGGTGTCAGAAGTCGCACGACTAATGAATGATGCTGGTCTTGTAGTGCTAACCTCATTTATCTCACCATTTCGTGAAGACCGTGCCAATGCCAGGGCCATCATCGGTGATGAGCGTTTTGTGGAGGTATACCTGAACACATCTCTTGCAATCTGTGAGCAACGGGATATGAAAGGGCTCTACCGCAAAGCATGTGCAGGTGAAATTCCCGATTTTACGGGGATCTCCTCGCCATATGAATCACCAGAGGAGGCTACATTGACTCTCGATACAGCAAAACTCAGCCTTGAGGCTTGTATCGAAACTCTTGCGGAACTGGTAACAAATCGCTTTGGAATAAAGGCCATATAATGTATGCCGGCACGAAGAACAATATTGGAGCGACACCAAACCGTTTACAATTCATAGCACTCGGTTGTGCTGCCAATTCACGAGTTACCTCGTGGTTGCGACTAAAACAGCAACTATTATTTCGACTTTTTACTAAACAATGAAATTAATAAGGAGATGAATATGCTTGATACAGAAGTTAGGGATGATCAGGGATTGATATGGCAAAAACCTACTATCAACGATTTCATTAGTAAGAAAAAACAGGTGCACGAAGAAAGTGTTGCATTCCAAATTTAAAAGGTAACCCTAATCACAAATGAGTAATCACAAAAGTCAAGAATCTGACGCAGACATTGGGCTATGTTTACGTAACCTATATTGGACTGAACCTGCACTAATACAGTTGCAGGGGAAGATGGACGCACAAGGAGTAGGTGATTGTACGAATGGAAGTTATAATGCTAACACGTGTAATAATGGCGTACATGCCGAATACCAGTGCGGAGGGGGCTCCTTCGGGGGCGCATAAAGATTCTTTTTCGAAGCAACAACACATTACAATAGCAAGGTAACGGGTTGATGGCTCAGGTTTGCATTTTATTAATCCACCTGCTCCACCTGCGAATGTAAGAGAGCGGAAAAAGCCAGGGGTGTCGCACAGGGTAGAGTTTGACAACAACAGTTCGAGGTGGCACTATGAGGCGAATGGTCAACCATACGTTTTCAAGAAAACTGGCGCCATGCGGTAAGTGGGCTCCGATCATGAAGTCCAGTCGTTTGCGTCTGAGGGTGATTAGGTTCCATGCATCAAGCTCCTCAGCTGATGGGGCTGGCCACGTTGAAAAGTTAGCATATGCATCCGGTAAGCGTAACCCGTACCAGGAACGGGCAAGTGTCAGTGCAACTTCTACGGCCAGGCGGGCTTGCCATGCCACGCATCGATTTTGTAACAGTAGCCACTCCTTCGGCTCCTTAAGGCTTTGGGCAAGCATGAGGATATCGTAAATCCAGATGAGGCGCATGTCGCCATCATGCATGAACGCGTTGTTGAGCGCTCGGTGGATTAGGGCGTCGACAGGGTTCAGTGCTTCAAAGGTCGAACTGTCAGCGCTGACCTGCACAGCGTTATCGAAAAGATTGTCTACATCGCTCTCCTGCAAGAGCCCGATTCGGATCAGTTTCCAGTGGAGTTCGATCGAGCGAAACTGCTGCCCATGCTGACTGCTCGTGAATTCTTCATGGTGGCTGAGCGCTTCCACGTCGGTCCCGAACTTCCGTGCATCACAGGTGTATCCCAGTTGCGAAAGGATCTCCTTCGAGCGCGTCATCTCTTTCGGATGCACCAGAATGTCGAGGTCCGATCCAGCTCTCAAGGCGGTATCCGGGTAGACCATTCTGGCAAGTGCTGGCCCCTTGAGCACAATCATGCGTACCCCGGCTTCACGGAAAGCTGAGGTCAGCTGCTGCAGTTGCCGCTCCATATACAGTGTCCTGATACGGCTCCACTGAAACGAGCCTCTCAGGGTATCCATCACCTCTCTTGGTGGCCGCATCTTTTTAGGCACATGTCCGGCATGCCAGTAAACGAGCGGCAGAACCCAGTGGGCTTTCAGTATGGTGATCAGTTTGGTCCATTCATCTGAGTGTACTTGGGGAGCGGGTTGCGGAGCTCCGCTGAGAAGGGCAAGGAGGTAGCGTATGAGCTCCTCTGGTAAGGTCAGCAGGGCGTCAGGTGGTTCACCGCAGAACCGCATGTTGGGATGGAGGTGCTGGACGTCACGAAAGAGGTCAAGTGTCGTATGGGAAGAGGCCGATGTTGCTGGCGCATTCTGTTTCATTCATGCAGTAGTGATTGGTCAATGAAGAGCCTGAATGGGCGGCGTATCTGCCACTGAACCGCTCCGGGACGTCGGCGTCCAATGACCTGTTTACCCAAAAGCAATTGAGCTTCCTGACCGGATGGTCTGGTGAAGTGAAGAACCCTTGGTTTTGCCCATGAGGGAAGGATGCGGCTCAATATTCCTGCTTCAGCAAGGCGGTGATAGAGCGGGTGGAGCGGGCGGGAAATCGTCCGGTCGGCATATTGTATCATCCATCGCAGTCGGGCATAGAGTATGCCTTTTCTTCCGCCTGTAACCTTTATGGTTGTTGCACCCCTGCTTGCAGTCGTAACACAGCCCATGATCTCATGAGGTTGCAGGTGCCAGGGATCGATCTGGTTGTTGTTGTCGCCTCTTGTCATGACACCCCGGGCATCAACTGCGATAACCCGGTGGGTGATGGTGCGTTCATTGTCTTGCGGCCTGAAGACGATGACATCGCCCACAGTGATCTTCAGTGAAGCGTAAGGAACAACACGAAGCCGGTCTCCAGCTTTGAACGTAGGGTTCATGCTCGTGCCGTTGTAGTTGTATTCCTGTTTGTTGACGTTTACCATCCGAGAACCCTTTCGATCTCTTCCCAAAACTTGCCGTTAAGGCTGACGCCGAGTTTGTAGGCCGGTATGGTGGTAGCCATGGTGCACGCGTTGTTGAACACCTTGCTATGGGATGCTCTTTTGAACTCGTCGTTGACGTTGCGGAGATACTTCCGCCAGGTCTGTACCGAGGCTTCATTCATCATGACGGCACCCTGTCCTTGCCCCAACGGTTCAGCTATCTCCTCTTCGGACTGGTAGATGAAGAATACAGCATGAAGCGGCACAGATTGCTGGACGTTCCAGGTTTTCTCCGATCGTTGCCAGAGGTAGTCGCTCCAGGTGGGAAAGGGGTGGGCCTGGTAGTTCCCCTCATTATCGAGCACAACAAGCACCTCGTCATCGCAGAGGGCATTCCACTGGCCGGGGATGCGCCTGCTGCAGGTCGATTTGCCGGTACCGCCACTTGCCGCCAGAAGAACCCCCTTTCCCTCATGCTCAATCAGTGCGGCATGGAATGGCAGTCCTCCGCCATCGATGCCCGTCTGGTAAACAGGGTAAAGGAGGTACCACATGGCAATGATCTCGATTTCGTCACTCTCTGGTGGATCGAGCGTGCAGATAGTGTCATCGCTGCCGTTGCAATGCCACGCTTTCACCGTTCTCATATCATGGCATGCCCACTCATCGCTACCCTTGCCAAGGATCTTTAGTTGCGGTCGAAGGTCGGCCTGATGGTCATCAGTTGCACAAATAATCTGATGCTGGGTACTGTTAGCTTCGGCAGCCTCAAGCTCCATGATGGTGCCAGCGTTCTTCAGCCATGGATCAAGTGTGCCGGACAGCGAGGTGATAAGCCAGGTTTGCTGATTGGTCAGTCGCAGCTGATATCCTGTGTTGAGCATAGTGTTCATGCCTCCCTTTGTTTAATGGAGATTTATGGCTTCAGACGGGTTTCAGGGAAGAGGCCTGCTGTTCTGGCTTCTTCACAGTACCAGAAAGGAGCCCATAAATCTTTCGAACTGTAATAGTTCTGTGCAACGCAACTGCCCAGACATATTCCTTTCATAAGACAGTCGCCACAGATGCCTTTGAGTTTTGCTGGAAATCCTTCTCGCAGTTCGTTGAGCACGGCAGAGGTTTTCCAGACCTCTTCAAGTCTATTGGTTGCGGCATGTCCGAAGACCATATCGGGCACGGTTTCTCCGATTCCGCATAGCGCATATGAGCCGTTGGCAAGTACGCCAAGGATGCCGAGGATGCCGCAGAGCCCGCACCCTTCGCCATTGTCACCGAACATCTTGCCGAGAGGTCGGAACGCCATAGGGTGGCTGTAGAGCAGCCTGAGAGTGGTTGTTTTCGAAAGCGTATGCTCCACCCATGCACCAAGGTCGATAAGTTCCTGAATGCTCAGGGTCTCATTGGCCTCATGCATCGCTTCGCCCCGGGCGGTAGGCTGCACCAGATTGAACTTGACCGATCCCGCACCGTTTTGTTCAGCAAGTCGCACAACAGCCTCCATTTCGTCGTTGTTGCGGCGCATGATGCTCATGATCACCTGCGGCTTGAAGCCGGCTTGCACAAGGTTTCTGACGCCCTGCCATGCAGCATCGAACGACCCCTCAACACCGCGTACCCACTCATGGGTTTCTGCCTTGGCACCGTCGATGCTGACCGAAACAAAAGTGTTCTTGCTTGCCCCCTTCAGTTGTACCGCCAGTTCAGGAGTACAGAGCACACCGTTAGTCTCCACCTTAAGGCGCAACTCCTCAGTGCGGACAATCTCGATGAGTTCGCTGATCTTCGGATGCAGTAAAGGTTCGCCACCAGTGAACTTAATACCGTTGAGGCCCATCGGTTTCGCTTCCGCGATGATCGAGCGAAACAGGTTGGGATCAAGTGCTGAGAAAGCTTTGTCGGGCGCTTGGTATTTCGGGGCAATCCAGCAGTGGCGGCATTTGAGGTTGCAACCTTCAGTCAGGTAAAAATAGAGCTGCCGTAAGGGATAGGTGCGCTGTTCCTTGCCGTCGGCGACGGTTGGTTTCTCAAGGCATTCAGTCGGGTTGGTACAACTGGTCATGTGAAAACAAGCGATTTTAATTTCCGAATTCAGCAGCAGTCTTGTTGTGGTTGGTTCCTCCGCTCCGGTAGCCTGCCACCTGCTTCAAGAAAGCGTTTAAGGCAAGCGTCTGGACTCGGATGATTCTCTTCTCCGGTGAGCGTGTAGGCCAAAGCCGGGCAGTTGCCTCGGCAGTAAGGAATGTAAGGGCAATCTTTGCAGAATTCGAAATCAGCAAGGGAGATGGTGCGGCGCTCGCGGAGCCTCAGTAGTTCGGGGTGGTGCTGCCAGGTTTCCTTGAGGTCAACTTGGTTGATCCGTCCAAGCTCGATGTGGCTCATCTGGCTGCAGGGAACCATCTCTCCATCAGCCCGCACAGCCATCTTTGAGAACACCCCGCCGCATGAACGAAGCTGGCCGCAGTCGGCATGGCTTTCATCTCCATCACGCCGTGCAGTTTCCATTTCCAGCCAATGCTTCGCCTCGGCAAGTGGTCCTGCAGCGGCACTGATGCGCCCGTTATAATGTTCGTTGAGGAGTAGCAAGGTCTCCATAGCTCTTGTCCGCTCCTCAATAGTCAACTGCACGTCCTCCGAATGTGAGCGGCACTGCCCGACGTAACCGGCTGAGTTGGTCGAAAAGCTTGGCAACCCGATCTCTTCAAGCAGGAACCGGGCAATCGCTTCAAGGTCGTCAACATTGTGCCGATGGATCGTTACCCTGACGGTCATAGGAATGCCTTGTGCCTTCAGCCGTTGCAGTCCGGCAACAGCGCGCTCAAAGTTCCCTTCGCCACGAAACGCATCATGCGGACCGGGCCATGAGCCGTCAATGGAGACCTGCACACTGTTGCATCGTTTTGTGGAGGCAATGTAGGCAGCCATCTCCTCAATAACGAGAGTCCCATTGGTCAGGATGCTGTAACGCATCTTGTTTTTCACGATACCGTCTATCAGTTCCCTGAAGTCTTTTCTCAGAAAAGGCTCACCTCCGGCAAGCGTAACGTCAATGACCGCACAGCGGTTAAGCTCCTCAAAAAAATGAAGCCAATCTTCAGTTGGAAGATCTCTACCGCTATTACCTTTGCTTTCAAAATGATAGCAGTACGTGCAGTTCAGATTGCAGCGGTTCGTGATAGAGAGATCCACCGATCTCGGGGTGAGCATAGTTCGCATGGGTCTGTCACCTCTGTTGGGCGGCATGCCCGGCAAGACCTTTCGCGAGGAGGTCGTCGAGGAACTGCTGAACATCTGTCTCGGCGTCATCGGGTGCATTCTGGCACTCAGACCGGAGTTCACTCACGATCTCCTCAAAACTGTGTTTCCCGTCAAGCCGCTTATAGATAAAGACACTGACCGGGTTCAGCCCGTATGAATGGCTCGTATCAGGATCAAAAAGTATGGCCCAGTCGTCAAATTCCTCCCTGAGAACTATCAAGGGATTGGCAATCAATGCTTGTGATGATGGCATGATTCAAAAAACCATTTGAATGAAAAAGTTTTCTTTCACATATATTTTATATATAATATAAAAGGATCTGTGTAGTTGTTTATCATTCAAACAACCAAAAAGAAAATAAAATGGAAAATCCCTCAGAAAATCAACCAAAAAACATTGGTATAGACCTCTGTTTACAATACACTGTACCTCTTCTTGTAAAGTTAGAAGCGGCCGAAACCGAAGTAGACGGCACCGGTTGCGGCGTCGGATCGCAGCAAAGCATCTAATCAATAGGTTTTGATTCGCAATAACACAGGTCAACCAAATCGTTGACTCCCCCTCGCTGCAAGCGCTGCCATCGTGCAACATACTCCCGGAGCCTCTTCATCGTGGCTCCCTGCTCATAAAGCCAGCGAGTACGTTCCAGCAATCGCTGCAGGGTTGTATGCGATTGGGCGGGTTTCCGTGAAGGTGTAATTCTGTACCCAAAAAATAACTGCTGATGCCTGCTTCATTAGCGGGTAGTCCACCAATCATCCCCATAATTGTAGAACAGCTCTTCACCTTTGCGGATATTGCGCAGGGCATAGAGGATCATCTCCGGTCCGAGCTCTGTGTCCTCTCGATAGTAGGCGACATTGGGGGTCGATGAGTGGTTGAAGAGCATGCCGTAGCCCATAACCACCAAGCGGGCAGTTTCACTGTTGCCGTAAAAGACATAGTTGACAAGCTCGCCCCCGATATCCCGGTTAGTGACCTCAAGCGCAGGGCAGCGCTCAATAATTGCCCCATCTTTTATGTTTTCCGTTGCAAATGCACCCCGTCCGCTTATTGTTGAAGCTTTGATGGCGACAGCACCTCTTTTGATGGAAGAACTCTTTTTATGCAGGAAAATGCCGATAACAATACCGAGTAGTATGCCTGAAACCAGGAGTGCAGGAATGATGACGATGAGGTTGTTGTCCATAGGTTTTTGTCTTGATCAGCTACGCATGGGGCTGCAAAAGCAAAATGTAACATTTTATCTGGTTTTAGTGTTGATGGATAATGCCTTGCCGGAGGGAATGATGAGTATGTTTTTTTAGTTTTCTAAGATACAGTTGTTACGACTCTTATTTCCGGGAGTTCAGGTTTATTGCATGGTTTGAATGGCGGACTAAAAAAGGCGATGATTTTTTTATGCTTGACAATTCTTCAGACAACGATCATTCTCAGGCAGTGTTGAGAATCACAGACCTTTCGAAATTCTACATGATGGGTGAGGTGAGGGTCGAAGCGCTTAAGCATCTATCTCTTGATTTTTATGCCGGAGAACTTGCTGTCCTTCTGGGTGCTTCCGGTAGCGGTAAATCGACATTGATTAATATTATTGGTGGTCTTGATACTCCTTCATCAGGAAAACTTTTTTTTCACGGGCGCGAAATTACTGCTGCGACGGAAAGTGAACTGACAGCTTACCGCCGCCGGTCAATCGGTTTTGTGTTTCAGTTTTATAATTTGATTTCAAGTCTTTCAGCGCTCGAAAATGTGCAGCTTGTTACGGAGATTGCTGAAGATCCTATGCCGGCAGAAGAGGCGCTCAAGCTGGTAGGGCTTGAACATCGTTTCAACCATTTTCCTGCCCAGCTTTCAGGAGGGGAACAGCAACGTGTGGCCATTGCGAGGGCTGTTGCAAAGCGCCCTGAACTGCTCTTGTGTGATGAGCCAACCGGGGCACTTGATTTTCAGACAGGAAAACTTGTGCTTGATGTTATTGAGAAGGTCAATCGAGAGCTTGGTACGACCACACTGATCATTACCCATAATGCCTCAATTGCCGGTATGGCTGACAGGGTGATGCGCCTTCGCAGTGGGGAGCTCTCTGAGGACAGGAGAAATCTTACTCGTCTTTCACCCTCGGAACTTGTCTGGTAGGTCGAACGAATGAAGTCCCTTCAGAGAAAACTGCTGCGCGATCTGATGCGTCTCAAGGGTCAGATGCTTGCCGTTGCTGCTGTTGTTGCCTGTGGTATTTCTGTGTTTGTTTCAATGAGCAGTGTACAATATTCACTTGAGGCTTCGCGGGCGCGATATTACAGCAGATATCGTTTTGCGGATGTTTTTATGCAGGTTAAGCGTGCGCCGGAGTTTTATCTTGAAACAGTGAGTCGAATTGCCGGGGTAGCTTCGGTGAATTCCCGCATTGTCGCTGATGTGACGCTTGATGTACCGGGACTTGATGAGCCGGCTACGGGAAGGTTTGTCTCAATACCCGAGTATAGAACGCCAGTATTGAATGATCTTTTTATCAAGAGCGGGCGCTATATCGATCCCGGCAAGCCTGATGAGGTAGTGGTCAGTAAACCCTTTCTTGAGGCAAACAGACTTGTTCCCGGTGACCATATTGGTGCCGTGATTAATGGCAGGAAGAGGGAGTTGCTCATTGTCGGCATGGGTCTCTCTCCCGAGTATATCTATGAGGTGCAGCCGGGCGCATTTTTTCCTGACAAGCGCAGGTTCGGTGTGTTCTGGATGAGCCGCAAGGCGCTTGAATCGGCGTTTGATATGAGTGGGGCCTTCAATGATCTCTCCTTGACGCTTGCTAACGGTGTATCGGAAAAGGATGTTATCATGCAGCTTGATAACATCTTTACTCGTTATGGATCGCTTGGAGCTTACGGACGGAGTGAGCAGCTCTCTGATCGCTTTATTACAGACGAGATCAAGCAGGTGGGTATACAGATTACTTTTCTTCCAGGTGTTTTTCTTGCTGTGGCAGTTTTTTTGTTGAACATTGTTCTTCGTCGACTTGTAGCAACGCAGCGTGACCAGATTGCTGTCCTTAAGGCTATAGGCTACTCCAATGAAGATGTGGGGCTTCACTATCTTGGTTTTGCCATGATTCCTACGGCTGTCGGCGCAGTTGCCGGCACTGCGCTTGGAGCATGGCTTGGCAGGGGGCTGATGGATATGTATGCTGATTTCTATAACTTTGCCGAGCTTGTGTATACCTTTCGTTTTGAGAATGTTGCTTTCTCGGTTCTTTTGAGTTTTGCTGCTGCTCTGGTTGGGGCACTTGGTGCGGTGCGGAAAGCCGTGTTGCTTCCGCCCGCGGAAGCAATGCGTCCGGATTCTCCTGTTTTGTATAAACCGGGTTTTTTCGATCGTGCATCATTGCGCAAAAAAATGCCACTCTCACTACGGATTATTGTCCGTAACCTTGAGCGTCGTCCATGGAAAGCTTCAATTTCAGTGCTTATGATCTCTCTTGCTGTGGCCATTCTTGTAGCAGGCCGCTATACCTATGATTCGGTTGATCGTATGGTTCAGGTTGAGTTTACCGAGAAACATCGTGAGGATGTGACCCTGATTTTCAATAATCCAAAATCTCCTTCGGTTGCATGGAACCTTGCTTCGCTTGACGGGGTGCTTGAACATGAATATTACCGGGAGGAACCTGTCAGGATGCGCTTTGGTCATCGTTTTCGTCGCCAGTCCATCAAGGGAATGCAGTCGGCAGAGGGGCTCCAGCATCTTGTGGATAAAAACGGACAACACTTCACCCTTCCGCCTGACGGAATTCTTCTGACCTCTGCCCTGGCGGGTATTCTTGGGGTCAGGCCTGGTGACAGGTTGCAGATTGAATTTCTCCAGGGCAGGCAACTGCATCGCGAAGTGCTTGTCAGTGGTACCATTGATGAAATTCTCGGACTTTCTGCATATATGAATCTTGGTCAGCTGAACCGTCTTGCAGGGGATGGCGGGGCATTGAATGCTGCTTATTTGCGTATTGATAAAACAAAAGCAGGAGCGCTCTACACAACGTTCAAGAAAATGCCTGGAGTGGCCGGAATTATGATGCTTAAGGCTCTGCAAGAGAGTTTTGAAGAGTTGATTGCCAAAAGCATGACCACCTCTACACTTATCCTGACCTCTTTTGCCTGTGTTCTGGCTTTTGCTGTGGTCTATAACGGGGCGCGGATTTCGCTTTCTGAGAGGGCCCGCGAACTTTCGAGCCTTCGGGTCTTGGGAATGTCGCAGGGAGAAATTTCCTTTATTCTCCTTGGAGAACAGGCGTTGCTTACCTTGTGTGCCATACCGGCTGGTTTTATGATCGGTATTGCTCTATCTGCCCTGCTTGCCCATGCGCTCAGTTCAGAACTTTATCGTCTGCCGCTGGTCTTCAGTGCCTATAACTTTCTCTTTGCCTTTACGGTTATTGTTGTTGTATCGGTTGTATCAGGACTTGTGATCAGAAAGCGTCTTACAGCTCTTGATCTTGTCGAGGTTTTAAAAACCAGGGAGTAGATAATGGTAGTTTCCAAAACACAGCGCATTGCAGCGATATCACTTGCGGCAGTAGCTCTTATCCTTTTTTTTGTTTTCAGGCCCTCAGCCATTCCTGTCGATTCAGCCGAAGTACGGCGTGGGCCTTTGCAGATTACTCTTGATGCAGAAGGAGTAACGCGTGTGAATGACCGTTTTGTCATTGCCGCTCCGGTAACAGGGAAGCTCATGAGAATAGCCCTGAAAGAGGGTGACCATGTACGAAAAGGAGATGCTGTGGCCGGAGTGGTGCCGCCTGAACTTAATGCTCGTGAGTATCGTGAAGCTTCTGCAAGGGCCCGCTCAGCCAGAGCAATGCTTGACGAAGCAGTTGCCCGTGAGAGAAGCTCTCTTCTTGGTGCAGCACAGGCAGATCGTCGTTCAGCCCGGTATCGCAAACTCTATACCGATGGTGCGGTATCAAAGGAGGCTTTTGAAATTGCAGGGAATGAAGCTGGTGTACTGAAAAAAGAGGTTGAGGCAGCCCGTTCTGCCGTTGAAAGTGCACGCTACAGTTTTGAGGCTCTACAGGCAGAGGTTGACCGGATGATATCGGGAAAAGCTGTGAGAGTTGTTTCTCCGGCGGAAGGGAGGGTTCTGCTCATTCATGAAAAGAGTGAGCGGCTTATCAATGCGGGCTCTCCACTGCTTGATATCGGTGATCCTTCGGCAATTGAAATAGTCATTGATGTTCTCTCTTCCGATGCTACAAAGGTGCGACCTGGTAATCGGGTTGTAATCCGCGATTGGGGAGGTGAAAAGGAGCTTCAGGGAGTGGTAAAAACCATTGATCCTGCTGCGTTTACCAAGACATCTGCACTTGGTATCGAAGAAAAACGGGTGAATATTGTGGCTGTTTTAAAAGAGTATGCACCTCTGCTTGGCGACAACTTCCGTGTTCAGGCAAAAATTGTACTCCGGGAGGCTGGAAATGTGCTGCAGGTACCAGTGAGCAGTCTTTTCAGGGGGAGAGATGATTGGCATCTTTTTGTGATTGAGAACGGGAGAGCTGTAGAGAGGAGTGTGAAAATCGGCATGCGTGGAACCTATCAGGCAGAGGTGCTGTCTGGAGTGAGGGCTGGTCAGAGGGTTGTGGTGCATCCTGCCAATGAGCTCAAGGATGGGATATTTGTTACATTGCAGGAGTAAAGAGCCAGTTGTGCAGATATGATAATCCCGATTTAAAATTTTTATCAAACATGTTATCGGCTTATGTTACGTCCATAGAGGGTGACCTCATATTTTTGTTAATTCAATTGGAGCGACTATCGTTATTCAACAACGTTATATAGTGATTGTACTCTGATGGGCACGATTTCATAGCATCCTGAGGTATAAGGAAAGATGTTCCTTTTTCAACCTTTGAATTAAGGAGGAAGT
>JABDHK010000051.1 GCA_012972835.1 Chlorobiaceae bacterium | reverse complement strand
CTGAGCGACTCCAGCCAAATGCATTTTCGGCAACCCGTGGCTTACCGTCCAATATGGTTAGCGCAACATCTCCCATTGCTTGGCGTCGAACTGGCCACGGAATTAAGGTAACCAGTCGAGTAATCAGCCCTGCTATCTCAGGATTTATGCCGTTGCGATTCATTACAGATGTCTTCATATGCAAGTTCTCCAGTTTTTACGTTGCAGTATGAAGATATTATAAAAGGTAGATCAGTATTTTCCTAATCCCTAAGTAGAATTGAGCGTCAGCATTGCCCTGTACAGCCGCAAGCCGGTACCATTTAAGCGCTTTAGCCATGTTTTGTGCAACACCTTCTCCTTGATAGTACATCCCCCCAAGATTGCACTGACCATAAGCGTATCCCTGATCAGCCGCCAAACTATACCATTTCAGCGCTTCAGTATTGTTTTTGGCAACACCTTGGCCCTGATAGTACATCAACCCAAGATTGTATTGAGCCTGCACAAGCCCAGAGCTGGCAGCAAGCCTGTACCATTTCACTGCTTCAACATTATTTTTGGGAACACCTTGTCCCTGATAAAACATAGCTCCCAGGTTAAATTGAGCCAGTGCAAGGCCCTGCACGGCGGCAAGTTGGTAGAGTTTTGCTGCTTCATCATAACTTTTAGTGACTCCCTCTCCCTTGTAATATCCATTGGCAAGGTTGAACTGAGCCTGTGCAACTCCATGACGCGCTGCCATGATATAATATTTCATGGCTTTTCCATAGTTTTTTCTGACACCCTGACCTTGATAGTACATCCAGGCGAGATTATACTGAGCCTCTGACAGCCCCAACATAGCCGATTTGCGATACCAATACACCACTTCAGCATCATTTTTGGTGACACCCCGGCCTTGATAGATCATCGTTCCAAGATCGGACTGGGCCTGAGCCAGTCCCTGTTCAGCAGCAAAACGATACCATTTAACGGCTTCAACATCATTTTGCGGAACACCAAGACCTTGAGAATAGATGGATCCGAGAGCATACTGAGCCCTTGACTCTCCATGGTCAGCCGCGGTATGATACCATCTCAATGCGGCATCAGTATGCCTTTTGGTAACTGCATTGCCTAGATCAGATATCATACCGGTATTTGGAGTTATTGCCACTCCTTGTGCAGCAGCCCTGCGATACCATTTAACGGCTTCAACATCATTTTGCGGAACACCCTGACCTTGAGAATAAATAGATCCGAGAGCATACTGTGCCTGAAATAGACCCTGATCAGCTGCTTTGTGGTACCATTTTAGAGCTTCAGCATAGTTTTGCGGAACACCCTGACCTTGAAAGTACATCTCCCCAAGATTGTACTGAGCGGGCGCAAATCCCTGTTCAGCTGCTTTGCGATACCATTTCAGCGCTTCTGAATAGTTTTGTGCAACACCCTGACCGCTTTGGTACATAGACCCAAGATTGTACTGAGCCTTTCCAAACCCTTGTGCAGCCGCAAGTCCATACCATTTCGCAGCTACCACATAGTCTTTTATAACTCCTTGACCGCTCTGGGAAAGCTCCCCAAGCTTGTTCTGACCCAGTACAAGCTTCTGATCAGCCATACGCTGATAATACGGGAGAGCTTCATCGAAGTTTATTATAACCCTTGGAGAGTTGACAAGGTTGTGAACATACTCCAGCCTCTGCATAGCCGCCCTGCGATACCATTGCTGCGCTTCTGCATAGCTTTGCGAAACACCAAGGCCGTTTTCATATAAGGTACCAAGATTGAATTGAGCCTGTACCAAGCCCTGCATAGCAGCTAAATAATACCATTTTGCTGATTCAGCATAGTTTTGTGTAACACCTTGTCCCTTGGCGTATGCTACCCCGAGGTTATTCTGACCCACAGCAAGACCGTCATCCGCCATAAGCCGGTAACAGGTCAAAGCTTCAACATCTTTGCTCTCGCTTCTTTGACAGCTGGTATATATCACTCCGAAATTGTACTGAGGCTCAACTCGCCCCTGCCCTGCCGTAAGGAGCAGCTTATTTCTCGCTTCAAGGGACTCTGCTCTCAATGCCCCACAGAGAAGTAGTGAGAAGACGAATGATATAACTATCTTTTTCAATGTTATTCCAATAAACCTTTTTTATACAAAAGCATACGTTACACAACTTTCCAGCGCTATCCTATGAGGGAATTTGGATGTTAAGTAATAGTGCTGTAATATTCAAACCAACAAATTAACACGACAAAGGGTAAATCCTTTCCCACCCTATTTCCATCCACCCCCCAATGCTTTATAGAGGTCAATCCGGTTGGTCAGATTCTGCTGACGTACCAGAATCTCGTTCTGCTGCGCAGCATAGAGAGATCGTTGTGCATCCAGCAGAACAAAGTAACTGTCGATGCCATGGGCGTAACGGGCCTTCACGATCGTACAGGCCTGTTCGCTGGATTTGACAAGTGCTTGCTGGGCGTGCAACTGCTCGGTGTAGGTTGCACTGGCCACCAAAGCATCTGCAACTTCCCTAAATGCAGTCTGGATGGTTTTTTCGTATTGTGCGATGGCAATATCGCGGTTGGTTTTTGCCAGTTTGAGGTTGGAGATCAGTCGCTCTCCCTGAAAAATCGGCAAGTTCACCTGAGGGGAAAAGCTCCAGACACTGCTCGAGCCCGTCACAAAGAGATTGGTAAGGCTGCTGCTGGCAAACCCTGCGGAACCGGTAAGGCTTATGCTCGGGAAGAAGGCTCCCCGTGCTGCCCCAATATTGGCGTTTTCAGCTTTTAGTGCATATTCAGCCTGGCGGACATCTGGACGGTCCAATAAAACCGGTGATGGAAGTCCCACGGGAAGCACTTCCATCACCTGAACAGAGCTGAGACTTTCGGGCTTGAGGAGTTCAGGATCAATTACCTTTCCGACCAAAAGGGTAAGGGCGTTTTTGTCCTTTTCCGCCTGACGTTGATATTGGGCACGGTTTGCCCTCGCGGTTTCAACCACAGTGCTGGCTTGTGACACGTCCAGCTGAGACTTCGCTCCCACATCGAAACTGCGCTTGATGAGATCGAAAGTCTCATGCTGAGTCTTGAGTGTGTTTTCAGTCAGTTGCAGCAGTTCGCTATCGGCAAGATAGGTGAGATAGGCATTTGCTACCTCAGCAATCAGGCTCGTTTGGGCAGCCTTACCTCCTTCTTCCGTTGCAAGATACTGGTTCAAGGCGCGGTTGCTGAGAGTGTGAACGCGCCCGAACAGATCTAATTCATATGCCGTGACACCGATGCCGGAGGTATATGTCGAAATAGTTTCCGTTGTTCCGGCAGGGCTGGTGCTTTCCGATAACCGTTGTCGAGTGGCGCTACCCGATGCGTTAACAGAAGGCATAAGATCTGCACGCTGAATGCGATAGGTGTTGCGGGCAGCTTCGATGTTGAGCGTCGCTATCCGGAGGTCGCGGTTATTGGCAAGGGCAGCTTCAATGAGGCTCAGGAGCTTTGGCGATGTGAACATGCTCCGCCATCCGATGTCAGCGACATGCGTTTCTCCTGCAACTTCAACAGCCAGCTCGGGCCCAACCCCCGCAGAGGGCGACCATTGTGTGGCAACAGGCGCCATTGGGCGTTCATAGCGTGGAGCCAGTGAACAGGATATCAGCATGGTGGCAGCCAGGCAAACAGGAATCAGTAGTTTAACGGTCATGGCTCGATCCCTTATCTTTTTGGTTTTCGGTCAGTTCGGTTACAGGCTTCCCTGTAAAAAGGGATTGTACCAAAATGTAAAACAACGGAACGAAGAAGAGTGCCAACACCGTTCCCGACAACATCCCTCCGATGACGCCGATACCGATGGCGTGCTGGCTTGCCGAACCTGCTCCAGAAGAGAATGCCAGAGGCGTTACACCGAGAATGAAGGCCATGGAAGTCATAACAATCGGGCGTAAACGTTGTCTGGCGGCAGTCAGGGCTGCCTCCTTGAGGTTAACACCTTGTTCGTTGAGGGATTTGGCGAACTCCACGATAAGGATGGCATTTTTTGCTGTAAGGCCTACGGTGGTCAGCAGGCCCACCTTAAAGTAGACATCGTTTGAGAGAGCTGCAAGGGAAGTTGCGAGAACCGTTCCAAGAACACCAAGCGGCACCACCAGCATGACGGCGAGTGGCACGGTCCAGCTTTCATAAAGAGCGGCAAGGCAGAGAAAAACAAAAAGCAATGAGAACGCATAGAGTAGCAGTGTTTGCTGTCCTGCTGCCCGCTCTTCGTAAGAAAGACCAGTCCATTCAATGCCAAAGCCTTCAGGAAGCTTTGATGCCAATTGCGTCAATACAGTCATCGCATCACCTGAACTGACACCAGGAGCTGAAGCTCCCTGGATATTGACCGACGATATGCCATTGAAACGCTCCAACTTCGGCGAACCGAAGCTCCATCGGCCAGTGGAAAATGCAGAGAAGGGCACCATGTCTCCATTGGTGTTCCGGATGTGCCAGCTATTGAAATCTGCAGGGTTCATGCGAAATGGAGCATCACCCTGCATAAATACTTTTTTGATGCGACCATCATGAATAAAATCATTGACATAAGAGGATCCCCAGGCCGTCTGCAGGGTGGTATTGATGTCAGCAATGGAAAGGCCAAAGGCGCTGGCCTTTTCGTGGTCGATGTCAATCTTGTATTGCGGAACATCTTCAAGACCGTTGGGCCGCACTCCGATCAGTGCGGGATTTTTTGCAGCCAGGCCCAGTAACTGATTTCGGGCATTCATCAGCGCCTCGTGACCTTTGCCCTTACGATCAACAAGCTGGAAATCAAAACCGGAAGCATTGCCAAGCTCCATGACGGCGGGCGGGTAAAATGCAAAGATCATGGCATCCTTGACGCTTGAAAGGGTTGCCATGGTACGGCCGGCTATTGAGGCGACATCTTGTCCCTTTTTTTTGCGCTCACTCCAGTCTTTCAGTTGTACAAAGCCCATGGCCGAGTTTTGGCCCTGACCTGCAAAACTGAAGCCAGTCACACTGAAAACGCTTTGAACGACATCTTTTTCCTGGTTGAGCAGGTAGTTTTCCATGACTTTCACACTTTTGAGTGTCCGTTCCTTTGTTGCTCCTGATGGGGTGGAAAGCTGAACGAACATGAACCCCTGGTCTTCTTCGGGCAGAAACGAGGTCGGAATCCGCGATAAGACGATGCCCAGCACTATCACGCCCAACATGAATGCCGTAAGCGAGGGTTTGACATTGCCGGACATAACCCTCGACCCGTTGACATATCGTTCGCGGTTGACATTGAACAACTCATTGAACCAGACAAAGAAACGTCCGACGATGCCTTTGCCGGAAAGATGCTCGCCCTTGGGCTTCGGCTTGAGGAGACTGGCACAAAGGGCAGGCGTCAAGATCAGTGCTACCAGAACAGAGAGGAGCATGGCCGAGACGATGGTAATCGAGAACTGACGGAAAATCGTACCGATGGAGCCTTTAAAGAAGGCCATTGGCACAAATACTGCCGAAAGCACAAGGGCTATTCCGATCAGAGCACTTGAAATCTGCTGCATGGATTTTCTGGTGGCCTCCAGAGGAGAGAGTTGTTCCTCCTCCATAATGCGCTCAACGTTTTCGACCACAACAATGGCGTCATCCACCAACAATCCGATAGCAAGCACCATGGCAAACATGCTGAGGGTGTTTATTGAGAACCCGAAAGCCGCCATGACACCAAAGGTGCCCAACAGCACAACAGGCACCGCGATTGTGGGAACCAGAGTCGCACGGAAATTCTGTAGAAACAGAAACATCACGAAGAACACAAGTATAATTGCCTCGAACAAGGTATGAACGACACCTTCGATGGAGGTCTTGACAAAGGGCGCAGTATCAAACGGGAAAACGACTTGAACTCCGGGCGGCAACAACGGCTTCAGTTCTTCCATCCTGGCTTTCACCAGGTTTGCGGTATTCAGGGCATTGGCCCCGGTCGCGAGAGTTATTGCCATGCCGGCTGCGGATTTGCCATTGAAGCGTGTTGTCATATCATAGTTTTGCACTCCAAGTTCGATGCGAGCGACATCCTTGAGGCGAACCTGGGAACCGTCGGTATTGACCTTCAGCATGATTTTTTCAAAATCTTCAACGCTTTTCAGACGGGATTGGGCTGTAATCGTGGCATTCAGCTGTTGTCCTGGTACCGATGGTGTTCCACCCAACTGACCGGCAGAAACGTCAGCGTTCTGGGCACTTATCGCCGTCTGTACCTCGGTGGTCGTGAGGTTGAAACTGGCAAGCTTGTAGGGATCAAGCCAGATACGCATGGAATAAGGTTGACCGAACACCTGAATGTTTCCTACACCGGGGACGCGGCTCAGCGGATCGAGTATTTTGGAGTTCAGGAAATCGTTCATGGTGAATTCATCGACGCGACCATCGTCCGAATAGACACCGACAACCATCAGAAACCCGGTATCCCCTTTGGTGACTTTTATTCCCTGTTGCTGGACTTGCTGCGGCAGGTTTGACATGATGGATTGCAACTTGTTCTGTACCTGAACCTGGGCTATATCAGGGTTGACTTCCGGCTCGAATGTCAATGTAATGGTGACATTACCGTTGGAATCGCTTCCTGCACCAAAATAACGGAGGTGGTCAAGACCGGTTAGCGCCTGTTCAATAACCTGCGTCACGCTGTTTTCGACCGCCTCGGCAGAAGCTCCCGGGTAGGAAGCGTTAATATTGATGGTTGGCGCCGCAATGCGTGGATACTGTTCAACAGGAAGGGTCTGTATGGCAATGAACCCACCCAGCATAATACAGATGGAGATCACCCACGCAAAGACGGGTCGGTCAATGAAAAATCTGGACATGAGCGAGAGATTACTTGAATGAATGAAATTATCTGGCAGGAACGGCAGATTGTGCAGCCTCTACTGTTTTCACCTTCATGCCTGGCTGGATTTTCATGATACCTTCATAAACGACCTTCTCGCCAGCCTTGAGCCCACTCGTGACCATCCATTTGTCACCGATGATTTCCGAAACTCCGATCGGACGTTGATTTGCCTTGCCATCTTTCCCGACGACCCATACCGAAACCGTGCCGTCAACATTTCGGCTCACCGATTTCTGTGGAACGAGAATGACCTGTTCGTCTTTCCATTGCTCCAGACGTGCATGGACAAACATGCCGGGAAGAAGCTCGTAGTTGGGATTGGGAAACAGCACCCGAAGCAGAACCGTTCCGGTGCCCTGGTTGATCGTCACATCCGAAAATTTCAGCTTACCTGGCAGGGCAACTGTTTTGCCGTCTACCAGAAGACGGACGGGAGCCCCGCTTTTCAGATCAGGATGATGCTTTCGCAAGAGCATCAGTTCTTCACTCGACTGGGAAACGTCCACATAGATCTGGTCAAGCTGCTGTACAAGAGCCAAAGCCACAGACTGATTGGCATTAACCAGCGCTCCTTCTGTAACCTTCGATTGCCCGATGCGTCCGGAAATCGGAGACATCACTTTGGTATAGTCAAGATTGATTCTGGCAGTCGAAACATCAGACCTGGCGATGGCGACATCGGCTTGGGCCTGGGCAAGGCTTGCCTTTGCGTCATCATATTCCTGTTTGCTGACCCCGCCGATGGTCACCAGCTCGGTATAACGAGCTGCCTTAGCCTGGACGGACTTGAAGTTTGCCTCGGCTTTGCCGAGGTTGGCGCGGGTGCTGTTATAAGCTGCCTGATACGGTGCGGGGTCAATCTGATAGAGTTGCTGACCTTGCTTGACCAGACTGCCTTCCACGAAAAATTGCTTTGTGACAATGCCGCTGACTTGAGGGCGTATCTCCGCGACCCGTATGGCCGAGGTTCGACCCGGAAGGTCTTTGGTCAATACCACAGGCTCGGCCTTCATGGTTACAACACTGACCTCCGGTTTAAAATCTGAACCCATGCGCTCAGCTGGCGAACCTTTATGCCAAAGGTACCAGGAGGCAGCAATCGCGGCAACAAGTAATCCTGCAATGATATAAGACCTTTTCATGATGGAGCTTATCCTTTATGTGGTGTGTATAGTTGGTGCTTGACTCTCGAGATGACTTGCATACATCGCCCGGATACCCTCCAGGAACGAAAACCGCTCCTGCCTGCTCCAGTTGACCAAGCCGAACCATTCATGGCAATTGAATCCGATAAGGGCAAAATAGACTATGCGGGCGGCTTCAGGCTTCTCTCCAGCTTCCATGGCTTTCAGGTCATGAACTGTCCATTCCCGCATCTTCCGCTGGAGTGAGAGTTCACTTGACATTGAGGAGGATACTGCCAATGCAACAGCTCGTTCAATATCATCCGGAGCTTGCTCCGCCCGCTTGATACGTGCAAAAAGCTCAGGATGGGGAGTTTCTGCACATTCCCGGACAAGTATGTCGATACGCTCTTTATCCCGTTGAAACTGGCGATCGATAAGTGCCTCAAGGAGAGCTGTCTTGGATTTGTAGTCATACACGACTCGGGATTTGCTGATTCCTGCCTCCCGGGCCACTGCGTCGATAGATAAGCGTGATACCCCGAGCTTGACGACAACGCGCTCAATTGCATCCAGAATTTCGTGAGTGTTGACTTTCTTGGTTCTGGCCATGATACTTTCCCCTTGAATTTGTTGGCACCAATTTAAAAGCGATCGTTCTTTTATGCAATTTATTTTTAAAATGTTTGCCGGAACAATGAAAATAAAAGAGAGGTAACGAATGAGGTGGAAAAACTGAACCTTGTAGCGGGTGGTTCAGGAAAATCGTTGGAAAATGGGAACTGCCCTTATTATGTACCTTCGGGTGCTTTGAAAAAGGGGTCATTGTTATTGCTGGTATATGCTTTACCTGCAACGTCATGCCCAATGACTTTCGTCTTTCGCGGACAAATGCAGAGAGATCATTCATAGCTACTGAGATACCTGAGCGGGTGCATACCACAATTATTTACAAACGTATTCTGCCATCAACCCTTGCTAATGGTCATCCGCTGCGCCAACTGATGAAAATATTCCCGTGACCAGATTTTCAAGGCATCAGCAGCACCAACAAACCGCGATACATCTCTTATGGCCAGTGTCACATCGAGGAAATCGATTCTCTCTTGCAACTGCAGGCGAAAATCCTGTTCAGAGAGTTGAAACTCCATAAAATGACTGCTCTGTTGAGCTCGACTGACAAAATGGGATAAATTAAGCTGAACCCCTTTCCTGACATACCATTCGAAATCGTACCAGTCCCGCACTTTTACACGGCTCTTCCAGTTCCTGAAAAACAATGCGTGCATTTTTCCAGCAAACAAATCAGGCAAACAGAAACACTTGACATAAAAAGAGAATGGTTCAAGCAGAAGTTTTTCTTCTGTTGAAAATCCCAATGGCGGGAGCGTATCAACTTCAAACTTGATTTTAACCGTTTTTTCTCCGTGCACGGCAAGAGTGAACAGGCGCGTATCACTCTTCAAAAATACCGACTCAATCCCAGTTTTTACTGTTTTCTTTTTCGACGAAATCTCAACATCAAGACCCAGTGAGAGAAATTCAGCCATTACTGCCCTGAAATACGGCTCCAGTGAAAAATCGGCGTCAGAGGTCAGCAATGAAAAATCAAGATCCTCTGAAAACCTTGGCAATCCGTAAAATATCCTAAGGCAGGTGCCCCCGTAAAAAGCGGCCCGGTCAAAAAATCCGCCACGATACAAACCGGCAAGTGCAACTTCCTGCATTACCTCCCTCAGGCCGTTAACTCTCCCTTCGGTAGTGGTCGTATCATATTTCTCGAGCATCTGACCAAGTACACTCATTTCTGTTCCCCTTTCATAGAGTTGACAAGTTTCAGCAATGACATCAACATTCTTTCTTTCATTCCCCGCATGATACATACCTCTATCACCTTCGGGTCAAAGCGGGTGATACTTTCTTCATCAAGGCGCAGGTCATCGAACAACAATTCCTGCAATTCCCTCTTCGACACGATATTCAGATTCCGGGTAAACACAAGCCTGTCACACAACGCCTTCTCTGGAGAGGCCATTAAAAAACCTGTTTTATCGGTATTTTCGACACGATCAATTCCGACTGTATAAAAATCCAAAGGAGAATGCGTATAGGAAAATTGGCCTATCCTAAGATCATACACCTTCCCCCGTCTGGTAGTCATTGAGGTCACCTCCACCACTCGCTCGGGAATAATCCCATAATGAGAAAGCGCACAATCCATCGAAACATAGGATGGCCCATAGAGGAGGTTTGCCACAAGCGGTATAGAAATGGGAATCATTGTCCGTTCAGGTGAAACGGCATAAAGCCCCTTCTTGATTGGTATTAGCCACCCTTCATCTATCAAGCGGACAATTTTATCGTTCGGTGACCTGTACTCTTTGAGCATGGAGACGAGTGCTCCGTGCGTCAGAGGCACACCGCCGAATGAGCTGAGCTTCTTTTCGAGTTGCATGAGGCCATTATTTTGCATAGATAACCGAATATTAATCGATTATCTATGCAAAATATGGATTTTCGGGTACAATAAAAAACAAGCCACTTTAAATATATTAGTTCTGAAAGCAGGTACAGGCAGAGATACAGGTATTTCCTGTTGATGAGCAGAACAAGGCCAAAGCTGCGTTGACTGAGCTGTTGTCTGATGTGAAAAATGTCAAAACACCCATAGTTGTCGAGCACATCGTGACTGACATCGACGAAATTGTTTGCCTGATCATGCAATAAAAATCATTCCCTTATCTTGATACGATACCCCATTGCTCTATAACCACGCTGGCACTTTTCCCACATTCGTGCAAGCTGCGGATTGTCATGTTCGACATAATCGTAGATACGCACATCACCCTTGTTGGCATGGTCACGGTGCAGACGCCCGGCATACTGCTGTAATGTTCCATGCCAGGAAATAGGCATGGCCAGCACCATGGTATCAAGAGGTGGATGATCAAAACCTTCGCCAATCAGGCGTCCGGTAGCAAGAATGACCCGTGGAACCGAATCATCAAGTGCTGCGAGACTTGCAAGCGTGACTGCGCGTTGCTTTTTTGTCAACCGACCATGCAGCAAAAAACTGTGCGGAATTTGATCAGCGAGTGCTTCGCGTATCAGTTCCAGTTGTTCAGTGCGCTCAGTCAACACAAGAATTTTTCGACCTTCATGATATGCAGCCAGAATATCCTTTGCAATACAGTTGTTTCGAAATGCGTCATGGGCGAGGATACGAAACACCTCCTGTATACCAGATCCCTGGGGAATTACCGGCGAGAAGAGATTGAGCGGTCGAACCTCTAAGCAAACCAGTGCATTTTCTGCCTGAAGCGCTCGGTGTCTTTATTTCAAATGAACATCAGACATACTCAACCGTTCAGCGACCACAAATAGTAGCAGCAATTACTTCTCTGATCATCAAACTCCGTTACCTGTTAGCAACGACTTCCCTTTTTCTGTAATCAGATACCGCTGTTTACTGCTAGTTGGTTTATTGGGCAAAGTTTTAGTAATCAGTCCATTTTCAATAATAGGCAGCAGATGTTTTCTGAATGCATCCATATGATTGGCAAAGCCAAGAAAAGAAAGAATTTCTTTCCTGGAATGTGGAATTTGACAATAGGTTATTACTCTGATTGGAACAGAAACAACTTGGTCGTCAGCTTGGTCGCGAACTTGATCGTTAACTTGGTCGTCAACCTCAGAATGAACTGGAAGAACCGTCAGAAAGTAGCTACACTGCTCGTCGGTCTCCAGAACAGGTTCCGGAGAAACATTGTTTTTCATGGCTCTTTTGATGGTTGGTATACCGGTACCCCTTCCTTCTGTTAAGTGCAGTTCTTTGAGAAAATCCCCCACCCGTCTGTTCCGATAATCCCGAGCGACAATTCTTCGATTTTGAGCAAGCACGATAGCCGTAACCGGGGGCACCGGTCCCGGAAAACTTAAAACTTCGATCTGCCCAGGCCAGATTTGTACTTCAATAGGTTTACCCAATTCATAGCTCTTATGGTACACTGCGTTGGCCAGAGCTTCTTCTACTGCGGCATACGGAAAGTTGAAAAACCGTTCGGCCTCCGCCTTCCCAGGAAACTTCCTGACTTGTTCCTCAATAATTGATGCCCTGATGAACGATAAGGCCTCCCGAAGCTGCACGTGTAAGGTACCTTTAAAATATCTCTCGCTGAAATCCTTTCCGGCCTCATCTTTTCGAAGTACCACTTCAATCCATGCCCTTGAAAAGAACCGTTCCGGTTCCCTCGAAAAAAACAGCAGACCTGCATTAACCGGACGTAAGTGCTCATCAGGGCCTCTGGCAATATTCATCAGCCGACAAAGTTCCGAAAACGGCATCGAAACACTTTCATCAAAAAGTTCGCTTTTTATTTCACCCAGAAAACTTCTGATCAAACCAAGGTCCAGATCATGCAGCTCAGCATTGGGATAAAGGCGGTCATCAAAAGGAATTCTTGCAGTGAGTTCCTGCAGCCTTCTGAGATTTTCACCCTGGGCACGTATGGATCAGGAACCACTGCGGATATAGTGAACGCGGGAGTTCTTCCCGGCACTCAAACTTTCCGGTGCGGAATACGGACGTACATCGCCAGCCGGGCAATAGAGAACGAGAATATGCTTCCCTTGAAAAACATAAGGGTGGATAACAGGCATATAAGGTAGCTCTATCCGATGGCTGAGCTCGGTTAGCTCTCCTTGAATGCGGTCGAGCTGGTTGGGATTTAACCCGACAGGGGGCAATACCGGACGTCCATTCTTTTCGGCAATTCCGACAATGATATAACCACCACCCCAATTATTGATATCATTGGCAAAAGCACACATTGTGTGCAGGACATCTTCAGGGTTCCATCCCTGCTTGAATTCGAGACGTTCCCACTCAATGACCTGTCCATTGACTAATTCATCGATGTTAACTGCAAGTGCCATTAATATCTTAGAATATTCACTTATTGCCGTTACTTGTTGAAATATAGCGGAAGTTCAAAAAATAATTCAATGCGGGCAGAATCAAGAAAACCTCGAAACCGTATTCCCAGCCCTGCATAGCCGACGTCTGCCTGATGCTCCGATATAACAACATCCATCCCCATCCGGTTACGGAATTTGAAACAGTCGGTAAGCGTCTTTTCGTGACTGTATATTTTCACCGGCATACCATCGAGTATGTGGGTATCAATGCCGGCATGGTAACATGATGGTGAAAAACGGAAAACCGTTATCGGAGGATAATCGATTCTGGGTTGTTCAGCACCTTTCTCGAACACAATGGAAACGGCATGAGGAACCTGAGTGGTCATTTATCCTCTTATTCACTCTTCTTCCTGTATCCCAAACCTGAGAACGATGCTATCAGCGTTCCATCTTCATCTTTTATTTCCACTTTATAGCCGCATATCTTTTTATTTTTACTCTCTTCTCTTGCTTCTGCCCTTATAGATGTTCCTGTGGGTGCTTTAAAGTAAGAGATCGACGCATTTATGCCTACAGTGGTACTTCCATCAGCATTACTTGCTACAGCAAACGCATAATCAGCGAGCGTAAATATTGCGCCACCCTGGACAATATTGATTCCGTTCTTATGCTTTTCTTCTATTTTCATTTCAACCAGCGCATATCCCGGAGATGCTTCAACTATCTCAATACCAAGCAACTGTGCGAACTTGTCGTTTTTCACATTTTTTAACATCACTTTATCCATCAGTATTTCTCATAAAAAATTAGTTTCTGCGCTAACCGACTCACCCATATATACTAAAATAAGACTTTACATTATTTTACAATAACCGCTAATTCTAAAATAAAAAGCATGGATCAACACCTGAAAGAGTCACAGGTTCCAAACCAATTTATGAATGAGAAGAAAAAGCAGTACAAGTAAAACAACTCTCAGTCAAAAAGATTGATTTGACGAAATCTCTCCAAAATGAGTTGTTTGTGTGCTGAGGGCTTAGCGATGGAGCCCCTTTTACTCCTCATAGCAACGCATCCACCAGAGGCATTCATAGATTTTTTCTGCGACCTAACTCTTCGATGAGTGCATCAAAACTTGCCTGGTAGAGATCGGCAAATTCTCCAGGCTCTTGGGAGTGGTGCCGATTTTACCTGGTGCGGTCATCGACTATCGAAGTGCATTCAGTGGCATGATGCCATGCAGAAAATCCAGCAATGGAGCGCCGCGTTCGACTACACCGACCTGGATCGGGTGATTGACCAGATGAAGGCCTGCAACGCATTCGAAAAATCCCTCAAACAGTACCAACTGCTCAACCTCTCTGACTTGGGTACAGTTTCATCACTTCTCCGATGACCATCACTTTGTGTTTTTATTATCCTAACTTTTCATGGGCCTTGGCGACCACCTTTTGATGCGGTGCGACCATTTGTTCTTTTATCATCTTGTCGAACTTTTTCCGAATGGGGGGCAGGTTAACAAACGGGGCGACGAAAGTATTCAACAATGCTGTGTTGAGTTCTGCCGGGGGAAAAGTCTTGTAAACGCCCATGCTGCGGAAAGCGCGGTGATCGGCGGCGAAGATGATACGCAGGCGACCGTAAATATCATCACGGAAGAGGTTCAGGCCTCCCACTCCGAGGAAGGTCTGCGGGCGGAGGTAGCCAGCCCGGAGGTAGGACAGCGCGCGGGCCATTAACTGGTCGAGCAGGCGGTCGAGGTCGGCGGAATTGCCGCTCTCATCGCTGACAACGCCAACAATATTGGCCCCTTGAAACCCAAAGAAACCGCTGAATATCTCCATCAGGTTAGGAACTTGACTGAATGGGCCAGAGATGACAAAGGCCACCTGCTTGCCGACCAGTACCGGTGTGTGGGTATTGAAAAAGATGCGGTCAAAAAACATCTTCCAGCGTGAGGAGAGGTAGCGGTCCACCATTCGCCCGGCATAGATAAGAACGTCCGCTGTCATAACGGTCGCTTTGTAAAATTCGATATATCCATCTTTACCCATGTAGGCGCAGCGGTAGTTTCCGGCACATTCCAGGCAACCCAGGCAACTGGCTTTGATATCAATGTCATGAATATTGACCACGGTCACTTCGCCTGCTAAAGCGCTGCGGCAGCGCGCCACCATTTTCGCCAAATTGCTGTCGGGCTGCTGCTCATCATGCAGGATGACCACCTTCTTCCCGGCGGTAGCGACTGGGTTAGGCGGAAGCTCAGACTGGTAAGAAAACTCTCGATAGGTCAAGGGCGGATATTGGCGCTGAGTGGGCACCTGGTTCTGGATGGCCTCCAGGAACTGCTGGCCGAACCGGGCGAGCTGCTGGCGACCTTCTTCCTTGAGCAGGTCATGCATATCGGGCGAGAATGAGTCGACAAAACGCATTCCCAGGTCGTCGCAGATGGCATGAATGTAATGGTGAGCCGTGTGGTCAAAGAAGTGGATGGAGGTAGAGAGCGATGCGGCGTATTTGCCAGCGAAGGCGTCCTGCGCGCAGCGTTCGAAGATCAGTTCGATGAAGCGTTTGTAGTTTGCGTGAACGATGAGGATATACAGGGGAAAGCCCCACAGGACTGCGTCTGAGGCGCGCACCTGGTCAATGACCTGATTGAAAACGGCCTGGTCGGTTTCAAGCCGCTTGATTCTTTGAGCGATATGGATGATGTTAAACTCATGCTGCGGATAGATCTTGGCCAGATAGGCCACCGACTGCATGGTGACGCTCAATTCTCCCTTTGGACTACCATTGAGAACGGTGATTTTCATTGTGATTTCTCCTTATTAGGGCTTCCCGAACAATCATTTGATTTAAAAATATCCAAATCTCGCCTCAGAACCAATTGAATCGACCAATGACACCAATTGCAGTATTTCAATAGAGCCCGACATTGATAGACTCTTCAGAGGGTAGCGATAGCATTACCGCTCCAGGGATAGCGGCTTAGCTCCTCTAATGATCCAATAAGTCTGGCTCTCAATGGATTGAGATGGATATAATTAATTTATCCGCAAACTACGTTACTTCTTTTATATGCTGTAAATAATTACTAAATAGTAGTTTATGTTGGCCGATCCATTGACCGTCCATTAGGTAAACGGCTTTATGAACATACTCTTGGCAGACATGCAACATGAAAAATTGACAGGAACCTCGCTTGATATAGCTGCAGAAAACCGTGCCGGGTTGAAACAGCTTTTTCCTTCCGTATTTACCGAAACCCGCAACGACCAGGGCGAACTGACAGAGTCCATCGACTTTGAAAAGCTCAAGGCCGAGATCGGCACTTTCAGTGACCTCTTTGAATCCCGTCGTGAACGTTACGGTATGGAGTGGCCCGGTAAAAAAGAGGCACTGCACCTGATCCAGACCCTCAGCTCCGCCACGCTCAAACCATGCCGTCAGGAGTCAGTGAATTTCGACACCACCGAAAATCTCTTTATCGAAGGCGACAACCTTGAAGTACTCAAGCTGCTCCAAACCAGCTACTACGGCAAGGTAAAGATGATCTACATCGACCCGCCCTACAACACCGGCAAGGAGTTCATCTACCCCGATAACTTCAGCGAAAGCCTTGAGACCTATCTGGAATATGCCGGGCTGATTGACGGTGATGGCAAGAAGTTCAGTACCAACACCGCCAATGCGGGGAGATTCCACACCAATTGGCTTAATATGATGTATCCAAGGCTCTATCTGGCAAGGAATCTGCTGCGCGATGACGGCGTGATCTTTATCAGCATTGACGATAACGAGGTGAGCAATTTGCGGAAGCTGTGCGATGAGATTTTTGGGGAGGAGAACCAGTTTGGTGTTTTTCTCTGGAAACGAAGACAAAACCCTGATAGCCGCAATCAGTCAAATATATCTCCTGACCATGAATATGTAATAGCGTATGCTAAAAATTCGTCAGTTGAGCTTTTAGGGGTTGATATTGATACGGCCAAGTATCAAAACCCTGATAATGATCCAAGAGGAGCATGGGCAAGTATTGATTTATCCGGGTTGGCCACCAAAGAACAGCGACCAAATTTACATTATGATATTATTGACCCTAACACAGCTATTGCTTATCCTCCAAACCCTAACAGGGGTTGGTCAAAAAGTAAAGCTGTTGTAACGCAAATGATTACGGAAGAGCGAGTTCTTTTCCCAAAATCCCCTGAAGGCAGACCGCGTGAGAAAAAATTTTTAAACGATCTAAAATCCGATATTACAGGATTTTCAACTTGGCTTGATTCAAAAGAAGTTGGTTTTACTACACATGGAACGCGGGAGTTGACAAAATTATTCGATAACAAAATTTTCGATTTCCCTAAACCTTCCAGCTTAATCAAGCTACTGGTAAAACAAACTACGGAGACTGATGATATCATCCTCGACTTCTTTGCCGGCTCAGCCACCACCGCCCATGCCGTTCTCGACCTGAACAAGCAGGACAAGGGCAACCGCAAATTCATCCTTGTCCAGCTCCCTGAACCCTGCGCACCCGAGAGCGAAGCCTTCAAAGCTGGCTATAAAACCATAGCCGATATCAGCAAAGAGCGCATCCGCCGGGTCATCAACAAGCTCAACACCGAAGAGGAAGGCAAGCTTGATCTCGACAATGCAGGCAAGCAGGATCGAGGCTTCAAGGTGCTCAAGCTCGACAAGTCCAACTTCCGCCAGTGGCAGAATCTTGAGCCGTCAGCTTCACCTAAGCGAATTCTTGAACAGCTTACCCTGCACATCGACCATATTGATGCCAAGGCAACACCAGAAGAGCTGCTCTATGAAATCCTCCTCAAAGCCGGATTTACCCTGACCGGCAGCATCGAAACCAAAACCATCACCGGAAAAGAGCTCTTCTCTGTCTCCGATGGCGCTCTTCTGCTCTGCCTCGAAGAGAGCGTTACCAAGGAACTGATTGACGCGGTCATTGAGCTCAACCCCCAGCAGTTCCTCTGCCTCGACTCCGCCTTCCACGGCAACGACCAGCTCAAAGCCAACGCCGTGCAAACCTTCAATGCCCACAACATGCAGAAGGAAAAGCACAACCAGATTCTCTTTAAAACGTTATAAGGGAGCACTATCATGGCAAAAGATTTGACAGTTTCCAATATTGACCGGCAGAACATCCTCAACAACCCATACGCTGTTGCTGAAATCCAGAAAAGCATCGGATTGAAGGGAATCGAGTTCAATGGCAAGGTTGTACTGCTCAAAGAGCAAGTTGCTGCCTTTTTTGAAGTTACCCCAAGGACAATTGACAATTATCTGTCGAAATACGAGCCAGAACTCAAGGAAAACGGTTACGAGGTTTTGCGTGGTAACTCTTTGAAAGAATTTAAGTTAACTTTTGAGGAGCAGGGTGATAGCGAAACAGATTTCATGCGGGAGATGGAAAACATCAGTTATCATTTGGCCGCAGGCAAAATAGATAAAGAGTTTCTCCGCGACCTTATTGAGGCTGTTATCAATGAGAGCTATGATGAAAACGAAGAGCTGAAACTAAGGCTCTTGAATGCCATACAGGAAGAATTATGAAACTGAAATTCGATTCAACCCTCAGCTACCAGCTCGAAGCCATAAAAAGCGTCACCGACCTGTTCGAAGGCCAGCCAGCCCGCAGCTCCGGTTTTCAGATCGATTTCGGCAAAGGGGGCAGCATGTACAACGACCTCGGCATCGGCAACGACCTGGCACTTTCAGGTGAGCTGATGTTGCAAAATCTGCACGTTGTTCAATCCCGCAACACTGTGCCAAAATCGCGGCTGCTTCAGGAAGAAGCCGCCGCTTACGACTTCCCCAACTTCTCCGTTGAAATGGAGACCGGAACAGGCAAAACATACGTCTATTTGCGCTCCATCTTTGAACTGAACAAGCTCTACGGATTCAAAAAGTTCATCATCGTGGTGCCTTCAGTAGCCATCCGCGAAGGAGTAACCAGCTCCATCAAGCTGATGCGCGACCACTTCCGGGGACTCTACAACAACGTCGCCTTTGATCACTTCGTCTACCAGTCAAAAGATCTGAGCCGGGTTCGCCAGTTTGCTGTGAATAATGAAATCCAGATCATGGTCATCAACATCCAGGCATTCCAGAAGGATGCAGGGGAGAATGTTGATTATGCTTCCCTCACCGACGAACAGAAAAAACGGCTCAATGTCATCCATCAGGAGCAGGACAGAATGTCGGGCCGCCGGCCGATTGAGTATGTTCAGGCCACCCGGCCGATTCTGATTATCGACGAGCCCCAAAGCGTGGACAATACCGAAAAGTCACAGAAGGCGATTCGCAATCTCCAGCCGCTCTTCTGCCTGCGCTATTCGGCAACCCACAGCAACCCTTACAATCTCCTTTACCAGCTTGATCCCGTTCGGGCGTACGACCTGCGCCTTGTCAAACAGATTGAGGTTATTGATGCCTCAGGCGCTCAGGACTACAACCAGACCTTTGTTCGCCTTGATGCCGTCGGTTACTGGCCCAAAACAGCCAAAACGCCGCAGGCGAAAGTGACCATTTTTGAAGACACGCCCAACGGCACCCGCGAAAAGCAGTTGAAAATAAAGCATGGCACCAACCTTGCCAGCCAGACCAACCGCACTGACTATGATGGCTATCTCGTCACCAACATCAATGCCGAACCAGACAATGAATATGTCGAGTTTCAGAACGGCATCATCATTGAGCGATTCCAGGAGTCCGGCGGCATGGCTGAGGAACGCATCAAAAGCCAGATTGAGCAGACTGTTGAAGCGCACTTTGCCAAAGAGAAAAAACTCAAAGGCAAGGGGATAAAAGTGCTCTCCCTCTTCTTTATCGACCATGTCAAAAGCTACCGCTCCTACGATGACGAGGGCAACCCTGCCAAAGGAAAAATTGCTCACTGGTTTGAAGAGGCCTTCACGGCAAATAGCAGCAAATCAATCTACGCCGGGCTAATTCCATACCAGGCAGAAGAGGTTCATGACGGTTACTTTTCAGCAGACAGAAAGAAGGGCAAGATCGTAGACCTGCTCGATACCAGCGGCACTACCGCCAAAGATGACGAGACCTACGAGCTCATCATGAAAGACAAAGAGCGCCTGCTCTCACCGGAGGTGCCTCTCCGCTTTATCTTCAGCCACTCAGCCTTGAAGGAAGGATGGGATAACCCCAACGTCTTCCAGATCTGCACCCTGCGTGAAATGGGCACCGACCGTGAACGCCGCCAGACCATTGGGCGCGGCCTTCGTCTGCCGGTAAATCTTGATGGTGACCGTGTCTATGACGACCAGATCAACCGCCTCACCGTTATTGCAAACGAAACTTTTGAAAACTTCGCCAAAGGGTTGCAGTCCGAAATTGAAACAGCCATCGATCCGAGCGGTAACTTCAAATTCGGTCGTGTTCCCCAGATCGCTTTCACTCCAGTGCTCAACACAGCAGGAACCGGCTACCTGACACAAGAAGAGTCATCAGAAATCTGGCAATGTGTTGCCGAACACGGCTTGATTGACAGCTATGGCGACATCACGACGGCATTCATGCCTGAAAAGGCTGATTTCACCTTCAACCTGCCGGAAAAATATACAGGGCTTGAAGATGCGGTCATTGGGCGCATTCAGAAGTTTCTTCCGCGTGATTTTGTGAAGGATGGGCGTGATCGCCAGAAAGTGACCTACAACAAACGGGTCGAACTGAACGATGATTTTCAGGCACTCTGGAATAAAATCAGTCAGAAAACCAGATACTCCGTTGAGTTTACAACGTCGGAACTTGTCACTCTTGCAGCGGGGAAGATCAATACAATGGGAGAGATCAAGAGGGTGTTGATTGAGATCACCAAAAGAGATCTTGAAATAAAAGAGTCCGGGCTTGAGGGAGGAAAAATAACCAGCAGCAGAACACACCTTGTCCAAAACGAGCAACCACTGCCAGATATTCTCGCCTTTTTGCAGCGCGAAACCGAACTTACCCGAGGAACATTGGTTGAAATCCTCAAGCAATCAGGCCGGCTGAAAGATTTCACCCTCAACCCCCAATCCTTCATGACAGAAACCGCCAGAATGATCAACCGCGCACTGCACGAACTGATTATCGACGGCATCAAATACGAACCGATCAACGGCCAATACTACGAAATGCGCCTCTTCGAAGCCGAGGAGATTGAAGAGTACCTCAGCCGCCTCTATACCGTACAAAGCACCGACAACCGTACCCCCTTCAACTACATAGCCTACGATTCCGGAACAGAAGAAGAGGTCGCAAAACTCCTCGATGCCGATGAGCGAGTAAAATTCTTCTGCAAGCTCCCACGCTGGTTCAAAGTAGCAACACCACTCGGCGACTACAACCCCGACTGGGCAGTCGTTGTCGATGATACTCAGAAGCTCTATCTGGTCCGCGAAACCAAAAGCACCCTCGACCGCGATAAACGCCGGTCAACCGAAAACAAAAAAGTCGATTGCGGAAAAGCCCATTTCAAGGCGCTGGGTATCAACTTCAAGGATGCAACAACAATTTATGAGGTGTTGAATCCGTAAAATGATTTATGAGCATTGTTAACGTGACATGGTAGACGCCTATACCAAGAAATCGAGCATCAAATTTTTTTACGAATAGACTCTTATTCAAACACACTGACACTCAAAATCTGAATTAGTAACTGCCCGGCAACTCTGTTTCCCGATTCATTATATCAAAATATCCGCGGTAACTGAACAAGCGGTTTCGCTTCTGCTTAGTCAGCTCCGTCACAATCCCCAGACGGACAAGATGCTCAAGTGCTTTATTCACTGTTGCCGCTGCCAGCAAAATTTATGAACGAATCATTGCTTAAATTGGTATAAATTTCGACAATAAACATGATAACGCATAAGATTTCGACTTCAACATCCATTTTTCGACAATTATGCCAGGCCAGATCCCAACCATTTCCGATAGCGAGATAACCGTTGATGCCAGCCGAAGATGGGTTGGTTATGCTGCACTTCAGCGCTCACTGGCGAGAGGCTTTTGCTTGAAGACATTTCACCCCGAGTGTGCTACCTGCCACTTATTGACCCTGAGAACAGGGTGCCACCGGAGAAGCAGGAAGCGCTATTGAGCGGATTTTACAATTTTGGGGGATGGACAATAATAGCCGAGAAGGCATAAACGTTATGGCTGCCAGAATTCTATTGCGCCGTCAGGAAGCTTTGAGAGGACTTGATCGAACGCTTTTTCGTCGATGCACTGCCTGAGAGCAGCAGCAAAACTGATGGCATCCTTAATTTCAAGCCGGCGGCGAAAAGTCAGCAGCACACCCTGCACCATAGTATATGCCTGATGCGTGCTCCCAAAGCCAGCAAGGTCACGCACTTTTATGAGAAACTTGTAGAAGTCGTCTGTTGCACGTTGATACTCCGATGGTACCGGCATGGAGTCCTCCGTTTCGGGATGATGAAGAAATAACCACGGAATGAGACGCAGGGAACAGACGCAGCTTTGAAGGGGAAATAAAAAAAGCCCACAACGTGGTTTTTTTACAGACCCCCTGCATGATGCGGATACCCCGTTAGATCAAATGCTGTAATTTCATGGTCGAGACATTACATAACCGCAAGGCGTCTTAAAATCTTGTATAGGCATAAGCGCTGCGTTCGTACGTATGATAAAATCAATCCTCATATCCCTACAAATGATATCTGGTCGCGCATATTCCAGCTGCAAAGAGGAGTTAACACGCCGTTCAATAGAACCCGACATTGATAGGCACTTCAGAGGGTATCAATAACAGGCGCGTGGCGTAGAGTTCCAGGGCACCTTGCCTCTGTTCGTGTGTTAGATGCGCGGGGCCGTAGACAACTTGCGGCGCTAATACGTCGAAGCCAACGAACTGCAATATACCTCGATGAATAGGACGCAAAACACCAAGAATGTCTCCGTTGAAACCGCCCTTGCGATAAGACTCCTCGGGACCTCCGGTGGTGAGGGAAAGAAAAGCTCGTCTGCCAGTGAAGACTCCCGTATTGTAGATGTGGCCGCCGCCGTAGGTGCGCTGCATGGCGAAGACACGGTCCACCCAGCCTTTGAGCGCGCCAGGAAGGCCAAACCACCACAGAGGAAATTGCCACACCATGAGGTCACACCACTCAAGCTTCTGGATCTCCGCTTCAATCTCCTCTGAGAAGCCATGCATTTCAGTGGCATACGCTTCCTCGGCCTGCTGCTTGAGGAAAGATGGATCCTTGATGGTGCTAAAGTTCTTGCGGCTCGATACAGGGTCGAACGCCATCGCATGAAGGTCGGACGTGCGAACTTCATGTCCTGCTTGCAAAAAAGTGTCACGCGCTGCACGGAACATTGATGCGTTGAAGCTAAGAGGTTCCGGGTGCCAATATACGATGAGTACTTTCATGAGTCCTTTCTGGTGGTTTAAGGATGGAAGTTAACAGTACCAAGAGCAGAGCATGAGGTTCAGTCTGATTGTCTTATCATTAATACCGGTTTTTCTGCTTACATCAACGATACTTCGCGCTTCAGGTGCAAGACTATATAGAGTAACGGAGAGGTATTGCTAATGGCTTGAAGCATGGTCGCGCTCTAAATCATGTAATGCGGATGCCAGAGGAAATACATTATAGCGATTGAGACTGAGTAAAAATTCAACCAGGCTCATCCCGGCAAGCTCTGAGGCTCGACCGGATGACAACCTTCCCATCTCAAACAGTTTAACTGCTGCAAGTACCTTCAGTTCTCTTCCGAAAGCAGGTGCATCAGTCTTTTCTGCAAGCAGTATCTTTTCGGGAATATCAAGCGTGATGTGTTGAGCTGCCATGGTTCTCCTTTTTCTTTTCTTCAATTCAAGCCTTGCCTATATATGCAAGCATTGTTGTAACAACACACGAAACATATCAAAAATTCGCTGCACATCATAGCACCGCCCCTCAGGGCACGCACAAAGTCAGCGTACTCGCCGCGAAGCAAAAGACTTATCTTATTTATTAATTCCAGTCCATTTATACATGGCTTGCACTGCTTGACCTGGAGACCACCACTGGCTTCAATGGCTTGATGGTATTGAGCAGTTTCCCCTCGACTTGATGTGCTTCGTAAAGATCCCATCTCTGCTGAAGATTCATCCAGTAATCAGCCGATATGCCGAAAAACCTGGCGAGGCGCAATGCTGTTGCCGGGGTAACACCACGCTTGCCATTGATGATTTCATTGATCCGCTGATAAGGAACGTGAATGGCATCAGCTAACTGGCGTTGAGTGACGTCCATTGGATTCAAAAATTCCTCGAGTAGCATCTCTCCTGGATGAGTCGGTTGCCGATGGGTTGGTACGCGTATCATTGTCGCCTCTTTTTTCTCGGATTTAATGGTAGTCCGTGATTTCAACTTGCTCAGGACCAGCGGGTGTCCATTGAAAACATACCCGGTACTGGTCATTGATCCGGATGCTGAACTCGCCCTTTCGATCACCCGACAATGCCTCCAGCCGATTGCCCGGAGGGATGCGCAACTCGTCAAGAGCGATTGCCGAATCAAGCTGATCAAGTTTTCTGTATGCCTGTCTCCATAATGCAGCAGGACAGAGTTTCGAAGATTTCTTTGTCGGCTTACCGTTAAAAAGATCTTCAGTCGCCTGATTTTTAAAGGACAGTATCATGTTAACACGGATATCATGCTATTTCATATAAAACTAAACATTTTTTTCAGATAACCAAGATCCTGGCAACCCTCATCGACCATAGAGATCAAAATGTTTTCTATTTCGTTACTTAACAATCAGATGGTCCAAAAGAACCTGCTGGGAATCAGGGTAGAGGTAAGGGCGTGATAATTCGTATCTTCATATCTGATTATTAAAATGCCGGTTGCCCTCGCTTATATACAGAAAGAGTTCCAGTTCCGCGTCGCATATACGTCGGAGAGAGGGTCAAAAAGGGCGAGAAAACGGTGTTTTTAGCTGAAAATAAGCGCTCCGAAAGGGGCAAGAAAAAAGCCTGCAAGTTATTAATTTTAAGGCTTTTAAGTGGGATGTGGACGATAGAAGATTCGAACTTCTGACCTCTACAGTGTAAATATCATACAGAGGCTATATGTTATTGATAGAAAATGAGTTACTGACCTATAAAAATTTTCGCGTAACATACGCGTAACAAAATTTTTATCAAAATCAGTTACCAAATAGTAAAAACGATTACTTCCCTGCCCTCCTATCTTACCCCTTTTGTGTTAACAGCTCAATCGTGCAGTTCGCTTACGTCCTGGTCTCCTCGGTTGATATCGGTCATGCCGGGCAAAAACCTTTCCGCAAACATTATAAAGTCACGCCTTGCGACAGCAAACGTTATTGGATCACCATAGACCAGTTCGTCAACAAACCGGTTATACTGTACAGCAAATCCTTCATCG
>JABDHK010000050.1 GCA_012972835.1 Chlorobiaceae bacterium | reverse complement strand
GTATGAAGGGTTCAGTGGCAAACTGATCACCACGATACTGCGACCGGGCAAGCGCCCTGGAGGTAAGGAGATCGTTTCGTACGTTAAACGGATTGTGGAACGTATCCGCCAACAGTGGCCAGACACTGTAATTGTCTACCGTGGTGACAGCCATTATTCAGTTCCGGAAGTCTTTACCTACCTTGACCAGCAAACGGATTGCTATAGTGTGACCGGTCTGACCGGCAATACCGTTTTGCTCAAACATGTCGAAATCCTGATTAAACACGTACAGCAGCAACCAGCAGGCTTCAAACGCTATCACGCTTTCATGTACCAGGCAGAGAGCTGGAGCAAGCCTCGCACCGTTGTCGCCAAAGTCGAGATGACCGACATTGGAAAGTTGAATGTCCGTTTTATCAGCACCGATATGCATAACGCAAAGGCCAAAGCACTCTACGAGGGAATCTACTGCGCTCGAGGAAATGATGAGTTGTACATAAAGGATCACAAGACCTACACCAAGAGTGATCGAACCTCCTGTCACCGTTTTCTTGCCAATCAGTTTCGGCTGTTTTTGCACTCGGCAGCTTATGTCCTGCTGCACAGTTTCCGAGACAACTTACTCCAGGGAAGCAGTCTCGGCATGGCGACCTTTGACAGCATACGCTTGAAACTCTTGAAAACAGGCGCCAGAATCATCGAGCTGAAAACAAAGATCAGTGTCCATTTACCGACGGCATATCCGTACAAGGGAATTCTTTCAAAATGCTTGGCAATCTTTGGACACTTGCGTGCTCAGCCATGGCCACCAACAGCCATAACGTAAGGTGAGGTGAGGTGGTATTCGGCAACAGAAAAAAACAGACATTGATGTACCGGTGCAGCACGACTTTCTGGCTGCATGAGAAGAGTATGGAAACTTTGGAATATCACTTGCTCTTTTAGGCTCTTCACCCTGCTTTTTGTTGGATAGTAACCGGCTACAGGTGAAAGATGTCTTGCTATCCATATATTTTACCTTGCCACAGCCGCGATCACCTCAATTTTTGACTGGCAATTTCGGTTTTGGTAGCCCTCATGAATTATTGAGGTTAAATAACATGAAAAGAAAAATCACAATGAACAAAAAGATCTGGATAATGGCAGGAATAGTAGGAATGCTCTTCACTCTTCCCCATACCAATGCTCAGGCTGAAGTTGGAAGAACTCGTATTGAGGAGGGCAGACCACACCATGAGAAGAAACTCAACAAACATGAGAGCCGGCATGAGAGAGAGAGAGCACGGCGTGAAGAAGAAAGAAGATTACGTCATAAAATCAAAAGTCGCAAGCACCACACAGAGCGCTGAGCGGTAATAATAGCCACTGACAGAGCATATCGTTAAAGTAAAAAAGGGAGCTGGTAGATCATGCCAGTTCCCTTTTTTCTATATTCCCCTTTCTGACCATATAACAAAAAAAACTACTTCCATGGCAATGAACGTCGAGATTAAAAACGGAAAACTCTGCATAGAAATTGATCTGGAAACACCTACTCCCTCTTCATCAGGCAAAACGCTTGTTGTTGCAAGCACACACGGCAACACCGTTACCTCGGTAATGGTTGAAGGCAAGCCGGTAACCATAGGACTTAACGCTTATATCAAGAAATAGCAGCCATTTCCATGAGACTCTCCAGAATACACTCCGGCCCCGTATTGGACTTTTTTACCGCGGACTTTACAACCAAGCTTGAGCTGCCTCTGGCCGGAACAGAGGTCTCGGCTGGCTTTCCCTCACCTGCCGGGGACTATCTGGAGATCTCTCTTGACCTGAACATTGAACTCATCAAGCACCCTGCAGCAACATTCTATGCCAGGGTTAAAGGCAGCTCAATGATTGATGCGGGCATTGAAGAGGGTGATCTGCTTATTATCGACAAGGCACTTGAGCCAAAGGATGGGGCAATTGCCGTCTGCTTTCTTGATGGTGAGTTTACGGTCAAACGCCTGGCTGTGCGGGAAGATGGCCTCTACCTCATGCCTGCCAATGCTGAGTTCAAGCCGATCAAGATCACCGATGACAATGACTTTCTGGTGTGGGGAATTGTAGCCTATATTATCCACAAGCCGAGATTGTAATATTCAAATCCTGTTTAAACAAGCTGAGCTACTACTTTTCCGCGTGACGTGATCTGAATTTTCGCACCATGTTTTATTTCTTCGAAGACTTTCATGAGATTTGCCCGTAATTCGCGCACTGCTATAGTTGTCATCGGTTTACTCCTTTTTTCTTGTACGGAGATAAGGTACATGACATGGGTATCAAAACAATGAGTAAAATTTTGCCGTACAAATCAGGGAGGTGCCTAATACCTGCATTCAGTCAATCTTACTCAGTTACCTTACACATCAGGACTGCCGATAACATGGCCACGCCTTGTTCGGTCAATACGAAAGGAAGGGATGAAGAGTGTTTGAGGTTCTATCTTTTCCCATGTCCAGGCATGTTTCGTTATCATGATGGGTTACTATACTGGGGTGCAGTCAAACCATCAAGTTTCCTGTCGCAAAACTGACCGATTAAAGAATTTTAATCAGGGTTTAAATCCACGTTTTTATATTTCTCATCCTTCAGAAAATAAAAAACTGATTCCGTTGCCAGCGCTTCAACCTCAACCAACAGCAAGAATCGATCAGGTTGGTGAATCATCCATTCGTTCAGCCATTGGGTGCTCCGCACGCAACGTCGAGCGACTGGAAACTTCTTGTTGAGCTTTAGGGCAATATCTCTTAGTTTTGACTCTACCTGTGGGCGAAACTGAGTTTTTGTTGAGAAGGTGTAAACACCTCTCCTTATTGGCGTAAGCTGACTTTTTTCTTTTAGCGAATGGATTCGCCAGGCAAAGGTTGACTCTCAAGTCGCCCTGGCTGTAAATATTTTTGAATAATGTAATATCTTTTCGATTTTAGTAATAATCAGGACAAAGGTTGCAATGATGGTTATCATTAAAAAATCAGCCTTAAACAGTTTCGGAGCAAACCACCCGGATGCAATACCAGCACTCAATGAATGGTATGCCAAGGTAAAATCGGCAGACTGGAGAAACCTTGCCGAATTAAAAACAACATTTCTGACTGCTGACTATATTGCTAACGAACGCTATGTATGCAACATAAAGGGGAATCATTACCGGATTGTTGTCAGATTTCGTTTCTCTTCAAGAACTGTATTCATCAAGTTTATCGGCACCCATAAAGCCTATGATAAAATCGACCCTGCAACAATTCAGCAAGAGTAAGCGATTGAAGAGTACGAAGATCGTCATGCTGCCATGCCGATGTCATTAGTGATCAAAAATCCGGAAACCCTGCCTGACGTGATTGAACTCAAAATGTTTGAGAAGCAAATGAAACGCAAGGATATGGCAAAACTACTGGGAATTACCGATACGCGCCTTTCGGAGGTCATGCATGGCAAACGTAAGGTCAATATGGAACTAGTGTTCTGTTTGGTTAGTCCTTCATTATAAATAAGAAAAAAGCTATATTGCATATAACCTATTATTACAAATGCAATTATGGCACGAAAAAACAAAGTTTATCAAATAAAGGCAGAGGACCGTCAGGAACTGGAATCTTTGCTCAGATCGCA
>JABDHK010000049.1 GCA_012972835.1 Chlorobiaceae bacterium | reverse complement strand
AGCGGGCTAGCTATGCTACTCGGAGCAGCCTATCTTATGGCCGTGCATGTAGATTGGAGGTTGACGCTTGCAGGTCTTGGCCCACTTCTGCTTATACCCCTGCTTGTCAAGTGGCTTGGGCCCCAGATCAGAGTTCAATCTCAACGTTCCCAGGAGGCGCTTGGTGCTATGGCACAGACCACAGAGGAGGTTATCGGAGGTATTCGCGCAGTCAAGGCCTTTGGTACAGAGCATGTTGTTATCAGCCGTTTTGAAAACAGAGTAGATACAATAGTTAAGGAAAAGATGCGTTTTGTGCGTCTTTCTGCATTGTTTGCTGCACTGGTTCCCCTGATGGTTAATTTTGGGTTTGTTTTTGTGCTTGGATATGGTGGTTATTTGCTGACCATGAAAACAATTTCTCTTGGCGATTTTGTTGCTTTCACCCTTTATGTGACATTGTTGCGCCAGCCATTAGAGCAATTGGGTAATGTGCTTAACATCGTTCAACGTTCGATTGCCTCCTTGAACAGGATAGATGAACTTCTTCATGTCGTTTCCGATGTACTCGACAGAAAAGACCAATTATTAGACCGTCCATTGAAGGGAGCTCTTGAAGTTAAAGGTCTGACCTTTCGCTATGCAGGGATTAAAATTGATGTGCTGACCGATATATCATTTTCGGTCAAGCCTGGCCAGACGCTTGGCATCATTGGGGCTATGGGAAGTGGAAAATCCACCCTGGCCGATCTTCTTCTGCGTTTATATGATCCCCCTGAAGGAACCGTGTTTATTGATGGCGAGGATATTCTGAACTATCCGCTTGCACGCCTCCGAGATGGCATCGCTTATGTGCCTCAGGATGGCTTTCTCTTTTCCACGACTGTGCTTGAAAATATTGGTTTTTCGGATGAATATCCAGATCGTGAAAAAGCAGAACACTGTGCAAAAATTACTGCAGTTCATGAAAATATCAAATGTTTTCCCGAAAAGTATGATACGGAGATTGGTGAAAGGGGAGTGCGGCTCTCTGGTGGCCAGAAACAGCGTATAGCTATTGCCCGTATGATCTACAAGAATGCGCCGTTCCAGATCATGGATGACTCGTTGAGTGCTGTTGATACCCGTACAGAACGCCGTATTTTACTTAATCTTCGTGAGTTATCAACCGCACTCCCGGATTCTGAAGGGGCAAAGGCCACTATCATCATTTCTCACCGCTTGAGTGCTGTTCAGCATGCTGATGAAATAGTTGTATTTGAAGATGGTCGCATCGTAGAACGGGGTAATCATGCCGAATTGATGGCCCAGAGCGGGATATATGCCGAGTTGTGGTTCATGCAGTCTGGCCTTGCTGATGAAAGTGATGCACAGCGAAAAAGGGATACTTCGGAGCCGAACCTTGATGTTGAGATGGAAGCCCTTGAAGCAGGTAGAATGGAGGAGGTTTTATGAGTGGGCAATCACAAACCCGGGGTGCATTTAAGACATTGTTTCCCTATATCAAATCTCATCGAAAGAGGTTAGCGTTAGTAAGCACTTTGGTGGTGGCAGTGGTAATTATTGATCTGGTGCAGCCGTTGCTAGTCAAAGAGGCAATTGATCGTTATGTGACAGTCTTCCGACCGGATTCCGGAGCGATTTTGCTTATGGCATTGAGCTATCTTGGGCTAGTGCTTATGTCCTTTGGACTGACCTATTATCAGGACATTGTTTTGCAACAGATTGGGCTATCGATTGTTCGTTCTATACGAATTGACCTTTTCAGGCATATTCAGCATCTTGCCCTCCGCTATTTCGATCAAAATAGTCCTGGTCGTATTATCACCAATGTGGTCAGCGATACCGAAGCACTCAATAACTTTTTTACACAGTTTTTGGCCAATACGCTTCGAGGTACTTTTTCTCTTTTGCTGATCATGTTTTTTATGTTGCGTTTGAACGTTGTCATAGCGCTCTATTGCTTTCTTCTGGTTCCTCCAGTTGTGTTTTTAGCCTTCTATTTTCAAAGTAAAATTCGCACCATCAACACCGAAGTTCGTCATCGGCTCGGCGTGCTTATCGGATTTCTAGCTGAGAATCTGAGCGGCATGGCAATTGTTCAGATTTTTCATCAGGAGGAAAAGCAAAGAAAACTATTGGAGGAGCGCAATAAAGCCCTGCTTGAATGGACTATTCGGGAAAATCGGTGGTTCCTGCTCTTTTTTAATATTACAGAGTTGTTGGGAGACCTATCGATTGCTGCTCTCATCTGGTTTGGTGGTAAAGGGGTGATTGGAGGAACAGTTTCTTTTGGAGTTTTGTATGCCTTCATAGGCTATATCCGCCGTTTTTTTCAGCCGATAAATACGATATCTCAACAGATGAATACGCTCCAGTCTTCTATTGTTGCCTCTGACCGTATCAGTCGTACTCTCCAGGAAATCCCTGATATCCAAGAAGCTGTAGATGCAAAAGCACCGGAGGTAACCGGCCTGATTATGCTTGACGGTGTTTCTTTTGCCTATCGTCCTGGTCATCCTGTGCTGAACGATATTCATATGATAATTCATCCAGGAGAGCGTGTTGGTTTTGTTGGCGCTACCGGAGCTGGTAAAACCTCCATCATGAATCTGGTTACCAGGTTTTATGATGTTACCTCTGGTGCTTTGATTATTGACGGAAAGGATATTCGTGAGTGGCCTTTGGATGTCCTTCGCCGTTCAATTGGTATTGTTCAGCAGGATGTAACACTTTTTTCCGGCACTATTATTGATAACATCCGTTTTTTTCAGACTGATATCTCTGAAGAGCGGGTCAAGGAGGCTTGCAGATTGGTTGGAGCTGAACCATTTATTCTGCGCCAATCTTTGGGGTATGCAACAATTCTTTCGGAGCGAGCCAGCACCCTTTCATCGGGCGAACGGCAACTGCTCTCTTTTGCACGTGTCTTGATATTTGATCCACGCATCCTGATTCTTGATGAAGCAACAGCAAGCCTTGATTCACGCACCGAAGAGGTTCTTCAGAAAGCGATTCACCGCGTATCGGCTGGCCGCACACTGCTTGTTATTGCCCATCGTTTGTCAACAGTACAGCAGATGGATACTATTTGTGTCTTGGATAAAGGGCGAATTGTGGAGATGGGCGCTCCTGGTGAATTGATCAATCAGCAGGGCCACTATTGGCGTCTGCATCAGGCGGGAATGCTGCTTGAGGAAGTAGCGTAATAATAATAAACAGAAGTGAATAACTGTAACTTGCTTTGCTATGAGTAGTCGTTGTTACTGGTATAGCTTTTTTATGGTATACAATATGCCGTTAAGAGGGGGTTTATAAATTCAATTTTCTTCTTTATCTATTGTGTACAAAGTAGGCTCTCTTTATTTAAGAGATAAAATATCTTGCAACTCTGATATATCATTGAATCTCATGTTGAATGGTTGTTGTCTATGCTGATTAAATGTTCGGCATTTAAATTTTCTTTATGTAGTGTTGATTAATATAAAGCAATTAAGAGAGAGGCCGCTTTTTTTTCAGAAAATCGGCTTTTTGTTTTTTTACAATAATCATTGCACATCTATCCAGACTTAACAGGATTAGATATCAGTTGAGTGTGTTCGTGATATTTAGATCGAGGATGAAACGCTTCCAGTTTTCAAGATTAAGGTGGCATAAAAAACAAAACTTCTCACAAGGGTCATAAAATTGATTCGGAGGATGATCTCCTCCCTGTTAATGGTCATCAAGGAACGAGTATCAGAGGATTCATTAAGTATTGCTAACAAGGATCATTCAAATGAGTTTAAAGCAAGGCAAACATATTGCCATTTATGGCAAGGGTGGAATTGGAAAATCGACAACAACGTCAAACATCAGTGCTGCTCTTGCCGATGCTGGCTACCGGGTTATCCAGATTGGTTGCGACCCTAAGAGCGATTCAACAACCATTCTGCGTGGGGGGAACGATCTTCCAACTGTGCTTGATACGCTGCGTGAGCAGAGTAAGGTAAGACTTGAGGATATTTCCGCTGTCGGTTTTGGCGGTGTTCTTTGCATTGAGGCAGGTGGTCCGGTTCCGGGAGTTGGATGTGCTGGTCGAGGCATTAACGCCGCAGTTGAGCAGCTTCAGGAATTGCACGTTTTTGATGAGTTCAAGCCTGATTTTGTGCTCTACGATGTCCTTGGTGATGTCGTTTGCGGGGGCTTTGCTGTACCGATTCGCGATGGCCTTGCTGATCGCGCTTTTGTAGTAACCTCGTCGGACTTTATGTCAATTTTTGCTGCCAACAACCTTTTTAAGGCGGTTAACAAATATGCGCCTTCTGGCGGAGCGCGTCTTGGCGGCATTATTGCGAACAGTATTCTTGCAGCTTATGCACCGGCGCTCATCGATGATTTTGCTGGTAAAACAGGTACTCATGTGATTGGTTATGTCCCTCGTTCTTTGGTTGTCGCACAGAGTGAATTGTATGGCAAAACTGTCATTGAGGCAGCCCCTCAATCCGAACAGGCTCAGGTTTACAGGAACCTGGCTAAATACATCGACGAGAATGAAGAGTCGGTTATTCCAAAGCCACTCAATTCGCCTGAGCTTAAGAAGTGGGCACGAGAGTGGGGTGACAGGATATTTGAGGTTGAAACTGGTGTGGTGCACGAAATGGCCTCTATTTAATTTGAACATATTATGAGTCCATTACGTGCAAAAGCACCTCGCAGCCGAGAAAAGCGCCTCGACACTCTCGGTGCCTGGTTTGGCCCTGTTTCCATTGCATCTAAAGAGTTTGCCAGCGATGAAATAGCCCAGCGCATCAGAACCTTTGCTCAGAGCAGCAACGATGATCTGCTTTATGCGTTGCGCATCCTCTCAGGGATACGAAACAGTGTCACTATTATTCATGGCCCGCGCGGTTGTGCTGCCGCAGGACTTTATCATACCGCAACTGGCAGCAATACCCGCTGGGTCGTTACAAATCTTGATGAGCGCGATACGATTATGGGGGCAGACGGCAAGTTGCGTAAAAGTATTTTAGCATTGTATTATCGATATCATCCTTCTGTTGTATTCATTGTCGGTAATCCGGTGATTGCAATCAATAATGATGACATTCAGTCGGTTGTCGAAGAGTTGCATGAGGAGCTTGAACTTCCGATAGTGCCGGTTTATGTGACTGGGTTTTCCTCACAAAATGCTGTTTCCGGGTATGATACGGCGTTACATTCCTTGTTGAAGTATCTCTCAGGAAATAATGCGTCAACGAAAAAAAATGAGACGATCAATCTTCTTTCGGTAGCAGAACATCCGCTCGACAGAAAAGAGGCTCTGAATCTTTTAGCTCTCATTGGCCTCGAATTGAATATTATTCCGGATGATTCCACGATTGAACTGTTTCGATCCGCAGTTGCTGCAAAAGCCTCTATTCCATTATGCCCCGATGCGTCGGAGTACCTCGGTTTAATTCTACAGGAAAAATATGGGGTACCGCTCATTAAGGTGTCACGTCCTGTTGGTGTTAAGGGAACAGGCCGATGGCTTAAGTCTATTGCGGCCTTTCTTGGAAAGGAGAGTGTCACCGAAGAACTCCATACACGCAAAGCCGCTGAAACAGCTCGGCAACTGGGTGATTTTTCTCTTAAAGGAATCAAGGTCTATATATCGTTATCGTCGGCTAACGCTTTCAGTGTGCTTGAGCTTGTCGAAGAGCTGGGTGGGGAAGTTAATGGCCTTACCATTACACACCTTGACAGATTGCATATCCCGTATCTTGATGAGCTGACCACAAGGAGTCCCTCGCTCCAGATTCATGTTTCTGATGGTCAGGCCTTTGAAGAAGTTTCGATCCTCCGCAAACTTTCCCCTGATCTTTATCTCGGCGATTCTACCCATCTTGGTCAGGTTGCGCGTCTGGGCATTCCCGTGATTTCATTAGAATCTTTTGCCCTTGTTGGTTACAGCGGTGTTGTTCGTCTGGTTCGATGCATCAAAACAGCATTGGCAAACGGCTCTTATGAGCTTTCATTGGCAAAGGTTTCTTCGCCCTATCATGAGGCATGGTTTCGCCGCAGCCACAACTGGCATATCAAGCGGGAGGTCAAATAGTATGGCGCATCATTTGGAAGCATCTCGTAACTCATGCGCCTTGCATGGAGCCTTACAGCTTTTTGAAGCGATAGATGGCGTAGTTCCTGTTATTCACAGTACCTCGGGATGTGGTGTACAGCATTACCTGGGAGTAACACGTTTGTCAGGAGGAAACGATACTTTTGGCAGTCCGCCGGTTTCATCCAGCAATATCAAACAAAAACATGTAGTGTTTGGCGGAGGGTCCCGTTTGCGTGAACAGCTCAAAAACACCGTGAAGGTGGTTCAGGGTGACCTCTATGCTATCGTTACCGGGTGCTCAACTGAAATGGTTGGCGATGATATACCGGCGATGGCCAAGGAGGGGCGAGATCAGGAGTGGCCAGTCATATACACTAATACTCCTGGCTTTGGTGGTGATGTCCATCACGGATACCATTTGGCTGTTAAAGCATTGATTGAACAACTGCCGGATATCGTTAAAAGCCAGGAAAAGATTCCTTCTGGACTAATAAATATCTGGGGTATTATTCCGAATCAGGATCCCTTCTGGCGGGGCAACCTCCAGGAGGTGGGGCGTCTGTTGGAAGGAATTGGCTTAGTGCCAAATCTGCTTTTGGGAAGTGGTCAGAATGTTGCTTCATGGCAACGTGTGCCCGGAGCACTCCTTAATCTGGTTATTTCTCCCTGGGGAGAGTTTCCAGCGCGACTTCTGGAAGAGCGCTACGCTACTCCTTCGATTACCTTCGAAGGAGTTCCTGTTGGCACTGCTGCATCGATATTGCTTCGTCGTCTGACTGAGCAACTGGAGCTTGACCCGATTCGGACAGAAGCGTTTATCACCCGGGAGGAATTACGTCTGAATCAGCAGTTTGCCCGTTTGGTCGACACTTATTACCGTGCAGGGTTTCAGCGTGAATTTGCGTTGGTTGGCGAAAGTGCGCAGGTAATTGGTATCGGAGAGTTTCTCGTCAAGAGTTTTGGCCTGTTACCACGTACGCTGGTGATTACTGATAATCCTTCTGAATCAATACGGGAGGCGCTGGATAGTCGCCTTACGACGATTCTTCCTGGATACCACACCGATGTGCTATTCAGTGAAGATAAATCTGAGATAGCTGATGTTGTAAGAGCCGGGGAGCCTGGAATCATTTTGGGAAGTAGCCTGGAGCACTGCCTGGCCCTGGAGTTGGGAGTTCCTTTTCTTGCACTCTCTTTTCCGCTGTTTGATCGTATCGTACTTGAACGGGCTTATGCTGGTTACCGTGGAGCAGCCGTTCTGCTTGAGGATCTGGGAAGTGCCATGATTGCTGGCAGTAAATACATAAACGAAGCCTCATAATGGAGTTGGTATGGATATCATAAAAGCAAAAGAGTTGCACAAGACATTCAAGCTTAAGCACGGTCAAGAGGTAAACAATCACGGCGTCATAGCAAATGAAATTGAGGTTCTGAGCGGTTTTGACCTGAATATAAAAAAAAATGAATTTCTGGTACTTGTAGGTCCGAGTGGAAGTGGTAAATCAGTATTTCTTGATTTAGTTGGCGGGTTAAGTACCCCTACAAGTGGGGTCGTCTATCTTGACGGCAAACCTGTAGAAGCGCCAAGTGCGAAAACAGGGTATGTGTTTCAGCAGTATGCGCTTTTCCCATGGCGAACCGCTCTGTCGAATATTGAATTCGGGCTTGAATCACGAGGGGTTGATAAGGAGGAGCGGGTTAAGGTTGCCCGAGAGTTGCTTTCCCTGTTTGGTCTTTCTGATTTTGAAGACAGATTTCCTTACCAGCTATCGGGTGGGATGCAGCAAAGGGTTGCCATAGCTCGGGCACTTGCCACCAAACCCGAAGTGTTGCTGATGGATGAGCCCTTTGCGGCTCTCGATGCCCAAACGAGGGAAATTCTCCAGAACGAACTCATTCGGATTTGGGAGGGTACCAACACCACGGTAATCTTTGTAACCCACAGCATTGATGAGGCGGTATTTCTTGCAGACAGAGTTGCCGTTGTTACTGCACGTCCCGGCAGGATAAAAGAAATTATCGACATTGATCTCCCAAGACCAAGAAACGGGGATGTCAGATCCAGCATTGAATTTGCGGCTAACCGACATAAGGTTTGGGGTGCGCTCAAGGCTGAAGTAAATAAAGCTCAACAGGACTGGAAACTTGCTCCGGTATTTGCCGAGTA
>JABDHK010000048.1 GCA_012972835.1 Chlorobiaceae bacterium | reverse complement strand
TAGCCGTTCTCGTTTCACAGCCTTTGCTCCTCTTTACCTCCCTAACTCCTTTATGACTTATATGACCTATAAGTCGCATTACTCAATTCTTTCTACTTCCCATCCCACTCCGAACTTAGCACTTGTTATAATGGAGATAATCTCCTTGCCAAAATCCTCTACTTTTATTTTGCCCATGCCATGCACCCTGAGCAACTCCTCGGGACTTTTCGGCTGCAGGGAAGCAATAAGAGCAAGAGTATTATTCGTCGCAATCATGTAGTTCGGCCAGCCACGTTTACTGGCCGCTTCCAGTCTCCATTTTAAAAGTCTTCCCAGTAATATTCTGCCAGTATCATCCAGAGGTGGAGCGTTAAATTCTTTTTTTTGATTGTCAAAATCTGACGCTATTTCGTTATTGCAGTCATCTACGGTAATTTCTGAAAAATAATTAAATGACGCTTGGTACTGAAAGGCAACCTTTTTCATCGCTGCACCGTTGCGATTTTTCAATATTATCAATTCAGCCCTTCGCAATTCTGACCTTAAGCACTCATTCATTTTCTGAGTATTTTCCGATTCACCGCCTCCTCTTCTATCTATTGGTAGCATATTTACAGGCTGCAAGGCTATCAGGACATCAGTGGAATACTCAATAACCCCGCTCTCTTTAAAAGCTTGCTTATCGGCCGGCTTGTAATAACTCATTCTGTTAAAACTGCTGATCGCTATCACCGGTATCTTGAAATCCCGACTGATACGTTTTAGCTCAAGTACCGAATAGTCAGTATTCTGCTTGTCATTTTTCCATTTATTAGATTGCGTCAACATCTGGAGGTAGTCTACCAATATTACCGGGTGTTTTTTTGTGAAGATGATGTGTTTTTCTGCAGCTTCCCGTATGTGCTTGACATTGATATCCTCGAATCCCTCAATGATGTAAAATCTATCAGCATATTCTCTGTATTCCTTTGTCGCTGCATCAATAAGCTCTATTTCTTCCTGGGTATAGTCAGCATAACGCTTGTAATCCGTTATCTCCCGTGTTGTTTTTGCGTGACCTAAACCCCCGCAAAGTTCATAGGTTAAGCGGCTTATGTTTTTTGCGATGATTTCGTCAGCAGACATTTCAAGGCTGAAAAACAGAACATCTCGACCGCTTTTTGCAATGTTGTCAATAATTTGTATTGAAAACGTTGTCTTGCCAAGGCTGCTCGCAGCTCCTATGATGTAGAGTCCTTCATACAGCCCACCATCTAATGCTTTATCAAGGGAGTTAAACCCTGTAGGAATGCATGGAGTGTCTATAGCGGCAGAATTATGAGCAATAAAATCATGGAGGCGGGCAGTTGTACTTGTTTTCAGGTAACGCTGTTTAGGATCGGATATGCTCATAGCGCGATGAACTTCCTGAGTCAAACCATCAGGATCTTTCTGTAAATATTCGTTAGCATCTTTATACCCTTTTTCTTTTCCGATTTCAGCTCTGAAGGTTATAAACCCGTTTGATTTTAAGGAGGCCTCAAATTCAATACCTTTTTTTATGCCGGTAGTATCGTTATCCCAGGCTATGATTAAGGGATTATCTGTTGATTTATCCAGCAATTGCTTAATAATTCTCTCTTGACCCTGGCCACCGATTGCCACCGATTGCCACAGCTTCACCTCCAGCCTGCATGATTGAAATGGCATCTAACTGACCTTCAGTAATAAATACTGCGTGCCCATTTTTATTATACAGGGCCTTAAGATTGAAGAGAGGTTCCGGGCCGGCTTTCTCTCTGAGTGGTTTGATGTATTTATGTTCGCCGTTCGGCTCGATAACTCTTGCAATGAAATATCCTATCCCAGGGTATGGGATGATAAGCGCAGGATGTTTAAAAGGATTGTAACCCATGAGCTGGGTAACAAGATTCTGCTGTACAGGAGTCCCATCAAAGTATCCCAGGTTAAAAAATTCGATTGTCTCTCTGTTAAAGCCTCTTTTTTGGGGATAATTGGTTTTGTTAATCGCTTGACAGGTCATAGCAATAAATGGCGAAAAATCCACATAGGTTTCTTGTTGCTGAATAGGTGTCATGATGGTGATGAAAAGTTCTGTAGCCTTCTTGAGTTGGAGGTTATAATCCGGCAGATGTTCTATATGGCCGATAAGGTCAAAAATATTTCCGCTCTTATTACAGGCAAAGCATTTCCAGTGTTCTCCGCCAGACGATATGCTGAATGCGCCGGTACCATTCGGGCCACTACCGCTGCCACATAGCGGGCAATCATACTTGTTGCCCTTACTACGTCTGGTTATCCCCTCAACATATTGCAGCAGATAGCCTTTCAGCTGTTCGCTTATCGTATTCATATATATTTAAATGAGCAACTTACCGAGATCAATAGTGAACATGAATGGTGGTATAAGAGGTTTGGTAATTACCATGGTTATAATTTATTAGCACAGAACGCATTCACTAATAAGACGCAGTATATACAAATATAACGCATCAAGCAAGAGGTGTATTTCATAATATGGAAGCAAGAGTGGTTTTGTTGGCAAATTGTATGTTGTGTTTGTATTGCGTAGGGTCTGTTTTTTTTGTCTGTTGCGGTCATAATAATTATTCAAATTGTGTTTCCCGGGTTGCTGTACTATACCTGTTAATTGAAGTGGTATTAAATGCAAAAAGGAGAAAGTCATGGCTTTACGCTCTTTTTATATTGAAATCCTGAGTTTTATTAACAATAACGCAACAAAAGGTTTGGAAGTGATGGGGAAGGGTGATACATTAGGAGCCCACTGAAGAATGAGCGAAAGTGAGGTTGGAAGTGGGTAAAGCCTGAAAG
>JABDHK010000047.1 GCA_012972835.1 Chlorobiaceae bacterium | reverse complement strand
GTGGTCAGTCTGCAAAGAGTCTCTCTTGGATTCGGGTTGGCAATCATTGTCGCAGTACCCCTTGGCTTTTTGATGGGATGGTACAACAAATTTGAGAGATATACTGACCTGTTAGTACAGAGCCTGAGGAACATTTCAACCTTTGCCCTTTTACCCATATTTCTTCTTGTATTAGGGCTTGGTGAACCGTCGAAGATTGCAATAATATTCTATGGAGCCAGCTGGCAGCTTTTGATGAACACGATGAGTGGAGTTAAGAGTGTTGATCCGATTTATATAAAAGCAGCAAAATCTATGGGTCTCTCAGATTGGGATCTTTTCAGGAAAGTCATTCTTCCTGCAAGCATACCCTCCATAATTATTGGCGCAAGACTTGGAGCGAAAATTGCTCTCATGGTTGTCATAGCCGCCGAGATGATTGGAGCCAAGTCCGGTCTTGGATTTTTCATCCAGAATGCTCAGTTCAATTTTATGGTGCCGGAAATGTATGCCGGGATATTGGCTCTTGCCTTACTGGGACTGCTTATCAATTACCTGCTTGTCTGGTTTGAAAAGAAAACCACCTCATGGAAGGGCGAAGCAGGTAACTCAATTTTTGGTTAACAAAGAGAGAAGTCAGGATATGCATCATCGCACAAAATTTTTGTTGCTGCTTTTCATTATCGCAGCTCTTACAGGAACAGGATATTTTTTCTTTGCAAAAGGCAAGGAGGTAAGCTGGCCTGTTACGATCCGGGTTCTTGACTCATCAACGCCATCGGATTGGGAGATCGCAAGCAAATTAACAGGAAGGGATCTTCTGGCTGATGAAGGCGTTAAGCTTGATAAAATATCCCTGGCGCAGGGTTCGGGGGGCACCATATCGATCCAGTCGCTTTTGGCAAATAATGTGGATTACGCAAGTTCAGCATGGCCAGCATGGATCAATGCCATTGCCAGCGGCGGCAAAATAAAGGCAGTGACGACGGGTATGACCACATCCAAAAATTATCCAGGCAATGGCCTGGTGGTTCTGCAAAACAGCACTATCCGGTCAGTAAAGGAGTTAGCAGGGAAAAAAATTGCTGTTAATGTTCTTGGAGCATCGGCTGATTATGAAATACGGCAGTATCTCAGGCAAAATGGTCTTTCCATTGATCTTGTTGAGTTAGTTGTTGTGCCCTCAGCCCAGATTGAGCAGGTACTGAGAAGTGGACAGGTTGACGTAGCTGCCTGGACAATGGGTGGTGGGCTTGAGTATGAAATTGCAATGCATCAAGGGGGGCTCAGAGAACTGCCAGGCACAAGAAGATACGATATCAGGGGGCAAACCATAACCATGGGGAGTGGCTTCAGGGAGGATTTTATAAACAAACATCCTGATACGGTCAGCCATTTTGTCAGTGTTGTTGAAAAATCAAAACGCATTATCTGGGATGAATTTCAGAAAGATCCTGAGAGGGTAAAAAAAGCTTATGCTGCAATTTCTGAAGCTAAAGGCGGTAACTCTCACCTTGCAAACTATTACAGGCCAACATTTTCACCCGATTATCCCTTCCCTACTGACAAGGATATTCAGTGGTGGATCGATATTCTGACATCTGAAGGGAAGTTGAAGCGTGGGCAGATTTCTCCTTCCGCTGTTTATACCAATAATTACAATCCCTATTTCACGAAATAAGTTATGAGAAAAGCAACGGTGTTCTCTTTTCTCATTTTCCTTAGGAGAGACTCAATGAACAAAACCCTGATTTTTATTTCAGTAGCTGTTATTACCGTGATTATCGGAGGGAGTGGCTGGTTTGTTTTTAATAAGAGACATCAAAATGCCGAACCTGTTGCAATTCGAGTGCTTGAATCTTCAGTTCCCACAGAGTGGGAGCTTGAAAAAAAATTGACGGATAGAGACATTCTTGTTGAAGAAGGGGTAAAATTGAAACCGATATACAATGTGCAGAGTGGAGGTGGTACCGTTTCGCTTCAGGCACTCTTGGCAAATAACGTCGATACTGCTGGTTCGGCCTGGCCAGCGTGGGTCGAAAAGCATCCTCTTGCTGTCAGCAAGTACATTCGTGCTTATGCTATATCCCGGCGCATAATTTATGATGAGTGTAAGAAAAATCCTGATCGGGTAAGAAAGGCTTATGCCGATATCTCTGTGGAGAAAGGCGGCAATCCTCGTTTGGCGAAGTACTATGAAGCATCCAGTTGGACACCGAAATTTCCGCTCATTGTTAGCCAAAGATCTCCACTGGTGGATTGATCGATTTATTGAAGATGGATTACTGAAACCAGGACAGATAAAGCCATCAGATATTTATACGAATGAATTCAATCCGCTGTTTAAGAAATAATAGCAACGATAGATGATTTTTTTAACAGCCCGATGAACGTGTCATGAAAAACATAAAAATTGTTGGTATAGCTCTTGCACTCGCTGTTCTTGTTGTTGCAGCTTTTTGGTGGGTTTATTCCCCAAAATCGCAGAACACTGAACCTCTTTTCTCAATAAGGGTAAGCGATTCTTCAGCACCCAATAACTTTGAATTGGCAAAAAAGCTGACGGGAAGGGATATTCTTGCCGAGGAAAAAGTGTTGCTAACGCCAATCACGATACAGGGGGCAGGTGGCGGTACAGTAACAATGCAGGCATTACTGGCAAATAACATTGATGTAGCCGGAGGCTCAATTTCCATCTGGGTTAATGCTGTAAGCAAAGGGGCGAAAGTTAAGCTTTTGTTGCCGGGCTCTGTGACTGAGGAACCCGACCATTCAGGCCTGCTGGTACTTGATGGGAGTCATATTTTTACCATTAAAGATCTGGTTGGCAAAAAAATTGCTGTTAATGTGCTCGGTGCCGAAGCTGATTTTATTATCAGAGCTTTCCTTAAGCAGAACGGTTTGACAGTCAATCAGGTGGAACTGGTTGTTGTACCTGCTGAAAATCAGGAGCAGGTTCTCCGGAGTCGACAGGTTGATGCCATTGCATGGACTACCAGCGGAGGTACCCAATTCGAACGCACTCTGGAACACGGAAGCGTGAGAAGGATTCCAGGCACAAGCAGTTTCGAAACTCGAGGTAATCTGAATTTGCTGACCACTGGCGAAGGTTTTTTGGAAAAGTTCATCAGGGAACATCCGGATGCCGTCCTGCGCTATTTGAGAGCAGTTGATGGAGCGCGGCACATCGTATGGGAAGAGTATCAGAAAAATCCTGATCGTGTACGAAAGGTCTATGCTGAAATATCTGGAGCAAAAGGGGGAAATCCTGCTGTGGCAAACTATTATCGAGGCACTCGCTGGTCACCACAAAATCAATTTATTACCGACAGGGATATTCAGTTCTGGATTGACAAGTTTACTGAGGATGGACTATTGAAGCCAGCTCAAATCAAGCCTTCCGATATTTATACGAATACATTTAATCCGCAGTACAAAAAATAATAGAAGAGTGAAGCCCTACGACGCCACTAATCATGGTAAATATATTTCTAAATCAAAGAAGAGTTCATGCAAGCCTTACTGAAGTTATTACAATTCTTGAGGCCGCATTGGCGTTTTGCCGTTATGGCGCCAGTATTGATGTTGTGCGAAGTTGTGCTCGACCTGATGCAGCCTCGCTTGATACAACGTATTATTGATTATGGTGTTGCTCGTTCTGATACTCAAGTGGTTTTGGGTACAGCATCATTGATGCTCTGTTTTATGGCTCTTGCGGGGCTTAGCGGTTTGGGTTGTGGATATTTTGCCGTTCGTGCAGCTTATGGGCTTGGTGGAGATTTGCGCGCAGCACTGTTTCGCAAGGTGCAATCTCTTTCGTTTGGGAATCTCGACAATCTTGAAACTGGAGCGCTCATTACCCGTTTGACCAGCGATGTTAACAAGATTCAAGAGATGGTTATGATGATGATGCGAGGTATGGTGCGAATGCCTCTTCTCATGCTTGGTAGTTTGGTGATGGCGGCTGTAATCAGCCCAAGGCTTGGGTTGATTTTTATTGTCATATTGCCCGCGTTGACTATAGCGCTGATAATGATCATCCGTAAGACCTTTCCACTCTATCGCCAGGTGCAGGAAGGGTTGGATGGCGTAAATACTGTGATGCAGGAGAATCTCGCTGGTGTTCGTGTTGTCAAGGCATTTGCTCGTACCGAGTATGAATCTCGCCGGTTTGCCCTCGCGAACAATATACTGGTTCAGCGTATGACGGATGCTGTTCGGATGAGTTCAAGGACTACGCCGGTCATGATGTTGACCTTGAATGTTGGAGTTGTAGCTGCTCTATGGATAGGGGCAGGAGAGGTTCAAATGGCTGGAATGCGTGTTGGTGAGCTGGTAGCGTTCATCAATTATCTCGGACAGGCTGTTATTACCTTGATGATGTTCAGCACGTTGACAATACAGATTTCAACTGCCCAGGCATCGGCAAAGCGGGTTCTTGAACTCCTCGAAAGTGAACCGATATTAATGAGCCCAGGTCATGAGATAAAGTTTGCTTCTCGGCCATCAGGAAAGGTGGTGTTTGATAATGTGAGCTTTAATTATTCTCCAGCCAATCCTGATCTGGTGTTGAAGAATATCAGCTTTGAGGCTGAGCCGGGTCAGACGGTTGCTATCCTTGGTGCAACGGGTTCTGGTAAGTCAACACTGGTGCAGCTGATTCCACGTTTTTATGATGTTTGCCAGGGTAGTGTGACTCTGGATGGTGTGGATGTGCGCAAGATTCCAGAAGAAGAACTTCGTCGTCATGTCGGTATTGCTCTGCAGGAGTCAATTCTTTTCAGTACGTCAATAAAAAATAATATCCGTCTGGGGGAGCCCGATGCGTCGTTCGAAAAATTATCAACTGCAGCAAGAAATGCCCAGGCCGATGAGTTTATTAGCAAGCTTCCCGACGGATACGAAGCGCTTGTGGGGCAACGCGGGGTGAACCTTTCAGGTGGTCAGAAGCAACGTCTTGCTATTGCCCGGGCATTGCTTGTGCAGCCATCAGTGCTGATTCTTGATGACAGTACCAGTGCGGTCGATGTGCATACTGAAGGACTCATCCAGGAGGTACTTGGACTTAACAGTTACCGGCAAACAAGGTTCATTGTGGCTCAACGCATCAGTTCAGTGTTGAATGCCGACAAAATTCTTGTGCTGGATAACGGAGAAATCATTGCTCAGGGAACCCACTATGAGCTTCTTGATGCTTGCGAAGTATACCGGGAGATTTATGATTCACAGACCGAAAATGGAGTAATAACCTATAGTGGCAACTAATTTTCAGGAAAAACAGCAGTCGGCACCACCCCTTATGGGGCGAATTGGAAACGCCCAAACCTATAGTGAAGTGCAGCGTCCTCAAAAAACGTTTGAAACGCTTCTTCGTGTCTGGTTTTATCTTCGTCGACAGAAAATCGCACTGATTTTTACTGCCATAATGGTTGTCGGTACGGTTTGCCTGGATCTCATAGGGCCGTTTCTGCTCGGTAGAGTTATTGATGGTCACATTATTACCCGCAACTTGAATGGCCTGTTACAAATTCTTGTGTTGATGCTCCTTGTTTATCTCTCCAGTGGGTCGCTCTATCTGCTTCAAAGTTATGTGATGGCAGGCGCAGCTCAGCGTACAATGCGGGATCTGCGTGCTGATCTTTTCAGCACGTTGCTGCATATGCCGCTCAATTTTTTTGACAGGCGTAGTCATGGTGAGCTGATGAGTCGCTTGACCTCTGATGTGGAAAATATCAACCAGGTTTTAAGTAATTGCGTAGCGCAGATTGTTTCGGGTTCATTGAGTACAGTTGGAGTAGCAATTGCAATGTTCTTTATCAATCCTCGTTTGGCAGCTGTGAGTGTCGTTACCATATCACTGTTGACGATTCTTGGTAATCGGTGGCTGGCCGCAAAAACGCGCATCAGGTTTCGTGTTCAGCAGGCTGCTTTGGGGCGTCTTTACGGATTTATGGAAGAGACTATCGGGGTGCAGAAAGTCGTTAAAGCCTACGGTCAGGAAAAGGCATTTACCACTCAGTTTGATGTGGTCAATGAAGATTTTCGTCATTCTGGTATCAGGGCACAGAGCTATAGTGGTTTAACTGGTCCGATGATGAATACCATTCACAACACCGCCTATGCTATTGTGGCTGGCGTCGGAGGCTATATGGCTGTTTTTGGCATGACGACGGTTGGCGTCATAGCCATGTTTATCAGTTATACCCGTCAGTTTGGACGGCCTATGAATGAAATTGCAATTCTTTACAATATGCTTCAGTCAGCTATGGCAGGTGCAGAGCGGGTTTTTGATATTATAGACGAAACTCCAGAGGTAGATGCACACCATGTTGATCTGGTTCAAAAAATTCAAGGAGATGTTCTTTTTGACTGCGTTTCATTCTCCTATCAGAAGGATGTTCCCGTTTTGAAAGAAGTTACTCTTCATGCTCGCCCGGGCCAGACGATAGCGTTGATTGGGCCAACCGGCGCAGGAAAAACCACCATTGTAAATCTATTGACCCGCTTTTACGAAACCGACAGTGGCAAAATTCAGATTGATGGGCGAGATATCCGTGATATTCCGAAGGTTGAACTGCGCCAACAGCTTGGTATTGTGCTTCAAGATACCTTTCTCTTTTCTGGAACAGTGAAAGAAAACATTCGTTACGGACGACTTGATGCTAACGATGAAGAGATTGTTGAGGCTGCTCGCCTTTCGAACGCTGATACCTTTATTCATCTCTTGCCGAATGGATACGATACCCTTCTTACAGAGCGTGGAAGTAATTTAAGCCATGGTCAGCGGCAAATGCTTGCTATAGCAAGAGCAATCCTGGCCGATCCGGCAATCCTTATTCTTGATGAGGCAACAAGCAGTGTGGATACTCGAACGGAGAGGCATATTCAGGAGGCTATGCACCGCCTGATGGAGGGACGTACCAGCTTTGTTATTGCACATCGGCTGAGTACCATTCGTGGCGCAGATAAGATTCTTGTCATCAATCATGGCGAAGTTACCGAGCGAGGTACCCATGCTGAGCTATTGGCGAAAAAAGGATTTTACTGGAGAATGTCTGTCAGCCATCAAGAGGAATCACCAAAGCCGGAAAGAGTTTTGCTGGAGGACGATGCTGCGATATGTGTCCTTGAAAATGAATTATAAAATGGAGAAAAATTATGGCTTGTACCTGTAACTATAAGGAGTTTCTTGAAGTGGAATGGTCAGTTCCAACCATTAAATCCAAAGAGTGTGCTGAGCGAGTCGGTATGGCTCTGGAAGAGATAGCCGACGTTCGGGGCGTCAGGGTGAACCTGCTGTTAAAAACGGTAACGGTCTGTTTTGATGATGATCGCCTTGGGTTACAGCAGCTTAAAGATGCGATGAGTAATGTTGGATTTCCAGCAGTTCTGGTTTAACGATGCCCATTTATCAAGAGTTTTCTCTTTAAGGATCCCCTCATGTCTGACCCTAACATATCGTCGCTCCCACAAAAAAATGTGGCAACTCTCGCATATAAAATCGGGAACTCCCTGTACTTGAACATTACCAACCGATGTTCAAATACCTGCATATTCTGTCCGAAGTTCGATAAGTACAAATTACATGGTAATGATTTATTCCTGAAGGCAGAACCCTCTTTCGAGGAGGTTATGATTGCTGTTGCTTATCCAAAGGGAATCAGTGAGATAGTATTTTGCGGATTTGGTGAATCGCTGATCAGACTGAGTCTGGTAGTGCGCATTGCACAAGAACTTAAACGGCGCTACAGCTATCCCATTCGTATCAATACAGATGGTCAGGCCAATCTTGTTCATGGTCGCAACATCATTCCGGAATTGGTTGGCTTGGTTGACTCTATTTCTGTAAGCCTCAATGCCCCCGATGCAGCTACCTATATGCGATTTTGTAATACCCCGTTTGGACGTGATGGATTCAAAGGGGTATGTGAATTTATTGTTGAAGCAAAGAAACATATTCCTCATGTGATTGCCTCTGCGGTGAATCTTCCTGGAGTCGACATAGATGCTTGCAGGGCTCTGGCTATCTCGCTTGGAGTACCGTTGAGAGTCCGTGAATTGCGTGGCGGGTAAACTGGAATGCGGTTAGGGGGCACCGGTATTCAGTAATGGTTAGCTCGTTTATGGTATGCAAGTTACCGCTTAATAGGGATTTATTTGTCATTATAATATGACTAAACTAAGAATTCAGATAGAGTTGTAATGGCACATCTTCTGTTGAAATTATTTCGATAGTATGCCTATGGTTTTGTTTTCAAAATAACCCCGATATAAAACGGAGCACCGTGGACGTGGACAAGATTATCATTAAAAATGTCGATAGGGTCTATCGTGTTAAAAGGGGAGGGAATAGAACCAAGGAATTTACCGCAATCAAAGGAGTCAACCTCAATGTGAAAAAAGGTGAATTCCTTACCATTGTCGGCCCAAGTGGTTGTGGCAAATCAACATTACTTGATATGCTTGCCGGTCTTGCTCCGGTAAAGTCCGGTGAAATATTTATCGATGGTAAGCTCATGGTCGGACCGGATCTGGATCGGGGGATTATTCTCCAGGGATATGCCCTGTTCCCCTGGAGGAGTGTACGGCAAAACGTTGAGCTGGGTTTGGAAATCAAGTGTGTTCCCAAAAAAGAGCGTGCTGCTATTAGTGATAAATATATCAATCTTGTTGGATTACAGGGATTTGCCGACCGTTTTCCTTATGAGCTTTCAGGTGGTATGAAGCAACGAGTAGCTATTGCCAGAGCCCTCGCTTATGATCCTGAAGTGCTCTTGATGGATGAACCTTTTGCCGCTGTCGATGCTCAGACCAGGGAGACATTGCAGGATGAGTTGCTTCTTATTTGGGAAAAAACAGGAAAAACTATTGTGTTTGTAACTCACAGTATTGACGAAGCTGTTTTTTTATCTGACCGTGTTGCTGTAATGACTATTAACCCTGGGCGAATCAAGGAGGTCGTGTCCATTCCGTTACCTCGACCACGCCATGGTATCCGAACATCAGCCGAGTTTAACAGAATTCGTCACCAGGTATGGAAATTACTCCAGAATGGTGATACAGTGAATGAAAAGAGCTATGCAGGTTGTCAAGATATAGCTGAGGTTATTTTTCCATCCGCAGTTCTCTGAGCCCCGGGTTTATTTTTTTCTAATCACCTTGACGGTTGAATAATACTATTACAATGAACAGAAGAGTGATTCGCATACTTAGACAACGAATATCAGTAGGTTTGTTGTTTTTGACAGCTGTGACTATAGGTGGGTGCACCGAAAAAGCGACTACCAAATTGTCAAATGGCGGGAGTAACGCCAATAACAATAAGGAGGTTACGATTCGTCTTCCTGAGACACTGTCAGAGCTTGCTTTTGTAGCTGAGGAAAAGGGCTTTTTCAAGCGGGAGGGGATCAAAATTCAGTGGACCGGTAAACAGGCGCACGGTCCTGCCAATATTGTATCTGTTGCTGCTGGTCAGAATGATGCGGGAGCCTCGATAAGTACTGCCATGATTCAGGCCAGAAAAGCCGGTAATAAAGTCAAGATTGTTATCCCTTCTGCAATCTCAACTGAAAAAGTACCCCTTATAAGTTATCTGGTGTTAGAACACGGAGCGTATCAAAAGCCGGAAGAGCTTATCGGTCACAAGGTAGTTGCAAGTCCGCAGACCATTACCTGGTATCCATTGGTTGAATATCTGAAAAACAGGGGTTTTGATCCTAATAAGGTTGAATTTATTGCCCTTCGAGATGCTGGGCAGCAGGAACAGGCATTGAGGCAGGGTGATGTAGCTGCCATAGCTATAACTGAACCTGCAACATCACTGATCTTGAAAAGAGGTGGTATCAAGGTTATTCTTACTGACTTCGATGCTCTAAAAATTAACCAGATAGGCGGGTGGGCTTTCAGTGATGATTTTATACAAAAAAATCCTGAAGCTGTTAGAAGTTTTGTCAAAGCCATTCTGGCCGCAGTTGATTTTATAAAGTCGGATGTGGCAGGGACAAATGAGGCTAAAAAAATTATTGAAAAGCGGACGGGAATTGCTGCCCGGGTGCCGGAACTGTTACCAGCGAAGCAATTTATGGTCAGTGAGCAGGATATAAAAAAATGGATCAGCATTCTTGAAAGCAACGGGGCGATCAAGCCGGGTGAAGTCAAGCCGTCAGATGTATTTACCAATGAGCTTAACCCTTATGCAAAAAAATGATCAGTTGTTGATTAATGCTTACCAGCAGCGGACATTCAGTTTCCAGGAATCACTATTCAGGTTAAACAGGTAAAAAGTACATGAAGCATATCGTGAAATGGGAATCAATTGTTTCCATAAGTTTGTTTTTGATGTTGTGGGAGATTATTCCCAGAATCGGTCTGATCAAGTCAACTTTTCTTCCTCCTTTATCGGAGGTGATGGTTATGTTCATCCAGTTGTCACTCTCTGGAGAGTTGTTAAAGCACACGTCGGTGAGTCTTCAACGCGCACTCTTAGGTTTTATTGTTGCCTTTTTCGCAGGGACCACCCTGGGCCTCGGTATTGGGTGGTATCCTGGGTTTGCAAAGTTTTTTGATCCAGTTTTGCAACTCTTTCGCCAAACCTCGGCCTTTGCCCTTTTTCCAATATTTATTTTTGTATTCGGAATTGGTGAATTTTCAAAGGTAGCTGTTATCAGTTACGCATGTGTTTGGCCAATTCTTCTGAACACCGTGAACGGAGTACGCAATGTTGATCCTTATTTGATTAAATGTGCCCGTTCAATGGCAGCAAGCGATTGGGTGATCTTCCAGAAAGTGGTCATCCCCTCACTCATCCCCTCCCTTGCGACTGGAGTCAGATTAGCCGGGGCAAGTGCGATTTTACTTCTTGTAGCAGCCGAAATGATTGGTGCTTCGGCTGGCCTGGGCTTTATGATTATTGATTCTCAGAACACCTTTCAACCGGCCAGATTGTATTCTGCTATCATTACGATGGCTGCAATCGGACTGTGCACCAACTATTTTTTTGTTTACCTGGAAAAAAAAGCGACGGTTTGGCAGGAGGAACGTCATATCGCTTAGCCACTTGTTACATATATCAGGATCTAATTCAAAACAATTTAAGGAGAAAGTATGAGCAAAAAGCTTTTCAGATATTCGGAGGCAAACAAGGAAAAGTTTCTGACAAGTGATGACATAACGTTCAGTGATGGGTCTGTCGCAACTCCTGAAGAAGTTTGGCACTATCTGACTGAAGAGGGTCCGGAAAAATATCCGCATGCGTTTGAAATCAACATCAATCAGGGTTCGCGAGCAATCAGGGATGAGACCTTTCCGACTCTACTCAAAACGCAATATTTGGCTCTTACGCTGAGTGATCGCATGGAAAAGGCAAAGGATAACGGTAAAAGTATTGCGTTTATTCAGGGAGGGCAGACGATTGACCCTTACACTGCAGCCGATACGATTGCCCTGAGGCCATTTAATGTTGGTAACTGGAACCATGGAAGACATCATGGAAAAAATATCAACGAAAATGCCCAGATCAGGAAGGAAAAGAAAGAAAAATCATACCATGATATGACCTTCGAGGCTTGCCAGACCGCAGGTTATGAGCATATACAAGAGGGGAACCTTCGTGTAGATATTGTCGCTCCGTATACCACTCTGCGCTGTTCAGATGTCTCTTACGGTGTTGAGGCTCACCGCCATGGCCCCAATCAGAATGTCAAACTCTATAATGTAGATTTTCCCTTGCGCAATCAGGCCGACAAGCCGTGGGCGATTGAATATTTTTCAAAAAACCTGCGCAAGTTGGTAGGGCTTCTTGATGAAACAACAGGAAGAACCACAACTGAAGAGGATTTATTGAAGGCGATCAAGCTTCATAACGAAGGCCGGCGTTTATCTATCGAATTGTCTGACCTCTGGTGGTCGGCAGATATTCCTCCAACAAATAGTGACGATCGTCAAACACTTTCCTCGCTTGGGCATCTTGAATATGGGGATACTCAGGCATCTCTGAGCGTTCTTAAAGAGGCAAAAAAGTTTCTGGCTGAGCGCGTTGAAAATGGTGTAAAGGGACCCGGTCTTGCTGATAATCCTAAGAGATTGTTTGTTCTTGGTTCCTGTGTCTGGGTAAACAATGCCAGAAGTGAAGCCGATGGCGCAATAATTGTTGGCAAGGATGATGGGTGGAGTACCGTTAACGCTCTTGTCGATGAAGAGGGTGATCCCTTTTATAATCTTGCCAAAGCCACACTGAACTATCCCTATGAACAGGGTATCGAAGAAAGGGCTCGCTGGACGATCGACCAAATCAAAAAGTCAAGGGCTGAGGGGGTTATTTTTATCCATAGATGGGGTTGCAATACTCAGGCCTCGATTTCAAGAGCGGTTGTCGATGTCATCAAGCGCGAAACCGGCATACCTACCTATATTCATGAGAGCGAATTTGGGTTACAGCACGAACAGGAACACAATCGTGTCAGTGCCTTCATTGAAATGCTATAACTCACTAATACACATACTATAAACTGAGGGTGAAACATTATGACTTCAACGCTGGGTGATGTAAATGTAGAGTTTTTAGAAGCTGAAGCGGCAACAGATTCTGCCAGGGAAACGCTTTTGAAAGAGGTGGAATTAAAGATTGATCTTGGTATTGAAGGTGTCAGTTTTGATCCGGTTGATCTCAGAAAATTCGGGATTGGTACAGACTATCTGGAGCAACAGCATGTAGGGATGAATAAAATTCTTGATTCTGACTGCTTGCTTCCCCATGGGTTTTATCTTCCTCACGGTCTTTTTTTTCCCTTCCGCTGGGATCCCAGGTCGCAGTATCGACTGAAAGAGGAGAGTGGTAAACCTGTTCTTTTCAGAAGCCAGGAAAGAGTTGGTGCAGTTAATTTTTTTGAGAGAACTCCCCTGGTCGATTACAAACTGAGCACTGGTCATACCTTTAATCAAATTGCCACTCTTTTTACTGAGGGGAGTTTTTCTGTCTGCTACAGTGTTGAATGCTCATTACAAGACAAGGGGGAAGACTGCCTCTTCTGCAATATCAATACCACTGCGGGCCTGAAGCACCGTGAAATATTTATCAAAACCCCTCAACAAGTCGGTGAGGCTTATGTGCTTGCACGTTCAGCAGGTTTTGCCGGGCATCTTAATCTCACAGGCGGATTTGTTCCTGAACGTCGGGAAGTGGAATACTATCTTGATGTAGCAGATGAAATCAAAGAGCGGACTGGTTTGGATAACATTGTTGGTACCGCAGTCATTGGCGCTCCGCTAGACCTGAAGGTGATCGACAAGTACAAAGAGGCAGGCTACTCCAGTGTCGCTATTGACATTGAGATATGGGACAAAAACATATTCAAGGCCATCTGTCCGGGTAAAGACAAGCGCAACGGGGGTTGGGAACATTGGGTTGACGCCATTGTCTATGCCGCTGAAGTTTTTGGCAAGGGAAATGTTCGTTCCAATATAGTCGGGGGGCTTGAGCCGAAAGATTCAACGCTCGAAGGGATTGAATTTTTTGCCTCGAAAGGAGCACTATGTTTTGCCAGTGTCTGGCAGCCAACGGTCGGTTCGGCGCTTGAAGGCCATCGCACACCGGAAACCGGCTGGCACTTTGATCTTGCCCAAAAAATTGCCACCATTTACAAGCAGTATGGATTCACCACAAGGGATCTCTTCAATACCATAAATCGGAGCGGGCCAATTCACGATATCTTCCGCATATTCGCAGGAGAAAACGAAGGGGATAGGTTGCCACGGTGGAGGTTTCCCCAGTGAGTGTGTCACTACATAGTTCCATTCAATGGATAACATCCGCGTTATTGCTCCTGACAGCAATAACGCTGGGAGCGTGCTCCAATAACGCATCTTCGCCGCTGGTTGATGAAAAAAGCAAACCCGAAACCTGAAAAACCTCTTTATGCCTGAAGAAAGGAAATTATTCGGGTTCAGCAGGAACGTTTTTTTTGCTGGCCTGGTCAGCTTTTTTATGGATGTCAGCTCGGAGATGATCTATCCTCTGGTGCCGATGTTTCTTGCGAGCGTACTCGGAGTTAATAAATCCACCATTGGTCTCATCGAGGGAATTGCTGAATCAACAGCAAGCCTGCTTAAGGCATTTTCTGGTTGGATTTCAGACCGGATCGGCAAGCGCAAGGGCCTTATGCTGGCAGGCTATGCTATTTCAACCCTTAGCCGTCCAATATTGGTTTTGGCAGGTTCATGGCAGCAGGTACTTTCATCTCGCTTCGTTGATCGCCTTGGGAAAGGAATCCGCACTGCACCACGGGATGCAATCATCGCTGAATCTTCTGAAAAAAGCAATCTTGCCCGCTCTTTCAGTTTTCATCGGTCGATGGACACTATGGGGGCAGTTATTGGTCCAGCTATAGCGCTCATACTTCTTCAGCGTTATAACAACTTCAAAGTGGTTTTTTTCAGCTCCATGATACCTGGCATTATTGCCGTATTGATCATTGTTGCCTTTATCAAAGAGAAACAACAGTCACCCAAAACTACAGTTGAGCGTCCACGGCTCACTTTCAAGCATTTCGATGGAAAGGTCAGGTTTTTTATTCTGATTGCCACTCTCTTCGCCCTTGGGAACTCCAGTGACGTCTTTCTGATCTTGCGGGCTTCTCAGCTTGGTATTCCGACAATGGTTATTCCTGTGGTCTATCTGATGTTTAATCTGATTTACTCTCTCTCAGCGATACCGGCGGGTATAGTTGCGGATAAATTCGGCAAAAAACGACTTATTCTCCTTGGATTCATATTGTTTACAGCACTCTACTATGGTTTTGCAATTGCCCGAAGCAGTACGGAAATATGGATCTTATTTGCGTTATATGGATTGTTCATGGGATTAACCGAGGGGATACAGAAGGCGTTTCTTGCCACAATTATTCCTCCGGATTTCAAGGCAACCGCGTTTGGTGTCTATGCAACTGCAATAGGGTTAGTTGCGCTGCCTGCCAGCTTGATTGGTGGGCTTCTCTGGGATAGGGTATCTCCAGCGGCAACCTTTTATTTTGGTGCATCGACAGCTGCGTTATCAACAGTTCTTTTCATTGGACTTATTACATTTATCTCTTTCCGACAAGAAACCCCGACACTGCACGAGTGAACAGCAATGGCTAAACAAATATAGCGGTAATAACTCATCGTCACAATTTGATAATAAAAAGGAAAAACAGCACATGAATAAAATTGTTAAAAAATGAAAGCAACGATTCTTCAAAATAAACTGCTTTTACAGTTTATTTTGTTCTCTGTAGTTAGCGGTATGGGTATGGGTGTTGCGCAGATGGCTTTAACTCTTTATGCAGTCAAGCTTGGAGCGACTGCTTCTCAAATTGGGTTGATCGGTGGAGTGCAGGGTGTTGGTTTGCTTCTCACTGTTTTGCCAATTGGTTTTTTGGTTGATTATGTTGGCCCAAGGAAAGTGTTTTTATTTGGTACTGTTATAAGTGCATTAATCTACCTTCTTTTCCCGTTTGCACGATCCTCCAGTTCTCTAATAATTGCTGTCGCTGTTCTCAGTCTTTTTACTGCGTTCAGGTTTATTCCCATGACCAGTGTCTTTCTTGAGTTTGTGAGAAAGGTTGGCAGTGGCAAGGCGGGATGGCAAAGGGGTTCACATTCATTTGGTCTTGTTTTTCTCGGCCCATTGTTTGGAGCATCTCTCAGTAAATACTGGGGGTTCGAAATTACCTTTTATGTTGTAAGCGGTTTAATTTTTCTGCTCATTTTTGGGATTACTGCAATTTTTCCTGAACGTGCCCATTCAGAAAGCGTTCCCCTTGGCGAAAGACTTTCCCATTTTAAAGAGTTTTTTAAGGATCGGAACCTGATCGAGGCTTCTGTTGCTGAAGCGTTGGCATTGGCAACATTTTCCTGTTTCAATGCATTCATCGTTGTTATTGCCATTCGAATATTTCATTTCACGGCACCTACCGCCTCTCTTTTTGTTTCAATTGAAGGGTTGATTTTTATTGTAACACTCTTTACGCTTGGAAGGGTATTGGAGAAACTCGGAGAACACCGCTTCTATTTTATAAGTATAGCTATTGTGGTTACAGGATTGTCACTGCTCTCGTGTTTCTGGCATTCCGTATTTCTTTTGGCAGGGACAATACTTATCGGAATTGGACTCGGTATGTTCAATCTTGTCAATGTCACCCGTGTTGCTCATGCAAATGCTGAAAAAGGGAAAACAGCAGCTCTCTTTTCACTGTTTACAATGTTGGGGATTGTTATTGGTCCGGTAATAGGTGGATTGGCGGGAGACTTTTTGGGAACGTGGTCCGTATTTCTGGTTTTCATACCAATCTATCTTGCTTTTGGAGTAATACTTCATGGTCGGAAAGAGCATTCACCACAGTTTATTGAACCCTAAATGGTTCTTTCCTTGGTATTTTACTATTCCAGTAAACATAGTTCTGATCTTTTACCGGTACTTTGTCATAACCTATTTATGGGAGTCAATATACCTCTTAAACGGGATTTGAAGCCTCTCTTTTATTTTTCATTTTAAAGAATAAGGTTGAAAGAAGAAATATCTCAGCTGAGCTTAAGGGATTACTCGTAGAGAATATATCTATTTTGATTAAACGCTGATGCTGGTGCAAAGCGTTAGTAGTGCAAATACATATTTCCCCAGATTATAGGATAAGACGACTATACCAGAGTTGTCGTTACCAGCAAAAAAGCCATAATCCCCCAAGGTTTTTACTCTCCATAGAGAGTATGTAATAATAATAAAAAGTCTATAGGAAAACTGATAGGTTTTGTCAGAGTGGTGGCTTTTTGTATTTCAGAAAAAAAACAGTGTTGTGGTAAAATTTTTGTTCAAGATCAATTTTAATAATATAGCAAACTGGAGTATTTGATGTCGATAAGTGGGAATTATTTTGCTGGAGTTGATGTGGGTTCGCTTGCAGCAAAATCAGTGATTCTGAAAGATGGTGAAATATTTGCAACCGGACTGGTACCGAGTGGAGTAAACTCTGTTGAAAGCGGTTTGAATGCCTTGAACCTCGCATTGGAAACAGCTGGACTGCAAAAGGAAGATCTGACCTATATCGTAGGAACCGGTTACGGAAGGGTTTCTGCTCCCTACGCCAACAAGGCGGTTACGGAAATTACCTGCCATGCCAAAGGTACCAACTATCTTCACCCTTCCGTACGTACGATCATTGATATGGGCGGTCAGGATTGCAAAGCCATTCGGATAGACCAGGATGGAGCGGTCGTTGATTTTGCCATGAATGATAAATGCGCAGCAGGTACCGGACGTTTTCTTGAGGTGATGGCGGGTGTTTTTAAGGTTAAGCTTGAGGATCTTGGTGCCATCGCCCTGTCTGCCACCGATACTGTGCCAATGAGCAGCACCTGCACGGTATTTGCAGAGTCAGAGACGATCTCTCTGGTAGCGAGAGGCGAAAAGCCTGAAAATATTCTGAACGGTATTCACCACTCCATCGCCAACCGAATTGCAGGGCTGTTCTCCAGAGTTGGTATTGAAAGCGATGTCTTTTTTTCAGGAGGAGTGGCAAAGAACAGTGGTATGAAAGCTGCTATCGAACAGGCATTGAAAGTCACTATTGTCAAACCGGAAATTGATCCACAGCTTATCGGCGCCCTCGGTGCTGCCGTTATTGCTCGTAACTTCTCAAAAAAAGAGGGGCTCTGGGCATAAAGCCGTTGAAAAGACAAAGAGATGTTGAAGCAGTGAGACGGCCGAATTTATGAACAGCCTTTATAAACACACTCCTCAAGAAGGAATACATTCATGGGAAAGCAGTTATTCAGATATTCAGAAGAAAACAAGGAGAGGTTTCTTGATAGTGAGAACATCACGTTTAATGACGGGAGTGTTGTAACGCCAGAAGAAATTTGGCACTATTTGACTGTTGAAGCTCCTGTGAAATACCCGAGTGCCTTTGAAATTAATCTTTATCAAGGTAATCGTGGTAGCCGGGATGAGACACTGCCTACCTCACTGAAGACCCGCTATCTTGGTCTAACCTTTAGTGCGCGGATGGAGAGGGCAAAAGACAATGGCAAAAGTATTGCCTTTATCCAAGGCGGACAAGCGGTCGACCCCTATACCGCAGCAGATACAATTGCACTGAGGCCTGGTCTTGTTAACCAATGGAACAACGGTCTTGAGTACGGAAACGATATTAACAAGGAGAATTTAAGACGGAAAAAATCGAAAGAAAAAGCCTTTCACGATATGAGTTTTGAAGCCTGTCAAACAGGCGGGTATGAGCATGTTCAAGCTGGCAATTTACGAATTGACGTTATTGCTCCCTATACGGTTCTTCGCTGTTCAGATGTTTCCTATGGGGTTGAGGCCCACCGACATGGCCCCAACAAAGATGTTAAACTGTTGAATGTTGATTTCCCTTTGCGGAATCAGGCAGACAAGCCTTGGGCTATAGAGTATTTTGCCAAAAATTTAAGAAGATTGGTTCAAACACTTGATGAAGTCACAGGAAGAACAACCACTGAAGGTGACTTGTTGCAGGCAATAAAGTTGCACAACGAAGGGCGAAGACTCGGCACTGAATTGGCAGAATTGTGGTGGTCTGCAGATATTCCACCAACAAACAGCGATGACAGGGCTTCACTTGTTTCGCTTGGAAATCTGGAGACTCATGGGGATGTTCAAGCATCGTTAAGCGTCCTCAAAGAGGCTAAAAAATTTATTGCTGAACGGGTCAAGAATGGAGTTAAAGGACATGCCGTTATTGATAATCCCAAACGATTGTTCATTCTTGGTTCATGTGTAGGCATAAATGGTTCCAGAAGTGAGGATGCCGGTGCGATTGTTGTTGGTCGCGATGATCAGTGGAGCCATTGCTCATCACTGGTTGAAGAAGAGGGTGATCCATATTACAATCTTGCAAAGACCACTCTTGAATATCCCTACGAGCAGGGTATAGAAAAAAGAGCGCAATGGACGATTGAACAGATCAAAAAATCCAGGGCAGATGGCGTTATTTTTATTCATAACTGGGGCTGCAATACCCAGGCAGCTATCTCCCGGCCAATAGTCGACATCATTAAACGGGAGACAGGGATACCGACCTATATCCATGAACGCGATCTTCACGGATTACGGGATGAGCAGGAACAGAATCGCGTCAATGCGTTCATTGAAATGCTATAAGATTGAGAATTAAAATGACAAAAACATTTATCAGGGAGGGGCGCGCAAATGGGTAAAAAACTATTCAGATATTCAGAAGAAAATAAGGATAAGTTTCTGGAGAGTGATAACATTACGTTTAACGATGGAAGTGTTGTAACCCCCGAAGAGATTTGGGACTATTTGACCGTCGAAGGTCCTGTGAAATATCCAGGCACCTATGAAATTAATCTTTCTCAAGGTAATCGTGACAGCAGGGATGAAACATTATCTACTTCTCTGAAGACCCACTATTTAAGTCTGACGTTTAGTGCGCGTATGGAAAAGGCAAAAGAGAGTGGGAAAACCATTGCGTTTATTCAGGGCGGACAAGCGGTTGACCCTTATACTGCTGCAGACACTATTGCACTCAGACCTTTTCTTGTTGGCCAATGGTACCATGGCAGGGAGCATGGTAATGATATCTATAAATCTGTTCTGAGGCGCAAACAATCGAAAGAGAGTGCCTTTCACGATATGAGTTTTGAGGCCTGTCAAACAGGGGGGTATGAGCATGTTCAAGTCGGGGATTTGCCTATCGATGTTATTGCTCCCTATACGGTTCTTCGCTGTTCAGATGTTTCCTATGGAGTCGAAGCTCATCGGCATGGCCCCAATAAAGATGTAAAACTGATCAATGTTGATTACCCTATGCGGCATCAGGCCGATAAACCTTGGGCTATAGAGTATTTTGCACAGAATCTGAGAAAATTAGTTAAAACTTTGGACGAAGTCAGAGGGAAAACTACCACAGAATATGACCTGTTGAGGGCAATAAAGTTGCACAACGAAGGGCGAAGGCTTGGAAATGAACTGGCAGACTTGTGGTGGTCAACAGATATTCCTCCAACCAACAGTGATGATAGAAACTCTCTTGTGGCACTCGCCAATCTCGACATGCATGGCGACGTTCAGGCATCCTTAAGCGTCCTTAAAGAGGCAAAAAATATTATTGCTGAGCGAGTAAAAAATGGAGTCAAAGGACATGCCGTCACTGATAATCCAAAAAGGTTATTCATTCTTGGCTCTTGTGTAGGTATAAACGAATCCAGAAGTGAAGATGCCGGGGCCATTGTGGTTGGGAAGGATGATCAATGGAGCCATTGCACCTCGATTGTGGAAGAAGAGGGTGATCCCTATTACAACCTTGCCAAAGCCACTCTTGAGTACCCATACGAACAAAGCATTGAAAAAAGAGCGCAATGGACGATTGAGCAAATCAAAAAATCCAGAGCAGACGGTGTTATTTTTATTCATAACTGGGGCTGCAATACCCAGGCAGCTATCTCCCGGCCAATTGTTGACTTCATCAAACGAGAGACTGGGATACCGACCTATATCCATGAACGCGACCTTCATGGATTGCGGGACGAGCAGGAACAGAATCGTGTCAATGCTTTCATTGAAATGCTCTAAGATTGAAACTATCACTACTAATCTAAAACAGAGAGGAACTGCATTATGTCTATCAAGACACTGGAAATAGTTAGAAAACGCCTTGAAGAACGTCCTGAGGAGTTGAGGGAAGCTCGCAAAAAAGGTCAGAAGGTAGTGGGTTGGACGGGCTATAATGTTCCTGAGGAAATTATCCATGCTCTTGGGTTCATACCGGTAAGAATTGCAGTTGGAGGAGATGACCGACTTGTAGAAGTTGGCGCGAGATACGCTTCCAGCAAGACCTGTGTGTTTATTCGTGAAATTGTTGGAGCTTTTGCTGAAAATGAGGATCCCTATATTCAGCAAACTGATTTTTTGGCTTTTGATGCCACCTGCCTGCAGAACTATCGGGCGGCTGAAGTTATCGAGTACTTTTTCAAAAAAGATGTAGTTGTTCTCGCTGTGCCTCGCAACTTTGCCGAAGATGATGCCAAGACATACTTTGTTCATGAGGCCAATGAATTTACCCGTCTGCTCGAAGAGCGGGCCGGGATAGCTCTTGATCCTGCCCGGTTGGCTGAATCAGTTGCATTATATAACGACATCCGCAAGACTCTGAAAAGCATCTATACCTTTCAGGCAGCAAAAGATAATGTGATCTCATGGGAAGAGGTGTACGATCTTATCCAGGCTGGTGAGCTGCTTGACAAACATGAGTACCTCTCTTTACTGCATCAGACACTTGCAGAGCTGAAGGAACGTCATCACAATCCGGTTATAGAATCAGATGATGGCGACAGCAGAATCTTTATTTCAGGCAGTTTGATTCCTCGGGGAGACCGTAAACTGATCAGCATCATTAACTCAGTAGGAGGACGGATTGTTGGAGATGATCTCTGGTCAGGGATTCTTCCGCATCTTGACCTTGATATCAAAGAGATCTCGCCTGCAGGAGTTGCCCTTGGCTACTTGAATCGTACACCCCACGCTGCCTTGCCATACCTCAATCTGGAAAGCGATCGGCGATTGAAAAAGCTGCATGAGCTTTTGAGCCAGTCTAAGGCTCAAGGTGTCATCTACCACACTCTTCGCTACTGTGATCCGTTTACCTTTAAGGCCAAGGAGACTAAAAATGTACTAGCCAAGTCCGGCATTCCACTGCTGGAGATTCATACAGAATATGCCGGATCCGATTATGAAGCAATGAAAACAAGGGTGGAGGCATTTGTGGAGATGATCAGGATAAAATCGGAATCGGTTCAAGAGGAAGCCGCATAAACGGTAATCAGGCTTGATTAGTTAACCTATTTATGGTATGCAATATCCCGTTAAATCGGGATTTACAAAGATTAGGTTATTGCCGATATTTAAAGGCTTAAAATTAACAGAGGTTATTTCTAATATGCAATATAAAATATCTTGAAGCTTGTTTATTGTATACTATCTTTCGGGTATTTTTTAATTTCTGCAAAATGTAATCAACTTATTATGAAATATTATTTAAGATCAAATATATGTTGTTGTTTGCAAGAGCATTATTACATGAAATCTTATGGCGAAAGGTAGTCCTTGTTGGTAAAAGCAAGTGTTATAAAAAAGCCGATTTTTTATGTTAATAAAGTCGGCTTTTATTTTTTTTGTTTTAAATGAAATTATTAATCAAGTGAAATGTTAATAAAAAAATATGAGTAAGAAAAAGTCATATATCTCTTGTTGTTGTTGCCAGCGATGTTATGAAGAGATAAAAAATTTCATCCAGAATTAATTTGTAGTGTACAAATAACGGTTTTATGGATGTCGATTCTTTTTGTCAAGGAATCGGCTTTTTTTTTGAGAAAATTCTCACCCAATATTCAATTGAAACAATACAAAGGATAAAGTATGAGTAAAATAAAGTTGACAATGCTTGTTCTCGGAGGGTTACTGATTGGTATTCCTAATCTTTATGCAGCCCCGACACCAGAAGTGGAATCGCCAGAGGTGACAGCGCCAGAAGTGGCAGCACCTGGAGATGCCGTCGATCCTGAGGCCCCTGCAAACACCGCTTCGACGAAAGAAGACGAGACGCCGATAACGAGATCCGAGCTTCAGGGTGTCAGGTCTGAGATAGCTGTTTTGAATGATCAGTTGACTCGCCAGCTTACCAGGACGATCGCCAATACCAACCGTGCGCTGTTGATCGGAGGCACCCTGCAGAATCGTTATTCTGCAACAACATGGCAGAATACGACACCATATAACCTCACTCCGGGTTTTAGTTTCAATTCTGCGATTCTTTCTCTTTCGGGAAATTTGAAAAAAGATTATGAAGAGGGTAAAAATATTGATTATGCCGTAGGCCTCTCTGCCGCAGGGAATGTTAATCCAACTAAAACGACGACAGGCTCTACTTATACCACGTCAATTGCTGCTGCTACCTTCCAGCCAACTGATGCATATATTAAGTATTCTATTTTGCCCTCTTTGAGTATTGATCAGCCTTATTTGTATATCCAGCTTGGACAACAGAAAAGGCCGTTTGGTGTTGAGCCTCAGGCAACTGAAGACAAACAGCCCGCGATCAATCTTGCAACCTTCTCTGGTCCAACCGGGCTTAACCTCTCGGCAAGGGATATTGGTGTGCAGCTAAAGGGTGATCTATTACCTGTCGTCGATTTGGGATATAATCTTCGTACTCCAACGATTGAATATGCTTTGGGTGTTTTTAACGGTACAGGTCCAAACCAGCTTGAGAACAATAGTGGTAAGGACTTTGCGGCCAGGGTAAATTTCAATGCACCGGTTGAATATAATTCTGACTTTCGCGGTTTGACCATTGGTAGCTCATTCTCCACCGGCAAACAGGATCTTGCCGTGATAGGTAATCCAACACAATTTATCTCTGGTGGGATCGGTAAAGCCTCAAAGGTACGCTACGGTGGAGATATCTCGTATGTTGCCTCCCCAATAGGGTTTACTGCAGAATATGTTGTAGGCAGAGATGAGCAGGCTCTTTCCGCAAGCAACTCTTATGCTACAGCTGTTACGACAACAACCCAAAGCAGTGGATATACCCTGACTCTGTTCTATGAATGGGGTGAGCAGTTTCAAAAAGATTATCGCTCCCAGTCTCGTTCAGACGACTGGTGGCCTAAGACTTACCAGCCTTTTCTTCGTTTTGATCATTGGGATCCTAATACGGCAGTGGCAGGTAATGACACAACGGTACTTACTGCCGGGTTCAACTTTTTCTTTGCTCAAACAACGAAACTCCAGATGAACTATACGGTAAGTGATAATAAACTCACAAAAGTAAAAGAGAATGATTTCATTCTGCAATTCCAGTATGGATTCTAATTGATTGAAAAAAAACTTAAAAGGAGAAAAAATGAAACATTGGATAAAACTTTTACCCATAGTGAGCCTGCTGTTTATGAGCGTTTCAGCCCAGGCTTCCGATAAACCAAGCGTCATACGGTTTGGCTTGGTTGGCAATGCTTATGGAAAGCCCTATACATCAGGTCCGTTGGGGTATGTCAATGAGTATGGGCTGCTGGAAAAGGAGTTTGCAAAGGATGGGATAAAGATTGAACTATCCTATTTCACCGGTGCGGGACCGGCTGTTAATGAAGCAATTGCCTCAGGCCTCGATGATTTTGGTAGCGTTGGTGATCTGGTTGTTGTCGTTGGAAAGTCTGGAGGGTTGAAGGTTAAATACATTCTTGCCTCTGGAGGAGGAAGCAATACCTACATCCAGGTCAATCCAGCTTCTGGCATTAAAACGCTCAAAGATCTTAAAGGGAAGAGAATAGGTGTTAATAAAGGCACCTATATCCATCTCGGTCTCGACAGAATTCTTGATGGTGTTGGCTTGAAGGAGAAGGATGTGAAGCTGGTGAATTTGAACGCTGGTGATGCCAATAATGCTTTGGCAACGAACGGTGTTGATGCTATCGCCAGCAGTGCTGACCGTCCTGTTGTTGATCAGGGAATAGCAAAATTGCTCTACGACACTCGTAAAGCCCCTCAATATCAATCCAGCCCGGGTGGTCTGCTTGTTTCAGAGAGTTTTGCTAAAAAGTATCCTGAGATTACCAAGAGAGTGGTCAAGGTGTTCATAAAAGGACAGTATTGGGCCTCTCAGGAGCAGAATCGGGAGAAACAGCTGATTTTAGGCCTTAAAACCGGCTCTTCATATAAAAATTCGAAAGATGATATCGCAGATCAGGATCTGAAAAAGAAGTATAACCCACAGATCACAGCAAGTGTCGAGAAAAAATATCTTGAAATCGAGGACTTTGCTTTGGCGCACGGCATTATCAGGAGAAAATTTAATCTTGATACTTTGTTTGACAAAAGTTATTCCGAAGCGGTTTTGAAAGAGCTTGGTCTGCAAAACTACTGGGAAAAATAAAGAGTTGGAGTGCGGCTCTTTTATAATAGCATAGCAAAAAAGGGCGATCTCACTCATATCGCCCTTTTAATGCGTGACAGAATTTCTCTTTTACACTTTAATAACAATCTTTAACAATTGGAGCATGCGATGTCGATAAGTGGAAATTATTTTGCTGGAGTTGATGTGGGTTCGCTGGCAGCAAAATCAGTGATTCTGAAAGATGGGGAAATATTTGCCACCGGACTGGTGCCGAGTGGAGTCAACTCTGTTGAAAGCGGGTTGAGTGCCTTGAACCTTGCTCTGGAAACGGCCGGACTAAAAAAGGAAGATCTGATCTATATCGTAGGAACCGGTTACGGCCGTGTCTCTGCGCCTTATGCCAACAAAGCCGTTACGGAAATTACCTGCCATGCCAAAGGTACCAACTACCTGCACCCTACCGTTCGTACGATCATTGATATGGGCGGTCAGGATTGCAAAGCCATTCGGATAGATCCGGATGGATCGGTAGTTGATTTCGCTATGAATGATAAATGCGCAGCAGGTACAGGACGTTTTCTTGAAGTGATGGCCGGCGTTTTTAAGGTAAAGCTTGAGGATCTTGGATCCATCGCTCTGTCGGCAACCGATACTGTGCCGATGAGCAGCACCTGCACAGTTTTTGCAGAGTCTGAAACAATCTCTCTGGTAGCGAGAGGTGAAAGACCTGAAAATATTCTGAACGGGATACACCACTCTATAGCTAATCGTATTGCAGGATTGTTTTCAAGAGTAGGTATTGAAAGCGATGTGTTTTTTTCAGGCGGAGTGGCAAAGAACAGTGGTATGAAAACCGCAATTGAACAGGCTCTAAAAGTCAACATTGTCAAGCCGGAAATTGATCCACAGCTTATCGGCGCTCTTGGTGCGGCTGTTATTGCCCGTAACTTCGCCAGGAAGGAGGGACTATGGGCCTAAAAACACTTGAAAAGATTACGGCAGCCCTCGAAAGCCGTCCTGCTGAGCTTGAGCAACTGCGAAAACAAGGGAAGAAGATAGTTGGCTGGTTAGCCTATAACATTCCTGAAGAGATCATCTATGCACTTGGCTTGATTCCGATCAGAATAGGGCAGGGAGGCGACGGAAGGCTGGTAGAGGTAGGAGCGAGACATATTTCCACAAAGAATTGTGTTTTTGTTCGTCAGGTACTGGGCCAGTTTGCAGAGAAAACAGATCCATACATAAAGCAGCTTGATCTTGTAGCTATTGACGCAACCTGCATTCAGCTCTATCGACTGGAAGAACTCATCAACTTCTATTTTGACTATAACACAGTTGTTTTGGGAGTCCCAAGAAATTTTGCCACAAAAGAGGGTCATGAATATTTCCGGAAAGAAGTTGAGTTTTTTACCAAGAAACTTGAACTCTTTGCCGGAGTTAGTCTGGAACAGTCGAGGCTGGAGGAGGCAATAAAGATCTATGACGGAATCAGGGAAGCGATCAAGACTCTTTACCGTTATCAAAGTCTTGATAATAGTTTGTTGAGTTGGCGCCAGGTTGCCAGTGTTATCAATGCTGGTTATAACCTTGACAGGGAGAGGTATCTGGAACTGTTACAGGAACTCATTCAGGAAGTTGAAGCGAATCTTTCTGAAGAAAGCGGAACTCGGGAGGTTGAAGCGAGGATATTCCTTTCTGGCAGTCTTATTCCGCCTGGTGATACAAAGCTTATTGATATCATAGAGCAATTAGGTGGCAGGATAGTTGGCGATGACTTGTGGTCGGGACTTAATTTCTTCCTAAACCTGAACATAAAAGAGCCAACACCCTATGGCGTGGCTGATGCCTATATCGATAGGGTACCGCATGGTTCTTTACCATATCTCGATCTTAAAAGTGACGGCAGGCTTGCAAATTTGAAACATCAGATAAAAGAGTTTAAGGCGGATGGTGTGGTCTATCACACGCTTCGCTATTGCGATGCCTTTACCTTTAAAGCCGGAGAAACCAAGGATGTTCTTGGCAATATTCCATTTCTGGAGATTCATACAGAATACTCAGGATCAGATTTTGAAGCCATTCGCACAAGGGTCGAAGCGTTTATTGAAATGATCAAGAGCAAAAAAGAAATTGCCGAACTTGTATAAATATAACTGAGAGAAATATTATGGCAATCACTGCACCATTCTCATATCCTGAATCGATAAAAGAAAAATTTATAGCAACACCCGGCCTGAAGTTCAAGGATGGCACCACGGTCAGTTCTGCCGAGATCTGGGAGTTTATGACTAAAGAGGCACCTAAGCGATTTCCGTACGCTTTTGATGCAGGGGCCAATAACATGGGGCGTTTTTCAGATGACGTACATTTTTTATCGGGTATTAAAAGGGGGTATTTGACGCTTACGTTGAAAGATAGGGTAATGAAAGAGCATGCGGCTGGTACGCCCACGGTTCTTGTTCAGGGAGGTCAGGCCATGGATGCTTATTATGCTGCAGGAGGGATTCCTGTGAGGCCGGGATTAGTCATGCAATGGGCTCGTAATATGCATGAAGGACTTTCGCTTCGTCAATCAGAAACACTGGGGCTCAATATTCTGGAATCAGGAAGGCGCAAAATCAGTATTGATGCCTGCAATCAGATTGCAGCACATGCTGCCATTGATAATAAAGTGGTGCCAATAGACCTTATCGCGCCCTTTCTCTGCCTTCGCTGTTCGGATATGTCATTTCTGGTTGAAACCCATCGTAACAGAGAACATGATATTCCTCGATACCTTGTTGATTATCCTGTCGATCATGAAAACAAGCCATGGGCGGCAGAGTACATTGCGACCGAATTGCGTGAACTTATTGCAAAGATTGCGGCGCTTTCCGGCAGAACAATCACTGATGAGGTGATTTTTAATGAAATTAAACTGGAGAACCGGGGACGCAGGATTGCTACCGAAATTGCCGAACTTTGGTGGGATGCCGAAAATCCGCCTACGAACAGTACAGACTTTTTTGGCATTGCATTTCTTGCCAATGATTTCGTCGGTGACCCTGTTGCGGCAGTCGATCTGCTCGAACAGAGCAAAATTGAGATTGAAGAGCGGGTACGCAATAACGTCAAAGGCTTTGGTGTTCCTGATCATGCCAAGCGTCTTTATATCTGTGGCTCTTGCGTTGGTCCGAATGCTCATCATGCCCAGACAGCAGGAGCCATTTTTGTTGGACGTGATGACAGTTGGAGCTGCATTTCAGTGCCTGTTGAAGAAGAGGGTGATCCTTATCTCAATATTGCCAAATCAATGCTGGCTTATCCCTATGAACAGCGCACAGAGAAAAGGGCTGAATGGACAGCGGATCAGGTAAAGCGTTCGCGTGCAGACGGTGTTATTTTCATGTACCAGTGGGGATGCAACTACCAGAGTGGAGTAGCGCGCATGATTTCAGATATCGTCAAAGAGAAAGCTGGTGTGGTGACAACATTTGTTGAAGTCGGGGAATTAGGAAGATCAGAGGCTACTGAACAGTCAACGAACCGCGTTGAGGCATTTATAGAAATGGTGTAGCTCAGTTAGTAAACATAGCAGGGAAGACACTCTAAGAGGGTTCTTCCAGGCTATAGCTTCCAAAGTGACATGAAATTATTTAGAAATTAAAATCCGGTTATTTAAGGCTTAAGGCAATGATCAAAAATCTTTTACACCGGTTTGCGTTGAGGGATAAACTTTTGGCACTCATTGTTCCTCTTCTGGTGCTGACCCTATGGCAGAGTGTACTCTCTTTGCATTTATTTTCAGAACTTATTCTGATCCCTCCTTTAACGTTGGTCAGCACCTTTATTGAATTGGCCAGTTCAGGTGACTTGACAAATAATATTCTTGCCAGCCTGCAAAGAGTCATAACAGGTTTTCTTGTTGGAGGCTCTTTAGGGTTCATACTCGGAGTTGTAACTGGGTTGTCGCCCTTTATGAATAGAGTTTTGAAGCCATTGATAAAGGCACTCCAGCAGGTTCCGGAGTTTGCATGGATGCCTTTGATCATATTGTTGTTTGGTATTGATGAACTTGCAAAAGTTGTGTTTGTAGCCATCGGAGCGTTTTACCCAATGCTTTTTAATACCTATCAAGGGGTAAGTGGTGTGCCTAAAAAATATCAGGAATTAGCCTGGGTGTTCGATTACAGAAGGTTTAGTTATTTGACAAAGGTTGTCATTCCGAGCGCTTTACCTTCAATTATTACTGGTATTCGTCTCAGCCTCGGGTTGTCCTGGATGTTTGTTGTTGGAGCTGAGCTTTTTGGTGCTGATGCAGGGCTTGGTTATATGATGACCTGGGGTCGACAGTTGTTCCAGATAGATATTGTTATGGTCGGACTGATAGTTATTGGAGCTATCGGTCTTGTCATGAATTCATTGCTGCTCATCATCGAAAAACGGTTGTTAAGCTGGCGAATAGCCTTTGACGGGAGAACATTATGAAGAAGAAGCTGATCATCAAGCAAACTAAAGCCAGACTCAGCAGTTTTATTTTTCCCATTGTGCTGCTCCTTGTATGGCAATTTATCTCTTCTGCAGGGTATGCCTCTTCAGCGGTTGTCCCCTCACCAAACAAGGTTCTGAAGACATTCCAGATTCTTTTGACCGAACAGACGTTCTTTCTCAATATCAGCGCCAGCTTAAAACGGGTCATGATTGGTTTTTTGATTGGCTCGTCAACTGGTTTTTTGTTTGGCTTGCTTATGGGATTGTCAAGAACTGCAGAAAAGATTTTTGCTCCCTCTTTTCATACTGTACGACAAGTGCCTATGATAGGCTGGATTCCATTAATTGTCATGTGGTTTGGAATGACCGAACTGCCTCGAATACTGATTATATCCATTGCTGCCTTTTATCCGATAACCCTCAATACTTTTGATGGAGTACGGAGTGTGCCGAGGGAGTACCTTGAGCTTGCTTCCGTCTATGGGTACAATCGGTTTAAACTGATCAGGCGAATTATTCTGCCAGCTGCGTTGCCTTCCATCATAACTGGCTTGACTCTAAGCCTTGGAATGTCGTGGGCGATTTTGATGGCAGCTGAAATATTCATACAAACAGAATTTGGTATTGGTACACAGATTCAGATGGGACGTCAAAGATTTAATATGCCATTGGTTATTACCGGAATTTTAACGGTAGGGCTGCTTGGGTTTGTTATGACGATAATAATCGAAAAGTTCGCCAGAATCGTTGATCGAGGAAGAGCGATTGGCAATGAAACTTAAATTCAAGGAAGATTACAATGTCAGTCGAGAAAGGTACTCTTGAGATCAAAAACCTCAGCAAAAGCTTTAAAGTTGATAATAATCTTTTGCCGATACTGAATAATATCAACATAAAATTTCCTGCAGGGGCTTTTATATCAATTATTGGTGGCAGTGGTTGCGGAAAGACAACCCTGCTTCGCATCATGTTAGGTCTTGATACAAATTATGAGGGTGAAGCCTTGATGGATGGTGAACGGATAGAGGGCCCTGGGTCAAACCGTGGAATTGTATTTCAGGATCATCGGCTTCTTCCCTGGCTAACGGTTGAAGAGAATGTTGCGTTCGGTCTCGACAAGCTTAACCGCAAGGCAAAGAAACTTGTTGTAGACGAACATATTAAGCTGGTTGGTCTCAGCGGATTTGAGAGCGCTTATCCTTCTCAACTTTCAGGAGGAATGGCCCAGCGGGTTGCTATCGCCAGAGCTTTGGCGAACAAACCTGAAATACTTCTGCTGGACGAACCTCTCGGATCGCTGGATGCTCTCACCAGAATACATATGCAAAAAGAACTTGAGCGGTTATGGCTTCTTGAAAAGATTACCATGGTCATGGTTACGCATGATGTAGATGAAGCGATATACCTGAGTGACAAAGTGGTTATAATGTCTTCCCGTCCAGGAGTTATCAAAAAAATAATTGACGTGCCATCATCAAGGCCTCGCGACAGGGCAAGTAGTGAGTTCATGCAGATAAAAGCAGAGATATTGAAAGAGTTCCATCTTGGAACGGAATATCCCTTTGCTTATGCTATTTGACATTACGCCATGAAATCTGCAAAGCACATCATTACTTGCTGAGGGTAAATTCCTGAAGCATTATTTCGTAACCCTGACGATACAATTGATCAAATACCCTGCACTATTTTACTGTGGGGGGGGGCGTCGTCACTTACATATCCTTGTTGCTGCTTATTCATTGATAACCATCTGGAATACGAGAGGTATGGAGAATATTTTCAGACTTAGTGCTTACGTAAAACCTTATTGGAAACAATCGTTAGCCTCTCTTGTGTTGCTTACTGCAGTTGTGGGTATGGATCTCTCAATTCCCCGTTTAGTTCAGAAAATCATCGATCAGGGCATCCACCAGCACAACCTGCAGGTGGTTATTAATACAGGGATGCTTATGCTTGGCATTACCTTGATTAGTGTTCTTTTTGCGGTCAGTTCACATATTTTATCGGTTAGAATCGGTGAAAGTGTGGCTCGTGATATTCGTGAAGCGTTGTTTCTGAAAATGCAATCCTTTTCTTTCGGCAATATTGACCGCCTTAATACTGGCCAGCTTATGGTTCGTCTTTCCAGTGATATTTCAGCTGTGCAGCGTGTTGCTCAGTTTTCGTTGAGGATTGGTACACGCTCCTTTTTACTGTTGATCGGCAGTCTTGTTCTGATGATTAGAACAAGTATTGCTCTCACACTCGCTATGCTTCCGTTACTTCTAATAACCTCTGTGGTTATAATATTTTTTGTGGTGAAAATGGAGCCCTTGTGGCGTTCTGTCCAGCAGCAGCTCGATCGCCTCAATACAGTGTTGCAGGAAAATATTGCAGGTATTCGGTTGATCAAGGCTTTTGTAAGGGCGGACTTTGAGTTCTTGCGGTTTAATAAGGCTAATCAGGCGTTTACAAGTGACTCTATCAGCGTTATGAAATTTATGGCCAGTATGCCGCCGATGTTGACGATGTGTATTAACACTGGTATGGTTCTCGTGATCTGGGTTGGTGGGTTCAATGCTATTCGTGGCGAGCTTACGATTGGGCAGGTTGTAGCGTTTACGAATTATTTGCTTACAACCATGGCTCCAATGATCTTTATGGCAAATTTGACCAATGTTTGGGCCGCCGGTATCGCATCATCAAAGCGCGTCGTTGAAGTGCTTGATATTATTCCGGATATTCAGGACGATGCTGTTGCAAAAGATATGAACGAACATACGCCGGGAAGAATTGTTTTCGAAAATGTTTCTTTCCGTTATAGAAATGCAACCGATGCTCTTCTTCTGGATGATATCAGTTTTGTCGTTGAACCGTTGAAAACTCTCGCCATTCTCGGTGCAACAGGAGCAGGTAAGTCCACGCTGGTTAACCTCATTCCACGGTTTTATGATGTTTCTTCAGGCAGGATTCTGATTGATGGGATTGATATCAGAGAGGTAACACAGGACTCCCTGCTTCGTAAAATTTCAATTGTTCCCCAGGAAACTATTCTGTTTTCAGGTACTATCCTTGACAATATTAGATATGGCGTACCCAATGCAAGTCATGAACAAGTGATTGAATCAGCAAAAGCTGCCCAGGCTCATGAGTTTATTTTCGACTTGCAGCATGGATACGATACCAGAGTTGAAGAACGTGGTGTAAATCTTTCTGGAGGTCAAAAACAGCGTATTGCAATTGCTCGGGCGTTGCTTGCATTCCGTAAAATTTTGATTTTTGATGATAGCACAAGCGCGGTTGATATTGACACTGAAACTAAAATACAGGATGCACTGCATTCCAATAGTAGAAAATGCACAATGATTGTTGTCGCTCAGCGCATAAGTTCTGTACTGAACGCCGACAAGATCATGGTGCTTGACAAAGGTCGCATTGTTGGAGAAGGCCGACATGCTCTGCTTATCGAGAGTTGTAAAGTATACCGCGAAATTTACGATTCACAGTTGGGTTGTGATACGTCATCCGATAACGTCAGTGCGTTATTGACGAGAGAGGTGTTATCATGAGTCGTTACCAGACTAATGGGCAAGACAACCACAAACATATAGGGATCGGTAATGCCGTTCAACCCGGAAGAATTGAAAAGCCGAAAAACTCAACTGCCGCTGTTCATCGATTGCTTCGATATCTCTCTCCTTTCAGATCGAAATTGATCGGAGTTGCCTTGTTAGTGGTTCTCTATTCTCTGCTCGGCTTGACCGGACCTTACCTTATCGGGCTTGCAATAGATCGCTTCATGGTCAAAAAAGATATTGCAGGGCTTGAAAGAATAGCGTTGCTGATGCTTTTGGTGTATCTGATCTGTAACCTGTTTCAGTTGATTTCGGGCTGGATTATGGCAAAGGTCTCTCAAACTGCACTCAGGCAGTTGAGCGGAGATCTCTTTACGCACATACAAACCTTACCTGTCAGTTATTTTGATCATAATTCGCCGGGGAGTTTGATGAGCAGGCTGACGAACGATACTGATGCAATCAATCAGGCGATCTCCCAGAATGTTACCTCCCTGGTTGCCAGTGTTCTTTCTTTGATTGGCATCATGGTGGCTATGTTTCTGCTGAACTTCTGGCTGGCTTTAAGCGCACTGCTTGTTATTCCAGTCATGTTCTGGTTTACTCAGTTTATTGCACGTAATACACGCAAAGGGTTCCGTGAGCTTCAAAAACAGCTTGGTGAAATGTATGGTGTCATGGAAGAGTCTATCAGTGGTCTGAAAGTGATCAAGGCATTCAGGCGTAATGAAGAGGTGATTGAGCGGTTTCACAGTCAGAATGATAAGGTTTTTAAGGCTGCAGTCTATGCTAACAGTTACGCAATGATGCTCATGCCGTTAACTAACGTTCTTGGGAACCTTTTTGTCATTGTTATTGCTTTCGTTGGTGGATGGATAGCACTCAAAGGCATGGTTACTGTCGGGGTTATTGCAACATTTATTATCTATGGACAGAATTTTATTCAGCCCCTTCGCCAGCTTGCGAATATGTATAACATCATTCAGGCAGCGCTTGCAGGGAGCGAAAGAATATTTGAAATTCTTGATATCCCATCGGAAGTTGATACAACCGTTGAAACACTACCATCAACTATTCCCGGAACAATACGTTTCGATCATGTGGATTTTGGCTATCAGAAGGGTATGTCTGTGGTCAAAGATATGACATTCGATGCTGCACCTGGCAAAACCATTGCTTTGGTTGGCCCGACAGGTGCCGGAAAAACCACCATCATCAATCTTCTGACCCG
>JABDHK010000046.1 GCA_012972835.1 Chlorobiaceae bacterium | reverse complement strand
TACTCGGCAAATACCGGAGCAAGTTTCCAGTCCTGTTGAGCTTTATTTACTTCAGCCTTGAGCGCACCCCAAACCTTATGTCGGTTAGCCGCAAACTCACTGCTTGACCTGACATCACCGTTTCTTGGTCTTGGAAGATCTATGTCGATTATTTCTTTTATCCTGCCGGGACGTGCAGTAACAACTGCAACTCTGTCTGCAAGAAATACCGCCTCATCAATGCTGTGGGTTACAAAGATTACCGTGGTTTTGGTACCCTCCCAAATCCGAATGAGTTCGTTCTGGAGAATTTCCCTCGTTTGGGCGTCGAGAGCCGCAAAGGGCTCATCCATCAGCAACACTTCCGGTCTGGTGGCAAGTGCCCGAGCTATGGCAACCCTTTGCTGCATCCCACCCGATAGCTGGTAAGGAAATCTGTCTTCAAAATCAGAAAGGCCAAACAGGGAAAGCAACTCTCGGGCAACCTTAACCCGCTCCTCTTTATCAACCCCTCGTGATTCAAGCCCGAATTCAATATTCGACAGAGCGGTTCGCCATGGAAAAAGCGCATACTGCTGAAACACATACCCTGTTTTCGCACTTGGCGCTTCTACAGGTTTGCCGTCAAGATAGACGACCCCTCTCGTAGGAGTACTTAACCCGCCAACCAAATCAAGAAATACTGATTTTCCACTTCCGCTCGGACCTACAAGTACCAGAAATTCACATTTTTTTATATTCAGGTCAAAACCGCTCAGAACCTCAATTTCATTTGCAATGACGCCGTTATTGTTTACCTCTTGACCGTGCTTAAGCTTGAATGTCTTGTGCAGCTCTTTTGCTTTTATGATATCCATACCCACTCCATTATGAGGCTTCATTTATGTATTTACTGCCGGCAAGCATGGCACTTCCCAGATCCTCAAGCAGAGCAGCTGCTCCACGGTAGCCAGCATAAGCACGTTCAAGCACGATACGATCAAACAGAGGAAAAGAGAGTGCAAGAAAAGGAACTCCCAACTCAACAGCCACCTCCTGCTCGAGGCTGCTTCCCAAAATGATTCCAGGCTGCCCGGCCCTGACAACATCATGGATCTCGGATTGATCTTCACTGAATAGCACATCGGTGCAGTACCCGGGAAGAATCGCCATAAGACGACTATCCAGCGCCTCCTGTATCGATTCAGAAGGATTATCAGTAATAACCAGCGTACGTGGCAACATGCCGAAACTATTGACAAGAAACTCCCCTATGCCAATCACCTGCGCACTTTCGCCAACCAACGCAAATTCACGCTGAAAACCTGCACGGTAATAGCTGTCGGCCAAACGGGCAAACTGCTGATTCAGACGTGATTCCTCCCGGGTGATAAACTCCTCTGTCCGAATCGGGTCAAGCTCCAGTCGATCAGTCAGACGACGAAGCAATATCGATGCAGCATTGCCAACCGGCACTCCTTCGCAGATAATCGAAGGAGTGGCATAGCGCTCTTCCAGCAGTCGCGCAGGAAACTCTCCCCAGGGAGAGATAAACAGATTAAGGAGTGCTCCGGGCACCTGTTGCCATGAAGCAACATTCTGACCATTTCCCAAAAGCAGATTTGGAACTAAGCCAATTCCTTCCAACAGACGCCCCAGCTCCTGGAGGTTGCCCCGCCAGAAGGGATCCTGATTCGGAATAATGCCCCAGATATTGACCAGTCCAGAAGGAATCTCTTCCCGGCTTTTCAAGATATCCGGCAGTTGTTCTATCAATGCTTTCAAAGCCAAATGGTATCCATGATGGATATCGCCACCAAAGCCAGGAGTATTCGTGTATATGACTGGCCACTCCTGATCACGCCCCTCCCGGGCCATCGCCGGTATATCATCGCCAACCATTTCAGTTGAGCACCCGGTAACGATAGCATATAGCTCACCCTGAACCACCTTCACGGTGTTTTTGAGCTGTTCACGCAAACGGGAACCTCCGCCAAACACTACATGTTTTTGAGTGATATTGCTGGATGAAACCGGCGGACTGCCAAAAGTATCGTTTCCTCCTGACAAACGTGTTACTCCAAGGTAATGCTGTACACCACATCCAGAGGTGCTGTGAATAACAGGAACTACGCCATCTATCGCTTCAAAAAGCTGTAAGGCTCCGTGCAAGGCGCATGAGTTACGGGATGCTTCCAAATGATGCGACATACTATTTGACCTCCTGCTTGATATGCCAGTTGTGACTGCGGCGAAACCATGCCTCATGATAGGGCGAAGCAGCCTTTGCCAATGCAAGCTCATAAGAGCCGTTTGCCAGTGCAGTTTTGATCCGTCGAACCAGACGAACAACACCGCTGTAACCGACAAGAGCCAGCGACTCTAAGGAGACCACTGGAATGCCGAGACGGGCAACCTGACCAAGATGGGTTGAATCACCAAGATAAAGGTCAGGGGAGAGTTTGCGGAGGATTGAAACTTCTTCAAATGCCTGACCATCCGATACATGAATCTGAAGTGAGGGGTTCCTTGTGGTCAGCTCATCAAGATGCCGGACATGCAATCTGTCAAGATGTGTAATGGTAAGGCCTGTAACTTCCCCGCCCAGCTCTTCGACAAGATCAAGCACACTGAAAGCATTTGAAGATGATAATGATATATAGACCTTGATTCCCTGTAGAGAAAAATCACCCAGTTTACGAGCGGTTTCAGCGGCTTTTCGTGTATGGAGTTCTTCGGCGACACTCTCCTTTCCAAGAAAGGCCGCAATAGACTTCAGCCAGCGACCTGTTCCCTCAATGCCTACAGGCCGTGACACCTTAATGAGCGGCACCCCATATTTTTCCTGTAAAATTAAACCGAGGTACTCCGGTGCATCAGGACATAATGGAATAGAGGCTTTTGCGGCAACTGCAGATCTGAAGAGTTCAATCGTGGAATCATCAGGAACAATATTCAATTCGAGACCAAAGAGAGCCAAAAGATTCAGAGCTTCTTTTCTGTCGTTCGGATGTTCAGCAACCGAAAGGAGATTGAACGTCTCATTTTTTTTCGTTGGCGCACTCTTTCCCGAGAGATACTTCAGCAAGGAATGTAACACCGTATCATAACCGGAAACAGCATTTTGTGAAGAAAACCCTGTCACATAAACAGGTACTATCGGAAGTTCAAGCTCCTGATGCAACTCTTCGACAACAGACTGAATGTCATCATTATTGATGGCAATCACGGGATTACCGACAATGAATACAACAGACGGTTGATATCGATGATACAATGCCAAAATACTTTTACGCAACTTGCCATCTGCACCCATGATCGTATCGCGCTCATCAAGATCTGTAACAATCCAGCGGGTATTGCTGCCGGTTGCTGTATGATAAAGGCCTGCGGCAGCACAACCGCGCGGGCCATGAATAACAGTGACACTGTTTCGTATCCCTGAAAGGATGCGCAACGCATAAAGCAGATCATCATTGCTGCTTTGAGCAAAGGTTCTGATGCGCTGGGCAATTTCATCACCGGCAAACTCTTGAGATGCAACGGAAACAGGGCCAAACCAGGCACCCAGAGTATCGAGGCGCTTTTCGCGGCTGCGGGGTGCTTTTGCACGTAATGGACTCATACTATGTTCAGATGTTTTACTCTGTTAAAGCATCAATCATATAGATGCCATTTCGTGCACCACACCAGTTTCGACCTCAAATATCCTGTCACCCCACTCTCGTGCCCACTTCTTCAGTTCAGGCGAATTGAGTGGTTTTGGAATCACCGAGTCTTCATTCTCGTCGATGTATTTAGCCAGGTTCCTGTACACCTGGGCCTGTTCGGATTGCGGTGCTGCCTCAATGACAGTTTTACCATACAATTCACTCTGTGCGACAACCAAAGAACGAGGAACATAACCGATTACATGGGTACCTGTTTTACCGGCAAAATCATCGATGAGCGCCGGTGCATAAGCTGCAAGAATGCTGTTCGCAATAATGCCGCCAAGACGCGCTCCGCCAGAAGGGGCATATTTGTTAACTGCCTTAAAAAGGTTGTTGGCAGCAAAAATTGACATGAAATCCGAGGAGCTTACGACATAAGCACGATCAGCAAGGCCATCGCGAATAGGTACCGCAAAACCCCCGCAAACGACATCACCAAGGACATCGTAGAGCACAAAATCAGGCTTGAACTCATCAAAAACGCGCAATTCCTGAAGCTGCTCAACAGCAGCGTTAATTCCTCGACCGGCACATCCGACTCCTGGAACCGGACCACCTGCTTCAATGCAAAGAACACCACCAAAACCGACAGCAGAGATATCTTCAAGTCTTACCTTACTCTGCTCACGCAGTGTATCAAGCACCGTTGGAAGATCGTTCCCCCCTCGCAGAATTGTCGTTGAATCGCTCTTGGGGTCGCAACCAATCTGGATAACCCGATAGCCTGCATTGGCAAGTGCTGCACTGATGTTTGACGTTGTTGTGGATTTTCCAATTCCACCCTTACCATAAATGGCAATATGCTTGCCTTGCTTTATACTCATCTGAATGATCCTTGTTAGCAATACTTTATGAATCCTCTGATAGCTGTTCCGTTATGACTATTAACAGGCAATATCTCATCTTCCGAATAACACTTATGAACCTTGTGGGAAGTTCCGTTTTTTATGCCACCTTACTTTGGACAATTGGAAGCATTTCATCCCCGATCTTATAAATATCATGAACATGTGCAACTGATATCTGATCCTGCCAAGTACGGATATATGTGCAATGATATTTCTGAAAAACAAAAAGCCGATTTTCTGACAAAAAAAACGGCTTCTCTATTAATTGTTCTGTATTAATCAGCCACTACATCAAGAAGAAAATTTATATGTCGATTGATTCGATCTGTGTAAACAACAACTCTGTGACATGAGACTCAATGATGTCCGGGTGTTGCATAATATTTTATGCATTATAAAAAATCAGCTCTTCTTTGTATACAATAGATAAAGAAGAAAATCGAGTTTATAAATCCCCTCTTAACGGCATATCTCATACCATAAAAAAGCTAACTCGGCAACCATTGCTCTACAGAGCAAAGCAATTAATATTATACTCCTCCGCCTTTTTTTATTTCTATGCTATTTCCTCAAGCATTATTCCGGCCTGATGCAGGCGCCAATAGTGGCCCTGCTGACTGATCAGTTCACCAGGAGAGCCTATCTCCACAATTTTCCCTTTATCCAGGACACAAATAGTATCCATCTGCTGTACTGTGGACAAACGATGGGCAATAACAAGCAGTGTGCGGCCAGCCGATACGCGGTGAATGGCTTTCTGAAGAACCTCTTCGGTGCGAGAATCAAGGCTTGCCGTTGCTTCATCAAGAATCAGGATTCGGGGATCAAATATCAAGACGCGAGCAAAAGAGAGCAGTTGCCGTTCGCCCGCGGAAAGGGTGCTGGCTCGTTCCGAAAGAATGGTTTCATACCCCAGTGGCTGGCGAAGAATAAATGGTTCAGCTCCCACCAGCCTGCATGCCTCCTTAACCCGCTCTTCAGAGATATCAGTCTGGAAAAAACGGATGTTATCAATAATAGTGCCGGAAAAAAGTGTTACATCCTGCTGAACAATTCCGATTGAACGGCGAAGGACGTCCAAAGGCCACTCACGAATATCCTTTCCATCAATAATCAAAGCACCTTCGGTAACATCATAAAACCTGGTAACCAGATTCATAATAGAGGTTTTACCAGCTCCGGTAGCGCCAACAAAACCAACACGCTCTCCGGGTCGAATTGTCATGTGAATATCGTTCAGCACAGGATGACCCTGACGATAGGCAAGAGAAACACCGTCGAGCGTAATCAGGCCCGCTACCTCCGGTGCTTCTGCATCTGCAACTTCCTGGATATCGGGGATTTCCAGGAGAGTTCGACTGATACGATCTGAGGCGACGATGGAAGACTGAAGCGTGTTCATCTGTTGCGATACCGTATTTATCGGCTGAAAAAAACGGCGGATATAGCCTACGAAGGCATATAAAACACCAAAGGAAACTGTTCCTCCAATCACCCCTTTACCACCAAACCAGATGAGTGCCGCAATCGACAGGTCTCCCAACAGCTCTGTAATATTAAAAAAGAGCAGGAACCACCGATTTTCCCGAATAGTCCATTCAAGCAGAGCTTTATTACGCTCCTCCAAAAGTTTTCTTTGCTTTTCCTCCTGATGAAAAATCTGGACAATGGCCATGCCGCTCAGATTCTCAGCTAAAAATCCGATCAGCACGCCGAGCCTATGACGAACTTCGGTGTTGATTGTCCGAATTTTACTTTGAAAGTAGAAGGCTAAAAACACAACTGGCGGAACCAGAAGAAAGCAATAGAGTGCTATGACAACGTTCAACCGCAACATAAAAAACATGATCAGCAGAAGAGAAAAAACACCTCGAAGCGTATTGGCCAGAAACTGGGTGAAAAAGTTATTGAGCGCTTCGGTATCGCTGACCACATTGGTGATAATACGACCAGGACTATTTTGATCGAAATAACGCAGGGCAAGACGCTGAATATGCTTGAAAAGGTCAATTCGTATGGAACGAACAATCGACAGCCCTATCTGTTGCAAAACAATGTCCTGATAATAGGTCAGTCCAAAAGCCAGAAGCACTAACCCCAGATAGCTCAATGCCATAAGCAAAATCGCTCCAGAATCAGGCCGGTAAACTGTCACATAACGATCAATTGCCTCTTTGACCAGCAAGGGCTGGGCCAGATCAATAATTACCACTGCAACCACCAGAGTACAGACAAGCGCCAACCTCTTTCGATGCGATCTGATATAGGGAAACAATGTCTTAAAAGCGCCCTTGGTTTGTGATTGCACGCTCATAACACCTCCTCCATTCTGCCTGCTTCAAGGACATCCATCTCTGCATCAAGGTTAGGCTCCGAAGTATCCCGTTGTCGCTGTGCATCACTTTCCTCAGTCAGACCAGCCTGCATAAACCATAACTCGGCATATATCCCGCTCAGGGACATTAATTCGGCATGATTTCCCCGCTCAACAATGCGGCCATCATCAAACACTACTATTTCATCAGCATGCTGAACAGCACTCAAGCGGTGCGAAATAATGATAGTGGCCTTTGCCTTTCCCCCTTCAGAATCCGGGAGTGAGGTTGACAACTCACGAAGATTGAGTAAAATACGGCGTTCTGTACGTGTATCAACCGCACTCAAAGAGTCATCCATGATCTGGAACGGCGCATTCTTGTAAATCATACGGGCAATTGCTATACGCTGTTTCTGGCCGCCGGAAAGCCGTACCCCCCGTTCACCAATCTCCGTATCATACTTTTCAGGAAAACATTGGATATTTTCATGAACCGCAGTAATTTTCGCACAGTGTTCTGCCTTTTCGCGATCTGGATATTCATCTGAAAAACCAATATTTTCAAGCACTGTTGTGGAAAAAAGGAAACCATCCTGAGGCACATAAGCGATGCCGTCGCGAAGGCGTGCAAGCGGATAGTTCAGAATATCCTCGCCATCAATAAAAACAGTTCTTTCAGGGGGATCATACAAACGCAGAAGAAGATCAGCCAGGGTGGATTTTCCACTTCCCATACCCCCAATGATGCCAAGCGTCTGGCCCGGCTTGACTGATAACGATATATCGGTCAGCACATCATTTTTGCTGCCAGCATAGTGAAAGGTCAGACCTTTAACTTCAAGAGTTCCCTGCAGTGGACGGTCCAGTAGCGGACCTTTTCTGTCGAGCACCTCTGAAACTACACGGAGGAGTTCATCAATCCTGTTCAAGGAGGCAATCGAGCGCTGAATGATGTTAAGCACATTACCCAATTGCTCTAACGGCTGGCGCAACAACGTCACATAAAGGGTGAAAGCAACGAAATCACCAAGAGATATGGTCTTCATGGTCAGCAAAAAACCGCCATATCCAAGCACAAAAATAAATCCAAGGTTAACCATCAGCGGAACCAGTGCAGCAAACAATGCGGAGAGACGCACAAAACGCATCTTTTCCTCAACTATCGTATCAACTCTGTTTTCAAAACGGCTGATAACAACATGCTCTGTGCCAAAGGCCTTAACAGCGCGAATACCTCCGATGACCTCCTCTGTGGTCTGTGCCATAGCGCCAAGCGCCTCCTGAGAGCGTTGAGATTGAACTCTGATCTGAGGCCCAAGCCACTTGACAAGCAGAGGAATAAGCAGAAGTGGGCCAAGACCTGCAAGCGTCAACCTCCAATCTACATGCACGGCCATAAGATAGGCTGCTCCGAGTAGCATAGCTAGCCCGCTTACTGCCTGATTGATTCCCTGAGAAACAAGCTCACGCACAACCTCCACATCGCTTAACGCATGGGAAATCATATCACCCACACTATGACGATGATAGTATGATGGTGAAAGGGTTCCCCATTTTTCAAATAACTGTTTTCGCAAGTTATAGGTCAGTTCGCGCCCCTTATGATGGACAATCACGCGTCCTCCCCAGCCTGTACCAACCCGAACGACACCAATCAAAATAATCAAGCCCACATAACCTGCCATTTCAGAAGTACCAAGAGTACCATCACGCAAGCTGTCTGTAACGCTTCCTATCAAACGTGGAATCTGTGTAGCAAAAAGGCTGCCAGCAGCAACCATGCTGATACCTGCAAAATAGGAGAACCATTGATTCCTGATATGAGAGCCGACAATCCGTATTCCGGACATGATATTTGTTTTACTACTTTATTGAGGAATAAACTGCTCATCGACAATCTGATGAGCCGTAACCTGAGACTTTGGATCTATATCGCCCAGATCTTTAAGAATCGTAAGAGCGTGCTCAGTTCCAACAAAATCTATACGCCCACTGGTATCCCAAGCAGGTATCTCTTTTGCATACAATTTTTTATAGGGTATCTCATCCTGATGCAACTCTTTTATGGCAAACTCAATGGCCTCATCAGGATGGGCTTTGAGGTAGTCGACGGTCTTGCGATAAGCAGCCAAAAAGCCCCTGACGGTTTCTGGTTTTTCCTGAATGAAGCTCTTCGTTGCAAATATGAACGAGTGCTGATAATGACCAAAGTAATCTGCAGCAGACTCCAGTACCTTTCCAAATCCCTCAAGTTCTGCTTTGACACCAACAATTTCCGAGGTTATGACGGCTTCAACTTTCCCTGTCTGGAGCGCGGCCAAGGCATTGCCACTGGTGCCTGCATTAACATACTGGAAATCTGAAGGCTTGAATCCCTTGGCTTTCGCTATAACATTGAAAGCCTGAATTGTACCTTGACCGGGAGAACCAGGGCTGACCGGTTTACCTTTCAACTCAGCAAAGCTCTTGTATTGAGGTTTTGAGACCAAGACAAAATGCTGCCCTGAGGCTGGTGGCGAAGCAATAATAGTAATCGGCACGCCCGCCACAGCTCCCACAAGTATAGGCGAACCCATTCCACCCAAATCCGCCTCACCTGCGGCTGCAGCTGTGACCGCCTCAACGCCCCCTGAAATGGTTACGACTTGCAGATCAATCCCCTCTCTTGCGAAATAACCTTTCGCAATACCAAAGTTTATGGGCAAGTTGCCGGCGTTGGTGGCAAACCTGACAACGGTTTTAGGCTTCGCGCCCACTCCGGACGATTCTTCAGTTTTCTTTACACAACCCCCTGCAAGTATGGAGAGCAAAAGCAGTGAAATAATTTTTATTCTGTTTCCTGTCATCATTACAACAACACTCCTTCTCATGTTTTTATTGATAAATTCTCAGTGAACTGCTGTATCAGAACGCCATCGGTCGAAATGGCGACCGAGACGATCAAGCGACACATCAAGTGAAATCCCGATTACCGCCACAACCAGCACACCGGCAAAAACCTTGTCAGTCTGGAACGTAGATCCGGCATACTCAATCATGTAACCGATACCTTCTGATCCGCCAAACACCTCAGCCACAATAACCCCTAAGAGACCACGCCCTGCGGCAAGGCGAAGCCCGGTAATCAGAAACGGCAATGAGGTAGGTAACGCAATACTTCGAAATATCTGCCAACGACCAGCACCGTAGGCCCGGGCAACATGAACAAGATCAGGATCAATCGTACTCATGGCGACCTGAAGATTAACAATCAGCGGGAAAATAGCACTTAACAGTACAACCACAATTTTGGCTGTAATGCCCAATCCAAACCAGATAATAAAGAGTGGCATCAAGGCAATACGGGGAGTTGCCTGTAATGCAGCAATAAAAGGACCAAATGAGGCTTTCAGGAGTTTGAACCATCCCAACATGATTCCAAAAGGAAACCCAAAAATAATTGCCGCAAGATAGCCGAAACCAAATTCTTTGGCACTTACAAGAAAATGCTTGAGCAACGTACCATCCTTGATAATTGCTATCTCGGCAAATACTACTCGGGAGGGCGAACTGATAAAAAGTGGATTGACAAGTTTGCATTGAAAAAGCAGCTCCCAACCTATCAGAAAGAGAATAATGACACTTGATCCAAGCAACAGGTTGATAATTTTCTCCCTTTTTGCCACCTTTGATTTTGGCAATACTGTCACTTTTCTCATATCCCTCCCCCAATGTTTGCATTACCTTCTATGATATTCCAGATACGACTCATCAAGCCACGGAACTCTTCTGAATCCTTGATATGACCTTTACGGGGATGAGGAAAGGGAACTCGGATATCATCAAGGATGTGGGCTGGACGTGAAGAAAAAATGATAACGCGATCGGATAGCAGCAGCGCTTCATCAATCTGATGAGTAACCATTACAACAGTCTTGCCTACCTTTTCGCATAACTCCAACAGCTCATTCTGCATAAGCTCACGGGTAATGGCATCAAGAGCGGCAAACGGCTCGTCCAAAAGCAGCACCTCTGGATCACAGGCCAAAGCACGTGCCAGATTAACCCGCTGTTGCATTCCTCCCGACAATTGGTGCGGATAATGGTGCTCAAATCCGTTCAGACGGATCAGATTCACAAAGTAGCTTGCCTTTTCTCTTGCCTCAGCCGGCTTCATGCCGCTCAGTTCAAGTCCATACGTGATATTACGGCCAACCTTTCTCCATGGCAGAAGCGATGCTTTCTGAAATACTACAGCTCTATCCTTTCCCGGGCAAGTCACAAGCTGGTCATTGACCCTTATTTCACCATACTGGTGTTTGACAAGTCCAGCTATCGCATTCAAAAAGGTTGACTTGCCACAGCCGGAGAGCCCTACGATCGAAACAAATTCTCCTTCCCGAACATCAAGTGTCACCTTGTCAACCGCCACAGTGGTTTGGCCGCTCTGATTGTCGAGGTAACCTACCACAAGATTTTTAATGGAAAGCTTTACAGGACGGGTATCGGGGATGTGTTGAGGTCTATCACCAGAAATACTCACCACACTGCCAAGCCCTCCATTTATAGGCGTAATCAGAGCAGTAGGCCCGGCACTTTTACGACCATTATGTTCATGGGTTGCTCTTGCCACACTGTTCATCATAACTCTCTCACAGCAATCTTCTGAAGAGGAGTATTTCCATTACTGCGATTGAGATATTCTAATTCACTGGTCTTTATCCTGTATATGACAGCATTCGCCAAATCACCTTTTGCGATACGTTCCCTGAAACGGGGACTTTTGGCGCCAAGACGCTCGACAGCTGTATCATAAACAGCAGAGCCAACACTCACAGGCTCAGCATCACCAATCAAAAGAAGGCTCTTCCAGCTTTCAGGAGCTTGATTGTCATGTTCAAAGAAAAATGATACCCGATTGTTTTTTTCAATTTCACGAACTTTTGAACTCTCTTTGCCGGTGGAGAAAAAGAGGTTCTCTCCATCCGGTGCGAAGCTTCCTATAGTCCTTGATATAGGGCTCTGATCACTTCGCACATAGTTCAGTAGTCCATATTTCGCATCCAGAATGTATTTCAGGATTTCGGTCTTGACCTCAGAGTGGCTCATTATTATATCTCCGTATGTTATTTTTTTATATACAATTGACTGATAGCTTCCGTAGTTCTGCATACATATGGTTGGCAATCAGGGATATTGCCATGGCCTTAGTCCTTCATCATCAAAATCCCCTTGATCAATCTGAAAAATGGTAACAGCAAGGCCTGCCGTAGGACTGACATTATAGATCGAGTTGTTTTGCTATAAGGATTCAATCAAGAGATGGATATTTATACTGAGCAAGTCTGTCTCCTTCAAATTCACCTTTTTTTATTTGAAACACTTGGCCACTATGCGGGCCGGAAGCAGGACCGCTATACATTTGCAGTGTCGTAAAACCATAATGAATAAAAATATCGGTTGCCTTGTCGAGCAACTTCCAATGCCATGATGCTTCGGGACTACGATACCCTTCAAGCGGGGTCCCTTTTTCAGGATGAAAGACACTGAAATGGCAAACTATCCCTTTTGATGCCAGATACTCAATCCCTTCGAGAGTTGACTCCAAGGGCGCAAGTCCGCCAACGATGTTGGAATGAACATTTCCCTGACCAAAAACTTCAACAGCGTATTCAAGAGAGTCGACCCAATGCTGCCAACCGGAATTGCGTTTCTCCTTGCCGGGGCAAATAGCTGCAAAAATATTTTTGTCCCAAACCTCCATATTGTGAGAGATATTGGTAAATCCAGCTTCCTTATATTTGGTTAAAACTGAAAAGTCTGCTGGAGCGCCAATAATACCTACCCCATAAAAAGAGCTGTAGCGTTCATTTATGGCTTCAGCCACATCAATGTAGTATTCAAGCTCCCTTCGCTCAGGAACAAACCCTCCAGTCAGACGAAAGAAATTCCCCACTCCAGCCTGACGAGCAAGATGATATGCCTCGGCAACCTGTTTGGGGGATTTGATGAGCACTTTGTTCAGAACGCCATCTTTTGCCCGTTCATTGATTGAGCAGAACAAGCAATCTTCACCCCTGTCTTTCAGCGAACATTCGGAACTGTAGGCCACACTGATACCGCCTTCCTCACTGACATTGGCAATATGACGGAACTTCTCGCCGTTACTGAGCAACTTCTCTGTTATAGGATGAGTCACGGGAAACGTAACAAATCCAAGACGTTTACCGTCATCATATAACACAACCCCACCCTCTTCAACAACAAGCGAATAGGGAGTATATCGGCTGTAACCGCTCAAATATCGAGCAGTAAAGCCATTTGGAAGCGTTAAATTTGTCACCCCTTTATGACGATGGTAATCGGAAGTCTGTTCAAACTGATCCTGAAACTTCTTTATCTCTTCACTGTTGTAATTGATTCCTTTTTCCGTAAGCAACAGCCCAAGCTTAGCTTCATCAAGCAGAATCTGTTTTGCTGCATTTTTATCCTGTTTCTCAATCTTCGTTTCGTTTATTATTTCCTGTTCTGCAATAGCCATGGCGTACTTTCTCTTTGTAATTATACGTTGATTTGAATATTCTGACATATAAAAAGCCGATCCTCTGACAGCAAGAATCGGCTTCCTTATAAACTTGTTTGTAGAATCAAGTACTACTTTGGCGCAAAAACTTTAATGTCTCCATTCGCTGGTAAACGACAACAACAGAACATAATTGATATAAACATTGAATTCATAACAATAAACTTGATTTTGCAGGTAACTGAATCGCTTACTCTTACCGGGACAGATAGTTCACAAAAAACTATTCACCTCGATTTTCCATGATTCTAATTTCTGTGAATAAAATCGGCAATAAAGAGAACTCTGCAAATCCCGTTATAACGGCATATTGCATACCATAAATACGTTATCAATTATTCGTCCAACCACCGCCCAGGGAGACGAAGAGTGCTGTCGTATCCTGCAGTTGCTGGGCCTCTGCCTGAAGGTAACCGATTTTAGCCTGACGATACTGGAGATCAGTGACCATGACCTGAAGATAGTTCGCCATTCCGGCCTGGTAATTATTCTTGAGTAGATTCAGGGATAGTTCTGCATCTTTCACGGCCTGAGCTTCAGTTTGCGTGAGCTGGGCATCGTGCTCCAAGGCACGTACAATATCGGCCACCTGGGCAAATGCAGCAAGAACCGTCTGCCTATAGCTGGCAAAACTCTGCTGGTAGGCATCAATTGCCGACCGACGCTGTGAGAGAAACGTTCCACCTTTAAATATCGGGACTGTAACATTGGCACCTATCCCCCAAACATTACTACCACTATTAAAGAGGTTATTCATCGTTTGACTGCTCTGGCCATAACTGCTGTTCAGGGTAACACTCGGGAAAAGTGCGGCGGTAGCAACTCCAATCCCTGCACTGGCTGCATGTAACTGCGCTTCAGCAGCAAGAATATCAGGTCGCTGGCGAACCAGTTCGGATGGCAGTGATAAAGGCAACTGACGGGGAAGAGAAATATCGGTCAACAGAAGTGTCGGAGGCTGAAATTCAGCCGGCGTTTTACCTTCAAGCGTGGCAAGCAGATGTTCAGCCTGGCTTAACTTCTGGCGAAGAGGAGGCAGTGTCGCTTCAAGTGCATTCAATTGGTTCCGCAATACCAGAACTGCTCCATAGGCCGTTAACCCTGCCTTGAATTGTTTTTCAGCAATGCTGATCTGATCTTTTTCCAATGCAATCAACTCCTCAAACTCATCAATTTCTGCATGATAAGCAGCTATGGCTATTGATGTGTTCACAATATTTCCCGAGAGCATAATATAGGTGCCAAGGGTTAGAGCCCTTTGCTGGTCAACCTTTGCAGCCAAACCTTCAACGGCACGGTGTTGTCCGCCAAAAACATCGAGCGCGTAGCTTACCGATGAGGAGAGGGTTGTTACATTAAAGATTGTGGCCGGTGCAGAACTGCCAATGGCTGCTGGCGAATTTCTTTCTCGATTCTCTGCAAACGTTGCACTGAGTTGCGGATAAAAAATTCCTGAGCCCGCCCGCAAGTTTTCCTGGCTCTGCCTGAGAGAGGCTTGAGCTGCCTGTAACTCTGGATTATCAGTAAGACCCTGGGTAACAGCGGCATCCAGCTGCTTTGAATTGAACAAGTGCCACCAATTGGCTACCGGGCCAGTGCCATCTTCTAAGCGTTGCGACAAGCCCACTACCTTGGGGTCTCCTCCATAGTTGTACTCGGTTACCTTTGGCGCTTCAGGACGAACAAAGTCCGGACCAACGGCACAGCCCGATAAAAGAAGCAGGGATACCCCAATTGAAACGAGGAGAGCGCCGCCCCGGCGATAACCCTGAAAAGCTGCGCTATTTTTTTGAGGTACTATTTTTTTCACCAATGTAGACATCAACAAGTTGACCTGGATAGATTAAAACACTATTTCGTTTTTCAAAACTGAAAATAACCGGCAGTACCCGAACATCAACCCGCTCTGTTCTCTGGCTTGAGAGTTCTATTTTTGGGGAGACGTTCGGCTGTATTCTTATAAATTTCAATGGAATATTGACATCCGTTCCCTGAATAGTCATTCTCGCCTCTATCTTGGATGGGTCGGGAATTCTGTTAATCAAAATCTCATCAACGTAGCAGCGGACAGCAAGGTCGCCTTTCAAATTACCCATCACTAAAACAGGTTGAAACACCCCTGTATAGGAGCTATAAACACCCTGACTTGAAATATAACTACCGACAGCAGTGTTGATGGAGAGCACCGTTCCGTCCGAAAGCGCTTTGACAACATACCTGGCCAACAGTGCACTGGCAGCCTCGTACTGCTTTTTAGCGAGTTCCAGATTTGCCTTTGCTGCTTTGGCTGCATTTTCTGCTGTATCCAGAACATCTTTACTGACTGAGCGTGGATCAAGCGCCCACGAGGCTTTCTGCTTTCTGAACTGATCCTGCAGACTTTTGAAATTTGCCTTTGCTACATCAATCTGGGCTTTGGCCGATGCAGTGGTGCCACGCTGTACCGAGTCATCAAGGAGAAATAGCGGCGTTCCAGCCTGAACATGCTGGCCCTCAGTGACAAATATCTTAACTACCGTGCCTGGAACTTCAGGATAGATGTTGATATTTTCTCCACTGCTCTGGGCTGTTTCGATAATTCCATTAGCATAAAGGCCCTTTGCATAGGGATTCGATGCGGGCTTGAATGCCGGAGACTGAGGTTTAGCAGGTAATCCTGAAATGTACGAGCTGCTTATTCCAAGCAGAATGCCAATGACGGCAAATCCAATTAAAATTTTATTTCTCATATAATATTTACGCTATTCCGTTCAAAGCCAATTACTTTTCCGTCTTCCATTTTCATGATTGAGTCTGCATACTCATAAATGCGACTGTCATGGGTTACAATGATGACACAACGATCTGCATTGAGAATTTTCGTCTTAACAAACTCCACTATTTTTCTTCCTGTATCACCGTCGAGTGACGCTGTTGGCTCATCAAGGATCAGAATATCTGGATGACCCGCTATGGCTCGAGCTATTGCCACACGCTGCTGCTCTCCACCACTCAGCTTGAACGGCTGCAGTTGGGCACGATTTTGCAACCCAACAATTTCGAGATAGTCAAGGGATATACTGAGAGATTCATCCCAATCCATTTTTTTCAAAATCAGCGGTATTGCAACGTTTTCAACAGTGGTTAACCGCGGAAAAAGATGATAGTCCTGAAAAACAAAACCGATTTTATTAAGCCTAAGATCGGCAATCTCATCACTTTTCATCTTCCAGATATCGTTGCCCTCAACTATGACACTGCCTTCATTTGGTTTAAGTACCCCTGATATCATGCTCAACAAGGTTGTTTTGCCACTCCCTGATGGACCGACGATATAGAGCAGTTCCCCAAAGTTAGCCTCGAAACTGACACTCTTGACTGCTGTTGTTTTGGTATCTCCTTCACCAAACCACTTCACTAACCCATTTGCCTTTATGGCTACTTTTCCCATATTATCCCCTGAAAATATCAAATGGTTGGATCTGAAGAACTTTGCGAACTCCGATATAACTGGATACGCCTGCAATAATAAGCACCATCACAAAAGCAAAAGTGAGATTGGTATAGGTGACCTGCGAAGCATAGCTTGGCAGACGGAGACGAGCAAGCATCATCAGGCCTGAGGCCAGACCGACACCGAGTCCATAGCCAAGAAGCGCCGTAAATGATGCCTGAAAAAGAATCATTGAGATGAGTTCGTGGCTTTTGGCGCCGATGGCTTTCAAGGCACCAAACCGTTCAAGGTTTTCGAGGATAAAGGTATAGAAGGTCTGACCGGAGATAGAGAGGCCTACAATAAAACTGATGGCCGTCATCATAAGCACATTCATACCCATGCCGGTCTGGTAGGTATAAAAATCAGAGATTTTCTCGACAAACTCAGCTTTTGTAAGAGCCTGGTATCCAAGCTTCTTGATTTGCTTCTGAATAAAGGGGATATCGGACTCCCTTTTGGGTTCAATGAGCACAAATGAAGTGGTAAACCGTGTCGTAGGAATGTAGGTGATGGCCCTATGGCGAGTTGTGTAGAGTGTCGGGACACCAAAAAGACCGGAAGAGGCTACTTTTGCCACGCCAACAATAACTCCTCTATGGTCATTGATTTCAAACTGGGCACCAATGCTGGGGCTTTCAAGCTTTCTGAATTCCGAATCTTTCACCACAAAAAAAGCGTTTTCGGCATAAATGTCCTCAATCTTTCCCGCAATCAGTTCTGGCCGGCCAAAAAGGGTCGCATCATCAAGACCAACAACATTGACAGCCTGATATGCACCACTTTTAAGTTTGACAAGCGCGTTACCAAAATAGATAGGCACTGCATATTTAACGCCGTTAATGCTCTTTGCATTCGAAAGGACATAATCCGGCATGGGAATACTGCTGGTGGCATTGTTTACCGCAGGATCCATGACCCAGATTTTTGCGCCGATGTTAAACACCGGAGCTGCTGAGCGGGCTAACATCCCCGAAAACATCGACATCATCATGATCATGAGAAATACTGCAAACGTAATACCAACCAGAAGGGCGATAAACTTGCTTTTGTCATTGACAAGAAGCTTGAATGCTATTTTAAGAATACCTCGGAACTGCTTTATCACCTGTTATTATTTGATAGTGAGTTAATCAAGCGACGGAAATTTCCACTGAGCCAGTCTATCTCCCTCAAATTCACCATACTTAATCTGGAAAACCTGACCGTGATGTGGCGCTGACGCTGGACCACTGTAGAGTTGAAGAGTATTGAAGCCGTAACGGCGGAAAATCTCGGTTCCCTTATCGAGCAGTTCCCAATGCCAGGCAGCTTCCGGACTGCGATATCCTGCCAAGGGTGTCCCTTTTTCTGGACGGAAGGCACTGAAATGGCAGATAATTCCTTTCGATGCGAGATACTCAATACCTTCGAGTGTCGACTCTAACGGTGCCAGCCCACCGACAACATTGGTATGGACGTTGCCTTTACCAAAAATATCCACCGCATATTCAAGAGAATCCACCCAATGCTGCCAACCACCATTGCGCTTTTCTTTACCAGGACAGATAGCCGCAAATAAATTCCGGTCCCAAACCTCAAGATTGTGAGAGATATTGGTAAATCCAGCCTCCTTGTACTTATGAAGCACAGAAAATTCCGATGGTGCCCCAATAATACCGACACCATAAAAAGAGTTGTAACGTTCCCGAATAGCATCGGCAACATCAAGATAGTACTCCTGCTCACGGCGTTCTGGCACAAAGCCTCCCGTAATTCGAAAATGGTTTCCAACACCTGCCTGGCGAGCCAGATGATATGCCTCGGCAACCTGTTTAGGTGATTTGATGAGCACCTTGTTAAGGGCTCCGTCTTTGGCACGCTCATTTATAGAGCAGAAAAGGCAGTCTTCTCCCTTATCTTTCAACGAGCACTCATTGCTGTAGGCCACACTGATACCTCCCTCCTGGCTGACATTGGCCACATGCCTGAATTTTTCACCATCACTGAGCAACTCCTTCGTAACCGGATGGGCATGGTGAAAAGAGATCTCTCCAAGTCGACTCTCTTCATCATATAATACCGGTTGGCCCTCTTCAACCACCAGCGAATATGGAGTAAAACGGTTAAAACCACCCCGTGCAGTCACGCCATGTGGCAGCGAAATTCCTGTCAACCCTCTCTGGCGATTATAGGCCGAAGACTGTTCATAATCATCCTGAAATCCCCTGATTTCATCAGGGTTATAGTTGATCCCCTTTTCCGCAAGCAGCAATCCAAGTTTGACTTCGTTAATAAGAACCTGCTTTGCCGCTTCCTTATCATATGTCGCAACATGCACTGTTTTGGTTTGCTCAAGTTCAGCAATAGCCATAATGGGTTATCTCCTTGTGAGGTATTAAAAAAAACGTTTAATCCAGTGATGGAAATTTCCATTGAGTAAGTTGATTCCCCTCAAATTCTCCAGCCTTGATCTGGAATACCTGAGCGCTATGTGGACCCGAAGCGTTTCCGCTATACATTTGAAGTGTCGTAAACCCATGCCGGTGGAAAATATCGGTTGCTTTATCGAGCAACTCCCAATGCCACTCAGCATCCGGACTGCGATATCCTTCAAGAGGTGTTCCCTTTTCCGGACGGAACGCACTGAAATGACAAACCACCCCTTTTGATGCGAGATAGTCGATACCTTCCAAGGTTGACTCAAGTGGTTCGAGACCGGCAACAATCGCCGAATGAACATTCCCCTTCCCAAACAGCTCTACCGAGTACTCAAGGGCGTCAACCCAATGCTGCCAGCCGCCGTTACGTTTTTCTTTACCGGGACACATGGCTGCAAAAATATTTCTGTCCCAGACTTCAATATTTGTTGAGATATTTGCAAACCCCGCCTCTTTATACTTTGAAAGTACAGATAAATCAGCAGGAGCACCTACAACAGCGCAACCATAAAAAGTGCTGTACTTCTCTTTTATGGCATCAGCCACATCAAGATAGTATTCCAGCTCACGGCGTTCTGGTACGAAGCCACCTGTGATACGAAAATGGTTTGCCACTCCAGCCCTGCGAGCTATATCATAGGCCTCGGCAACCTGCCTTGGTGATTTTAAAAGTACCTTATTCAGTGCACCATCTTTAGCGCGCTCATTAAATGCACAATAAAGACAGTCCTCCCCTAAATCCTTCAACGAACACTCATTGCTGTACATAACATGAAGACCTCCCTGAGCACTGATATTTGTTATGTCGCGAACTCTTTCCCCTGTACTGAGCAATTGCTCTGATACAGGATTACCCTTGTTAAAAATAATTTCTCCAATACGCGTGCCATCGTCATATAAAACCGGCTGATTATCTTCAACAAGTAACGAATAGGGAGTCCATCGACTAAACTGCCCTCTGGCGTTATAGCCATGCGGTAAAGAAAAACCGGTTAGACCTTGACCACGATTAAATCCTGACTTCAGTTCAATTGGATCAAGAAACCTCTTAATCTCATCAGCGTTGTATGAAATACCCTTTTCAGTAAGTTTTACACTTAATTTTGCTTCGTCAAAAAGAATCTTTTTGACTTCATCTTTACTCGATGCTTCAATCTCTATTCCTGTATATATTTCATCTGCTACGATAACCATAGTATGTTACTTTTTTTTTTGAGAAAGAGTGGATAATGCTATCAGATAAATAAAGTCACCTTATTATCAGTCAATGTACAGCTGACGATTTGACTTAAATAGGTAACAAAAAAAAGCCGATTACTTGATAACAAGAATCCACTTCCTTATACAATCGATTATATAAATCAACTACTATTTTGGCACGACAACTATGTATCAAGATTAACAACAAAAAGACCATATCATTTAACGCCCATAATAATCAGCAATAACGCGAACTCTACAAATCCCGTTTAAACGGCATATTGCATACCATAAACAAGTTATCCTGCACATAGCATCAGCACATCCATCCGACCTCGACCAGCCAAAAGGCTCAAACTTTCAGACACTCAAAAGATCCCCATTTTTCCGAGAGGACTCTTTTCCGGTGATTATGTATATTGATGCTTCTTATTTTAATGACGTTTAAACGCCTGAAGCCATGGTAGCCAGAATTCAGACTCTTTACCTCTTCCTTGCCGGATTGCTTGCTGTTGGGAGCATCTTTGTTCCTTTCTGGAGCTTCAGTGCTGGAAAGATTTATTTGATTTCCGATTTCGCATCATTCACTACACCCGGCATTCTCTATGTCACGGAAAGCTGCTTTGCCGCAGGAATCTTCTCCCCTCTGACCGCCATCATCTCGCTTGCAGCTATTGTTCTCTTTAAAAACCGTGTTCTGCAGACCAAACTTATCCTGCTTGCCATACTTCTTTTTCTCGGTGATCTTTTTTCCGGGCTTACCGCGGCACATTTCATGAACCACTATTTGCAGCACATCAGCTCTACAGTAACACACAAGCCTGAAGCTGGTTTTTTTATGCTTCTGCCGGAACCTGTTCTTTTTATGCTCGCACTGAAAGGGGTCAAGAAGGATGACAAGATCGCCAATGCATACAAAAGACTGTAACCATGCGCATTGTCTGCTCAGCCGGTGATCCTCACGGCATAGGGCCGGAAATCATTCTGAAAAGCTTTCTGAAACTTGATGGTTCAGGTCACTCTTTTCTTGTTGCCGGCTCGTATACCGTAATGGACTATTACCGAAAAGCACTTGATCTACCGGTAAAACTTGAATTGGTAGACGATGTTTTGGCACTTGAGGATAGAGATCGTGCTCCAAGTGGGGTTCTGCCAGTGCTCAGTGTTGCTGAACCTGAAAGTATTGTGCCCGGTACGATATCGGCTGAAGCTGGACGGGTTGCCATGGAGTCCATTCATGCAGCAGCTGAACTCTGCAGGGAGGGTATATGCGATGCACTCGTTACCGCCCCGATTAACAAGGAATCCATCGTATTGGCGGGCTACAAGGAAACAGGCCACACGGGGTTCCTTGGCAGGATGTTCGGGGTACCAACACCAACCATGATGTTTTTTGATCCTGTTCTAAATCTCAAGGTTGCCCTTGCCACGATTCATGAACCACTTGAAAAGATTCCCGGACTGATCCGGAATATGGATCTTGACGCTTTTCTTACTTCCCTTGCTGCATCGCTGACAAACGATTTCGGAATTGCTCATCCGCGCATTGCAGTGCTCGGTCTCAATCCACACGCTTCTGACGGTGGCGTTATGGGATGTGAAGAACAGGAGATAATCCGTCCCTGCATCGAAAGGGTGTCAACCAGCCTCCGGGTGGAAGGGCCTTTCCCGGCTGATGGTTTTTTTGGTGCGGGAAGCTATAAAAACTTTGATATTGTTGTAGCGATGTATCACGATCAGGGGCTTCTGCCCTTCAAGGTACTTGCCTTCGATACAGGGGTAAACGTTACGCTGGGACTGCCGATTGTGCGGACATCGCCCGATCACGGAACAGGTTTTGATATTGCCGGAAAAGGAATTGCCTCCGAAAGAAGTTGTTATGAAGCTACGCTGCTTTCCATCACGATTGCCACAAACAGAAAACAAATTGAGCACCCATTATGATCTCTTTTATCAACGTTGACCTTGTTCTTAATAAAAAGCCACTCTTCCAAAATCTGAACCTTACAATTCAGCAGGGAGAGCTTGTCTATATTGTCGGGAAAAGCGGCAGTGGAAAAACAACACTCCTCAAGTCGCTCTATATGGATATCCGTCCCAAAAAAGGAGAGATACGGATTGCAGGATACAGCTCCCGCACCATAAAAAAACGGCAGATACCGCACCTGCGGAGAAAGCTGGGGATTGTTTTCCAGGACTTCCGTTTGCTTGAAGACCGCAATGTGTACGATAATCTTGCTTTTGTATTGCAGGTTACCGGCACGAAGGATAAACTCATCAAGGAAAAAGTAATGCAGGCGCTTGAAAGTGTTAGCCTTGAACATGCAGCAAAGGTGATGCCCCTTAGTCTTTCCGGTGGAGAGCAACAGCGAATTGCAATAGCAAGGGCACTTGTGCGTGAACCACTGGTTATTCTTGCCGATGAACCAACCGGAAACCTCGATCCCGATACCTCACTTGAAATCCTTGAGTATCTGAAAAGAATCAATCAGAAGGGCATCATCGTCCTCATCGGTACCCACGATTACGAACTGGTTCGACACTCCCCTTTCAGAACGTTGCAGATCACCGGCATGAACCTTGAGGAGAGCACCATGGAGCCATCGGCTACCGGCTTCAGGCCAGCCACAGCAGCACAGAACTGACTCTGAGGCTGCCTGGCGGTATTAAAAAAAATCCTATTCAGCTATTGTGCTAACCTGAAATGATTTACTGGCTTCTCCGATAATGCTCATCAAAGGAGTTCCAGCAAGATGATCGGAAAAAGAAATTCCTTTTGCTCCAAGAGTATTGATCAACTCCAGAGCAACACTTATTGAGGCTTTTTCAGACGCACAGATAAAAGGTCCCGGCGAGTTGTAATCTCCAGTTGCATAATAGTTCGTGCAACCACACCAGTTCATGCAGTAGCTGTTCAACTCGCATCTTTGACAGAGATCATTGGAAATATTGTGGGCATCATGACTGCACTTTATCTGTAACGGGGTAATGGTGTTAATATTGCCAAGACAATGCGATAAGCCATCATCATTCCCTATCAGACGTTCGCATGGATAAATATTGCCTGAAGGGCCAAAAGCAAATTCACCCTTTCCCATTCTGCATTTTTCAAGTGCTCCATACCCGCTCCTCATGATTACAGCAATTTTGCCATCAATCAAACTGATATAAAGTGGGGTTTCTGCCATGTAGTAGTCGAGATACTTCTTGCCAATCCGTTGGAAAAGATCAGGCAGCATGTCAGCATGCTCTTGAGTCCATGGTGCCGAAATATTCGGACTAAGATAGATAACTCTTATCCCAAGGCCATAAAAATAATCGACGACATCCGGCAAGTATTCCAGAGTACTGGGAGTATAGACTGCATTGACTGGTAAAAAAGGATAATATTGCAGCGCTTGACGGATATTTTTTTCCACTATAGCTGAAGTTCCTGTTCCATCGGTAAACACCCTTGACCGATCCTGAATATGGGAAGGACCATCACAGCTTATGCCAAATGACACACCAAGGCGTATAAGTTCATCAGCAATAGCATTGGAGAAAATAGTGCCATTTGAAACAATATAAAGCTCTATTTTTCTGGAATTATATGCTTTATGATTTCGGATACGTTGAATAACTTTTTTTATAAATTCAAACTCAAGCATGGGTTCGCCACCAAAAAAACCAATCTCTAATTTCTCATCTTTTGGAGTATCATTAAACATATATTCGATAATATTATCCGCAGTTTCCATGCTCATGACAGCATCATTCTTGAATATATAGCAGTATATACATCCAAGATTGCATTGTTGAGTGACAGCTATAGTAAATTTCATAGTGCTACACAGTAATTATAGAAATAGCAATGGCAGATCAATTCAGGTCTGCCATTACTGTTTGAAGATTATTGCTTATACGAAGCTGCATTACTCACGCTGGCCAAATCATTGAAAGTTATGGATTGTGCGGAAGCGAGTTTGTCACTTAAATTTTTCAATACAGGAGTAGTATATTCTTTCCACTGCTCATTATTAAGGAAATAAATCTCTCCATTATAATGAATATGAGGACTCCGGATGCCGCCCGGGAAACCAGGCCAGAGTAGAAAGACATTAAATGAGGCAAATGTATTGAAAAGTATTCCAACAGCGTCACCAACAGCGTTTCCTGCGGGATTTCCGAAAGTCGACACACTACCTTTCGATTGTATATTAACAGACCGAGTGTTAACTGTTGGCAGAATATTACCGAAATTTGCCCATCTGGCAACTGGAATATTATATTTTTCAATAACCTTCTCGCCTTCTAAAATCAACTCAGGTTTTGTGAATGTTAGTAATTCGCGTCCAAACTTCCACCACCACTGTGAAAAGACATCAATAGCCATAGCATCCTCCTTTTATGTTATATTCGTTTGTTAATAACTAATGTTGCTTTGAAATAATATAATTGGATACGCACCTCCTTTTTGATTGATGAGATAAATAATATTAAATTCACTTACGTTATTTATATCACAACTGACAAAGTATCTTGATATATATCAACCAGCATCAAACTGTCAATGATACTTTGAAAAATCTTTGTACATGCAACGCTTTACAAATAACTATTGAAGAAGAAACCTGGAACTGCTTGTTATGCCAAGAATATAGATGGGTATCGAAAAGACTACCTTTTTTCGATCGACCGCAAATTACCATGAAGGAGGGTTAAGCTTTCTCTAAAGAGGCCATTACAAACAATTGACCTATAGGATTGTTAATGAAAAAACAGCAATTTTCCAAATTTTTTACGTTCACCACTGATTACTCTTCGAATAATCACTCTTTTTACACGCCACACCTAACAAACTAAACCCCTATTTAGCAAGATATTTAGGTCGCATGAAAAATCGTAAGATATTTGACCAAATGAACATATATCGCATGCTTTGTATGGACGATACGGAGAACCCGAAACTAAAATTACTCATCTGCTTATGGGGGTGAACTTGCGCATCGGCCATTATCAAGTCGTGTGTAGTGATGGAGTGATTTGTTTATCTGTTACTATTCGCTACATTTTTAGCAATGTTATCTATGGAGAAAAATTATGGGAATTCCAGTACGAATAGATGAGACCTTGTACAGCCAAGCAAAAGCTCAGTCCAAGGCTGAGCATCGTATCATTGCTGGACAGGTTGAGTTTTGGGCATGATAGGACGGGCAGCTCTGGACAAACCTGATTTGCCAATTGATTTTATTCGGGATCTTCTGGTTGCTCGGGCAGAGGGAAAGTCGCACTCAACACCATTTGTCCACCCTGCTTGCGTACGAGTATGATGCTGTAAGCCGTCAGTTACTTCTTTTGGGCTCTCACTAAAATTTTTACAGAGCACTCAAAATTTAGCCCAATCTCAGAGGAAAAATCGCATGACCTTCCAGACCATCCTGGCGAAATACCGAAAGTATTCATTCTCTGAGCGCGACAAGGGTGAGCGTTTTGAGCGGTTGATGCAGGCTTACCTGAAAACCGACCCGAAGTATGCCTATCTCTTCAAAAAGGTGTGGCTGTGGAATGAATTCCCTGGGCGGGGTGATTTGGGGGGTGGTGATACCGGGATAGATTTGGTTGCTTTGACCCTGGATGGCGACTATTGGGCAATTCAGTGTAAATGTTTTCATGATGGCACTACCATTGACAAGCCGGCTGTCGACTCTTTCCTTTCAACGTCAAGCAGGAAATTCAAGGATGAAAATCTGCAAACAACAAGCTTTGCGCAACGACTCTGGATTTCTACGACCAATAGATGGGGAGCGAATGCAACCGAGGCCATAAAAAATCAAAGCCCGCCTGTTGTCCGCCTTAACCTGTATGACATTGAGGAGTCATCAGTAGACTGGGAAAAATTAGACCAGGGCATTTACGGCGAAGCTTCACGCACGCAAAAAAAGAGAGTGAGGGCACATCAGCAAGAGGCCCTGGATAAAACGCATGAACATTTCAAAACAGCAGACAGAGGCAAGCTGATTATGGCTTGCGGCATAGGGAAAACGTTCAATTCCCTGCGCATTGCTGAGCATGAAACCAATGGCAAGGGCCTTATCCTCTTCCTGGTTCCCTCAATTGCCTTGCTTGGCCAGACACTGCGAGAGTGGTCGTCAGATGCCAACGAACCGATTAATGCTGTTTGTATCTGTTCGGACAGTGAGGTGTCGCGCAAAAAAAGCAAGAATGAAGATAGTGACTCATTCAGCATAGTGGATCTGGCGTTACCTGCATCCACCGATGTCAGTTCAATTCTCCGTCAGTTCAAGCACATAGAGGCCAATGGTCACGCTGGCTTGACCGTTGTGTTCTCTACCTACCAATCCATTGCAGTGATTGCCCGTGCGCAAGCTGAACTTCTGAAGTCAAATAAACGCTATGGGGAGTTTGATCTGATTATATGCGATGAAGCTCACCGGACCACAGGGGTGACGTTGTCGGGTGAGGATGAATCTGCATTCACAAAAGTGCACGACAACAATTTCCTCAAAGGTCAGAAGCGGCTCTATATGACCGCAACCCCAAGGCTGTACAGTGATGATACCAAAAGCAAGGCAGCACAAGCTGAAGCCATCCTTTGTTCAATGGATGACGCAGGGTTGTTTGGCGAAGAGATCTACCGTATTGGTTTTGGTGAAGCAGTAGAGAGGGACTTGCTCAGTGATTACAAAGTGCTCATTCTGACGTTGAATGAAAACGATGTTCCCCCTGCGGTGCAGAAGATGATAACAGACAACGAAAGTGAAATCAATACTGACGATGCCTCCAAACTCATTGGCTGCATCAACGCCCTCTCGAAGCAGATACTCGGTGATGCAGGTATTATCAAAGCCAGTGATCCGGAACCGATGAAACGGGCTGTGGCCTTTTGCCAAAGCATTGCTGTGTCAAAAAAAATAACAGCCACCTACAATACAGCTTCCGAAGTTTACCTCAGTGCTTTGCCTGAAACAAGCCAGGAAAAGATGGTTTCGCTCTCTTCGCGGCATATTGATGGAACCATGACGGCGCCCCAGCGGGATGAATTGCTCTCGTGGTTGAAGGCTGACACCGATTACAATGAGTGCCGTGTGCTTACCAACGTGCGCTGTTTAAGCGAAGGGGTTGATGTTCCCTCATTGGATGCTGTTATGTTCCTCTCTGCCCGCAACTCACAGGTCGATGTTGTTCAGTCGGTTGGTCGTGTCATGCGAAAAGCACCGGGTAAAAAATATGGCTACATCATCATTCCGGTCGTTGTTCCTTCTGATGTCGAGGCTGACAAAGCTCTTGACGATAACGAACGCTACAAAGTGGTCTGGACAGTTTT
>JABDHK010000045.1 GCA_012972835.1 Chlorobiaceae bacterium | reverse complement strand
GGGGTAAAACCCGTCTTAAAATACTTACCTTTATTGATCTCGAATAGCCCATCTTGTCTCCTTGGTTGAGGCGACATCTATATTAACACATAGGGTCGGTAGAGCAGAAGTTCTTCCTGCAGGCAATAAAACGCCCCCCCGTTTCGCATCATCTCCACAAAAAATCTATAATCCTGATCCCTTGGAAAGTTGGCATCATACTGCAGATGATATTTTCTGACAAACTCGGCGCGAATCATAGTTGTCGGATTATGAATTGCCGAGTCAACAATCAGCAAACGGGATTTTATGGCGCCATCAGTTTCAGGATAGCGCATTGGCATTTGTTGTCCATCAACAAACATCTTGATAAAATTAGAACCGCAAACCGTCACTTCGGGATGACTTTCCATCCAGGTGTATTGCCGGGCAAAACGATTGGGCATAGCCACGTCATCCGAGTCCATCATTGCAATATAGGGAGCCCTGACCATAAGCAGACCGGCATTCCTTGCTGCGCTGGCACCCATATTCATTGGAAGTTTTATAATCTTGATTCTTTCATCACGATAACTATCAATGATTGCCTCAACCTGTGGTGAAACACCATCCTCAATGATCAGAAATTCAAAATCAGTTAAACTTTGTCCCAAGATTGATTCAATAGCTGGCCTGAGATACTTGAGATACTCCTCACTCTTACCTACTGGAAAAATAACCGATATTTTTGGATCCATAACTGATAACCTATACTAAGATGAAGTGGACTGTTTTTGCACTTTAGTCGTTTACTATAATCCTTCTTTAACGGAAGATATAGAGAGTATGCAGGTCTGGTACCGAAATCATTATCTTTCCACCTGGTATTAAGCGCTCATTAAAAAGTTTAGCCATATTCATTAATATTCGACCTTCTTTTACTTCGATATCGACTCTGGAGCGCTTAACAATCTCCTTAATCCATTTAATATTGACACCATATCACGCTGACCAATATGCTCCAATACATGCGAACCATAAATAATTGAGCGACTCGCATCCTCAAACTGCCATAAATTGCAAATATTGCCACTGTAATCTACATATTATGCTGACAAGGTATCCATCACTGTCCTATATCCCACTAAACTGCAGACTTAACTCCATGCACAAAACCTCTGCAATGTGGCAATTGAGTTGCTACTCCTTCAGTCAACTTCCAAGCTTTTACGTTGTTAAATCCTGAGGAAAGAACCATACGTGCCAAGCATCGTAATGTTGGCGCCCACCAATTAGTACTATTATTTCCATACTCTTTGCCTGGATAAAACTCCATAACTATCTGATTTTCATTTGGATATCCTGAACCAATTCCCCCCCTGTATGGACTGAAATCATCAAGAATGGCACTTTCGACATAAATTTCCCGATTACAGAGTGCCGATAATCTATCCAAGGCAAGTAACGGATAGCGAAGATGATAGAGTGTTCCGAAAAAAAACACTATATCAAAACGACCAAGTTTATCTTCGGTAACATCATAAACTGACATATCAAAACGCTTGCATTTCTCTTCATTATATCCAAAAATATCACGACAAAGATCAAAATTTTCCCAGGCATGCCTATCCTTGTTTTCAAGAATACCAAGAAAATCAGAGAAATCATCGATAGCCACAACCTCCGACGCTCCTCGCTTCAGAGCTTCAAATGTCCAGTACCCATCCCAGGCTCCTACATCCAATACACGCATTTTATCCAGCCGTTCAGGAATCCGATAAGCTTGTTGGTTAAGAGGTGCCCATCCGGGAGTGACAACCCCATAAGGCAAATCAATTCGGTGGTATCAATAAGATTTCTCTATCTTCCGGCATAACTCCTCAGCGATATCAATACTCATTTTTTATTTGATTTGTTAAATCATAATGACCATTTCAGGCCTCCGTATATTATCTTTGAGTTCACCGGATATTACTATTCGAATACATTATTTACTCGCCAGCCATCCTATATAGCTTTCCCGGAGTGGTTTTCCGATTAGCTTTCCAAGTTCATCAATTATGTGCACAGTAAGATCAACCGCCTTATACAACTCATACATGATGATAATGTAGGTTATGAGTTGCCTCTCAGTAAGCACATCCAGCCGGGTAAAATCACGAACAAAAACAACATCGGACCATAACTGCTGTAATCCGACATTAATGTTTTTATAGAAAACAATTGGCTTGAAATTCGTATTGCTTCCACATATCCAACAGTGCATTTTCAAAGTTCCGAGCAAAAAGGGGCGCATTGAAAAGTGGAGAGGCAAGTACGCGTTGCCGCAATCCAGCGCGCAACTCTGCAAGACATTCCAAATTCTGGGTATGCATGACCGCTTTGGCCACATAGTCGTCATCATTATCGGCAATCCAGTCTGCTAATCCTGCATTATGAGCGATACTCTCGCCAATATGAGAAAGAAAACTATTGCCTTTACGAGTAATGACCGGCACTCCCATCCATAATCCTTCGACGCTGGTTGTCGTACCGGTATAAGGGAAAGAGTCAAGGGCAATATCGACACGATTATAGGCTTCAAAAAGCTCCTGTCTCGAAGAAAAAGTCCCGTCCAAAATAAGCCTGCCGGATGCAATACCTTGTTCAGCAAATCGTTGAAGAATATGCTCACTTACTCTTGAACTCTGCAGTTGTTTGGTTCGGAGCAAAAGAACAGAACCTGGGAGAGCATTCAAAACTTTAGACCAGAGTGCCACAACAGCATCATTAACCTTTGTCAGGTTATTGAAACAACCAAACGTAATATGGCCCGCACTTAGTGCTGGCAATGGCTGAATGGTAACTGGAAAAGCAGGTGGGGTATAACAAAGGTAGCTTTCAGGTAGACGCCATATTTTTTCAGAAAAACAGTTTGCTTCATCGCTTGGTGAGACATAGGGATCACCGAGGTAATAGTCCATCTGCGACATTCCTGTTGTAGCGGAGTACCCCAGCCAGCTAACCTGTACCGGTGCTGGTTTCCAGGCAAATACGGGCAATCTGTTTTTTGCCGTATGACCAGCAAGGTCCAGCAAAATCTGCACACCATCAGCATGTATAAAATGTGCAGCTTCCCCGTCATCAAAACGAGCTAAAGGTTTCCATGCAGAAAAAAATGGTTTTATACGCGCTGTAAGATCATCAGCCTTTTCATCAGTCGGATAAGCAATCAACTCAATACGGGATGGATCTATCTGTGCTAAAACACCCTCGATAAAATAACCTACAGGATGATTTAACAAGTCACCCGACACCAACCCAACGCGGAGGCGTTCATGCTTAGGCATACAATCCCAGACAGAAAAAGGTTTACCTACTTTTTTGGTAACTATTTCTCCATATCGGCACGCCTCGACATAACTATACGAATAGTGATGACTTGCAGAATAGTTTAAGCAGAAGAGCAAATTGCTATGCGCATCTGTATAATTCTGCTTTATCTCCATCGCACATCGATAACTAGCCTCAGCTGCCTGAAGCATACCGGATTCATAGAGCACATTTCCACGGTTAATATACACCTCAGCTGAGTCTGGTTGAATAGCCAGTGCCTTGTCATAACTCAGCAACGCCTCTTCGTACCGGATCAACTTCTGTAACGTATGGCCACGATTAGCATAAGCATCCGCATAGTAGGGGTCAAGAGCTATAGCCTTGTCATAACTTGCTTCAGCACCAAGAAGCATCCCAAATTCATTGAGCACATTTCCACGATTAAAGTAAACCTCAGCGGAGTCTGGTTGAATAGCCAGTGCCTTGTCATAGCTCAGCAACGCCTCCTCATAACTGTTCATCTTATGTAACGCATTACCTCTATTAGAATAGGCCTCAGCATAATCAGGCTTGAATGCAATGGCCTTGTCATAGCTCACTACTGCATCTTCATACCGCTTCAACTCCTTTAAGGTAACACCTCGATTCGAATAAGCCTCAGCATAATCAGGCTGAACTGCTATTGCCTTGTCATAGCTCATTAATGCCTCTTCATACCGGCTCATTTTCCGTAACGCATTGCCTTGATTAGAATAAGCCTTCGCATAATCAGGCTTGAGGAGTATTGCCTTTTCATAGTTCACTACAGCATCCTCATACCGCTTCAACTCCTGTAACACATTGCCCAGATTAAAATAAGCATCTGCATAGTCTGGCTGAACTACTATTGCCCTTTCATAACTTAACAATGCCTCTTCATATCGGTTCAAATCCTGTAAAGCAGTTCCTCGATTACAGTAAATTTCAGCAGAGCCTTGTTTGAGCATTATAATTCTGTCATAGCAGAGCAGAGCCTCCTCATTTCGTTTCAATCCATGTAGTGCAACAGCTCGATTATTGAGCGAAGCCCGGTGATCAGGGTCGATTTTAAGTACCTGGTCAAATAAGTCAATAGCATAAAGGTAATTCTTCCTTTGCCCGGTAATAGCTGCCAATAACTGCAGTGCATCAAAGTGATCGGGTTGTAACTGGAGTATCTCCTTGTACAATAGTTCTGCTTCTAACAAATGCCCCTTTTTTTGCAAAGCAAATGCAGATTCAAACTTGGCCTCAAGAGTATTCGTCAACTGAACTGTTGGCTTTAGTGTTTGTGCTCTTGTATCAGCAGGCAAAATATCTTTAGAGGCCAACGGCAGAACTTGCTTTTGTGGCGTTTCCAAAGTGATTTCATCACTATTTGCCTCCATTCGTTTTTGTATCAATAACTGAAAGGCTTGTATCAACCGTTGTGTGCTGTTGGCCATATTGTGTAAAGTCTCACCAACATGCCATGCCCGAGCAACATATTCATCATAGTAGGCTTCGTCATCATAGAGCTGAATAATCCTTTCCGCCAGTGTCTGGAGTAATTCCGGTTTGATAATTGATGTATAGGGCTCTTTATGACATGCATCAGGAAGCTTCAACTTAAAACCTCCATTACCCATCATTTCAGGGAGAGCTCCACGGTCTGTTACAATAGCGGGAATACCGTTAAGCATAGCTTCTGCTGTAACCCGACCGACACTTTCCCAGCAGAAACTTGGAGCAAGAAGCAAACGTGCATGGCTATAGATTGCTCGCATATCACTGGTATTTTGGCACACCATAACATTATCAAGCTTATCACGGGGAGACTCACCATAATGGCTTGTGATTAGCCGGACAAGTGCAGTCCAGTTACCACAAGATTCAACCACTTCAAACAAGATGTCAGGCCTATTATTTTCAAGCAATGTTGCCAGCTGAATGACTAAACCTGCACCTTTTTCCAGTGAAGGGTTGATAAAGAGCACTGTTGTTCGAGTTTTGGTCAATGCTCTTACAGCTGTAGAATCAATAAAAAGACCTACAGGTGTCGATTTAATCCCAAATTGGCGGTAATAATAATCAGAATTTGTCTGATTATTTGTAATAATGAGATCAACATCACGACACCACCGTGCCCCTTTCATGTAATTCCCATTGGCAAGATACATTGCAGAAGGAATTCCCCTGTGTCTTGCTTCATCGGAAATCAACAATTCTAAAGTATTGCCTCCAGAAAAAAAAACAAGATCCGGTTTGAACTCTTCAAGCGTCTGTACATAGAGCCAATACCATTTATCAGCCTCCTGGGAAGTCATTTCAAGACGCTTCGTACTCCTTGTTATCAGCAGTTTATGATCAAGAGGCGCATCGTTGACCTTAAGAATTAAATTCTTTTCCGATACCTGAGTTCTCCAATTTTCAGGTAACCTCGAAACCCCTTTTTCAGAGTCAAACACTGTCGCACCAACAACAGCAACGTCATAGCCATAAAATACCAATTGACGCAGCATCTCCCTTGCATCAATGGCAGCGCCACACGATGTATCCAAAAGGGAAATTACGCTTGTCCACAATATGCGTGGTTTACGCAGTAACTGATTTGATTGCATCGTTATACGCTTTTTATTACGGTTTTATATCCAGCGGGATAAATTCTTGGCGCTTCAATCCCGGTTATTGATATACAGGTGTTCTGGTGGCAAAGATACTTGATAACGATCGTACATTGCCGTATATGCATCTTCAATCTGCTGGGTAAATAATTCTGTGTCAAACAATGGGGTTGTCAACCGGTTTTGCTCAAGCTTTTGCCTTATGTTTCTCATTTTTTCCTGATTGTTAGCAAGCTCAATTGCAAGTGATTCATAGTCCTGTTGGGTGGAAGTAATAAGCTCTGGAATGTGAATGGCGTTGAGCAAGCTTGCCGCCACTCTGCCTGCAAAAGATTCTCCAACACATGTTAAAACTGGCAACCCAGCCCATAAGGCATCACTTGCCGTCGTATGAGCATTAAACGGAAGTGTGTCAAGAAACAGATCGGCTAACCGATACCTGACGAGATGCTCGGAATGATATTGCATACGCTGTGCAAAAATCAGCCTTTCTGTTTGAACCCCTCTAAGATGCGCTTCCTGCTGCAGATTGAAAGCTGCTTTTGCGTTATCCTCAAAAAGCCAGAGAACACTCCCTTGTACCTGCTTTAGAATCCGCATCCAACCATCGAAGGTAGCAGGTGTTATTTTGTAATTATTATTAAAACAGCAAAAGACAAAACCATTTTCAGGCAAACCATAATCTTCGCGGTGCATAACCTTGTCTGCAATGCTACGCTTTGAATTTACCATATAGCTGTTGGGCAAATATGCAATTTTCTCAGTATAGAACTGCTGGTTATAATCAGGTATAAGTATATGGTCAGCAATAAGATAATCACTGTGGCAAGCACCCATCGTTCCAGGGAAACCTAAATAACTCACCTGTATTGGTGCAGCCCGCAAAGCGAATAATCCTGTTCTTGAGTCTTTGGTATACCCTCCCAGGTCAACAGCAATATCAATGTCAAGGCTCCTTGAGAGCATTACAATATCTTTATCAGTGAGGGTGCGTACATCAATAAATTTTGTAAACACAGGTTCCAGCCTATGCCTCATATCATCATGGATATTTGGCCCATAAGAAAAAGCATAAATCTCAAACCCGTCCTTGTTATGACGCTCAAAAAGCTCGACCATTAAATAGGAAACCGCATGATTACGGAAATCAGCAGAAAAGTATCCAATCCGAATTTTACTACCCTTGGCACGATGAGGAATCTGCGGAAGAGCAACAGTTGAAGCATGTTTATCAGAGGCATAAATCACCGCAACTGTTTTTTGTAATAAAAGAGAGTCGAGCATAGCAAAAAAAGGGAATGGAGTTGTTGCTTTTTCATGGCACTCTATTTGCTCAATAAGCTGATGCACATAGTTATCAAATGAACTCCATGAGCAAATCTGCATTTTAGTATGCAAGCACTCTCCCAGCAAATAGAAACCATTCGGGCTTAATGCTATCGCTTTTTCATAATTCAGTATAGAATCTTCATATTGCTTTAACTCGCGAAATGCATTTCCAATGTTATAATAGGACTTTACGACGTTTGCATTTAATTCTATTGCCTTGTCATAACTGCTTATACCCTCTTCATAGCGCTGTAACTCAAGATATGCATTTCCACGATTGTAATATGCATCACCATACCTCGGATTTAATGCTATCGCCTTATTGTAACTCTGGATAGCCTCATCATAACGATGCAACTCATATAAGGCTAACCCGCTATTCGACCATGCATCAACAAAATCAGGATTTATTGCTTTCGCTCTTTCATAGCTTAATAATGCCTGAGGGTAGCGCTTCAGCTCATATAAAGATAACCCATGATTAGCGTATGCCTCAGCATAAGAGGGTTGTAACACAATTACTTTTTCATATTTAGCTATAGCCTCTTCAAAACGCTTCACCTTATGAAATACATTTCCACAATTATAATAAGCTTCTACAAAATCCGGCTTAAGCATGATAGCTTTCTCGTAGCTCTGAATAGCCTCTTCAAAACGCTCCACATTATGCAAGGCATTCGCTCTATTATAATAAGCTTGAGCAAAATTTGGTCTATGCAATACCGCATTATCATAACTCAGAATTGCCTCTTCAAAACGTTGCAACTGCAGCAGAGCATTTGCACGATTAAAAAAAGCTTCACCAAAGTCAGGCTTAAGCGCTATCACCTTGTCATACACCACTACAGCTTCTTCATACCGATGTAGTCCAGACAAAGTTAAACCATAATTGTTCAATGGATTGGGAGTGGAGGAACTGATATTCAGCGCTCGTTCAAAAAGGTGAACTGCCTCTGTAAACTGCTTTCGCTGAAGGGCAATTGCCGCCAAAAGATGAAGAGCATCGAAGTTATAAGGTTCTATACGCAGTACCTCCTTGTAAATCACTTCAGCGTCACTCAAACATCCTTTTTGGTGCAGTATCAATGCTGATTGTATTTTTTTTAAACAAACAGCCACTGATGGCCCAGATGCACTGAAAACAGCCGGGGTGTTGCTATAATGCTTGTTTTTTTGTGTTTTACTACGATGCTTCATAAGGGTCGATAGCCTTATATTTATTTCAATATTAAGGTTTTGGAGATTGAAGTAATTCGGATTTCAGTGCCTGCGCATAGGTACCTCTCGCTGTTTTGACAACTGCCAGCAGGTTACTCAAACGTGTAATCTCGTTATCACTGAACTGTAAATTTGATAACAACATCTTTGCATTTTCTGTCAGGCTTGATAGTGGATAATCTACATTATCAATAGTGATTGTTTGGTCTTGGCTCATGATACAACATCATTTTATTGGTTATAAATCTTGGTCTCTTTAAACTACTCGTTATGAAAACCCTCCCCTAAAAGAGATAAATAAAAACCCCGCCTCCTTTTGAGAGACGGGGTTTTATTTTTTTTCTGCAAACACGCTTTACCGAGGCAAGCATTGTTTTTCTTCAGTCATGTTAGATAACATGTACCTGATTGCCTGTTGTAGGGGTTGTATAGTTAAATCCGTCTACATTAGTTATACCAACCAGATGGATTATCTGACCAGTATTAGCATCACCGATTTCAAATACCCACGCACCACCGGCATTGTCATTGTAAACGAAGTCATGACTTGTCGTAAGAACTTTTGTTACGGTAGTCCCAACAACATTTGCAAATGTGCTTACTTCCAAATCATTCAGGATGCGGTGTGCAGTATCTAGCAACGTACCTGTCGGTGTACCTGAAAGCGTAATGACACCATCTACATTAACTGCAAACCCTGTCGTACCAGGAATAACATTCCCTCCTTGCATAGTAATTGACAGCGAAACTGTTGATAATGCTGTCAAGTCGAAGGTATCGTAATTTGGATTAGCACCAATAATTGCACCTGTGACGTCAATAATGTGGTCAGCATTACCAGAGAGGTTTGCGATACCAGACTGAATTGTTGTGCCACCAAGGCTAGATGCGGTATGAGTCAAAAGGATGGTATCAGTACCTGCAGATGCAGCAACAGAATCAACGGCAACAATAAGGTGTCCTGTCGTAGCTGTACCTGATGTCCACGATCCAAAATCACCGCTGATATGACTGGTTGTCCCTGGATTTACAGTAATCGTCTCACCAGATCCATAGGTGTGGAGGATTGTGGCATCTGTACCTGATCCAGAAACTGTGGAAACTGTGATTGTATCAACCCCAAAAGAATGTGTACCCAAATCAACAGAGGCTGTTCCAGCTGTAAAGTGGATAAGATCTAGTCCAATTGAATGAGTAGGAGTGGAACCAAGAACTGTAGTACCGCCAGTCACATTCAAGACGTCTCTATAGGAATCATTCAGGAATACGCTGCTGCCACCCGTGATTGCGATGATATCAGGTGAATTATGCAGACCCAAATTAAGCGTGCTGGATGCATCAATAAGGATATACTGACTCCATGAATTCGTAAGAGTTGTAACACCACCATGTATGTTCAAATGGTCAGCCTGGAAGATGCTATCGATCGCTACGGTGCCGTCAGTAACATTGATGATTCCACCACCTGAAATAGTATTGTGTGTCTCTAAATAAACCGTAGAATCGGCGCTGATGTTGATGACATCAAGTCCTATACTACCACTCGCATCGAAACCAAACAAATGGACAATGTTGTCAACTGTATCGACATTAATGGTATCCGCATTCTTATGAACACCAAGGTAGATATAGTCTTCTCCACCGCCACCATTGATAAGGGCACCACCAAGGTTCTTTCCTATGCCATCGCCATTGACTGGGTCGAACGCATAGATCACATCATTACCACCACCAGCGCGAATAATATCAGCATCACCACTTGCATAAACTACAAGGTCGGACTTTGATGTCAACTGCGATGCATCAATGTTCAGCTGAGCGTACCCGGTCACATCGGCTGCACTTGAGTCATAGCTATTAACTGCCTGAATCCACAATCTGTCAGGAGCAGCTGCAGATGCTGTACGGAGAGGCTGTACCAGATTATGAAGCACGGTATCAGTCAACGTCAAGGCCAGTGTTTGAGGAGCCGATGCACTTCCTGTTTTGTCTGTACGGAACTCAATGGTATCGAAGTTCTTTGTGTTTGCCAGGTCAGCTGCAGTAACCTCTGCCGTATTCCATACCTGATAAATATTGTTGTTGCTACCGTCGATAAAGCGGGTAGCATTCCACTCAATATTAGACGCTGATTGTGTTAAACCGGTAGCTTTGCCTGTACCGTAGTAGGTAAAATCAGGGTTTCCGCCATCCAGCTTATTTAAACCGTTTGAACTTGCGTCACTGACCTGAACGATCTGCTGAGCATGGCGCACAGTACCGCTGCCAGAGTAGAAATCCCACTTGTTACCATTTGGTCCGTCAAAGACTACATTATGTGCCGCATTCAGTTCGCGAAGGTTAATCGTCGCTGTGTTCTCATTGCCAGAAGCCAAATTACCATCATTGTTTATAATGGTCAGGTTATTGTGCGCATCGGTCTGAGCGACAAACTCATTGGTTATCTTGATTACAAAAGGTGTGGTTGATGTGGTTGCACCCAAGGTACCAGGCGTATAAACAACACCATGACCAGTATAAACAACACCACTACCAGAACCAGAAGCCAAATTAATTGCACCGCTTCCTGGTAAAGATAAAGAACTAGAATAGCCAGTGCCGGATACTTCTCCTGTTGAGCCGCCTGTGCCACTGCCACCGGTGTAATAGCCGCTACCACCGCTACCACCGCTACCACCGCTAAAAGTATGACCATCATAACCATTGGTAGAATAAAAACCTTCTACATTAGCGGCATTAAGCTGATAAGTACTGCCTGGTGCACCTGCAAGACGAAGAACATCAATTCCAGTCAGATTGGTCCATTCGCTTGCTCCAAGCTGCTGATAACCTGAACCATCAAGAATGATAGTGTCCTGACCTGTGCCACCACTAACCGTGTCGGCAATAGTCAGACCAGATGTGTGGATCGTGTCTTTGAAAGATGAACGATTTGCAAAGATAACTGTGTCGTTACCGCTGCCAAGCTGAATGTTCTGCCCGCCTAATGCAACGCCACCAACAAGATTGGTTCCAACTACACGAACAATGACATCACTCTTTTCGCCAGTTCCAATGATGTTTGCTGCTGTCAGAAGTTCTCCGCCACCTGTGGCATTGTAGGTTGTGCGATAATCGCCACTGTATACACCTGAAACAACAGGGTCAAGATTCCCTGCTTTGGATACGATGTTTTTAAGGTCAACGGCAAGACCAGATACGTCAAGTCCATAACCATTGGCTGAAGCATCAAGATTCAGGAACTGAGTTGCAACTCCACCAGTCAAGGTAATGGTACCGGTATGATCAGCAAAGTTGTTCAGCAGAACGGTGTTAGACTCTGTGTCGCTATCTGTGATAATGATGTTCTCTGCACCTGGTGCTGACAGCTGGAAGTTGAAACGAGGCTCGGTGTTAAGACCATCAATAACGGTAACACCTACGGTGTCGTTGGTTGTCTGTGTAGCAAGATTAGCCACAATCAAGTTGTTACCAAGAAGACCATCATTGTTAGCGCTTGATGTAGCCTGCAAACCGCTATGGGCAATGGTGATCTGTATTGCTTCTACAGCAGAAAGATTATTGAGGTCATACTCTGTCGGAGCACTTGCTGTATCGGTCTGGTTAACCAGAGAGAATGTCTGATCACCGGTGACATTCTTTGAGTCTACCGTGAGAATTGCATATCCGCTACCACCATCTGTACGGGTTACCGTTACAGCTTCAAAATTTTTGTAGGTTGCAAAGTCAGTAAAGGACTGGGTATGAGTGCTGCTCAGAGCAAGAGTATCAACACCGCCTAAAGGAGCAGAACCGGCATCAACGATGTCATTGCCGTTACCGAAATTAATTGTGGAGTTGATTGTATCTGCACCAGAACCAGTTTTCACGGTAAAGAGTACATCACCACCAGTTGTACCATATTTTGTTGCTGTAGCAGCCCCCTGCAGCGAATCAAGAGTGAGGTTAAGGTTGCCTGTAGCTGTAGAGCCATCTACCGTTATAAACTTACCCTGATTGTTATAACCGATTGAACCGATCTTGAGATCTGCGGCTCCAGAAATATTCAGCGTTGTGATATCTGAATCGTTGAATGATCCAAGTGTGTTTGCGCCTGAACCAGCGGAAACAAGATTTACCGTCTCAATGCCATTACCAGTACCGCTATTCAGATTCAGTGTACCGACATTAACATTAGTGACGGTTAACTTTGTTACATCTGTTGCACTTTTTGCTGCTGCGTCAAGTGTTGCGAATGTCACAGAACCTGCTGGGCTGCTGGTATTAGCTACCGAGAGATTTGTTGGAACCGCTGTGAAGTTAGTTACTGAAACGCTATTATGAGGATCAGTTATCCCTGTGATATTAACGGTTTGAACACCAGTTGCGTTCTGCAAATCAAGCTTAGTGACCGAGCCAGGTGTGAGAAAGGCACCACTACCTGCACTGAATGAACCATTAAAATTAACATTAATGGTTTGAATACCGTTAAGTGTCGGCTGAACACTGTTACCTACACCACTGAGACCAAGAACGTCATAAGCACCCAATGTCGCAGTCAATGTTGGGTTTACGCCTCTTCCTGTAAGGATATCTCCATTTTGAAGGGAGTTAACAATAGATGATCCAGCTCCGTTAGAAACCAATGGTGCAAGAAACACATTGTGTGCTGGTCCGGTATACGGAACTGAAGTGAGTGTGTAGGTATCATGCAAACTGACAAGATTCGCAATAGTTGTATTCAGAGTAGCTGGCGCAATTGCAGCGGCCTCTGTGGTAGCATCGTATATACCGGCAAGCCATGCAACCTCTGAAGCATTGGCAGCAGACGCTGTATACGCTGATTTTTGTTCAGGAGTCACCAAGGCAGCAGTGAATGCAACTGAGGCGTCAATTTTGCTCTGAACTGTAGCCTTGTCCGCAGCGTTAGGACCCTGAAGTGCTGATTTAAGAATTTCTGTAACAAAATTATCGATAGTCAGCGCACCCAAAGCAAGCTTGTCACCCCAATAGGCACGACCAATATCATCAGCTGTGCGATGCAAAAGATTTGTGTAAACTGCGTCAATTTTCTGGTATGCCGTAAGACCGGCATAGGTGGCCAAGTACTCGGCAGAGGTCGCAAATGAAGCACTGATTGCCGCAAAGGTCGATGCGCTTCCGCCTGAGTTTGCAGCCTGAAGTTCCCAAAAAGCTAATCCATCTGCATCCGCAGGTCGCCCAAAATAGGCCACATAAAGCTGTTGAATTTGCGAAGTGTAAATTGACATAGTATTGTATTTTTTTAGTTGTTATCCGAGAGAGTAATTATTAACTGAAATTTAAATAAAAAAGCAATCTGCTCCGCTACTACATCGCATTATTTTCATAATGAACATCATATCCTGACTTAACATTACCCTATTAATACACTTCCCTATCATCCGTATTATTTACTGATGCATTTAGGTTACACAAAAATAAAAAAACAAACAAACAAAAAATACCACACTTTTAGCATTAACGATAAAAAATCATAAATAAACCAAAAGCACGGCAACAGTACGCTTGTAGCTTTACCGCTACCAACGAGCCCGAACCTGATAAGATAAAAAATTCATTATTGCACTCAAAGCATTTTAAATTTTCTCGACGATACTATCCTGTGTTTGAAAGGAACTGCCGTAACATCAGCCATCATAAGTGTTAAAATGCATGAGGTTGTTCTTCTGCTTACGAATTTTATATTATTTTCGCCACTAACTTTGGCGAATCGATAAAAAGGGAGCACTTGAAATGCTCTCATGGCTACCATTTATTATAATAAAATGAGAATTGTTGTAGTTCTGCAGGTGTTACAGAAAAATGCTCACCCTAACAGTATTGAATTGGTTCAGGAGTTATGCCGTCGCAAGGGTGAGCATGAGGTCATCCTTGCCCTTGACGGGCTTTTTACCAATACCATTGAACCGTTGCGGGCAGCTTTCAACGGGATCCTACCACGGGAAAACATCAGGTTATGGTATACTCAACCTGAATTTGTAAAGCACAACACTCCTGTAGATGCCTGCCAGGAGGAAATTTCAACAATGGTTCTCCAAGCTTTTCTTGCAAGCTTGAAGCCGGATATTGTTCTCCTTACTGGTGCAATAGAAAGACTTTTAGAGGGAAAAACCTCAATAAGCTCCTTTGAAATTGTAACATACAGTTTTCCAATTGTGTTGCTGTTGCCTTCTCATCCTTTTGATACGTTTATAAAAATAATTTTGCAGCTGGATAAGAACAACAAACCTCCCTTGTTTTTCCTGACCAGTGACGGATTGGCTCGCCGTGAATGGCTACGTAAGCTCACTATTGATGAAGGACGAGTTGTGGCTCTCGATGAAAAAGGTGAGAGTTCGTTGGAGTGCCAGGTTGTTAACGCTTTAAGCGTTTTGGAGGCATGGTACGAACAATCAACAGCACTCTCTGTAGCTCTGGAGCTACCACAGAGACAAAATCTTGCCTATGTTTCACCCCTGCCACCTCAGCGATCAGGCATCAGCGATTACAGTAGTGACCTCCTCCCTGAATTATCTCGTTATTATAATATAGAGGTGATTGTGGAACAGGATGAGATTTCAGACAGATGGATCAGGGATAACTGCCAGGTGCGAACTGCTGCATGGTTGAGGGAGCATGCCGATGATTATGATCATGTGCTTTATCACATAGGTAACTCACATTTTCATAATTATATGTTTGACCTGCTCAATGAGGTTCCCGGCATTGTTGTGTTACACGATTTTTTTCTTTCAAATTTTTTAGCCCATCGTGATTACTCGGAGATCCCGCGCGACAGCTTTGCCTCTCTTTTATACCGTTCTCATGGGTATAAGGCGCTCGTTCAGTTATCCAGTCCGACGGGGTTATCTGATGTTGAGGAGACTTATCCATGCAACTTTGACGTGCTGCGTTGTGCCGAGGGGGTAATTGTCCATTCAAGGTATGCCAGAAAGCTTAGCTCATTGTGGTATAGCAACAACGACAGCCTTCAGTATGAGGTCATTCCCCTGTTACGTGTTCCATCCCCTACTCATACCCGTGCTGAAGCTCGTCACAAGCTTGGTCTTGCCGATGATGACATCGTGGTATGCAGTTTCGGAATGCCTACCCCCTACAAACTTAGCCACCGTTTGCTTGAGTCATGGCTGGCATCAAGCCTGGTCAATAACAAACGATGTTCACTTTTTTTTGTTGGTGAAGCTACCGAGCAGGGCTATTGTAAAACACTTCGAGAGAGTATCGAACAGAGTGGTTATGGTGAGCGAATACACATGACAGGTTGGCTGACCAAGGATGAGTACTCTCTTTATATTGCTGCAGCCGACATAGGAGTGCAGTTGCGCACCCTTTCGAGGGGTGAAACTTCGGCTGCAGTGCTGGATTGCTTGAATTATGGTGTTGCCACTCTTGTGAATGCCAACGGCAGCATGGAAGAACTTCCTGAAGATTGCGTCTTAAAACTGAAGGACCAGTTTACCCCCAGCGAGTTGACTAAGGCTCTGGAATATTTAGTGGATAATGCCTCAATCAGAAAAAAGCTTGGTGAAACCGCACGCAATTTTACCCATACATTTCACTCGCCCCACAGGGTTGCTGAACAGTACAGGGCTGCTCTTGAACGATTTTCCTCCTCTCCGCAAAAAATTCGCAATTCCGTATTGAGAAGTATTGGTCGTCATGACAGCACTCTTTCTGGCCAGGCAAATCTTGCAGATAGCTTTCCAGTTCCACTTCCTGCACGACAGCTTTTTATTGATGTTTCCGAGCTGGTGCTCAAAGATTTAAAAACAGGTATCCAGAGAGTTGTACGCAGTGTGTTGATGGAACTTCTGGAGCATCCTCCAAAGGGGTACCGCATAGAACCGGTCTATGTTGAGACAGACGAGCAAGGTTTTCATTGCCGCTATGCCCGTCAGTTCAGCCTTAATCTGTTTTCCATTTCCATACCTTCACCTCACCTCTTCACTGACGAAGAGGTGGAGATTCATTCAGGGGATATCTATCTGGCACTTGACCTTTGTTATACCATGAGGCATAGCAAGAAATTCTTTGAAAAATTCCGAAATACCGGAGGTCAGCTTTATTTTGTGATCTATGACCTGCTCCCTTGCTTTTTTCCTCAATACTTTCATCCTGGTATTGACAGAGAACACAACGAATGGATGGAGATTGCGGCGCAAAGTGATGGTGTACTGTGCATCTCCCGTTCCGTTGCTGATGACGTTAAGGAGTGGTTTGACAAGGCTCAGCCACTGCGCTACAGGCCCTTCAAGATCGGGTGGTTCCATCTTGGAGCAGATATTGAAAACAGTATGCCTACTCGAGGCTTCCTTGAGGGATTTGATAAAACAGTGGAGAAACTTTCCAAATCACCAACAATCCTTATGGTGGGGACAGTGGAACCCCGGAAGGGATACCTCCAGGTAGTCAAGGCGTGCGAGTTGCTTTGGATGTCGGGGATGAAAGTCAATCTTGTCATTGTTGGCAAAAAAGGCTGGCTGGTTGAAAAGTTTGAAAACCGCCTGATAAGACATAAACAGTTAAACAAACAGCTGTTCTGGTATCAGGCCATCAGTGATGAGGCACTACAAAAGCTTTATGAAGCTGCCGATGGTTTGGTGATGGCTTCAGAGGGTGAGGGATTTGGACTTCCACTTATCGAGGCTGCCCAGCACGACTGCCCCATTCTTGCCCGGGATCTACCTGTATTTCGTGAGGTAGCCGGAGAACATGCTTCTTATTTCAGCGGGAACTCTCCCCTGCAACTTGCTATTGCCTTGAAACAGTGGATTGGCAAGCTCAAGAAAGGAGTGGCACGCCAATCATCCGGTATGCCATGCCTGACCTGGAAAGAGTGTGCTGTGCAAATTGTAAACCTTCTTTCTGATGACAAGGACTCCCAATGGGTATACCGGTGGAAACCCGACACCACCTCGAAGCAAAAAATAAATAGTGTAGAGCATAGGTTCGTCAAAAAATCTCTCAAGTGTATTGCTGTTGATTTAACTCTTGTGCTTGCTGGCGGGGAGAATGGTGGTGCTAAAGTGTTTCTCCTGGAGTTGCTGCTCATGCTTGCCCGAATGCAGCCAAAAACACGTTTTATTCTTCTTACCCGTGAGAGCTCACACAACGAGCTGGCTATGCTTGATCGTCCAAATATCGAGCGAGTTATGGTAGTTGCTGATCTGCCACCCGCAACTGTTGCTAACGATAAGCAAACAGAGAAAAATGCAGGGATGATACAGAACATTTTTTCATGGTGGAAGCGTACGGTAAAACGGTGGAAAAGGAGCTTGAAAAAGCGAATTCACAGGAAGAACCAAGGTATGCCCAATGCAAACAAAACACTGCGCGAGATGGGAGTTGAACTTCTTTACTGCCCGTTCACCTCTCTTGACTATGCCGAAGCTGACATTCCAGCGGTTTGTACAGTTCACGACCTTCAGTACAAAACATATCCAGAGTTCTTTACCGATGAAGAGGTAGCACTCCGTGACAGGTGGTTCATTGATACCTGTGAACGAAGCACCATGCTGGTTGCAATTTCAGAGTATTCGAGGATCTCTGCTCTTTACCATGGCGACTTTAATCCTGATAAAATACGCACAATCTACCACCGTATGGCGCACCGTATTTGTTCAGGCAACGGCCAGGATAAAGAGGAGGATAACATGGTATTGAACCGACTTGACCTTGAGAGAGATCACTATTTTCTCTACCCTGCCAATTTTTGGGTACACAAAAACCATGAAGTGCTTTTGACTGCTTTTGAATTGGCAATAGCTCATGGATTGGCCCTCAATATGAAACTTGTCTGCACCGGTGCTCCTACTGAACGGCAGAGGTTCCTGATCGGAATGGTTAGTTCTATGGGACTTGCTGAACGGGTGATTTTTCCTGGATACCTGCCAAACAATGAGCTTGCTGTAGTGCTATCGAACTCTGCCGGCCTCATATTCCCATCGCTCTACGAAGGTTTTGGACTGCCAGTCATTGAAGCGATGGCTGCGGGTATTCCCGTTGCATGCAGCAATACACGCGCTCTGCCGGAGATCACGTCCGACGCTGCGCTGCTGTTTAACCCAGATAATCCAGAAGAGATTGCCCAGGCTATGGTTTCACTGACAAGGGATGAATCGCTACGCGCAAGACTTATTGAGGCTGGACTTCTACGGGCTCAGGAATTCTCAGATCGAGAGCGCATGGCACGTGAGTACTGGAACCTTTTTGAGGAAGCAATAAACCCAATGCCTGAACTTTCAAGAGGTAGATGGAGCGTAATGTAGGTGACGATATTCATATCTTGCAGTTACATATTTTGTTTTTCGATACGTTCAATGCAGATTTTTCTTTTTTTATCTACCGGCCTGCAGGGCTGTTCAACAACGATCTTAATGCAATGATATGGCATGGTTAACCTGACAGATAATAGAGTATCGATCGTCATTCCCTGCTATAATGAAGAGGCAGTGATAGCTGAGAGCATCCGCCGATTACTATGCGTGTGCGAAGGAGGGGGGTTGGTCAATGTTGAACTTATTTTTGTGGATGATGGAAGCCGGGATCGCACCCGTGAACTGCTCCGAGGGTTTGCAGATAAGGATTCTCGGATCAAGGTGATTGGGTTTGCCAGGAATTTCGGTCACCAGATTGCTGTAACAGCCGGAATAGACGCTGCAAGAGGTGATGCTGTTGTCTTAATTGATGCAGACTTGCAGGATCCTCCTGAAGTTATTCTTGAGATGATTGAAAAATGGAGAGAGGGGTATGACGTTGTTTACGGCACACGAACGGAACGACCTGGAGAATCTGCATTCAAGCTTGCAACTGCCCGCGGCTTCTATCGGGTTCTGAACAAACTCTCAGATATACCAATCCCCCTTGATACTGGGGATTTCCGGTTGTTGAGCCGCGCCGTGGCCGATGTGCTTCGGGCGATGCCAGAGCGTGACCGATTTTTGCGTGGTATGGTGAGCTGGGTTGGCTTTCGCCAGATTGCTCTTCCCTATAAACGCGCCGAGCGCTATGCGGGAGAGAGCAAGTACCCGTTACGAAAAATGCTGCCTTTTGCCATTGACGGGATTTTATCGTTTTCTACCAAACCATTGCAGGTTTCAATTGGTCTGGGCATGATTTCTGCAACTATTGCTCTCATTGGCATTGTCTATGCCATAGCGCTGAGGCTCTTTACCAATATATGGGTCGAAGGGTGGACCGCTTTGATGATTGCTGTCTTGTTTCTTGGCGGCGCCCAACTGCTCTCTGTTGGAATAGTTGGCGAGTATATCGGAAGAATCTATAACGAAATGAAACAACGGCCTATGTACGTCGCTGACGAATATATAGGATTCACCAAGAAAGAGCCGACTTTTTCACGCACTTCAGAAAGGATGGTACCATGAAGGTACGGCAAGCAACCCGACTCGGCCTTGGATTTCTTTTCGCAGCTTTTTTTATCTGGCTTACAGCACGCCAGATTGATCTGAATGAATTATCCCATGCGTTCTCAGGCAGCCGCCCCGAAAGGATCGGCTTGGCATTCATCACATTTGCCATAGGTTATAGCAGCAGGGTTTCACGCTGGCATATCATGCTGTTGCGCGACAACCCGCAACTGCACTGGAGAAATTGCGCAGGCCCCCTTCTTGCAAGTTTTGCAGCTAACAATGTGCTCCCTTTTCGTGCCGGTGACCTATTACGTGCTTTTGCTTTTAATGGAAGGCTCGGCATCAGCGCAGGAACTTCGCTGGCAACACTTTTCGTGGAACGTCTGCTTGACCTGCTTATGGTGTTCATGCTGCTTGGATGTGCTATCGTCTCTTTTGGTCTTGATATAAGCCGTTTTGCCGGTATCGGTGGTGTGTCGCTCCTCATCGTTGCACTTTTTCTTCTTGCTGTTCTGCTCTTTCCTGCGCTCTTTGCTCCAGCAGTTCGCTTTGCAGCCGCCTTTCCTGCCAGAGTGTTTCCTAATTTCGGCGAAAAATTCAGAACAGAGGTTGATAATGGCTTGTTAACACTTCAGGAGTTATCCCAAGCCAGCATCATGGGAAAACTGATTTTGTGGTCTATGGGTGCTTGGCTGGCTGAGGGTTGCATGTTCTGGATAGCGGCTGAGGCGTTGCCTGCGATCACTGCTCCGGTTGCCGGCTGGCTGGCGCTCCCTGTCGGGACACTTGCAACACTGATTCCAAGTGCGCCGGGCTATGTAGGAACATTTGATTATTTCACGATGAAAGCAATGGTTGCCCTTGGTAATTCAAATCCTGCAAGTGCAGCTTATGCGATTCTTGTCCATCTCCTCGTCTGGCTGCCGCCAACGATAGCTGGAGGAATATATGTTGTCCTCTACCCGACAAAACAGGATAAGAGAAAGGACACACTTCCATGAATATCTCTCACTCCACCACTGTGGCTATTGTTGGCGGTGGGTTTACCGGCTTGGCAGCGGCTTATGAGTTGGCAAAAAAGGGTGTTGCTGTTACAATCCTGGAGTCTGAACCTCAAATTGGGGGTCTTGCAGCGGCATTTGACGTAGGAGACGAAATACTGGACCGATTCTACCATCACTGGTTTACCAATGACCTGTATGTTATGGAGCTGATCGATGAGCTTGGCCTGAATAAAAGCGTGGAGATCAACCCCACCAATACCGGTGTCTACTACGCCAACAGGGTTTTCAGACTCTCAACTCCCTGGGACCTTTTGCGTTTTACTCCATTGCCGCTTCTTGACAGAATAAGACTCGGGGTGCTTACGCTCCGGGTCCGCCATGTAGAAAACTGGATGAAGCTTGAAGGGAAATCAGCAGTCGAATGGCTTACAGAGCTTGGCGGTGAAAAGGTCTATCGCGTGATGTGGGAACCGCTGCTTAAGGGAAAATTCGGAGAGGTGGCCGGTGATGTTTCAGCGGTCTGGTTCTGGAACAAACTTAAACTTCGTGGCGGAAGTCGTGGCAAGAAGGGGGAAGAACGCCTGGTTTACTTTAAAGGAAGTTTCTCTGCACTTGCGGAGGCTTTGGCCTCTCGGGTGAGGGAACTCGGAGGTCGCATTGAAACAGTCGCTCAGGTGCACTCCATAAAACCTGTTGGTACTTCATGGCAATCTGAAACGGCAAAGGGCATTATTTCCTCGGAGCATGTGATCGCGACGACAGCACTGCCAGTGACAGCTGAGATGGTTCGCAGCTGGGCCGATAATGAGTACCTTAAAAGGCTTGAGAGAATCAACTATCTTTCGAATGTCTGCCTTGTCCTTGAACTTGACCATTCACTTTCTGATACCTACTGGCTGAATGTGAATGATCAAGGCTTTCCTTTTGTGGGGGTGATTGAACATACCAATTTCGAGCGTCCTGAGACTTACGGTGGACGGCATATTGTCTATCTTTCAAAATACTTGCCGCATACCGATCCGCTTTACGCAATGAATGCCCTTGAGATGCTCGATTACGCACTTCCTTATCTGCAGAAAATGTTCCCGAAGCTGGAGCGCAACTGGGTTGTGAAGTGCCATCTCTGGAAAGCTCGATGGTCGCAGCCGGTGGTGGAAAAACATTACAGTCAGCTTATTCCAGCAGAAAAGGGGCCTATGCCGGGATTGCATCTTTGCTCTATGGCACAAATCTATCCTGAGGATCGAGGTACAAACTATGCTATCCGAGAGGGGCGGGCACTTGCCATAAAACTTGTGACTCAAATTACAACTGCAATCCCATCATCATGAACTTTATTGGAACGGAAATATTCTGGTCAACCATGCTGTATGTCACAGTAATTCTCTCTCTGGCTACACTGACAGGCCGCATGTGGAGCTTTTTGTTTCCCCCACCACTCCAGGCGATGGCTCGGTTTTATCTTGCACCGGTGCTTGGTCTTTCAACACTGACCATTGTCGCCAGTCTGATCGGGCGATTTCTTCCCATAGGAAAATCGGCGATTGTTCCTCTTGTGACCATAGCTTTACTGCTTATGGCGCTGATGCGTGAGCAAAATAAAGGGAGTGCATTTCGTCAGGCCTTGTCGACAACTCTCTTCGGAATAGTTTGCGGTGTAAGTGTGCTGGTACCACTTTTTATGTTCGGGGCATTCATTGCACACAATGATGCATTCACCTATCTTGCACATGGGAACTGGCTACAGGCTCACGCATTCAGTGAAATCATTTCGCCAAAAGCAGTGATTCCTCAAAACTCCCAGATTGCGATCTATCAGGTTGCAAATTTACGCATGGGGGGATCATTTCTTCTTGCCTTTTTTCAAGCCTTGTTTCATGTTACCTGGTCGTATGAGGTCTATCCCTCAATCGTCATTGCCTCACTTGCGGCCTGTTTTTTAGCTATGGGATTTCCTCTCGCACAGGTTCTTGTTTCTATGCACCGCGGGAAACGCCTGATGCTGCTCGCTCTGCCGGCATTTACTCTGGGCGGTATGGTGTTTGGGGCTAATTTTGGGTTTCTGCCGCAAACACTCGGGCTTGCTTTAGGTGCTGGTTTCGTGTTTACAGCTGGACCAATGTTCCTATGGGTTTCCACGACAAGAAACACCAATATTACCATTGGAAAAGCGGCTCTCCCCATGGCACTGTTATTAACAGGGGCAACATTGGCTTACTCAGAATTTGCTCCTTTTCTTTTGGCGACATTGGTTATCAGTGGAGTTGTTTCAGCTTTGCTATTTCATGCATGGAGCAAGTTGCTACTGCACTGCAGCCTCTTACTCGGAATATCGGTACTCTTGCTCAACACTGAGCTGTTACGTGCTTATTCTGCACTGAAAGAACAATCCGGCGCTGTTGTTGGCTCATTTATTGAGTGGTCGCCGTCGGGCTTTTTAGCTCATACGCTCGGTGTTCATGGCGGGGCCTGGGATGTTTTTCAATGGTCTATGCCGGATAATATCATGAAATCATCCTTTTTTACAGGATTACTGCTGTTAATTTTTGTTGCGGGAATAGTTCTTGGGGGAGTAGGTTTCCTGCGGAATAAACAATCGTATTGGGCGCTTTTGCCAACTGTTCTCTTACTGTTGTTTTTTTTCTCAGCGTTTCTTTATTTCCGATATGTCGTTCCTTCACCCTTTCCGAAAGGTATCGGTCAAAGCTGGAGTCAATTCAAACTCACTGAATGGGCACATCCATTTGCCATGGTCGTGATTTTATTTTCCCTGGCTTCATTGAGAGCTAATCAAAAAAAAGTGTGGGATGTTGTGCTTTTCATACTCTTCACAACTACCTTGCTGTGCTCTGCAAAAAACAGTATATCCCGCACTCTCCCCCTTATGGGATATTACAAGGGCGTAAATGACCTGAACCGCTTTTATCTTGAGTTCCGGAACACCATTCTTAAATCTTTCCCTCATAACAAACAAATTTATCTTGCTCTTGGAGGCGAACACCTTAAATTCAGACAAATGGCAACTCTCTACTTGTTTGACAGAGAACTCTCTGCGGACTGGAAGGATGATGGATACATCTATCAACTTTTGCCACCTGAACTCGGCACAAAGAAATTGAAAATGGGTGACTTGGTTGTAGAACCAATTCTCGGAGCAAACAGGTGCTTGAGTCATGGAAAGGAAATTGGACCATTTCGGGTTGGAATTATTGACAATCTCTCTGATGATAAGGGCAGGAAAGGTGGCCTCAGGAAAGCAGTGAACTAAATCAACACTTGTGATACTTCTGTATTTTAGAAATAAATAATGAAAGCACTGATATGTGGTATTTCAGGACAGGACGGCGCATATCTTGCCCGGTTACTGCTTGAAAAAGGGTATGAGGTTATCGGTAGTTCGCGGGATGCCCAGATCAGCAGTTTCAGTAACCTCATTCGATTAGGAATAAGGGATGATGTTCAGCTTGAGTCTATGGCACTTAATGATTTCCGGAGTGTGCTCCAGGTGGTAAGCCGCATTCAACCTGATGAAATTTATAATCTTGCAGGCCAAAGTTCAGTCGGGTTATCTTTTGATCAACCTGTCGAAACACTTGAAAGCATCTTGTCTGCAACCATCAATCTGATGGAGGTCATTCGTTTTCTTGACCGACCTATCCGATTTTATAACGCTGGCTCCGGAGAATGTTTCGGCGATACACTGAAGGAAGCGGCACATGAAGAGACGCCGTTTCGGCCACGAAGTCCCTATGCCGTTGCAAAAGCTGCAGCTTTCTGGCAGGTTGCCAATTATCGTGAAGCATACGGCTTGTTTGCCTGTACAGGAATTCTGTTCAATCATGAATCACCATTACGCCCGGAACGGTTTGTTACCCGAAAAATAATTGCTTCTGCATGCCGTATCGCAAGGGGAAGCAAGGAGCGACTTCATTTAGGCAACACGAATATTCAGCGTGACTGGGGATGGGCTCCGGAATATGTTGAGGCAATGTGGCGTATGCTTCAAAGAGAGAGCGGGGAAGATTTTGTGATCGCAACGGGCAGGAGCCATGCTCTTGCCGATTTTGCTGAACTTGCTTTTCGGCATTTTGGTCTTGATTGGCAAGATCATACCGATATTGACCCTTTGATATTCCGTCCTACTGATATTCCGTACGGTTGCGGTGATGCCCGGAAAGCATTGCGTATGACAGGATGGAAAGCTGAAACTGAGATGGCAGGTGTTGTTTTACAAATGATCGAAGCAGAGCTGGATAGCTTCAAATAAGAGCACTATTGTATGAGTTACCCGAAAATTTCGATTATTACACCGACATACAACTCTGCGAAACATCTCAAGGCTTGTATTCTCAGCGTAGCACAGCAATCCTACACAAACAAGGAGCATTTAATTGTCGATAATCTCTCAACTGACGAGACAGTTGAAATCGTAAGGAAGTATGCGCTTCAGTACCCGCATATTCGACTTATTTCAGAAAAAGACCATGGTATTTATGATGCCATGAATAAGGGTATCGAGAAATGTTCAGGCGATTGGCTTTATTTTATAGGCTGTGATGATACTTTTTATAATGATGATGTTCTTTCCTGCATCTTTTGTTCTCATGAAATCGAGCAAATGGATGTCATTTACGGAAATGTTGAGTGGGGAAAAGGTGGGCCTCTTTATGACGGGCTATTCACACCACTTAAGTTGCTGAACAAAAACATCTGTCATCAGGCCATATTCTTTACACGAGACCTTTTTTACCAATTAGGAGGATTTGAGACAAAGTACAAAGCCCTTGCCGACTGGGTATTCAATATGCAATGGTTTTTCAGGGAAAATAGCAGAATACACTATCTTGATCAAACAATTGCCGTATATAATCCCGATGGATATTCTTCAAATAATAAAGACCAGATTTTTATTGACGAAAGAAAAGCCATTGTTCATAACTATTTTCCTGAAGAATATGCCCTTATATTTGACTTGAACACTAAAATAGTTGACTTAGACAATGAAGTTAACCAGCTTATAACTACTGTAAGCAGGAAAGAGCAGGAAAACAATACACTACAAACAACGATTGAAAATTTGTATACCCATATTGACACTCTGCAGTACCGAATTGACACTCTTGAAACTGCTATACATAAAATGGCACATTCCAGTAGTTGGCGAATGACAAAACCAATTAGGAATCTTTCACATTCTATCAGAAAGCGTTCAAGAAAAATCCGCTCTATTTTTAATAAATCTGAGATAACTGACTTACATAAAAATACACCAGAAAGTCATGATTATTCATGCAACTTCTCAATTTTATATAATGAATTTTTACTATCCAGCGAATTCTTATTAGATATACTTGATGTAACTGTTGATATTATCATTCCTGTATTCAATGAACGCAGCCGTTTAGAGGAGTTGTGCAAAAGCATTGTTCATAATACCTCTTCTCCATATCGCCTTATATTGATCGATGACGGAAGCACAGACGAAAAGGTATACCCATTTTTGCAGCAATTCAAATATGAACATCCACAATTGGAAATTGTGCTTTTAAAAAATCCCACAACTATTGGATTTTTACAATCAGTCCATCATGCTGCCAAATCGTCAACAAATCATTTTGTTATATTAAATTCATGCAGTGAGCTTCCTCCGGGCTGGCTTGAGAGACTTATGCGTCCTATTATTGAAAATACATCTATTGCCACGACTACACCATTTACCAATGATGATAGCTTAAGTACGGTATTGGCATCGCTGAAAGATGATAATCATGGCATCAACCTCTTGGGAAATAATATTGATAGATTTTTTAAGAACTTAACGCCAATAAATAACTATCCTGATATTTCATCTGGAAGTGGTTTTTGTATGGGCGTTAACAGAATGATATTTAATCATATCACTATATCTCACACAAAATCTGGCAGAAAGGAGCATGGAGATGAAATGGAATGGTGCATCAACGCCATTAAAAAAGGGTATCGGAACATCCTTGTCCCTAATCTTTTTGTTTCTCATCACCGAAATGGAACGGCCTCTGATTCTATTCCTGTATCAAAGCAATTCAAAAAAAAGGTATCTCATAATAAATACCTTCAAGCTTATCCATTGAGAGAGATAGGCCAATTCCTTAAGCTTTATCTTTTATCGACTGATATAAGCCAATCCAATTGCATTCTATTCATTGATCACGATCTTGGAGGAGGGGCAAACCTTTATCGTAATAACTATATAAAAAGAGAGGTGGAAAGTGGACATAAAATCCTGCTCTTTACCTTTAATTTTCACAGAAAAACTTATGATTTAACTTTTGTATACAATAATCATAATCTTGCTTTTTACGCCACAAACATTGAACAAATAAAAAATATTTTAACAAAATATGTTAAGATTGACAGTATAATTTTAAGTGAAACCGTTAGCTTCCCGACAATTTCTAACTTATTGGACTTAATTCTTTCCTTACAAGAGACCCACAATGCAAAACTGACGACACTTATTCATGATTATTTCTGCATTTGTCCTTGCTATACTTTGCTTGATCATAATGATACATTCTGCGGACCACCCGACAATATTTCACACTGCTTGAATTGCTTACCGCAAAACAACCAGGAGTTTCGTATTTTCTACAAAAACCCTGATATAATTTTCTGGAGGAGAAAATGGAAGTATGTCCTGGATCAAAGTCATGAAATCATTTGTTTTTCAAATGCATCAAAAGAGATTTTGTTAAAAGCGTATCCAAATATTCCGTATGGCAAAATACTTGTTAAACCTCACGGCACAGATCACCTTAATAATCTGCTATTAGAAGAAAATTTAAGTACTAATCGGCAGATTAATACCGATATTTTGCGAATAGGGATCCTTGGCAATATACAGATTCCTAAAGGTGCTGCCATTGTCGAAAAAATGCTTGCTATAATTGAAGAAGAACAAAAAAATATTCAAATAATTATCATTGGAGAGATCGCTACTTCAGTAAATAGCAAACACCTCAAGATAACAGGAAAATACACACATGACAGCTTGCCACATATAATTCAAACAAGTAATATCGATATATTCCTGATACCTGCAATTTGGCCAGAAACATTCTCATACACTTCCGAAGAAATAATGCAAATGAATTTGCCTTTGGCAGTATTTAATATAGGTGCACCTGCTGAAAGAGCTATACATTACAATAAAGCTCTTATTATCTCTAAAATCGATGCCAGAACAGCACTTGAGGAAATAACTAACTATATCAGCGCCACCTGCAGCGTAACACAAAACTAAATGTAACTTATTGAAAAGAAAAGCTGTACCACATATATCAATTATAAATATAATTACACAAATACCGTTGAGTTAATTTTTATAACTACAAGCAATAATATTACTCAACAATAAAAAAAATTTAATGCTTATCTATACATCCGTAACAAGTAGCTATATTCCAAAAGCAAGAGTTTTAGCAAAATCTCTAAAACAATTCCATCCTGATTGGTTTTTTGTTCTTGTGTTAGCTGATAGTATACCCTTTGGATTTGATCTTGTTCATGAACCTTTCGATGAAATATTAACTCTTGAGCAGTTACCTTTACCTAATCTAAAAGCCTGGATTTACGGCCATACAGTCGTTGAACTTTGTACTGCAATTAAAGGGTCTGCAGCTGCATATTTTGCTAAAGAACATAGTCACGAAAAAATAATGTATCTTGATCCTGATATCAAGGTATTTAATTCATTGGAACCTCTTAATAAACTACTTGATACCTACGATATTTTATTAACGCCTCATATGCTTGATTCTGAAGACAAGCTTGATGCAATTATAGACAATGAGATCTGCTCGCTCAAACACGGTATATTTAATCTTGGTTTTTTTGCTGCAAAAACATCTGGTCAGGGGTTAGACTTTATTCTGTGGTGGGCAAACCGTTTGTACCATTTCTGTACTAATGACATACCAAATGGCCTTTTTACTGATCAGAGATGGTGTGATCTTGCGCCCGTATTTTTCGACCGGCTTAATATAGTAAGAGACCGAGGATACAATGTAGCAACCTGGAATATTTTTCATCGTCCTCTCAGTAGAAACAACGACAATACTATCCTTGCTGGCTCCAGTCCTTTACGCTTTTACCATTTCACCGGGTATGACAGCGGCGAAGGACTTATCATGTTGAATAAATATGCAGCTGATCAGGCAATAGCGAGTGAAATCTGGGATGAATACCGGAGAGAGCTTGAAAATGCAGATCACGGCCATAGTAATTTAAGCAAATGGAAATATGACTATTATGATAACGGAAATATTATTTCGGTAGATGCCCGCAGTTTATACCGGACACGAGAAGATTTAAAAACAGCATTTCCTGACCCATTTTCCACAAATGAACCCAGCTACTTAAGCTGGTATTCCAGCCATGGACAAAGATCACTTATTCCCCCTATCCACTTTCAACTATTTAATATTAAGAGCTGGAAACCAAAAAAGTTTCTTAGAAAACAACTTAATTCGATTCGCAAACGCATTAAAAAATATCTTAACATTTAGGTAACGAAAAAGGTCGGGCCCAGGGGAGTTTCCAGCGGTTGTGGAGCCAGAACCACTCTTCGGGGTGTTGATAGATGTGGCGGGCAAGAACTTTGGTGTAGCGGCGGGCAAGTTCTTCGGCGTCTGCCTTGGTGGTTCCGAGGCCTGTCTGGTCAATTTCCTCAAAATTAACTGCATAGCGGCCCTGACCATCCCTTCGGGAGATCCCGACAAAGAGGGGGACTCCTGCTTTAAGAGCAAGATAGGCCGGACCAAGAAAAACTGAGGAGCTGCGACCGAGAAACTCTGTTGAAAATCCTCCCACAGGGTCGGACTGATCACCAAGAAGTACTAAAATCTCTCCTTTTTTAAGGGCTCTGAGCCCCTCTCGAAGGGCCTGCCCGTCATAGACGATGCGGTTGCCACTCATGGATCTCCATCTATTGATCTGCCGGTCGACAGCATGGTTTTTAAGTGGCCTTACCACAAGGGTGAGGTGTGCCATCAATAAACCTGTGCAATGGGCCATGAGTTCCCAGTTACCGAAATGTGCTGATACCACAACCACGCCTTGTTTGCGATCAATGGTTTTGGCAAGAAAATCATGGGCATCAATATCGACAAGCCTTGCCGCCGCCTCGACAGTTTTAATCATGGGCAGACGAAGCACTTCGATAAAATTTTCAGCCTGGTGACGATATACCTGGCGGGCAATGGCTTTTATTTCAGATATATTTTTTTCGGGGAAGGTGAGTGCAAGGTTGTTTTCTACAAGCGGTCGCCTCATCTTAATGATTTTATAGAGAAAATCACCAATAATGGAAGCTATTGCGGTTGAATGTTTACGGCTTATGCTTCTGACAAGAAGACCAAGCATCATGATAAGGCCAAAGAGTACCTTATCTGCAACATTATCGTCATCATCCCAGTTACGCTTCATAGAAATCGTCTATCTTTTGTCATATTCCGCTCAATCGCAGAGTATACGCTGAATTCTGGAAAAATATCAGCAATTTAACCTTTATCCAGCTTAGAGCTAATCCTTGCAAAAAAGTTATCGGTATGAGTAATTCAAACAAGCTGTTGAGCCATAATGAGGCTCTGGAAAAAGTTCGGGCATGGCAGAGCGCAGGCAAAAAAGTTGTGTTTTCAAACGGCTGTTTTGATATTCTGCATGCCGGGCATGTTGAATACCTGTCGGCAGCAAGAGAGCTTGGTGATGCACTTATTATCGGTCTGAACAGTGATGCTTCGGTTCAACGGCTGAAAGGGCCTAAGCGCCCGGTTTGCTGTGAAACAGATCGTGCCGCGGTGCTCTCGGCATTGCAGATGGTCGATGGAGTCACCCTTTTCAACGAGGATACGCCAGAAGAGCTTATCGGCATACTACTACCGGATATTCTGGTCAAAGGTGCTGACTGGGCGGTCAAGTATATTGCCGGTGCCAAAGCTGTCCTTGAACATGGAGGCGCTGTCTTGACCCTGCCCCTGCTTGAAGGCCGTTCAACAAGCGGCATCATTGAGAAAATCATTCAGCTCCATACACAATAATCAACAGATAGTGGAACGGATTAAACTTCATATCCTCAAAGTGCTCGTTGCATGCTCTGCTTTCGTGCTTCTGCTGTCGCTTACCTTACTGATTGTCCTGAACAGCGGTGTGCTGGACCGTATGGCTAAAGATGAGGCTATTGCCCTTTTTAACGAAAAGTTGTTTGGCCGGCTTGAGCTGCAGGCGCTTCATCTTCAGTTTCCAAACAGGGTCACGCTTGTCAATCCGCGCATTTACGAGCCTGGAGAATTAACTCCTGCTCTCAAAGCCCGCACTGTTTCCCTGAAATTCAACTTTCTCACTCTCCTTCAGCCTCAAATCAAAAGAGTATATTTGCGTCACCTTTCAGCCGATTCGCTCAGCGCAAACGTTATCATGCAAAAAAACGGCAAGTTCAATCTTGAGCTTCTGTTTACCTCACGCGACCCCGATTCCACAAAAAATAAACTGGAACATTTTTTCTGTAAACATCTCAAGATTACCAACAGCAGCCTCTCCTATTCCGGGAAGACCACCAATGCCTCCCGTATGAAGCTTGGTGTAAAAAATATCAATCTTGAACTCTCTGAGTTCACCGTCAAGAAAAAATTCCTGCAAGGCACTCTTGAACACGGGCAACTCAGCCTCCCGAAGGAGCAGTTCATGTTGCGACAAGCTGTTGGAAAATTTCTTTTTTCTGAAACCCGGTCAGAGCTTCTTGGATTAAATGCGGTGAGCAATAAAAGCAGCGCAGAGCTATCGGCGAGCGTTGATCATTTCAATATTTTCTCATCCCGTGAGTTACAAAAGCAGCTTGCTCTCAGCTCAACATTTCTCAATGTTCAGAAGCTTGCCCTTCACAGCGACGACCTGAAGCTTCTATATCCTGCATTTGCCCTGCCAGCTGGAATCTATACGCTTCAAGGCAACGCAAGAGGGAAAAAAGATAATGTTGAGATTCTTGATGCTCTGGTAACTCACCTGAAAAGCAGAGTAGCTGTAAAGGGTGAGCTGCTTAACCTGCACAACAGAAATGCCTTTGCTTTTCGGCTGAAATGCGACAGCTCCAGAATTGCCTCACCTTTTGTTGAGGCGCTCCTGAAAGAGAACTCTTCGAAGGATATAGCCCGTAACATTGGCACTGTCACCTTTTTTGGCCATGCACAAGGAGGCTTGAATGCAGTAAAAACAGATATAACCACGCTCTCCTCTCTCGGAGAGGTCACTCTCATTGGTGAGGCGCAAAGAGAAAAGCTGGAAGAGCTTGCGGGCAAGGGAGCTTTTGTGCTGAAAGGATTTAAACCGCTCAAACTCATAGCTGCCGGAAACGGAGAAACAAGCCTTCTGAACGCTTCGGGCACTTTTGACGGAAAGACAAGCAACAAAAAGATCAGCCAGCTTACTCTTGCCATGAAGATGGCCAATTCCTCCTGGAGAAATCTGCAGGTGAAAGAGGGTGCACTCTCTCTGAAATACGATGGCGGAGAGCTGAAGAGTACCCTCTCTTTGAAAAACAGTCGCAGCAGTTTCAATCTTGACGGTGGAATCAACTGGAACGATAAAACTCCCCGTTACCACGCTTCCGGTCAAGCTGCAGGAGTTGACATTTCCGAAATAGTGGGCCCAACAACCTACAATACGACTTTGAAAACTGATTTGAACGGGGTTTTTGCAGTGCAGGGATCGGGGTATGAAGCAAAGGATGTGAATATGGCTGCTGTCATGCAGTTTTCTCCCTCCACCATCAACGGGTTCAAACTGAAAGAGCGCTCAAAAGTAACCTTCGAAATTGCCCAGACCGCACTCTCCTGCAAAACAAGTTTAAGCAGTGATTTTCTTGATCTTCTTGCCAATGGTGATTATTCGCTTGAAGAACTTATCGCTCTTGGCAGACTTGCAGCCTCCGCTCTGTCAAGAGAGATGGCAATTCAGAATATCTGGCATACAACCCTGCCCAACCCTCTCTCTGAGCTGAATGCATTAAAAAAGCCATTCACGGTCAACTACCACATCACGGTAAAAGATATTACTCCGTTAACCATGCTGTTTCCGGTAGAGGGAGTTACCCTTCAGGGCAGCGCTGATGGAGGTGCCATTTACCGCAACGGACAATGTTCAATCAACTCTTCGATAAATCTCGCACGATTGCAACCCCGCAATGATCTTCTGTTTGAAAATCTCTCCATGAAAACAGCAATGGAATTCAGGAACAGCGGAACACAACTGGCTTCGGTAAGCGGAAGGGCATCAGCGGTAACTCTTGGCCGGAAAAAGAGCGGGAACGCAATTTTTTCAGGCCTTTATACCCCATCACATCTTGATGGCACCCTCGATCTCGTTCTTCCCAATCCAGCACAGACCTTTTCGACAAAATTTTCAGCCACCAGGGAGAACGAGAGCTATAACCTGCTCCTTCATCACCTGGCAATAAAAGAGAGTGCAGGAGTGTGGAAGGCAGCGGATAACTCCCATATTACAGTAAGCAGAACATCGGCAAGATTTAACCGTTTCACGATAGCCAAGGGCTTGCAGCAAGTTGTAATGGAGGGTGAGCTCAGCAACTCGCAGCCTGGAAACTTTCAATGCAGCTTGTCAAATGTGAACCTCGACGAGTTAAAACGCTTTTCCATTAATTCCTCTCTCGACAAGCTTTCGGGTATAGTCGATGCCTCTCTGGCAGTAACCGGGAACCCCGATAAAAAAACAAGTACCCTCAAGGTAAGCGGCAAAGAGGTTCGTTACGGTAAATTTACCATTGGCTCCATGGTGTGCAATGCTCTCCACAATGGCAACCTTCTGCGTTTTGACCTTCACAGCAGGGTTCCGGAGCCAGGCAGGGTTACAGAACGAAGCGCATCATCAGTGAACACGATCGAGGGAAGCGGAACCATTCCACTTGTACTCAACTTCTATCCCCTGCAGTTCAGAATGGCAGACCAGCAGGCAATCAACGCATCGTTCCGCTCGGATAATCTTTCAGCACAGTGCCTGACCATCCTGCTGCCCTTTCTGGAATCAGCGGAAGGCATTATACCATCAACCTTCAAGATCGAGGGCAGAACGCCGAACCCCGACATCTATCTGACCACCCATCTTCATGACACAACGATAAAGATAGAACCGACGCAGGTTTCCTACCTGCTCAACGGTGAGGTCTATGTCACCCCGAACAATATAGAACTGCGAAATATATCCGTCAATGACAACGTAAATGGAAACGGGAAAATAAGCGGAGTGGTAAAGCTTGAAAAGCTGCAACCCATAGCTCTTGATCTCGGTGGCCGATTTCAGAATCTCCTTTTGTTCAATAAAAAAGATCGCCAAGATGAAACCTCCTTTGGCACCATCACCGGCACAACCAATAATATTCAGCTTCACGGTCCTCTTTCAGCACCGGTTGCTGAAGGTGAGTTGAGGATCAACGCAGCAGATTACTCGCTCTACCGTATGGGTGCCAATGAAAGCGCAAAGTATCTTGGCATCAACAAGTTTGTTGAATTTGTGCCACGCTACCCTTCTGCTGGTGCAGCTGGCATCGAAAGAGTGAACAAACAGGTAAAACCCGCAGAGTTTTACCACTCGGTGATTGATATCCTGCAGATAAAAAATTTGAAGCTGAGCAGTGTCGAGCCGCTCAAGTGTACAGTTATATTTGATCGCACGAGAGGTGAAGAGCTTGAAACGTCAGTCAACAATCTCTCCCTGATTGTCAGTAAAAACAATCAGCAATACCGGCTTTTCGGTTCCATTAATGTGGTTGGCGGCAAATACAAATTTTCAAATACCAACTTTGACCTGCAGGATGGAGGAAAAATCTCCTGGAACAGTGTTGATATCCGAAGTGGTGTTATGGATAACCTCTATGGCAACAAATATGTGAGCGCATCAAACCAGCAGAATGGTGAGCGCGATAATGTCAAGCTGCTGATTGCTATTATGGGTACCATTAATGACCCTATGGTGACTATGGGTTATTACCTGAATGAACAAACTCAGCCCTATGCATCGCTTAGCATGATCGGCGGAAAATCGAGCCAGATCGACCCTAACGCGGAACTGAACGTCATCTCAATGCTTCTTTCCAAGCAGTGGTACGCCAGACCGGGAAGCATGGGACAGGTCTCCAATATTCCAGTATCAAGTGTCGGGATGTCGGCTGGCTCCGGCATGCTTTCCTCACAGTTTTCAAGGGTTATTCAGGATATTGGCGGTTTTGAAAGCTTCAATCTCAATGTCGGGATGGATAAACGAGGTGCACTGAGCGGTCTCGACCTCTACGTTGCTCTCAGTGTTCCAGGTACAGACGGAAAAGTCCGCTTTATCGGTTCCGGAAGCGCACCAACCATCAAGGATTCCCCCCTCTCAAACTATTATGGCACCGAACAGAAAATTGAATACCGGGTTACTCCAAAAATTTATCTTGAAACATACCGTTCTTATGGGCTAAGCGAGAATGGAACATCGAGTACCAATTTGCAGCCTCCTTCTGAAATATGGGGTGCCAGCATCTCCTATCGGGAGCGGTTTCAAACCTGGGATCAGTTCTGGAAACGTATAATGCCCTCATCCGACAACAAGAAATAAGTCTTGCGGTTTTTGTAATTTATTTTGTACTCAATTCTGCAATAAATCATGGATAACATCTTGAGAGGAAAAAACATAATTGTTGGTATCTCGGGCGGTATTGCTGCCTATAAAACGCCGCAGCTGGTTAGATTATTAAAAAAATGCAGTGCCAATGTCAGGATTGCCCTGACTGATGGCGGCACCCATTTTGTCAGTGAACTTGCCCTTGCAACTGTTTCCGAAGAAAGAGTATACCGCTCGATTTTTCCCCCTGCGGATACCACAGGAACTGACTATACCCGCCATATCTCACTTGGTGAATGGGCTGATGCCCTCGTGATTGCTCCAGCAACAGCCAATACCCTTGCAAAACTGAGTGCAGGCCTTTGCGATGACATGCTCAGCGCTCTTTTTATTACTCTTCGTCCGGGAAAACCAGTACTGATTTTTCCGGCCATGGACGGGCAGATGTTTTTGTCGCCTTCTGTTCAGCGAAATATTGCTACCCTTGCCGCCCAAGGGTGCATTGTCATCAGCCCCGAAAGCGGTGAACTTGCTTCAGGGCAATGCGGTACTGGTCGTATGCCTGAACCTGAGTCTATTCTCTCTTCCCTTGAAGAGGCACTCCATTGCACTGCCCAAGACTCAGCGTTTTATGGCAAATCCGTTGTTGTAACGGCAGGGCCAACACGTGAAAAAATTGATGGCGTTCGTTTTATCTCCAACTACTCATCGGGCAAAATGGGGTTTGCCATTGCCCGTGCTGCTGCACAACGTGGCGCCCTTGTCACGCTTATTACCGGGCCTGTTCATCTGGCGACTCCTCCGGGGGTAACACGTCTTGATGTTGAAAGCGCCGTGGAGATGCACGGTGTCGCTCAAAGCTTTTTCAAGAGCTGCGCCATCTTTATCGGTGCTGCCGCTGTGTCGGATTACCGCCCGGTAGCAGCTATCGAGGGAAAAATGAAAAAGGAGATGCCTGAAATTGAGCTGACCCTCGTAAAAAATCCCGATATCCTTGCTGAATTCGGGATACAGAAAGCTCCCGGACAGCTTGCTGTAGGTTTTGCGCTTGAAACTCAAACCGGTCTGGACAATGCCCGCAAAAAGCTGAAAGCCAAAAATCTTGACCTTATAGCGTTTAATTTTTTTGATCGTAAAAGCTCAGGCTTTGAAGTCGATACAAATATTATTACCCTGATAGAAAGCGATGGAGGAACTACTGAACTGCCGCAACTGACGAAATATGCCGCAGCAGGAAGAGTTCTTGACGCCATAGAAAAACTCTTCGTACAACAAGCCGGCATTAACCCCTGAAAAAGATCGATTGTTATCATGCCAGATTTTTTATCCGAAAAGGATGAACAGCATCCGCCGGTTCCACTACAGAGAGAATCAGCTTCAGAAGAGCTCTCGGCACTGTGCAAGGATGCAAAAAAGTGCAGAAAATGCAGTTTAGCTGAAACCAGACTCAACCTGGTGTTTGGCGAAGGCGATCCCTGTGCCAAACTTGTTGTTATAGGAGAGGCTCCGGGAGCGGAAGAAGATGCTTCAGGGAGGCCTTTTGTTGGTCGTTCCGGACAGTTGCTCGACAAAATTCTTTCTGCAGCCGGATTTGCCCGCAAGGATGTTTATATTTGTAATATTCTGAAGTGCCGTCCTCCCGGAAACCGCAACCCACTCGCCAGTGAAATTGCCTGCTGCACGCCCTGGCTGCTCAGGCAGTTGCAGATTGTGCATCCTCAGATCATTCTGGTTCTTGGAAAGGTTGCAGCCAACACGCTGTTTGGAAACAATCTTTCTTTAGGGTCAATGAGGGGAAGAGTGATACAATGGAAAGAGTATGATTGTTTTATTACCTATCATCCAGCAGCCCTGCTTCGTAACCCAAGCTGGAAACATGGATGCTGGGAAGATATACAAAGGATGATGCGCCATTACGCAGAGATCACTGAACAGGGAAATGCTTTGGATAAACACCATTGAACGATGAACAAGCAAGCAATAGCTGCCATAGATTTTAACAAGGATATCGATTTCAGCAAGGAGAGCCGCGTCCCTCCCTATTCAACTGAAATTGAGCAGGAGGTTCTTGCCTGTATTCTTCTTGAAGATGACCCAATTGAACAGGTTATACAGATATTCGGCGATAACGGCGAGGAGGTCTTTTATGAGAGGCGCCATCAGCTCATTTTCAAGGCAATGATGCAGCTCTACCATAAACGGCAGGCAATCGACATCATCACGGTCAGTGAAGAGCTGCTGAAAATGAATGAGCTTGAACCGGTGGGCGGAAGGCACTACCTGGCTGAACTGTCGGGGAAAGTGATCAGTGCGGCGAACATTGAGTACTATGCGCGTCTGGCAAAGGAAAAGTTCCTTTATCGGAGGATGATCTCCATATCTGCCAAGATCTCCGGTGCTGCCTACAGCTCATCAATGGATATTTTTGATCTGGTCGAACATGCTTCGCAGCAATTTTTTAACATCTCCCAGGCAGGTATCAAAAAGAAAGCCTCTTTAATAAAAGAGCTTGTTAAAAACGGTATTCGGATGCTTGAAAGCCTCAGGGCATCGCAATCATCTGTTACCGGTGTCGGATCGGGCTTTTCGGAACTGGATCAGCTTACCGCCGGGTTTCAGCCTTCCGATATGATTATTATTGCAGCAAGGCCTTCTGCCGGTAAAACAGCGTTAGCGTTGGCGGTTGCCCGTAATGCCGCCGTGGATTTCGATACCCCTGTACTTTTTTTCAGTCTTGAAATGGCGGAGGTGCAGCTGGCCATAAGGCTTATGTGCGCTGAAGCCTATGTTGAATCCCAGCTTGTAAGAACCGGGCGTATCACACCGGAAATGATGGGAAGGATCATCAACAGCATGGATAAGCTCAATGAAGCGAAGCTCTTTATTGATGATACTGCAGGTATTTCCATCATGGAACTTGCCGCCAAAACCCGTCGGATGAAGCAGGAGCACAATATCGGCATGGTTGTGGTTGATTATCTTCAGCTGGTAACTCCTGTCAGGGATGGCAGAACCAATCGTGAACAGGAAATTGCCCAGATATCCCGATCGCTGAAAGCTCTGGCCAAAGAGCTGAACATACCAGTCATCGCCCTTGCGCAGCTTAACCGCTCTGTTGAACAACGCTCAGGTGACCGAAGACCCCAGCTCAGCGATCTCAGGGAGTCGGGCTCTATCGAACAGGACGCTGATGTTGTGATGTTCCTTTCCAGACCGGAGATGTATGGCAAAACAACGTTTGAAGACGGTTCATCGACAAAAGATGTTGTTGAAATTGTTATCGGCAAACAGAGAAACGGCCCTATCGGGGATATACGGTTATTGTTCCTGAAAAATTATGGCCGCTTTCAATCTACAGCCAATGCCTATGTTACAAGCGGAGAGGGAGCCGGAGCTTCTCAAGCAGAGAGGCATTATGAGCCTTCACTGCCGGAACAGGGAAAATCGAATGCCAGCGCATTTATCACTCAGGACGAAGCACCATTTTAAACCTCCATTATGCCAGAAGAAAAACATCCACTGAACTCCATCAAGGCAACAACACCTGAGCCTGCAGTCAAGAGTACCGAAGAGAGGTTTGCAGGAATCGGTGCATCAAGAGGGATTGCGATCGGGGAGTGCTATGCTTTCGTCAAAGATAAGGCTCATCATGAGAACCAGGAGCTGCATGAAAAAAATATCAGCGAAGAGATTGAAAGGTTTTTGACCGCTCTTGGCCGCTCTGAAAAAGAGCTGAAAAAAATTGAACGGGTCACCATACGAAAACTTGGCAAGGGATACTCCAATTTGTTTCAGGCCCAGATTATGATGCTTCATGACCCGATACTGATTGATGCCATTGCTGGCCGTATCCGGTCAGAGCATAAACCGGCGCATCTGGTTATTGAGGAGGAGTTCGACCACTATCTGGAAAAATTCATACAGTCTGATGACGAGATTTTTCGGGATCGGGCGGACGATCTGCACGATATCAAAAACCGGATTATCAGAAACCTTCACGTCAGAAAACTGCACTCATGGATACCAGAGGGGGTGATTGTTTCGTCCGATAACCTTTCACCTGCCGATATCATTCTTTTGAGCCGCAGCAATATCAAGGGATTTGTGACTGATTCAGGGGGCAAGACCTCGCATATTTCTCTTATATGCAAGTCACTCAACATTCCAATAGTTGTCGGGCTTGGCAACCTCTCACAAAAGATTACAACCGGCATGCAGCTGATCATAGACGGAACTACTGGAACCGTCATCACAAACCCTGAGGAAAAAACGGTTGTACACTATCTCAGCAAAAAAGATGAAGAGAAAAAAAGTGAAGAGAATACATCCCTGACAGCGATGCTTCCAGCTACAACGAAATGCGGCATAAGAATCATTTTCTATGCAAATATCGATTTCAAGGAAGAGCTGCAAGCCATCCGAACTGCCGGAGCTGAAGGCGTAGGTCTGTACAGAAGTGAAAACCTCTTTACCGACGGCACAAACGTGCCTAAAGAGTCTGAACAGTACTCCTATTACCGGGAGATGGCTGAAATGATTACCCCAATGCTTCTTGATATCCGCCTGTTTGATATCGGCGGGGACAAACTGATCTACTCTCCTGTCAAGGAACCAAATCCCAATCTTGGGTGGCGGGGTATAAGAATCCTGATGGATCTGCCCGACATACTCGATAACCAAATCAGGGCTATAATACGCTCAAACATACATGGCAATCTTGCTATCCTGCTTCCAATGATTATATCGGTTGATGAGATCCAGCATGTCCGGACGGTCATCAGCAAGCATTATCAGGAATTAACCAAGGATGGAGATTCTCAGATTGAACGACCCGGAGTTGGTGCAATGATAGAGGTACCGGCTGCAGTGGAACTTATTGAAGAGATTACAAGGTGTGCTGATTTTATCAGCATTGGAACCAATGACCTTACTCAGTACACTCTTGCCGTTGATCGAAACAATGTCATTGTGCAGAATCTCTTTGAAAAATTCCATCCGGCAATTATCCGGCAACTGTACAGGGTAATCAAAACTGCCAATAGAAACCACTGCAAAGTAACAATTTGCGGAGATATGGGTTCAGACCCTCTCGCACTGCCATTCCTGCTGGGATGCGGACTGAGAAGGTTCAGCGTCGTGACCTCGGATATCCCGAAACTTAAGTCACTGGTCTCCTGCTACACAATTGCTGAAACTGAAGCTCTTGTTGAGCAGTGTCTGAAACTCGATAGTCCGGCAGGAATCAAGGCCTGCCTGGAAAATTTCCAGGCAGCTCATTGACAGCCAAAAACAGCACAAGACAAAGAGTTCTCAGGGGCGCAAGTCCTCAATTTTCGCATTTTTACGTAGTGAGGCAAAATATTCAGCAAACAACTGTTCCTGTTTTGCCCGAAGCAACTGCGGTGCCACTCCAGCTTTTTCGGCTTTGATATCGAGCCCTGCTGGAAGTGTTTTCTTGCTGACAACAACAAGAGCGTAACCATCAGATGTTTTAACCGGGTTAGAGAGTTTAGCGACATCAAGCCCTGACATGGCTTCAACAAGAGGTCTGTCAACACCATAACCGGGAATAAACCCATCGCTCCACCGTATCTCGTCCGCAGTGACAATATGAAAGCCAGGATTCTGTGCAGCAAGTTTTTCAAGAGTCAAGCCTGGCCCTTTTACCATAGCAGCAAGTTTTTTCTCAAGAGCAGCACCTTTTTTCTCCCTGACAAGTTCGGCATTAATCCTTGCTTTCAGCTCCTTGTCGAGCAGCCGATATCCGGTGTCATTCTTGCCGGTCAGTCGCATGACAAAAAAACCTTTTTCAGTTTCAAGAACCTCCGAGAGCTCTCCCTCTGAGGCCTTAAAGGCAAATGCAGTAACTTTTTCGCTGTAACCAATCGGGGCAACTGGCATGTGCCTGCCAAACTCGACGGTCTTACCGACAGGCAGCTTTGCACTGGTGGCACTCTTTTCAAATCCCTTCTCTTTGGCATTCATCTGAAAGGCCATGGCAAGTCGCCGTCCACTGTCAACCGTTTCAGTTGACGGTTTGATCTTTCTGACTATCTCCGAGCAGAGAAGAGCAGACTGATCAAATCCAGTCACCTTGATAATATGAAGACCAAACTGCGTCTGCACCGGCCCGACAATTGATCCCGGACGGGCATTGAAAACAGCTGCAGAAAATTCAGGTACCATACGATCTTTGCTGAACCATCCTACATCACCACCATTAACGGCGCTCGGGAGATCAGCGGAGTATTTTTTTGCAAGCAGCTCAAACGGCACGCCTGCCTGAAGCTGTTTGGAAATAAGCATGGTGAGCTCGCGCACTTTCTGAACATCCTCCCTGCTTGCAGGATTGAAGCGCAGAAGAATATGCGATGCCCTGGCAATTGGCTGGGCCAACGTGGTAATCTGTTTGATCTTTATCAAGCGGTATTCACCCCTGTCAGCTATAGGGCCGACGATCGTTCCTGGCTTGAGATTTGAAGCTGTGAAAAGAGCCTCCCCGGCAGAAGAAGAAAAATCTGCTCGGCTATAGGTCGCGTTAATACCTGTCGGACGGTCGCTCTGTACTTTAACATAATCAGCATCGTTGACTGGTCCGGCAAACTCGGTGCGGATTGTTTCAAGCTCCTTACGAACTGAAAGACTGTCTTTTGATGAAGGGGTAAGAGGGAAAAAAACAAAATCAGCTTTTCTTGATGGCACCTGTTTGAAAAGCTCTTTATGCTCATCAAAATATTTTTTTGTCTCCTCTTCCTTTACTGGAAAGTTGCTGTCAGCTCCGGCAAAGCTGTAGGTGACAGGAATAAAAGAGGCTGAAAAACGTGAATACTGCCTGCTGACAATATCGCTTATCTCCCGGTCAGTAACATGATCAAGAGTTTGAAGGGCTCTGATCAGCTTGTTGATTTTAAGTTCACGACGGACAATCTTTTCAACCTGCAGCCACAACTCCTTGTTGTGAGGATCACGACGGGCACTCTCCAGTTTTTTGCGATCGAGAACCCCTGTCGCTGGATCACTGAAATTCTGGCGAATAACGAGAGGAGGTGTCGGGCTATCCAAAGCTTCGACTACTTCCTGGTCTTGAAGTCCAATACCGAATTTCACAAATTGTTCTTCAAGCAAAGTCTGATCAACAATGGTATTCCATGCTTGTTCCTGAAGCCCGAGTTCGGTTTCCGATGTAACTTCGGCTCCAGGATTACTGCGCCTGTAATTCTCGGCATACTCTTTATATACCTCATCGTACTGAGCCAATGGAACAGACTTTCCATTGATTTTACCTGCCTGATTGGCCTTGCCGGTAAATCCTGAAAAATTCATACCCCACTCAAAAACAATCAGCGCAAGAAATGCTGCCAAAAGGGTATACAATATAATATGAGTTTTATCCCGCAAGCTGGACATTACAGCCATAGATCATCCCTTCGTTAAGATGTTGTAAAAAAAACAGTGTCTTCCCACCCTTCCTTACCAATCAGCGGCACAAAAGAAAAGTGCTGAAAAACCTCTCTCTTGAAATCGTTATCCAATCTGCAGATAACCGTCATAAGCTGTGAACAGGAGTCACCCACAGGAATTACCATAGAGCCGTTTTGGGCAAGCTGACCCATGAGCGTCTGCGGTTCACCAGGTGCTCCTGCAGTTACCATAATACCAGAAAATGGTGCCTCATCAATCCATCCAAGTGTCCCATCTCCACAACGACAGGAGATATTGAGACCAAGCCTTGAAAAGAGTTTCTTGCTCCTTTCATAAAGCTCTCCAATCCGTTCTATCGTAAAGACTGAATACCCGAGCGCATCAAGAATTGCTGCCTGATAACCCGATCCCGTACCAATTTCAAGCACTTTTCCCGAGGAGCAACGCTCAACAAGCAATGTAGTCATATAAGCTACCGTATAGGGTTGGGAAATGGTCTGCCGAAACCCAATAGGATATGCTGCATCGTTGTATGCTAACTCCAATGCGTCGCCATCAAAAAAAAGATGGCGTGGAACTTCAAGAAAAGCATCAAGCACGCGCCGGTTAGCAATACCATAGGCTTTCAACCCTTCAACCATCTCCCGGCGTCTCAACTCCAGAAGTTTTTCCGACTCTTTCATCGAAAGAACACCCTTTTGCAGTTACCTCTCGAAAAAATCATGAAACACTTATCTTTCAATCACATGGAGCAGGTTTTCCTCTCCTTTGCCCCGTTCGCTAATATTGCATAAAAACAACAAAAAACCATGACGGCTTCACAGTTTACCATTTTCGGCCATAAATACCCTATGGGCTCCTATCTTCTTCTTATCCGGATTTCCAGCCCTTTTCAGCTTGCATTCGGCAGGTTTCAGCAGGGCAGGCTGTTTACAATCTCCAAAGGTAACTATCTCTACATCGGCTCTGCACTTGGCAGAACGGGAAATCCTCTTGCCAAAAGGCTTATCCGACATGCTTCACGGAGCAATGGAAAGCAACCCCATGAAATTCGGGCTGCAATAATAAAACTTTTCTCAAGCGATGATGGTATTGGAAACTGCGCCACGGAACCGACGGATAAAAAACTTCACTGGCATATCGATTATCTTCTTGATCACGCTGAAGCTGAAATAGAGCATATCGTAATCATACGCAGCCCTGCAGCAATGGAACATCAACTGTCGGAGCTTCTCGCCTCCCTCAATGAAACCTCTCAGCTTGCCCCCCGCCTTGGCGCTCAGGATACCCGGAACAGTACACACATTCTCCGTATCACTGATCGGGAAAAGATTCTTGGGCAACTTGGGCAATATATTCCGGCCTTTATCGACCCATAAGCGCTTCAACAAAGAGTGCACGGTCAAAGAGCTGAAGGTCATCGATGGTTTCGCCAACACCAATATACTTGACGGGCAGAGTGAGTTCACGTGAAATGGAGAGTACAATTCCGCCTTTGGCAGTTCCGTCAAGTTTGGTAACAACCAGTCCAGTCACCTGAACAAATCGTGTAAATTCCCTTGCCTGCTGCACAGCATTCTGCCCGGTGGTACCATCAAGCACCAGCAGCACTTCATGAGGAGCTTCGGGAATCTTCTTTTTAGCCACCCGCATGATCTTGGCAAGCTCTTCCATAAGGTGACTTTTGTTATGCAGACGACCAGCAGTATCCACCAGCACCACATCGGCATTTCTGGAAACAGCTGCACTGACAGCATCGAAAACAACTGAAGCCGGGTCAGCTCCCTGGCCCTGACCAATAAGCGGAACACCAGCCCTGTCGGCCCATATCTTCAACTGTTCATAGGCGGCAGCCCTAAAGGTATCGGCTGCGGCAATAATAACTTTTTTGCCCGCTTTTTCATAGTTATGTGCCAGCTTGGCAACGCTGGTGGTCTTACCAGCACCATTCACACCGACGACCAGAATCACATAGGGTTTTGCAGGAAGCAGTGCGTCAAAATCAAGCGGATGCTCCTCCCCGGTTTCACGAAGCATAAGCTGAATCTCCTCCATCAGCATCCTGTTCAGCTCTTCGGCAGAACGGTAGCTCTCTTTTTTTGCGCGCTCCGTAATAGCATCAACAATCCCGAGCGTCGTTTCAACACCGACATCGGCAGCTACAAGAATCGTTTCAAGCTCTTCAAGAAACGCTTCGTCTATCTCTGTTTTTCCCTGTGTAATAACGGAAAGCTTCTCCCGAAGGGTATCCCGGGTTTTTTCGAGCCCTTCTTTCAGCCTTGATATTTTGAACTTGTCAAAAAAACCCATAAAAAGGAGATATTACCATCTTGTTATTGAAATATTGAAAACCCGGCAGCGTGACTGACATTGAGACACGCCAATGAATAGTTCAGGGTGAAATTTAATTCACGTAAGTTCATACGCAACCCTTGTTTTGGTGGTGTTTTCAGCCTTTTTATTTCAAATCCGTTACAAAAACCCGAAAATTGGTTTTTATCAAGGTGAAAACTGGACTGATATCTACAACCCCCATCAACAAACTTTTTAATATAACGCTTTCCCATAGGGTTCGGTCTGAACCAACAAGAAATATTTGTCGTTTCTATTGTTCCCAGTTCAGCAGCAAAGTTTTTCCCCTGAGTAAAAGTTATCAAATCAATAGAAGCCTTCAGATAAAAAGTATTCGGCTCCTCAGACTGAGATAAACTATATTATCACTTGCATTTTTCTTTACTATCAAGTGATTATCTGTTATAGAGAGCATGGCACCTTCATACTTCATGGGAAATCTTGTTGACTCATATTCATCAATGGATAATCATAAAGCGGGTTTTGCTTGGTTTCCTAAACTTGAACGAAAAGAGACATACAGAAAGTACTATTTACAACGAGGGAAAACCGAACCAATCTCATTTCAAGATAACCATTGATCAGCAAAGGACTTATTTATAACCATGGCCAGAACCAAGTCACAAAAAGAGATCAAAGAAGAGCCGATAGAAAAGCAACTCTGGAAAGCAGCCGACAAGCTGCGTAAAAATATTGATGCAGCCGAATACAAACATGTGGTGCTTGGATTGATGTTTCTGAAATACATCTCCGACTCTTTTGAGGAGATGTATTTCAGATTGCAGAAAGGCGAAGGTGAATATGCCGGAGCCGACCCGGAAGACAAGGATGAGTACAAAGGAGAAAACATTTTCTTTGTCCCCCAGCAAGCTCGATGGTCTCAAAGCTGATTATGTTATTGCCAATCCCCCCTTCAACGACAGCGACTGGAGCGGCGAACAACTCCGTGGCGATGGCCGCTGGAAGTACGGCATTCCACCGGCAGGCAATGCCAACTTCGCATGGTTGCAGCACTTTATCTTTCACCTTGCTCCGAACGGCGTTGCTGGAGTCGTACTTGCCAAAGGTGCACTCACCAGCAAAAGCAGTGGAGAAGGCGATATCCGTAAATCCATGATAGCCGACGGCAACCTGATTGACTGCGTTGTCAACCTACCAGCCAAACTCTTTCTGAACACGCAGATTCCTGCTGCCCTCTGGTTTCTGAACCGGGCAAGGAACAATGGCCACCCGCGCAAGAATGAAATCCTCTTTATTGACGCACGAAACCTTGGTCACCTCATCAATCGCCGTACTCGTGAACTCTCAGGTTACGACATTGATCTCATTGCCAAAACCTATCACGACTGGCGAACCAGCGAAGGCGATTATGAGGATAGCAAAGGCTTTTGTGCCTCCGTCCCGTTGGAACGAGTGCAGGAACTCGACTACGTGCTCACACCGGGGCGCTATGTTGGTCTCGCTGAAGAAGAGGACGACTTTGACTTCGCCGAACGCTTTGCCGCGCTGAAGGCTGAGTTTGAAGCACAGTTGGTGGAAGAAGCTGAGCTGAACAAGGCAATTGCTGAGAATTTAGCGAGGGTGAAGGTATGAACTGGTTTTCCCGCAGAAATCTGGAGCTGATGTGCCAGTGGTATCGGTTCTTGAATGGGACAAATACAATTGTGCAGCAAGCTGCTGCACAATCAGGCTGCTCAGCAATTGCGCAACAAGCTGTTTCGCAATTGGACAAACCCGCAATTAGGCAGCAAGCTGCTGCCCAAATACCCTTGGTGAATAATTTCGGAATTAGGGGGAGCGATGAGTGGGATTTTGAGTGGATGGCGGGAATGTAAGCTCGGTGATACAATAAATTTAAAAAGGGGTTACGATCTACCCAGCCGTTTGCGTAAAAGTGGAGATGTACCGATTTATTCATCAAGTGGTATTTCTGGATATCATAATGAAAAAATGTGTTTTTCTCCTGGTGTCATAACAGGCCGATATGGAACTATAGGCCTGGTTTTGTTCTCAAAAACACCCTACTGGCCGTTGAACACTACTTTATATGTCCAAGATTTCAAAGGCAATGACGAGTTATTTATTTGCTATTTTTTAAAGCAATTAGATTAGGAAAAATATAGCGACAAAAGTGCTGTCCCAGGAATAAACAGAAACGATGTTCATCAGGAAGTTGTTTTAATCCCATCCCTTCCCGAACAAAAAGCCATAGCTAACGTCCTCAGCAGCCTTGACGACAAAATCGATCTGTTGCATCGCCAGAACGAAACCCTTGAATCCATGGCCGAAACCCTCTTTCGCCAGTGGTTTATTGAAGAGGCGCAAGAGGAGTGGGAAGTTGGTAAAATTGGTGATTTGATAGAAAATACTTTTGGTGGCGAATGGGGTAAGGAGAATCCAGAGGCTGATTATGTTATTCCAGTAAATTGTATTCGGGGTACTGATATTGCAGATCTACAAACAGGATTAGCAAAAAAAATCCCATTGCGCTATACCAATAAAAAGAAATTTGCGAATATTGAGCCAAGAAATGGGGATATTATTTTTGAAATATTTGGTGGCACTGAAAATCAATCAACAGGACGAGCGATTTACATTAATGGCGATATAAAGGCTTTATTTTCATACCCATTGATATTTTCAAATTTTTGCCGTTTGTTAAGACCTCTTGATAAAAGATACTCATATTTTATTTTTTTATATTTGCGTTACTTATATAATCAGGATGAGTTTTTTTGTCTTGAAAATGGAAGTTCTGGAATTAAGAACCTAAATTACAAGGCATTACTGTTCGACTTGAAATATCCGATGCCAAGTAAAGAACTGGTTTTTCGTTTTAATGAAAGCGTCTCTCACTACTATTCAAAAATAAATCAGAATAAAAGACAAATTATTACTCTTGAAAAACTTCGCGATACCCTTCTTCCAAAGCTGATGAGCGGCGAAGTGAGGGTGGCAGTATGAAACATCAGCACATGGAACCAGCAGAAAGACTTGTTACTTTGCTCGCTTTAGCCTCTGAAAATGAGGTGGTAGAATTCAAGGAAGCAAAAAAGAGCTATGATTTCACAAAACTCGGAAAATACTTCTCTGCTCTGAGCAACGAAGCTAACCTGAAACGCCAGCCTGCGGCTTGGTTGGTGTTTGGTGTTAACGATCACCGGCAGGTAGTGGGTTCGAATTATCGCCGTCAGCGCAATGATTTGGACAGCTTGAACAAAGAGATTGCAGATAAAACTACCAACCGGATTACTTTTATTGCCATTCATGAAGTGCAGCATGAACAAGGCAGAGTGATTATGTTTGAAATTCCTGCGGCTCCAAAGGGCATACCTATTTCATTTGAAGGGCACAATTATGGCCGGGACGGAGAGTCTTTGTCTGCGCTCAACATGGAGGAATATGAACGCATTCGTGCGCAAGCGACATTGGAAGATTGGAGCGCAGCAATAGTACCAGACGCTGGGTTGGATGATCTCGATAAAGACGCATTGCGGGTTGCGCGAAACAATTACAAAAGCAAGTTCCCTGATAAAGCTGTTGAAGTAGATTCCTGGAATGATGTTACTTTTTTGAACAAGGCCAAGCTTGCCGTCAAAGGGAAATTAACCCGCACTGCACTAATATTGCTGGGGAAAGATGAGTCTGAGCATTTTTTGTTGCCAGCCGACGTCAAAATCCGCTGGTTACTCAAAGATCATCAGGGTAATGATCGTGATTATGCATTGTTCGGATTGCCCCTGTTGCTTGCTGTTGACAGGGTTTATGCAAAAATCCGTAATCTGAAATATCGCTATATCCCTGAAGGAACTCTTTTTCCTGAAGAGCTTGATCAATACGAGCCCTATGCCATTCGTGAGGCTGTGAATAATTGTATTGCCCATCAGGATTATACCTTGGCAGGGCGCATCAATGTGATTGAGGGGGAAGAGACTCTGACTTTTACCAATCTGGGGAGTTTTGTGCCTGGTAATGTGCAGCGCGTCGTGATGGATGATGCCCCTGAGGAGTACTACCGCAACCGCTTTTTGGCTACAGCGATGTTTAACCTGAAGATGGTTGATACGGCAGGCGGTGGTATCCGCAAGTTGTTTCTGTTCCAGAAAGCTCGTTTTTTCCCATTGCCTGATTACGAGCTTTCAAGTAATCGGGTGAAATTGACGCTCACTGGTAAGGTACTGAATATGGACTATGCCAGGCTACTTGCTGTAAATGGAGAGTTGACTCTCAGCGAAATCATGGGGCTTGACAAGGTTCAAAAACGGCAGTCACTCACTGGCGACGAAGAAAAACAGCTTAAAGGCAAGTCCCTTATAGAAGGGCGAAAACCAAATTTTTATATAGCCAGAGCCGTTGCGCAAAAGACTGACCAAAAAGCCTCTTATAGCAAAAACAGGGCGTTTGATAAACAGTATTACCTTGACTTTATCCGCAAGGCGATCGGCGAACATGGGTCACTGACTCGTAAAGACATTAATGAATTACTATGGAATAAGTTGCCTGATTGGATGAACGACAAGCAGAAAACGTATAAGATCGGCAACCTTATTGGAGAACTTCGCAGGAATCGATTGATCGTTAACAACGGAAGCATGGTCAATCCTCAATGGGTTCTCGTAAAATAGGTCAAGAAGAAAAAGTTTACGAAAAGAAAACTTAATGGTTTTTATGTAAATATCATAAATATTGTGATTTAGCGTTTCGTAAATTTTGATTGTATGTGAAGCTTTACGCGATCCCAAAACGCGTTCAGCATTCTTGTTGCTCTCTTTTTTCAGACATTTCGCTCCTGATCCGTCGGTAAGCTGAAAGAACATTGGTGGAAAGGCGAGGTATCGGTAGATGTAACGTTTTACAATTTTAAGCAGATGATCATCAAAATGCGCAGGAAGTTATGAGCAGACTGACTGAATCTGTCATAGAAGAGTTTGCTATCAAGTTGCTTGAGCGACAGGGCTACAGCTACCTCTACGGGCCGGATATTGCCCCTGACGGGACCAACCCTGAACGCCGTCATTACGATGATGTGTTGCTCACCGGTCGGCTTGAAAACGCGCTTCGCCGTATTAACCCCCGTCACTCTTCAGCAGTGCTACAGGCTGCACTCAAGGAGGTTCAGCGAATTCATTCGCCTGATCTTTTGGCCAACAATGAAGCCTTTCACCGACTGATAACTGAAGGTGTGGGGGTCAGCTATCAGCAGAATGGTAACGAACGCGGCGATCTGGTTCGCCTCATTGATTTTGAGACTCCCGAAAATAATGAGTTTGTGGTGGCAAATCAGTTTACGGTTATTGAGAACCACCAGAACAAACGCCCCGACATAGTGCTCTTTGTTAACGGCATTCCGTTGGTGGTGCTCGAACTGAAAAACGCTGCTGATGAAAATGCAACGATCAAGTCAGCGTTCCGGCAGATAGAAACCTACAAGCAGGCCATACCAGCGCTCTTCACAGCCAATGCCATTGTCGTCATCTCCGACGGGCTTGAGGCCAGGGCGGGCTCACTTTCTGCCGGTTTCTCTCGGTTCATGGCATGGAAAAGTGCTGACGGCAAAGCTGAAGCCTCGCATCTGGTCAGCCAGCTTGCAACGCTGATTACTGGCATGTTGAACAAGGCAACACTACTTGATCTTGTGCGTCATTTTATTGTTTTTGAGAAAAGTAAAAAGGAAGACCCCGCTACCGGTATCGTCACCATCACTTCAGTCAAGAAGTTGGCAGCTTATCACCAGTACTATGCCGTCAATGCCGCTATAGTGTCAACCCTGCGGGCGGTTGACCTGGATGCACACCTGCAAGCTCGCAAAAATCCATTGAGTTATGGCCTTCCCGGCGTAGCTGGCCAGCCAAGGGGCGACATGAAGGCTGGTGTGGTTTGGCATACCCAAGGGTCGGGAAAATCGCTTTCGATGGTCTTTTATACCGGCAAGATTGTACTGGTACTCGACAACCCAACGATTCTTGTCATAACCGACCGCAACGATCTGGACGATCAGTTGTTCGATACCTTTGCGGCATCAAAACAGTTGTTGCGGCAGGAGCCGGTGCAGGCAGAGAGCCGGGAACAGTTGAAAGAGCTGTTGAAAGTCGCTTCCGGCGGGGTGATCTTTTCAACCATCCAGAAGTTTCAGCCCTCAGAGGGTAATGTTTATGAGCAGTTATCCTCTCGCCGAAATATTGTGGTTATTGCTGACGAAGCCCACCGTACCCAGTATGGTTTCACCGCCAAAACCATTGATGAGAAAAATGGTGATGGTATTGTGATTGGCAAAAAGGTTGTCTATGGCTTTGCCAAGTATCTGCGCGACGCTCTGCCGAATGCCACCTATCTCGGCTTTACCGGCACGCCAATTGAAAAGACGGACATCAACACTCCGGCAGTTTTCGGCAACTATGTCGATATCTACGACATTGCCCAGGCTGTTGAAGATGGTGCCACTGTGCGGATTTTCTACGAAAGCCGGTTGGCCAAGGTTGAGCTCGGAGATGAAGGCAGAAAACTGATTGCCGAGCTTGATGAAGAGCTTGACCAGAAGCAACTGAGTGACACGCAAAAAAGCAAGGCCAGATGGACCAGAATGGAGGCGCTGGTTGGCAGTGCCAACCGCACCCGAAATGTTGCGAAGGATATTGTCACGCACTTCGAGGCCCGACAGGAGGTGTTTGCTGGCAAGGGGATGATTGTCTGTATGTCCCGGCGCATTGCCGCCGAGTTGTATGCAGAAAGCATCAATCTCCGCCCTGAATGGCATTCCGACGAGATACACAAAGGTACTATTAAGGTGGTGATGACCTCCGCCTCAAGTGACGGCCCATTGTTGTCCAAGCATCATACCACCAAGGAACAGCGTAAACTGCTGGGCGAGCGCATGAAAGATGACGACGATCCGCTGAAACTGGTGATCGTCTGTGATATGTGGCTCACCGGTTTTGATGCCCCCTCGTTGCATACCATCTACATCGACAAGCCGATGAAAGGGCACAACCTGATGCAGGCGATTGCTCGCGTGAACCGGGTCTACAGAGACAAGCCCGGCGGCTTGGTGGTGGACTATCTGGGGATTGCTGCCGACCTGAAAGAGGCGCTCTCTTTCTATTCCGATTCCGGCGGGAAGGGCGATCCAACACTTTTGCAGGAACAGGCTGTTACGTTGATGCTTGAAAAGATCGAAGTGGTATCAGCGATGTACCACGGCTTCCCCTACGAAGAGTATTTCGATGCCGATACAGCAAAAAAGCTCTCGCTCATTCTTGCAGCCGAAGAGCATATTCTCGGCCTTGACGATGGCCGGAAGCGCTATAGCAACGAAGTGACCCTTCTTTCACAAAGCTTTGCCATTGCAATTCCACATGAACAGGCAATGGGCGTTAAAGACGAGGTTGGCTTTTTCCAGGCAGTAAAAGCACGTCTCGCCAAATTTGACGGTACAGGCAACGGCTACAGCAACGAGGATATCGAAACCACCATTCGCCAGGTGATCGATAAGGCGCTGATCTCCGAAAAGGTGATTGATGTTTTTGATGCAGCCGGAATCAAAAAACCGGATATCTCCATTCTCTCCGAAGAGTTTCTTGCTGAACTGAAAGGATTTCAGCACAAAAATATTGCTCTTGAGGTACTGAAAAAACTGCTCAATGACGAACTCAAAGTACGCGCCAAAAAGAACCTCGTTCAGAGCAAGAGCTTGATGGAGATGCTCGAAACTGCTATCAAGAAATACCAAAACAAAATCCTCTCCGCTGCCGAAGTCATGGACGAGCTGATCAGGATCAGCAAAGAGATTGTTGCTTCAGACGAGGAGGCCGAACACATGGGCCTCAGCGACTTCGAATATGCCTTTTACACAGCAGTCTCCAGCAATGACAGTGCCCGGGAACTCATGCAGCAGGACAAACTGCGTGAACTGGCAGTTGTGTTGACCCAGCGAGTCCGCGACAACGCCTCGATAGACTGGACCATCAAGGAGAGTGTTAAAGCCAAACTGAAAGTAATCGTCAAACGCACCCTCCGCCAATTCGGCTATCCGCCCGACATGCAGCTTTTGGCTACGGAAACAGTATTAAAACAGGCGGAGATGATTGCTAATGAGTTGACTGTATGATTCTAACGGATTGTAAATAACAATAATACACCACAACGAATTACGTAAAAAAAATGCCATATAAAGCTATTTCGGGGATTGGAGAATTCGGTTTGATCGATAGAATTGCCTCTCTTGTTGAGCCAACACTTCAAGCCGCACCGGGACTCCTGACTGGAATCGGCGACGACTGTGCTGTCTATCAGCCTGCCGAAGGGCTTTTACAGGTGGCAACTACCGATTTGCTTGTCGACCAGATACACTTCGATCTGTTGACAACACCTCTGAAACTTCTCGGAAGCAAAGCTATCAGCGTCAATGTCTCCGATATCTGCGCTATGAATGCCCTTCCACGCTACGCTCTTGTTTCTATTGCTGTTCCCTCATCCTTTTCAGTTGAAATGATTGAGGAGCTTTACCAGGGCATGAGCTATGCTGCAAAGGAGTACGGGTTGGCTATTGCGGGAGGAGATACCTCTTCATCTCGTTCGGGACTTGTCATTTCAATTACAATGATCGGGGAGGTAGCCCCTGAGCAGCTGACGCACAGAAGTGGCGCAAAACCGGGAGAGCTTCTCTGTGTTTCCGGCACTCTTGGCGGTGCAGCCGCAGGACTCAAACTGCTTATGCGTGAAAAAGAGATCATGCTGGAGCATATTGAAAACAACGAGCCCTATACAAAAAGTGCCATGGCTGAGCTGAAAGAGTACCGCGAGGTGATACAACGCCAGCTGCTACCCATTGCACGCCTCGATATTGTAAGGCTTTTCCATGCAAAAAATGTCCGCCCATCTTCGATGATCGACATTTCCGACGGTCTCAGCCCCGACCTCCAGCATATCTGCCGCCGTTCCAATACCGGCGCACTGATTCATGAAAGCCGTATTCCAATCCATCCAGATACACGCCGCATTGCCGATGAGCTTCAGGAAGATGCTCTGACCTGGGCTTTGACGGGTGGCGAAGAGTATCAGCTGCTCTTTACAATTCCGAAAGAGGAGTATCAGGCAATTAGCGATGAAAAGGAGATATCAGTCATCGGCGAAATAACCGACACGGAGGAAGGGATTCTGTTGAGCGATATTTACGGTATGAGCATTGATCTCACCTCTCTTAAGGGATTCGATCATTTCAGTTCGTAACGGCTTCTCTTTGCTTGAAAAAAAAGAGTTGAGCCTCTATATTTATTTTTTGGGAAACACGTTGAAGATGGTAAATTGTTAGCCCTGTCAATTCACAGCGCAGGCCGAAGTGGCGGAACTGGTAGACGCCCAGGACTTAAAATCCTGTGTTCAGCAATGGACGTACGGGTTCGATTCCCGTCTTCGGCACCACATCTTCTTTTCATTTTCCTTCGATATTGCTTTTTTGATCTTGGTTTTGTAATGTTCAAGCTACAGCAAGAGATTGCCTTAACATGATTCCTTAGCCATGAATATGTACAATCTAATATGCCTTCAATATCGATGTTTTATGGGATCATCATGTACATGTACTTCAATGATAATAAACAACACAAAAAGCCCCATATCCACTTTGATTATCAATGAATGGAAGTGATTATCGAAATCCCGAATGGTGAGGTACTTGACGGTCATATTCCACAATCAAAAATGAAGCTTCTGCAAGCTTGGGTTGAGTTGCACCAAGATGAACTTATTGCTGATTGGGATCTTACAGTATCTGGCCGCAACCCTACAAAATTGATCCATTGAGGTGAGATATGAGTCCACGTATTCTGGAAGTTATTCCAACCGATGATGACAAACTTAAGTTGCTCTTTACTAATGGAGAGCGTGGGTTCTGCGACTGCACGGGTTTGTTGAATTTTGGGGTATTCAAGGAGCTGCAGGATAAAAATTATTTCAAAAAAGTACAGGTTTTACACGGAACGGTGGTCTGGCCCAATGAGCAGGATATACCCAGATACTGTGTATAGTGATGCAGTAAAAGAACATACTTGACAATACACTCCGTTCGGAATTAATATTCAGAAATACCGCAACGAATAACAAATCATTACCATCATGAGTTCGGAATTCACGAAGATTTTGCTGACTGAGGATGAAATGCCTCGCCAGTGGTATAACATCCAGGCTGATTTGCCTGTACCGCTGCCACCGCCTTTAGACCCTGATGGCAACCCGGTTGGCCCGGATGCTCTTGCAAAGGTTTTTCCGATGAACCTGATTGAGCAGGAGATGAGCACTGAGCGATGGATTGATATTCCCCAGGAGATACAGGCAATCCTGAAACTCTGGCGACCTTCACCACTGACAAGGGCAAGGCGGCTTGAAGCTGCACTGCAAACTCCGGCAAAGATCTTCTATAAAAATGAAGGGGTCTCTCCGGCAGGAAGCCATAAGCCCAATACCGCTGTTGCCCAGGCATGGTATAACAAGCAGTTTGGTATAAAACATCTTATTACTGAAACCGGTGCCGGACAGTGGGGTAGCGCACTTGCCATGAGCTGCAAGCTTATCGGTATTGACTGCAAGGTGTTTATGGTGCGTATCAGCTTCGACCAGAAGCCTTTCCGTAAAATCATGATGAAGACCTGGGGGGCAGAGTGCATTCCAAGTCCCAGCGATCAAACCGCCACAGGACGCAGGATTCTCAGTGAAACACCGGATACTCCAGGAAGCCTTGCTATCGCAATCAGCGAGGCTATAGAGCAGGCTGTAGAGCGAGATGATACGCGCTATGCGCTCGGAAGCGTTTTAAACCATGTGATGCTGCACCAGACCATTATCGGCCTTGAAGCCCGTAAACAGCTTGAAAAGGTTGGCCTTTATCCAGATATCGTCATTGGTTGCGCTGGTGGCGGTTCGAACTTTGCTGGCATCAGTTTTCCCTTTATCTGTGATAAAATTCACGGTCGCGAGGTTCAGATCATTGCAACAGAGCCTGAGGCATGCCCTACCCTCACCCGGGGACCCTATATTTACGATAATGGAGATGTTGCAAAAATGACACCACTGCTGGCCATGCATAGCCTTGGTCATGGCTTTATTCCTCCAGCCATTCATGCCGGTGGTTTGCGCTATCACGGCATGGCACCGCTGGTGAGCCATGTCAAGCAGCTCGGTCTTATTGAGGCAACTGCTATTCCTCAAACAGAGTGTTATGAGGCTGCACTGCTCTTCGCCCATACCGAAGGCTTCATACCCGCGCCGGAAACGTCACATGCCATTGCGCAAACTATCCGTGAAGCGAAACAAGCTAAAGAGGAAGGAAAGGAGAAGGTGATTCTCATGAACTGGTCGGGCCACGGACTGATGGATCTTCAGGGTTATGATGCCTTCCTTTCTGGAAAGCTCACTGATTATCCACTGCCCGAAGAGCTTCTGCAGCAATCGCTTGCAGCGGTGAAAGACAATCCACTGCCTCCGCGGCAATCTTAGTTATTAAAAAACCCCCGGAAACCGGGGGTTTTTTAATGTCTTATTCAGTGTCAAGCTTTTCTTCTGGCTTGCCTTGTTTTACAGGAGGTGCCCCGTCAAGAAAACGAAGTTCATTCTCCTTTTCATCGAAGGCGATCCTGATGGTGCTGCCTTCGGAAAAGCGTCCTTTCAGCATCTCTTCGGCAAGAGGATCTTCAACATATTTCTGCAGGGCCCTTTTCAGGGGACGTGCACCATATTTCTGGTCGTAACCCTTGTCGACAAGAAACTCCTTGGCTTTTTCATCAATCTCGACCTCAATCCCCATTTCATGAAGTCTTTTGAAGAGCTTGCCGGCAGTAATATCGATAATCTTGAAGATATGCTGTTTTTCGAGCGGATGAAAAACAATAATATCATCAATGCGGTTCAGAAACTCGGGATTGAAGACACGTTTAAGAGCATCCTCAATTGTGGACTTCATTGCCTTGTAGTTTCCGGTAGAATCATCGGGAGCTGTAAAGCCCATACCTGATCCCGCACCGAAACTCTTGATGTCTTTAGCTCCAATGTTCGATGTCATGATGATGATGGTGTTGCGGAAATCAACTTTTCTGCCCATTCCATCGGTTAAAATACCCTCATCAAGTACCTGAAGCAGTATGTTGAAAACATCGGGATGCGCTTTTTCAATCTCATCAATAAGAACAACTGAATAGGGTTTGCGACGAACTTTTTCCGTCAACTGGCCACCCTCTTCATAACCAACATATCCGGGAGGCGCACCAACAAGACGACTGACCGAAAACTTCTCCATATACTCGCTCATATCAGCTCTGATAAGAGCGTCTTCGCTGTCAAAAATATAGCGGGTCAAAGCCTTGGCAAGCTCGGTTTTACCCACACCGGTTGGGCCGAGAAAAATAAAGGAACCGATCGGGCGTGAAGGATCCTTCAACCCTGCACGGGTACGCTGTATGGCCTTGGTAATCTTTTTGATCGCCTCATCCTGACCGATAACCTCCTTGGTAAGATCAGCCTCCATGGTGAGCAGCCGTTTGGATTCCGACTGGGCAACCCTTGCTACCGGAATACCGGTCATCATAGCAATGACAGAGGTGATATCTGCCTCGGTAACATCGTAAATACTTTCGGAGGCCCTGTCTTCCCAAGCCTGTTTTGCGTAATCAAGGGCATCGAGCAGGTTTTTCTCCTTGTCGCGAAGCCTTGCTGCTTCCTCGAAATTCTGCATCTTCACAACCTGATTCTTTTCTGCCTTGATCTCCTCTATGGATTTTTCAAGTTCAAGAATCTCCTGCGGTACATGGATATTGCTTAAATGAACCCTGGCGCCAGCTTCATCCATTACATCAATGGCCTTATCAGGAAGAAAGCGGTCAGTGATATAACGCTCAGAGAGCTTTACCGCTTTTTCGATAGAGTCTTCCGAATAGTTCACATGATGATGCGACTCATATTTCGACTTGATATTGTTGAGGATCTGGATGGTCTCATCCACGGAGGTTGGCTCAACCATGATTTTCTGGAACCTCCGGTCGAGAGCACCGTCTTTTTCAATAAACTGACGGTATTCATCAAGCGTGGTTGCTCCGATACACTGCAATTCACCACGAGCAAGGGCAGGCTTGAAAATATTGCTTGCGTCAAGCGAACCGGAAGCTCCGCCTGCACCAACAATGGTATGCAGTTCATCAATAAATAAAATCACGTCGCGTGACCGTTCAAGCTCATTCATGAGAGCTTTCATTCTCTCCTCGAACTGCCCCCTGTATTTGGTACCGGCAACAAGCGCAGCCAGGTCAAGGGCAACAACCCTCTTGTCGTAGAGAACCCTCGACACTTTCCGCTGAACAATCTTGAGTGCAAGACCTTCGGCAATAGCGGTCTTGCCCACACCGGGCTCACCGATCAACACCGGATTATTTTTTTTCCTGCGGCTCAGAACCTGGGCAACGCGTTCAATCTCTTTTTCACGTCCGATGATAGGATCAAGCTTGTCCTCAAGGGCAAGACGGGTAAGGTCACGACCAAAGTTGTCGAGCACCGGAGTTTTTGTTCTCTCGCCTTTTCTTGGATCTGGTTTTTTCGGTTGGCGTTCAGCCCCACCCGACGAGTAGGCACTCTCCATCGATGGTTCATCCGAATCACTCTTGCTGCTTGTGATGTTAATAAGTTCATCTCTGACAAGATCGTAGGTCACGCCGAACTGTTCAAGAATCTGGGCAGCAATATTATCATCCCCTTTCATGAGCGACAGCAAAAGATGCTCGGTTCCAATAATATTTGACTTGCAGATTTTCGCTTCAAGGTAGGTAATTTTCAGTACCTTCTCCGCCTGCTTGGTCAGAGGCACGTTGCCCATCAGTGTTGCCGGAACTTTGGGATGGGTGCTCTCCTCGATTTTCTGCTTGAGACTGAACAAATCTATCTTGAGGTTCTTCAGTATTCTGGCTCCGATACCCTCACCTTCCTTGATAAGCCCAAGGAGAAGATGCTCGGTACCAATATAGTCATGACCTAACCGGAGAGCTTCCTCCCGGCTGAGGCGAATGACATCCTGTACTCTATTTGAAAAATTCCCTTCCATTCTTTATCTGTCAGTATAGTTGTTGTGAATATCCTGTACTATGCATTCATCAAAACAGAGTACATAAAAAATTATTTATATAAAGATAGTTACTATAAAAGCAATTCCATAAATCAGAAAACTCTTTTAACCTGTTAAAGGTTCTTCCTATGCTGGCTCAACTATGAATGTTCACTATATCCTTATCAACGACAACAATCCAGAACACCGTGAATTGTCGATTTATAGAACCGGAAAGATAAACAGGGTAAGACTTCTTGATAAAACCTATACAACATACAACTCCCTTGAAATCGATGCCCACGACTATGCCGCATTTTTTCATTATGGCATGACAGAGGCTTTAAACAAACTGCCTTTCATATCAGAAAGCAGCAATGGCCTCGACAGCTGGGATGAAGCCTTTCTTCATAACAGCAGCCTTGTCTCGATGAACCGCATTATCGATGAATGCATCGCTTCAATCAATCCTGAAAACAGGGAAAAAGTTCTGCTCGGCTGGCAGGATCAACCGCATACGGTTGCATATCTCCGTGAGATTGACCCTGCAAGGTTTCTTGCCTTTATCGCCGCTCTCAAGCAGTTTGTGGAGGAGTCGGAGGCAGATGAGTGCGATCTGGAGTTTATATTGTAAATATCCCAGTCAAGCTACCGGATCGGGATGAATAAAGCTATAGTGCAACGCACTGATCAGCTTGTCGCTATTCACCATTTTATACGTGGCGGGTTCAGCGGATGATACCAGGGGAGGAAGCTCAATTCCTGATTTTGCAGCCGCCTTGGTGTAGTAGTCACGTCGCAATGGATGAAGTGGACTGCAGGCGTTGAACACTTCGCCCCACTGCTGCAGACGGATGATTTCAGTGATTATCTCTACACAATCATCACGATGGATAAAGTTCATTGGCTGATCGGGATTGACTATCTCTTTCATGCTGGCAAGATACTTTTCAGGGTTACGGTCATAACCAATCAAGCCACCAAAGCGCAGCACGGTTGTCTGAAACCCGCTCTCCTGCATCAGCATCTCTTCGACAAGCAGCAGAGCCTGGCCAGATAAAGCTTCAGGATCAACGGCATCCTCTTCGGTAACCTCCCTGTTGAGGGATGGATAGACCGAGGTAGAGCTGACAAACAGTACCGAGCGAACCGGCGATTGGCCAAGAGCATCAATAAGCGAGGAAAACTGTTCGATGTGATACTCAACAATGTCGTCGCGTCTCTCAGGCGGTATATTGATGACAAGAATATCGCTGTGCAGAAAATCGGTAATCTCCTCGCCGTTCACCTCCGGATCGAGTTCTACCAGATAAGGCTCAATACCTGCATCGCGCAGTGTTTCAAGATGATCCTCCTGCGTGGTCGATCCCTTAACATGATAACCTGCTTTGATGAGGGCTTCTGCCAGTGGCAGCCCGAGCCAGCCGCATCCGAGAATTGTGATGGTTTCTTTTTGCATGAGAGTGTTTTGCGGTTACTGTATTCAATGACCTAATGTAGTGGATCAACAGCTGCATTTCAACTGAATTCACACTGACGTTCTATGCCTTTGCAAAAAACAATCAAGCACTTTCTCCTGAACCTGCTTTTGCAATCAACTCGTCGAGGCAGGTGCTGCAGACGCATGTTTTGTAGCGTTCGGCAAGATGCTCTTTCACTGCAACGGGCACAACTCTGGTGGCGCACCAGCATGTTGGCGAAAGGCTGCAGGTAAACGATTTTCCGCATTGAGGACAGGTTACTGTTTTTCCGCTGCCGATAGTATGATCGATGGAATTTGTCATAATGAAAACAGGTTTATGATTGAACGTGTTGACGCATCTATACAACCATTGTCTGGCGTAGCACTTGAAGTGGTTCCCTGATCGATTGCAAGAATAGCCATGCTTTATAAATCATGCGTTGCTCCTCTGAATACGTCGCATTACGGATTGAATTTTTGGTAACTATCTTTACGATGTCCAACCATTATAACCTGAACAACCAACAGATTATTCTCTATTGAAGTAGATGATCCTGAAGTCGCCTTTACGGATTCTATAGGTGTGCAATGACCCTCGAATCTTTTTACTGCCAAGGGGCAAGGGATCAACTGCCAGCGCATTAACAGCTTGCACAATGTCAGGAATAACCTGCCTGGCAAGTTTTTCCAACTCCTTGACAGCGGATTTTTTCCACTGAATGCTAGAAGAAGCCATTTTTCTTTAGATCTTCAACAACCTGTTCATGAGAGATTGTAGGTTCATCCTTGCGCTCAGCAACAGATGCCAAATCTTCAAGATCCTCAAGTAACTCATAAACATCGCTTAACGGAAGAATCACCGATTTTTTGACCCCGTTTATATCGGTTACATATTCTGCATGAAGGTCCTCAACATTCATCATAGGTAAGCATTTTAGTTGTTTTACAATACAGCGATTACCGAGCAGCTGGATACATTTTATTCACCAAGCAGCACTTGGAAGATAAACAACTGCCCTCACTCCCCCTGCTTCTCAACAAGATATTTCCAGTACTTCATGGGCATATTGGATTTCTGGAGGCGGGGATTTTTGCGGTCTGGTATTGCAATGGTTTTAAAGAAGGCCTGCCATAGAGCCTGTACCTTTTTTTCGTCTTCGGACATGGCGGGGGTAGTGAATTGTTCGATGGTACCGAACTGTAGGGAGCCATTGTTCCAGCGGGCGGCGGTGCGGCGTTTGACGTCGTAGAGGAACCAGTGCTGTGCCCTGAGCCTGCGGCTGAAGTGGTAGGCGAGGGGGTGAATAATATTGTTGTCGGGTTCCATTTTTGCCAGATATGCGCCATCCTGGAGTTTTTCGAACCTCAGAAGACCTTTCATGCGATGCAGCTCCCTTCCTGCTTTTTTAGCAACATTGACAATGTCGCACACTGCTGGGTGGGTGAGATGGCCCTTTACCTTGTCGCCATGCCTGAAAGCTAACGAGACATAATGCAGCAGACTTGTTTCCATACCCTCCTTTTCGGCAAGCATGCAGGAATAGAGAGTGTGCGCGGCATCAGGGGCATGCTGCTTGAATCGGAAAAAAAGTGATTCAGCCAGAGTTACATCAGTGGCGATTGTAAATCCCTCTTCAAACAAGGTATCTTCCCGCTTTGAGAGAGTTACCTTTTCCAGATCTGGCTCCTCTTCAAGAATCCAAGCTATGGATGACAGGAGACCATCGACAGTACCGTCGTAGAGGTAACGATTCATCATGATGTGAAAAGACCGGGCAATACCAGTTGTTTGGGAAGTGCCGACACTGCAGCTTCGCTGCCTTCGCCAAGCAGCAGTCGCTGGCGGATGACAGTTGATGACTGATCAGGTTTTTCATACGACCTGCCTGAGCAGATTATAAAATATTTTGCGCGTTTGATAACTACCCCGATTTTTTTCAGACCCTCTTGAGTTATAAGTGAAAAGCGGCGGGCTGCGACAATGCGTTTGGCTGAAACAACTCCTATGCCCGGTACACGCAAGAGCGTGGCATAGTCCGCACGGTTAATCTCGACCGGAAAAAATTCCGGATGGCGCAGAGCCCATGCAGTTTTTGGATCGAACGATTCATCGAGATGGGGTGCATCGTCTGAAAGAATCTCTTCAGCAGAAAAGCCGTAAAAGCGCAACAGCCAGTCGGCCTGGTAGAGTCGATGTTCGCGTAAAAGTGGGGGTGCAGCAAGCACGGGCAAGCGGTTATCCTCCGTAACCGGTAGATAGGCCGAGTAGTAGACCCGCTTGAGATTCATTTTTTTGTAAAGCCCCTGGGATAGACGAAGTATCTGAAAATCAGTTTCGGGACTCGCTCCGATAATCATCTGGGTGCTTTGGCCTGCCGGTGCAAATCGAGGCGCCCGGCGACTTGCCTTGCGTTCAACAAGACTGTTTGTTATCTCCCGCCCAATGAGCGACATAGGCTCGATAATTGCATTTTTGGTTTTTTGTGGTGCAAGTCGCTGCAGCGATGCCTGCGAGGGCAGTTCAATGTTGACACTGATGCGATCGGCATAGAGCCCGGCTTTTCGCACAAGTTCACTGCTGCAGCCAGGAATGATTTTCAGATGTATATAACCACCGAACTGCTCTTCAGTACGCAGTGCTTCGGCAACCCTGACCATACGTTCCATGGTGTTATCGGGGCTCTGCATGACAGCCGAGCTTAAAAAAAGCCCTTCAATATAGTTGCGGCGATAGAACTCAAGGGTAAGATCAACCACTTCCCGGGCAGTAAAGGATGCACGTTCAACCAGATTGGTGGATCGGTTCACGCAGTAGGCGCAGTCGTAAATACAGTCGTTGGAAAGCAGAATTTTCAAAAGGGAGATACATCGGCCGTCATCCGCCCATGAGTGGCATATTCCGCTGCTGGATGTATTGCCGGTACCGCATGAGGGCCCCGCACGCTTGCTTCCGCTGGAAGCACACGAGGCGTCATAACGCGCTGCGCCGGAAAGAATCTGTAATTTCGCCTGGGTATCCATGAATGAAATATAGTGAAGAAAGAACGAAAGAGAATGCGAATGGATAATAGTCTATTATGGCTCACGCACTGTTTTTTCGTTCCGCTGTAAAAGCAATTCAATAGCGCGTCTGGCTCCAGTCACAACACCTGGAAGGGATTGTCCTGGAAAAATCGAGTCGCCAACAAGAAAAAGATTGTCGAACGAAGTTGCCGGTCCACGCACCTTGAACAACGAGGTCTGGGGATAACCTCCCACCAAGCCTTGAAAACGGCCGGTATAGTGCTCCCAGGTAACCGGTGTTGCGGCAGTTATGCTTCGAATTGCAGCACGGGCTTGAGGAAACTGTTCTGAAAGCACATCAAGCAGATGTTCGGAAAAAGCACTCTTCAGCTCCTTGTAGGCAGCGTTCCCTTTCTCTTTTGCTTGAAACCATTGTTCAGGCCTTGTATGGGTAGAAATTGTGACTGCACAAAGCCCTTCGGGTGCACGACCTGGCTCGTCGCCTGGCGAAAATGAAACAAAAATAGTGTTCCCTTCTGCAAGTTCACCACTGGCACCGACAATTTGCACATGATGCGTCGGTAAAGTACTGAACAGCTCTGGATCCATGCCGAGATAGAGGACAAACGCGCTCCAATGCTTGCTCTCGCTTATGATAATGTCGGGTTTGTTCTCCAATCCGGTGAGCAGAGCAAGAGATTCAGGCGGGAGATTTGCAAGCACAAAATCAGCAGCAAGAGCGCTGCCATCTGAAGTTTCAAGACCGAAAACCTGTCGACGAACCGAATCGATGCGAATAACCTTTTTACGGTAAAGAACAGCCCCACCGTTATCCTCAACAGCCCCGGCGAGCAACTCTGCAATTGTTCCTATCCCTCCTTTAACACGGTAGGCACCTGTAAGGGGTAAGTCAAGCGCTATGGCTGCATTGACGGCATTGGCATACCGAGAGGTGGTCTGTACTGAAACCAGTAGCTGGGCATCAATAAAGCGGACAAAATCCGAGTCGCTGTCGAGGCCATGGGAGGCAAGCCATTCAAACACTGTTTTTGTGGAAAATGTAAGCAGATGGGCCGATCCGGGAAGTCCTGCGATACCTTTACGAGCAAGACGGGCAAGATCACGCGCCCCTTTTACCGGCCATGAAAGCCCTCCTTCAGCAAGATGCCAGAGTAGTTTTGCAAGGTCGGCCTGCTCCTTCCAGAAGGGTGCTGAGCTTGGAAAGCGTTCAAGAATACCAAGACGCTGAGAAGGAAGATCAAGGTGCAGTGAGTTGTGACGATACTGCCAGGCGACTGTTTCGGGTGAAACCGGCCAGATAATGCCAAGCTCTTTACCGAGGATGTCCATCGGCCCGCCATCATGAAACCCGCAGCCAATCGTAGCTCCTGCATCAAAACGATACCCTTCTCGAGCAAATGTTGCCGCACATCCTCCGGGATAGTCCTGCGCTTCGAGCACGGTAACTATTGCTCCTTTCCGGGCAAGCAGGGCTGCGGCAGCCAGCCCTCCAACTCCCGCACCAATCACGACAACGTTCAGATTATGCAGTTCCATGCGATTACTCTTTGGTTTTCCCTTTGCGTTATAAACTAACCACAGATATTCTTATGAAGTTCTTGAACAACAATACTCCGCTTGAGCATTGTTAAACGCAAGAGTGATCCACATTGGTTAGATGATGTGCAGAGAAAGAATCTGATGAGAGTGCAGGTAAGAGAGTCGGCGTAGCGGGATTTGAACCCACGACCCCTTCCACCCCAAGGAAGTGCGCTACCAGGCTGCGCTATACGCCGGAATGACTGATGAGGAAGTAATTATAAGAAATTCTATCAATTATAATAATATAATTTCGCGCTTTCGCACTCTTCTTTTATCTCCCGGAGCATCATTTACGCCACATCCGATTCTTTCGTTATAACTTATCCACACTCGGTGCACCACACCACGAAAGTATAAACATTTCCACAACTGTGACAACAAGCGTGATTCAGCCTTGAAATAATTCAATAACTTATTTTATAAATATCAGTTATCAATAGAATAACGCCATTAACACATACAACACTATTGCCGACAATATGAGCAAACACCCAAAGCGTCAACAAGTTATCAACATTCTATTTAACGGCCCGACGTATTCTCTCTGCGAGATAACAGGTGCTTTAGATACCCTATAAGAGGGGGCGAAAGGGAGAGGCCAATGATAGCGAGGAATATCAGCTTTCTATGCTGCTGCACAAAGGGAAGCTGTCCTATAAAGTAACCACCGTAGCAAAACAATCCCACCCAAAATAGCGCACCAGTAATACAGAAAAGAAGAAAGCGAGTGTAGGACATGGCACCTATTCCAGCAACAAAAGGAGTAAATGTCCTGATAACAGGAATAAACCTGGCGATGATGATTGTCTTGCCTCCATGTTTTTCAAAAAAACTATTGGTTCTGACAAGATGTTCTGGATTGAAAAAGCGGGATTTTTGATAGTTGAACACTTTTGGTCCAAGCTTGTGACCAATCAGATAGTTGAGGTTATCGCCAAGCAGGGCTGCAGAAAAAAAGAGAACAAAAAGCAGGTGAGGATCAAGCGATGAGTCAGGCAGGGCTGCAAGTGACCCGGCAGCAAAAAGCAGGGAGTCGCCAGGAAGGAAAGGCGTAACGACAAGTCCTGTTTCGCAGAAAATTATGAGAAAAAGAATAGCGTAGAGCCAGATGCCATATTGTGCGGCAAGAAGCTGAAGATGGGTATCAATATGGAGAATAAAGTCTGCGAGGGAAGAGATCAGCAGGGTAAATGAATAATCCATTGTTATGCTCTTTGTTGAATGAAACCTCTCTCTTTTTTTGCCAACGTAATGTACTCATTGAACCGGTTAGTCGCAAAATACAGGGCTGAATGCACTTGTGGGTGATGGCAGGAGAAAAGCTATTATTGTTATATATTAGGTTTGTCTTTTCCATAAGAAACCATGCAACTCCAATGAGTTACTTAGAATCAAGCCGCTGTAAGCTTTATTATGAAGACACTGCAGATTCCGATCCTTCAGGAAGGGAGAAACCTGTGGTACTTTTTGTGAACGGCTGGGCCGTATCATCCCGATACTGGAAACCGCTGGTCAACATCCTGTCGGCAGAATACCGGTGCATTACCTATGACCAGAGCGGCACGGGAAAAACAATTATACAAAGTTACAAGCCAACCTTTACCATTCAGGGTTTTACCGATGAGGCTGGTGCTCTCATTGAATATTTAGGATTGCAGCGATCAAGAGAGTTGCATATTGTCGGGCACTCGATGGGTGGCATGGTTGCAACTGAGCTTTGTATCCGATACCGTGAAGCACTTCTCTCAGCAACTATCATTGCCTGCGGAATTTTTGAAGAGAATGCTTTTACCTCGCTCGGCCTCATGTTTCTTGGCGGACTGATTGATTTTTCCATGCATTTTCGCAATATTTTCCTGCACGAGCCACTGAAAAGCCTGTTTATCAAAAGGGCGGCATCCAAAGAGATCCCCAAAGAGTACCACGATATTATTATTGAAGACTTTACACAGTCCGACAAAGAGGCTACCAATGCTGTCGGCAAGTTTTCCATTGATCCTGAAGCGTTGAGGGCTTATACCCGCCATGTTATTACTATCGCCTCACCGGTACTCTGCTGTGTAGGGGTGGCTGATAATACCATTCCTCCAGAAGGTACCATTTCGCTCTATGAAAGACGACATACAGAGTCCTCTGCACCAACCAGGCTTGCGAAATTCAATGATCTCGGTCATTTGCCGATGCTTGAAGCGACTGCTGAATTTGCTTGTGAGCTTAAAAAACATTTTGAATTTGCTGAACAATTTTATAAAAAGAGAGCGCCAGAAAATACCGGCAATAAATAACATCCGATTTCCTGACAAGCATCTGGTTACCGACATGACAACGAAACAAACATTAAAGATCAATCGATACTGTGAGTAAACTATATACCAAAGGCTTGCTTCCGCTCCTGGCCTTTTTTATCGTTATAACATTGACAAATACGACGTTATATGCGATGAGCAATTTTTTAGGTCTGCCAAGCCTTGAAGAACTTGAAAATCCAAATCCAGACCTTGCCTCTCTTGTCTATTCGGAAGATGGTGTGCTGCTCCACAAATTTTTTCTGAAAAACCGAACATTTATTCCTCTTAAATCCATTCCGCTTTCAGCACGCTATGCATTGATCGCTACTGAGGACGTAGCATTTTACCAGCATTGGGGCGTAGATCTCCGACGACTTACACTGGCGATGGGTGAAAATATTCTTAAGGGACGGACCCGCTGGCAGGGAGCAAGTACAATTACCCAGCAGCTTGCTAAAAATCTCTATTTGAGTCAGGAGCGCACTGTCAGTCGAAAAGTCAAGGAGTTTGTTACAGCAATAGAACTGGAAAAAACCTACACCAAGGATGAGATCCTTGCGCTCTATCTCAACACCGTCTATTTTGGATCCGGAGCATACGGTATTGAGGCTGCAGCCCACACCTATTTCGGCAAACCAGCATATCGCCTGACACTCCCGGAAAGTGCCACACTTATTGCAACGCTGAAAAACCCAACCGCATACAATCCGGCGAAAGATCCTTCCAGCTCGGCCAGCAGAAGGAACCTTATTCTTTCGCTGATGGAAAAGGCAAAATTCATTACCCCAAAACAAGCCTTAACAGCCCAGAAAACCCCGCTTGTGTTGAAATATACACCGGTAAACCACCAGGGGCTGGCCCCTTACTTTACCGAATATATCCGACAGACCATCAAACCCTCTGCAATGCTTGGAAACATTGACCTCTACCGTGATGGTCTTTCTATTCAGACAACACTCGATAGCCGCATGCAAAACTATGCACAGCTCGCAGCAGCAGAACACCTTGCGGAACTGCAGGCTTCGTTTGACCGGGCATGGAGATGGCCTGAACCTTTGAAAAACCAGATTATCAGAGAGAGCGAGCGATTCAAGGGGCTCATAGATGATGGAGAATCTGACCAGGAGGCAATGGCTAAGCTTAAGTCTGACAAAGCATGGCTGAATGATCTGCTGCAGGCAAAAACCAGAATACAGGTGGCACTGGTGGCTATCGACCCGACCAATGGCCATGTCAAAGCATGGGTGGGAGGCAACAAGTTTTCACCTGATGATTACAAGTATCAGTTTGACCATGTCTGGCAGGCAAAACGTCAACCGGGGTCAACCTTCAAACCATTTGTCTATACTGCAGCCATCGACAAGGGGATTCCTGCGAACTTCCAGGTACTCGACCAGCCCCTTGCCCTGAACAGCGGTAACGGCACTATCTGGTCACCAAGAAATTCGGACGGTTCATCGGGCGGGATGACCACACTCCGTACAGCATTGGCTCACTCCCTGAATCAGGTTACCGTCCGTCTTGCCTATGAACACCTTTCCCCATCAGAAATTATCAGTTATGCAAAAAGAATGGGGATCTCTTCACCGTTGGCTTCAAACCTCTCAATCGCCCTCGGAACTTCAGAAGTCACCCCGCTTGAACTTGCTGGAGCATTTTCAACATTTGCAAACAACGGTGTCTGGAATGAACCGGTCTCTCTCCTGAAGGTCGAGGACAAACATAACCGCCTCCTTTCAAAATACACCCTGAACCGCCGTTTTGCCATTGACTCAACCACCAACTTTGTGATGGTCTCAATGCTCAAGGATGTTATCAATAAGGGTACCGGTGCAGCAGTCCGTGCCCGTTACGGCTTTGATGTTGAGGCCGCAGGAAAGACCGGCACCACCCAGAGCATGAGGGATGCCTGGTTTGCGGGTTTCACTCCCCAGCTCGTCGCCGTTGTATGGACTGGATTTGATGACGAGCGCATAAAGTTTACCTCGATGGAGTACGGTCAGGGAGCGCGCGCTGCACTTCCAATCTGGGCCGGGTTTATGAAACGCTGCTACAGTGACAGATCGCTGAAACTTGAAAACAGGTATTTTCATATTCCTGAAACGGTTATTGCCGTACCAATGTCCGGCCAAACCAATACACCTTCCGACCTGCTCGGCAATAATGTCTATATTGAATATTATACCCCGAAAGGTTTTAAATACTATCAGACCCGTCCGCGCCAATCATCCGAAGGAACAACTATACCCGGAGAGGGTGATAAAGGTACTCCCGGGAATGACAATGGAGCTTCAAACCAGCAGAACCCGGTTCCGGCAGTTCGCCCGAAACCAGAGGAAGTGCTCTGATCATTCGCTTATTTAACCAACAATCGTTTTGTTATGCAATCGGTTTTAGTCCTTGATTTTGGATCGCAATACACTCAGTTGATAGCCCGTCGTATCCGTGAACTGGGTATTTATTCTGAAATTCTTCCCTACAATACCTCCCCCGAGACCATCCGGGAACACGATCCGAAAGCTATCATCCTTTCAGGAGGACCTACAAGCGTCTACGGCGAATCTGCAATCCTTCCTGATGGTGGTATCTTTGCACTCGGTATTCCAATACTTGGCATCTGCTATGGCCTTCAGGCTATCGCAAAGCATTTCGGAGGGGAAGTTGCCAGCTCTTTGAAACACGAATTCGGACGAGCTAAAATTATTGTGACCCGAGACGCAGATCATGAAAGCCTGCTCTTCCGCGACATTCCGGACTCCGACGTCTGGATGAGCCACGGGGACAAGGTGACCAGGCTTCCCGAAGGATTCAGGATAACAGCAAGCAGTGGAAACTCGGAAATGTGCGCTCTTGAAAGCTACGGCAAAAAAGCTGCTCTGAAAGTGTATGGACTGCAGTTTCACCCGGAAGTTCAGCATACCCTTTATGGAAAACAGCTTCTCTCGAACTTTCTTATCACTATTGCGGGCATCAAGCCAGACTGGTCATCAAAAAGCTTTATCGAGCACCAGATCGAAGAGATCGGGCGCAAAGCAGGCAATGATACGGTTATATGCGGCATTAGCGGCGGTGTCGATTCAACCGTTGCTGCTGTGATGGTCAGCCGGGCCATCGGCAAGCAACTGCACTGTGTTTTTGTCGATAACGGCCTTCTGAGAAAAAATGAAGCAGAAAAAGTAATGAGCTTCCTCAAACCCCTTGGCCTCAAGGTAACTCTTGCCGATGCATCCGACCTCTTTTTAAAGCGGTTGAAAAATGTTGCCGCTCCTGAAAAGAAACGCAAAATCATTGGAAGAACTTTTATACAGATATTTGAAGAACACATGCTCCAGGAAAAATTTCTGGTGCAGGGCACGCTCTATCCTGACGTTATTGAAAGCGTCAGCGTCAAAGGCCCATCGGAAACCATCAAGTCACACCATAATGTTGGCGGATTGCCGAAGCGCATGAAGCTCAAGCTTATCGAACCGCTCCGCGAGCTGTTCAAGGATGAGGTACGCTCCGTAGGGCGTGAACTCGGCATTGCCGAAGATATCCTGATGCGCCACCCCTTTCCAGGCCCCGGTCTTGCCGTGAGAGTCCTTGGTTCAGTCAACAAAGAGAGGCTTGATATACTTCGTGAGGCAGACGAAATCTACATTGAAGAGCTGAAATCAAGCGGACTCTACCAACAGGTATGGCAGGCCTTTGCCGTCCTGCTGCCTGTTCAATCGGTTGGCGTCATGGGTGATAAACGTACCTATGAAAATGTTCTTGCCCTGAGAGCTGTTGAGTCAACGGACGGAATGACTGCGGACTGGGCCCAGCTTCCGCATGATTTTCTTGCCCGTGTTTCAAACCGCATCATCAATGAGGTTCGCGGCATCAACCGGGTGGCCTATGATATTTCGTCAAAGCCACCGGCCACAATTGAGTGGGAGTGATGGTCGTTTTTTATCTATTTTTTTATAGACTTATAGTTATTTTTTTTCTTCCAAGCAACATCCAAGACCCTTGATTTTCAAGGGTCTTTATCATTCTTCTTCTAATTTTTTTTACTAACTACCGACATTATTGAAATACACAACTACCCTAAAGAACAGCAAGTGCTTTCAAATCAGCAAAAGATTTTTCGGGGAAAAGACACTATCCACACTACAATCAAACATTAATGGGGGAAATCATCACGGCATCGTGAGATGAAAGTTCTGATAGTGCCAGAAATCCAGAAACCCTTCATCTTCACGGCATCATTTCTCTACCTACAGAAATGAATAAGCTGAATGTATGAGCATTTGACCATTATGCCAATAACAAATGGAAGAAGATGTACAAAAAAAATCATTTTTAATAACGAAGCAAGCACCTGCAATTAGAAATGATAAGCTACTCCTACATCGTCATCCTGACTGCAGATGTGAAAGGCCTTGATCATAGAGAACTCAAGAACCTCATCCATTGCTAAACAACAAAACGGACAAAACCATCCATCCTCAGACAAGACAAATACACCTGTATCTGCTTCAACTAAATATTGTTATACAAACAACCTTTATCTAAATCTACGTTGCGATTTTTATCTTCGCAAAATATTATATACGTATCATTTTAATAACCTTTGTCTATCATTAACATTGATATTTCGCTAGATCGTATTTAAACGGATTGGGCACAATATACGTCTTAATAACTTCTAATTTTTTAGAAGTTGATTTTCCCTCTAAATACTATCGAAAATTTTTAAAGTTGAGCAAGTTAAAAAGACCGTTCTACTCTGACAATAATAATCATATCTGGTTTCTTATCAGCCTTGGTCAAATCTGTAGGTAAATCTCTGAATTTGTTATCCCAGTGTCCGACATAGTGAACCTCTTTAAATGTGGCATTAAAATACTGTCTTAAACTACCCGTGAATGAGTCGCCGACAACCCAAATATACTTATTTGAAAGTGGGTTCTGATTGGTCACAATAGTAGCCGCTCCAAACGCTGTTTTTTGCTCATCTTGAATTTCTTTTTCTGTCCACACTGGTTTATTTTTCCAAACTACATCCCAGTTGTCCTCTGCATGTAGTGGGAAATCTTTTAATTTAGAGATCCCAATAAGGTCACCACTATGGGTAGAACCGTGTCGAAATTCAACTTGTGGAACAGGCAATCCAAAAAGCTTTGAAAAGCCTGAATAGGCTAAGAAGGCACCTTTGTTATTCCAGTGGGTGTTTGTCATCCAATAAAGAATTCCCTCAGTTTTTTTGAGGCGAAGAAAATCATCCATCGGATTGTAAACAGTAAGATTTTGGATATCTTTTAGATTGTCCAAAAAGAAACTACTGTATTTTTTTGTTGATGGTATGAGTTTATCTGGCAAATATTCTGGGTAGATATTTGATTTATTGGGACCAACAATCAAAACAACTTTAGTGTTTGATTGAGCCGCTGTTTTAGCAATTTTTGAGAATATTTCTTTGGTGGATTCTATTTCGCTCTTGGTAGGAACAATAGCAAGTTTTAGTTTTGCCACAGTATTGCCGTAGGCATTACCTAGAAATAACCAGTCATCCTTTCCTCTATACCAAGACAACGAAAAGCCGAATGCGTGTTCAAAACCTTTCCTCTTAATGGCTAATTTTTCATATCTATGTGATTGAGAAAAATCGGTTTTATTAACAACGTAACCAGAAACCCCAATTACAAATACTAAACCGCAAAGTATAGCGACCTTTAAACCAATTCTTTTATTTCCAAACCTAAACGGTTTTTCAATAACTTGAACTGTGAACCACGAAAGCAAAACTGAAACAAAAACTGCGATCAATTTAAATCTTATGGTGGGAACTTCGTTGTAAATAATTCGTCCGAAAGAAAGAATTGGCCAATGCCACAAGTACAGAGGAAAACTGATTAATCCAAACCAAATGGCAATCTTATTAGACAAGATTGTGCGATTAATCCAAGTCTTAGTACCTGCCGTAATGATTAGTACAGAACCTAAGACGGGCACTAATGCCAACTTACCTGGAAAGCTTAATTCCTTATTAATTTGCCAAAATCCGTAAGATAGTAACAGTAAACCAAAAAAAGATAGGACATTAGATAAAGTATTGCCATCTGCTTCTTGTTTTTCTCTATAAATAATAAAAATAAGGTAGCCATCAATCTTATTTCTAAGATTGGTATAAGCGTCTTTCTTGTAAAGAGTAACCCAAGCCAATAAGCTCCCACTTAACAACTCCCAAAAACGTGTTTCTGGTGAATAAAAAGTAGCAACTACGTCTTGCTTAATTCCCTTAATGTTGAGGACAAATGAAGCAATACAAACAAGAACAGTGATTGTTAAAATATTAAAATTGCGCTTCCAAGCAAACCATAACAAAAACGGCCAAACGATATAAAACTGCTCTTCTATACCTAAACTCCACAAATGTAGTAATGGCTTAGTATCTGAGACATTATCAAAATAACCAGACTCATTCCAAAACACAATGTTAGATATAAAACCAGCACCAGCAGCAACGTGTTTACCTAACTGGTTATACTCATCAGCAAGTAAAGCGAACCAACCAAAAACTAAACAAGCGATTAATACAATAATAAGAGCAGGAAAGATACGCTTAATACGGCGAGCATAAAATTCAGAAAAACTAAAAGTTTCTTTATCTAAGTTTTCAAAAATAACCGTAGATATTAAATATCCAGAAATTACAAAAAATACATCTACACCAATAAATCCACCCTTAAACCAACTTGGAAATGCGTGGAAAGCAACAACAGCAAGAACAGCAATAGCCCTTAATCCGTCAATATCTGGACGATACTTTGGATGTGTAAGATGAGATTGGGAAGATGACATTTGAAGTAACGTTACGGAGACTGTATTCAGTGAACAATGAAGGAATTTTAATTATATGTCAAAGTATTAGAAACTTATGTAATCAGCAACAATTGATCAAGCAGAATCGTCAACTTTAACTTTACCCAACCCATTATATAATACAGATAGATTGTATAACGAGTTACCCTAATCCCATATAAAACAATCACTTATTCAAGGTCGATTTCCATGCCCAGTCAAACTCATTATATTAAATTGATTATAAAGATTTCAGAATCAGTTAAGAAAGCAAAATGGGCATTGGCAAGCAAGCAAAGGTTCTGACAAAAAGCCAGATTAACATCATGGGAGAATACCTTCCTTCTCATCAGAACAGAAAAAGAAACCTTGTCATCTTTCTTCTCTCCACGAGAGCAGGTTTAAGAGCAAAAGAGCATTGCCTCTCTAAAATGGAATATGCTACTGACTTCAGATGGAACTCTGTCGTAAGATGCACATTTAGATGCTGGCAGGACACTCATCTCTTCAGACAACACATAGGTATATTGGCGAGAACAAGGATGCCAAGAGAAAGGTTGTGGATTTAGTCTAAAAATAATCCTTACAACATTATATTGATGAGAAGATGCATGAAAAAGAGAGAGTTATGGGTTGATTTTTGGTCACAAATTGATTAATTATTTCGAAAATAACTCGTCATCACACTTCACAATAACTTCCAAAAAATTGTTAAGTTATCCTATATTAGCAGCTTATAATCGCGACTATCATTGAGTAGGAGTAATGACTGTCGCCGACTTGCTCAACTTTAAGGCGAGTCGGCAGATCAGCCTCCTGAAAATCGAGGATTATCTCTTTCAATATTTCTATTATGCTCTTTGATCTGTATTGATTTTTTTCCGGATAACAGATTAACTGGTAATATTTATTACCGGTTATATGAAACTAAAGCTTGCTTGCTCTCCGTGATGAAAAAAGCTTCCTGGATACAGATCCACCGGTTTACAATGGTACATGCAGAGAAACGCAATTTTTGAGCATTATGAATAAATATTTAAATTTCATCTGAAAATATGAGCTGGTCTGAAAATTCTGAAACAGTAACTATCAATGCAACTGACAATTACATTACCTGATATTCTGCCGGATGAAATGTCGAAGGTTATTAAAAAAGTGAAAGCTCTTTTTACTCAGGAAGGTATTGCTGTGGAAATAAAGCCAGAAACGCTGTCAGATGACTCCTGGGATAACCTCACTATTGATGAAATTGCAGTTGATACCGGGCGGGTAGATTTTGCCGAGAATCATGATCAGTACCTCTATGGGATTGCAAAACGATGATAAAGCATATTTTTGTTGATACATCAGCATTGATTGTCATAGGGAACAAGCGAGATGCATTTCATGGACAAGCGTAGTGGTTGAAGAAATAACGTTATGATTTCGCCCTAAACTTACTCCTGACTTTCTCAAATGGATTTCCTATATAATGATTTAATAGTATCGAAAATATTACTGATATTATCACATAAATTATTGAATTAATTGCAGGATTTTCAAAGCCATACGTTTTCAGAACAGGAACAAAAATCGATAGAACAAGCATATGACCAATGTATATAGGATAACTTAAATCGCCTACCCACTTATCAAATTTATTATTGTTCTGATATATAAAAGTGAACGGCAATAAAAGTAAAAAGATCAAAAATAACACTATTGTCTTAAAATTATCACTGATTAAAATAAAAGAGTAAGTAATGGTTATAAACATCAGAAAATAAGATGCCGCTTTAGATATGTTATTTATACCCTCCCCTAATTTCAATTTGTATAATGGAAGCAATATCTGATGCGAAAGAGACCCTAATAAAAACCAGGTCAGTTCTGTTGGGAAAAACCTATAATTCCAAGGGTCTCCATCAAGTCCAATGCAAATCAGGCAAATGCGCAGAGCAATAGAAAAGGCTAATAAATAATAAATCAGATTTCGTTTAAGTAAAACAAAAGGAGCGATTATGTAAAATGTAAGCTCAAGACCCAAAGTCCACGCTTGAGGTATAATCAGCAGTTGGTAAAGAGGTGGAGAGCTTTTATTAAAATCTGTTAAAAAAACCAATTTATGATTCACAACGCCAAAAAACATAACCCAATCTTGAAAAAATATACCAACATTTGAACATACCAATAAAATTTTCGCAGAGAACGGAACACTCATATAACTATTAAAGAAATTATCTCTTCTGATAATAAAATGAGATAATAGTGCAAGCAGGGCTACAGAAAAGTAAATTGGATAAAGACGAAGATATCTATTGATATAGAAGTCTTTTATTTTAGAATAGGTTTTCCTTTCTACTAAAACATAAGACATTAAAAAACCGGAAATTATATAAAACAGTTGCACAGCATTTCTTCCACCAACAAAAAAAAGTCCATAAGAGTGGGCGAAAACAACCGATATAGCAAATAATGTCCGTAAAATACCCATTTATAGTTGTGTTTTTTTCCCCTGCCACTTAATCTTGTAAAGCAATACTTATTATACGACTTTATTTTAATTACCCAGCATTATCAACTGAAAAGTCAAGACGCGGACTATTCAGAACTATCTTGCACATAGGAACATAAAGTAAACCATGATTTACACCACGGGAAATCCGATGAACATTTCCGATTAATCGGTCTTTGATGCCATCAGCAATTGCGGTTCCCCCAATTACGTCATACTACTTGGCAGCAGGAAGAAAATTCTGATGATGAGAAAAACCCCATGATTTAACCTGCCGTTTAATCGCTCGAATGACAGCAGTAACAGAATAATCACAATCCTTATAAAAGAGTTCTGCATTGCTAAAAAGAAAAACGCTTAAAAGGAACGCCTTGACGAGCAGCTTGCCCGTGCTATCGCCTGAACAAGCTGTTCCTGTATAGGTGTTTAATTGTTTGTTTGTTTCAGCTCTGTTTTTTGTGGTGGTGGTGGCGGTATCGCTACCTGTGCTTTTGGCGGTGGTGGGCGTTCACCGTTTGGTGGTGGTGGATTCATGTTCTTTTTGAGCATGCCTTCATTTATGATAACACGCTCTTTGAAAGGGCTTTGGTTTGTCATGTCATTTCCTTTTTCAATTTTTGGGTCAATTCTAACACAGCATTTTTTCTATCGATGCCAAGGTATAAGACAGGGATGTTATCAACCTCAATCAGCTCATTGGTGTTTTGCAGTGAGGCGATACTGTCACTTCTGTAAGTAGCAATTCGCGCTCATCCCCCCCATCAGAATATGCCCTAACCCACCCTTGATAGACCTTGCCGTTGTTGTGGTGCCGAACAGTTACCCAATTATTTAAGTCAGGTGAGTTGAGTGTTAGTTCCCAGATACCAACATCATTGGTTCTCTGCGTAATCCCGAGCTTACGTAAAAGAGCATGAGGAATACTATTATGTTCAAGGTACGCAACAGAAGCCCCAACAAAAAGGGCTACGATTGAAGCCAAAGCAATTTGACCAGAATCTAAGCCTGTTGTAGAGTTTAAGGTTGATAGACCGAGGCCGCTTTCTGCAATGGTTTGCCAAAAACTTTTACCTGTTGGAAGTAAGTAATTCCAGAGGAACAAACCTTCGAGAATGCCAGTAATCAAATAACAAAAAACACCATACAAAAATATTTGTAATCCGCTCTCAAAATCTGATCTTGGTCGTTTTTGGCCAATCGACTTGACAATCCCGAGCGCAATAATCCCGGGGATTAAAAGAAACAAAATTTTGAGACCAATAGCATCAATCTTTGGAAGCGACGGCATATCTCTTTTCTCCAGTTACGGTGTCGTAGTTTGCCCCTGTCATGGCGCGTGCGTTGATCGACATAATGGCACACTGCGTTGATTTTTGTCTAATCGGACTTTTCTTAATTACACAAATTTTACATAATATCATAATTATTGCGCATGTTGAGGAGTGCCTTTGGCTGCGGTAATGCTGCCGAGGCTTTAGCCCAATCAACCACCATGCCCTCATTTGAATAGTTGCGCGCTCTGTTTCCCGCAGCTTCTCGGCGGGTGCCTACGGCGGGGATATTTAGGTACAAATGGTAATGGCTAATCTTTTTTTCCTATTTTTGGGATCTACTTGTATTACAACCAATAGCAGACATAGATCCATCTTGAAACCAGTCGTATACCGTGGAATATTGCTCATAAGCATCTGCATCTTAAGCGTTCTGTCGGGATGTAGCAAGGATGCGACGGAGTATTCAGTTGACAAGAGCTGTCAGATAGTCATCAATCCACAATTCTTTGCTGTACAAGAGTTTAAGGAAGGGTTTGCTGCGATCAAGGTTGGCGATTCAATTGCTGCAAAACAGGGCTTTGTTGATCTTCAGGGAAAAATGCTCATTGCTCCGAAATTTGATGAAGTGCATGATTTTTCAGAAGGTTTCGCTGCGGTGAAAGTTAGTGATGAAAATGGCGGTAAATATGGATTTATTAACAGGCGCGGGAAAATGGTCATTACTCCACAGTTCTTTTTTGTGGGTGACTTTTCAGAGGGTGTTGCTCTGATGAGGGATGGTGATGCTTTTACAGGGAAATATGGATTTATTGACAAGCGGGGAAAAAAGGTGGTCGCTACAAAATTCGATGCAGAAAGAGGCTTTAAAGAGGGCCTTGCTGCAATGAGAATTGGTGATGCAATTTCGGGGAAATGGGGGTTTATTGATAAGCAAGGTACCGAGGTGATCACTCCGCAATTTGATTTTGTGGGTGACTTTTCAGAAGGTCTTGCCCCAATGAGAATGGGGAGTGAAAAATCGGGCAAATGGGGATTTATTGACAAACAGGGAAAGATGGTTATCAACCTGCAATTTGACTATGTTGAGCCTTTTAAAGAGGGGCTTGCCGTTGTCCGGATTGGTGACAAGAACTCGGGAAAATGGGGCGTTATTGACAAGCAGGGGAAAATGGTCATCAACCCGCAATTTGACAAAGAGTGCCGATTTTCAGAGGCTCTTTCCTGGGTAAAGATTGGTGAGGGAAAAAATGGCAAACATGGGTTCATTGATAAACAAGGCAGGAGGGTTATCAATCCGCAATTTGATGAAGTTGGTGACTTTTCAGAAGGTCTCGCCGCAGTGAGAATTGGGGATGAAAATAGTGGAAAATGGGGATTTATTGACAAACAGGGAAAAATGGTCATTAATCCTCAATTTGATTGTGCTGGAAGCTTTTCACAAGGTCTTGCACCAGTTAGAATTGGTAATGGAACAACAGGGAAATGGGGATTTATACGTAGATAACGCCAAACGCTTTAACACTATCTGATATGAGGGAGCTTCTCCTTATCAATATTACAGGCCCGGACAAACCGGGCTTGACATCGAAAATAACCTCTATCCTTTCAGGCTACAAGATACCGGTGCTTGATATCGGTCAGGCAGTCATCCATAATCATCTTTCCCTTGGTATGCTGGTGGAGCTACCCAAAGAGTCTGCCTCATCACCAATACTGAAGGATCTGCTCTTCTGTGCTCATACGCTTGGCATCCAGATCACCTTTACACCTGTATCTGATACAGAGTATGAACAATGGGTGCAGGAACAGGGAAAACCAAGATATCTGCTTTCACTGCTTGCAAGAAGAATCACGGCGGAACAGCTTGAGCGGGTATCGTCAATCATTGCCTCGCATGATCTCAATATCGATACCATCAACCGGCTTTCGGGTCGTATTCCTCTTGAAAACAACCAGACCCGACATACCAAGGCGTGCGTTGAGTTCTCCATTCGAGGTACCCTGCACAGCGAAAACCGTTTCCGGGAGCAGATGCTTGCTATTACCGACAGCCTGGGCATTGACATAGCGTTTCAGGAAGACAACATTTTCCGACGCAACCGCAGACTGGTTGTGTTCGATATGGACTCAACCCTCATTACCTCCGAAGTGATCGATGAACTTGCCCTTGAAGCAGGAGTTGGCCAGGAGGTAGCAGCAATTACAGAACAAGCGATGCGGGGGGAGATCGACTTTACCGGCAGTCTGCAACGGAGGGTATCCCTGCTGGAGGGACTGGATGAGCATATCCTTGAAACCATTGCCCAGAGACTGCAACTTACTGAAGGGGCTGAAACGCTCTTTCATAACCTGCACAACCTTGGATTCAAAACCGCGGTCATTTCCGGCGGATTTACCTATTTCGGCCACTACCTGCAGAAAAAACTCAATATCGATTATGTCTATGCCAACACCCTGGAAATAGAGAATGGACATTTAACCGGGAAAGTTCTCGGCCAAATCGTTGATGGCAACAGAAAAGCTGAACTGCTGGAGCTTATTGCAAAAAAGGAAAATATACGGCTCGAACAAACCATAGCAGTCGGCGACGGTGCCAATGACCTGCCAATGCTTGGAAAAGCAGGACTCGGCATCGCCTTCAGAGCAAAACCAATTGTCAGGGAGAGTGCAAAGCAGGCCATATCAACCCTTGGACTTGATGCTATCCTCTACCTGATGGGATTCAGAGACCGGGACGACATGTCGGTCAGTCAACATACTCTACAAAATGGTCAAAATCTTTCGGGCGTGGCAGGCTGATTGCTCCAGAAGGGCAGACTGGTTCGCATCGGGTGCACTGCACAATACAGAGATAGGGGTTTGTGACGGTCATTTTTGCCCGTTTGACTCCTTCGGGCTCACCAAGGGCAAAAACTCCCGGTTTGCAGAAATCCTCACAGTCACCGCAGCCATTGCAGAGTGTAGAGTCAAGTTCCGGGAACCAGGCGATTTCTTCGCGGGGTAGAAGAAGCCTTCGTTTTTTTGGTTTGTTCACGCAGTATTCCTGTCTATCAACATTTCGCCATCAGGGCAACCCCAAGGGATTGCCCCTGCTCCATTTCATGCCATTTCGTGTCATTCGTGGCACAAAAATTTTCGTTTCATCAGGGCAACCACGATGGATTGTCCCTACGTTAATCAATATACTCGACGAAGTGCTCAAACTCCTCTTTCAAAGGGAGAACAATAGCTCCGGAGGTACAAACAGGCAGGCACCGGGTACAGAGCACGAGGCACTTATAAGGATGCCCGACAATAAGTTTCGGGCGGTGGATGCCTGTCGGATCTGGCGCTCCCAACTCGAATACGCCCGGTTTGCAGAGAACCTTGCAGTCGCCGCAACCGTTGCAAAGCTCCGGCTTTATCGTTGGATACCACGCAATCTCCTCCCTTGGAGCGAGCAGACGCTTCCGTTTTTTCGTCGCATCCTGTTTCTGTAGCGTCACACCGGCGTGCAGCGTCGCCGGCGCAGCTTTCTCCCATGAACCTACAACTCCGACGGCAGAGTCTTCTTTTTTCTGCATCGCACGCGACTTGAGCGCAAGGCGCAGTGAACGGACAAACCGTAAAACGCATTTGTCGCATGAGGGTTTTGAGCATCGCCCGAAAAAGCAGTCAAGCACCAGAAAACCAGTCAATTGTTGTTTTTTCATCCCTGCAACGCAGCGTTGACCGAGTCGGTATAGAGTTCAATTGCTCTCGGGATTCCTTCAGGGTTCTTGCCACCGGCAGTAGCAAACTCGGGCTTGCCACCGCCGCCACCCTGCACGCACTTTGCCACCTCGCGAAGCAGTTTTCCGGCATCAAGACCGAGTTCCCGGACGGCCTGATCGGAAGCAAAGCTGACCAGCGATACTTTTCCATCTTCAACACTGCAGAGCAGGGCTGCGGAACAGGGCTGCAGTTCACGCAGGGCAAGAGCGGCCTGGCGCAGTGTATCAGCATCGACCTCTTCGACAACTTTTGTCATGATCCGGCAACCGCCGATCTCAGAAGATGCATGAAGTTCTGCTGCAAGTGTGCTGAGAAGCGAAGCAATTTTTCCGTCCTGAAGCTGCTTTTCAAGTTCCTTTCTGGCTTCAATCAATTCGACAATCCTTCCTGATACCGGCTCATCCCCTTTTGCTTTAAGGATGTGTCGAACCTGCTGGAGTTCGCGATACTCCTTCCAAAGGAGCTTTTCAGCTGCTTTTCCCGTCAGAGCCTCAATACGGCGGACTCCCGCTGCTACAGAGGATTCACTGATAATCTTGACAATCCCAATCCGACCAATATTGTCGACATGTGTACCACCACACAGCTCAATCGAGATGCCAGGTATTTCAACCACCCTGACAAGGTCAGCATACTTGTCGCCAAAAAATGCAAGGGCACCCTTTGCTACCGCTTCGTCGTAAGGAACATCGGAATGCTTGAGCACAGCTTCTGACTGCCTGATCTGTTCGTTCACCTCCGATTCAACCGCCAAAATCTCCTCATCGGTAAGCCTTGAAAAATGGCTGAAATCAAAACGAAGGCGCTCAGAATTGACAAATGATCCTTTCTGCTGAACATGCGGTCCGAGAAGCCTGCGGAGTGCCCCATGGAGCAGATGCGTAGCTGTATGGTTTCTCTCCGTATCCTGGCGCAGATGCCTGTCGACTGAGGCTTCAGCAGAGCGCTCTTCACTCTCAAGTGTCAGATCATCAGGAGCAACTGCAGTATCGAGAATCTTGTCGAAAAGGGTGGTGATAACGTGAACAATGGCATCACCATCCTTGACGGTGTCGGTCACCTGAAAACGATATCGAGCACTCTCTATCCAGCCACTGTCACCCACCTGGCCACCGCTTTCAGCATAGAAGGGAGTTTGCTCAAGCACCATGAGAAGCTTGCCTCTTGCATGCTTGACGCCTGTAATCACTACTGGCATTTCAAGCTGATTGTAGCCTGAAAAGCTGGTTCGATGCACTTCACTGAACCAGAGCCATTGTGTGCCATTATCCTCAACCTGCTGCTTCTCCCTGCGGTCTGTTCTCGCCCTGGTTTTCTGCTCCTGCATGGCATGCTCAAAACCTTCGCCGTCAACCCGCAGGCCAACATCTGCTGCCATAAGACGAGTGAGATCGAATGGAAAACCGTAGGTATCATAGAGCTTGAATGCATCCACACCTGTAATGGTATTGCCCTTGGCGGAACGGAGTTTTTCAATAAGATCGTTGAATATTTCAATCCCCCGGTCGAGAGTGACTATAAAGCTCTCCTCTTCTGCCTTGATAATTTTTCTGACTGTATCCTGCTGCTTCTGCAATTCTGGAAATACTTCGCCCATAGAATCGGCAAGCGTCGTAACCAGCTGATGAAGAATCGGTTCGTTATAACCAAGATTTTTTGAATAGCGCAGGGCACGGCGAAGAATGCGGCGAAGCACGTAGCCACGCCCCTCATTGGAAGGCATGGCTCCGTCGGAGAGAGCAAAGGTGAGGGTACGGGCATGGTCGGCAATAACCCGCATGGCAATATCAAGGGGGTCATCCATTGATGCGCCATAAACAACACCGGTAATTTCCGTGATACGGTCGAACAGCGGTTTGAAAACGTCAGTATCGTAGTTTGAGCCCTTGCCCTGCAAGACCGCAGCAACCCGCTCAAACCCCATGCCGGTATCGACATGTTTCATCGGGAGAGGTTCAAGATGTCCATCACTCTGACGGTTGTACTGGATGAATACAAGATTCCAGAGTTCAATAACTCGGTAATCACCGACATTGACAAGAGAACGGCCTGAACCATCCTCTGTAAGATCAATATGAATTTCAGAACATGGACCACAGGGACCTGTTTCACCCATCTCCCAGAAATTATCTTTTTCACCGAAGCGGATAACATGCTCCGGATCAATATCTGTCTGGTTCACCCATATCTGAAAGCTCTCATCATCATCCTGATAAACTGTTGCATAGAGACGATCTTTCGGCAGTGCCCAAACTGTTGTCAGAAGTTCCCAGGCCCAGGTTATAGCCTCATGTTTGTAATAATCCCCGAAAGACCAGTTGCCGAGCATTTCAAAAAAGGTATGGTGGTAGGTATCTCGGCCAACATCCTCAAGATCGTTATGCTTGCCTGATGCCCTGATGCATTTCTGGGTATCGGCAGCCCGCACATAAGGCCTTGTTCCTTTTCCTAAAAAAAGATCTTTGAACTGGTTCATGCCTGCATTGGTAAAGAGCAGTGTAGGATCATCTGCAGGAATAACCGGGGCTGAACGAACTATAGTATGACCTTTTTGAGCAAAATAATCCAAAAAAGATTGTCTGATTTCTGGGGATCTCATAGCGATTATCATCTTGTTACAATGCATTCAGGCACGGCGTTACATGGCTGAACAGGTGCCTTTTACGGCCTCAAAGTTACTCTTTTTTAAGGCTTGTTGCCAACTTAATTTTATTCACCTTCCCGCTCATGGCTGTGACTCGTCGGTTCAAGGCATGCCGAAGTGGTTGACTGGAGTATGTTCTTTTTAAAAAACAATTATATTAAAGGGTTGTTTCTCGGCTATTGGCCCCAGTCTATTTTTCCATTAAACAAAGAGGGAGAGTGTTATGAGTTGGGGAGTGGAAGATCAGCGGCGAAGAAAGGGTGTTATGGAGCTGATGGATATTTCAGCCAGATTAATGAAGACAAACCCCAATCATGTCAATGAAGTGCATAAAAGCACCACTGGTTGCTGGATGGAGCAGATGTACGGCATGCAGCGCTGTGATTTCTGTGACCTGTCACCTGATTGCCCGATTAGGGAAGAAGAGGAATGGCAGGAGTATCTGACAAAAAACAATATTGTTATTGAAAAGAAATCATAGATAAAGTGGCTGAACACTTGTTTTAGCCATATCTATCGCTTATATTTTTTTCATGCAGAAGACTGTAGTGGATAATTATTGTCTTCTCTCCTTACCCACCAGTAATATACATTTCACCAGATAACAACTCAATGACCTCCATGTCGCGATGTTCATTGACACAGGGATTTTTTTGTTGTTTACTAATTTTGAAAAGTAATTCACAGGGCCAATGACTGATACAAACAAGACAACCAGACAGGTCAATGTAACATCGAAAACCAGCGTATCCGTGCTTTTTGCAGGAGACTCCGGCGATGGTATGCAGCTGACCGGCACCCAATTTGCCAATACCGTAGCGGTGCACGGGACAGAACTCAATACATTTCCTAATTTTCCTTCAGAGATAAGGGCCCCTGCGGGTACCATTGCGGGTGTATCAGGATTTCAGCTCCAGTTCAGCAGCAAGCCTGTCTATACACCGGGCGCACGATTTGATGTTATGGTAGCCATGAACTCGGCAGCACTGAAAGCAAATCTGAAAGACCTGCATCGTGGCGGTATCATTATCGCTGGTACCGAGGGTTTTGATGAAAAGAATCTTAAGCTCGCTGGCTATCCTGAGGGTGCTAATCCTCTGGAAGACGGTACTCTCGACAACTATATCGTTTTTCCGGTTCCTGTTTTGCAGCTAACCCGCGAAGCACTGAAAGAGAGCGGACTCAGCAGCAAGGAGGTCGACCGGTGTAAGAACATGTTTGTTTTAGGGCTGCTCTACTGGCTCTATACCCTTCCACTTGAGGGAACAATTGAAACACTGCAAACCAAGTTCCAAAAGAATATCCAGATGGCCGAAGCAAACATCAAAGCGATGAAGGCTGGCTATTACTTTGGCGATGAAACTGAACTCTTTGCAAATCTTGGCCGCTTCGATATCGCTCCCCAAAAACAGCACGGCGTCTATCGCAGGGTTACCGGTAATGAAGCGTGCGCTATCGCCTTGACTGCTGCTTCCAAGAAAGCTGGCCTTAATCTTTTTCTTGGATCCTACCCGATCACACCGGCAACAGAGATCCTGCAGACCCTTGCAAAAAAGAAGAAATATGGTGTCAAGACCTTTCAGGCTGAAGATGAAATTGCCGGTATCGTCAGCAGTATCGGTGCTGCGTATGGAGGTGCTCTTGCTGCAACAAACACTTCCGGTCCGGGACTTGCTCTGAAAACAGAGGCTCTCGGTCTGGCAGTCATCCTTGAAATACCACTGGTTATCATCAATGTTCAGCGTGGTGGCCCATCAACTGGCCTTCCTACCAAACCGGAACAGTCTGATCTTTTCATGGCCATGTACGGCAGACATGGTGAAGCACCTATGCCAGTTATTGCAGCACGCTCTCCTGTTGACTGCTTCTATACCACCTATGAGGCCGCAAGAATTGCCATAGAACATATGACCCCGGTCATCTGCCTCTCTGACGGCTACCTCGCATTGAGCTCAGAGCCATGGAAGGTCGAAAGCCCGGATAATCTCGTTGAAATCAAGACACGTTTTCAGCCTGAGAGAAAACCGGAAGAGCCTCCCTATCTCCCCTACAAGCGAGACGATCGTCTTGTCCGATCCTGGGCTATCCCTGGAACAAAGGGGCTCGAACACCGTATCGGCGGACTTGAAAAACAGAATGAAACCGGAAATGTATCTCATGACCCTGAAAATCATGAGCTGATGACTAAGCTTCGCGCTGAGAAAATAGCACGTATTGCCGACACTATTCCGCTGCAGTCCATTGACAATGGGCCACTGAAAGGAGATCTTCTTGTGCTTGGATGGGGTTCATCATACGGAGCAATTAAAACCGCTGTCGAGCAAGCACTTGAGGCTGGGCAGAGTGTAGCTCATGCCCACCTCCGCTATATCCATCCTTTTCCTAAAAACCTTGGAGAGATTCTCGGCAACTACAAACAGGTGTTGATACCCGAGATGAACAGCGGACAGCTTATCCATCTTATCCGTGATACCTTCCTCATAGCCCCCGTTGGATACGGCAAGGTGCAGGGAGTGCCGTTCAATGAAATGGAAATTCTGGCTAAAATCACTGACATTATCAAGGAGATTCAATAATGAGCGATAACGATACATCAATAATAGCTGCACCGGTTCTTACTGCAAAAGATTTCGCTTCCGACCAGGAAGCGAAATGGTGTCCTGGATGTGGCGATCATGCCGTGCTGCAGCAACTCAAAAATGTTATGCCTGAACTGGGTGTAACCCCGGAAAACATCGTCATTCTTTCCGGAATTGGCTGCTCGTCCCGACTCCCATACTATATGGCAACATACGGCGTTCATGGCATTCACGGCAGGGCACTGCCAATGGCAACCGGACTGAAAGTCTCACGTCCTGAACTGAATGTATGGGTTGCAACGGGTGATGGCGATGCGTTATCAATTGGCGGCAATCATTTCATTCATACCCTGAGAAGAAATCCCGACATTAACGTTGTACTCTTCAATAATGAGATATATGGTCTCACAAAAGGTCAGTATTCACCAACCTCAAAAGTCGGTTTGAGAACTATTACCTCTCCATCCGGCGTCATTGATCAGCCATTCAATACCGCGGCACTGACTATTGGTTCTGGAGGCTCTTTCTTTGCAAGAGCTTTTGATCGCGACGGTAAATACCTGAGGTCAATACTGAAGCGCGCTGCTCTGCACAAGGGCACATCGCTGGTGGAAATTTACCAGAACTGTCCTATTTTCAACAACGCCGCCTTTGAAGCATTTGCCACACCCGACAATAAAGCTGATCACACTGTCTATCTTGAACAGGACAAACCTCTTGTCTTTGGAAAAGAGAAAAACAAGGGAATCATACTGGATGGCTTTACACCAGTTGTGGTCGATCTCGACAAAGAGGGCCTCTCGACCTCTGACCTCTGGGTGCACAATGAAGCGGACATCAACAAGGCATCCATTCTTGCCCGCTTTGCTGATGATCATGCTGATTCGGAAGAGTTTCTGCCAAGACCTTTCGGTGTCTTCTATGCTGCGGAACGGGTAACCTATGAAGATGCTCTTACCGCACAGATCAAGGATGCCCAGAAAAATGGATTTGCTACTCTTGAAGAACTGCTCAAGGGTGAAAGTTCCTACGTCATCAAGTAAGATGTCAATTCGACTGCAAAAGCCGGTTTGAACTCCGGCTTTTGCACTCTTTTAAACTTCTTCCTTCCAGACGCCCATAGCTGAAAACTTTTCGATCCGGTCATGAACGAGATTAGCGGAATCCCTCGACAACAGTACTTTAAGCTCCTCGATCAAGATACTCTTCAGTGTAGCAGCCATTTTGTCAGGGTCAGTATGAGCCCCCCCAAGAGGCTCGGGTACAATCCTGTCGATAATACCCTGTTTAAGAAGATCCTCTGCGGTAAGCTGCAAGGCTTCGGCAGCCTGTTCCTTATAGTTCCAGCTTCTCCATAAAATTGAAGAACAGCTTTCAGGAGAAATCACTGAATACCAGCTGTTTTCTGCCATTATAATCCGGTCACCGACTCCAATACCTATGGCTCCTCCACTTGCTCCTTCACCGATAATCACAACAATTACCGGAACAGTCAACTTCGCCATTTCAAACAAATTCCGGGCAATTGCCTCAGCCTGCCCCCGTTCTTCAGCCTCTATACCAGGAAATGCGCCTGGGGTATCAATGAGGGTAATGACCGGCTTGCGGAATTTCTCTGCAAGTTTCATTAAACGCAGAGCCTTGCGATATCCCTCAGGCTGTGCCATTCCAAAATTCCGGTAGAGATTGGATTTGGTATCGCGACCTTTCTGATGCCCGATGATCATGACTGGCTGTGAAAAGCCCGTTGAACTCTCTTCAATGCGGGCAAAACCACCGACAATGGCTTTGTCATCGCTGAAATGCCTGTCACCGGCGAGTTCTACAAACTCTTTGGTCATCATATAGATGTAATCAAGCGTAAAGGGTCTTTCAGGATGGCGCGCAAGCTGAACTTTCTGCCAGCGAGTCAGGTTTTTGTAGATCGAACGACGAAGAGCATCAACTTTCAGCTCAAGAGTCTCTATATCATGATTGAGCAGCTCGCTTTCAGCAGGGGACTGCTCCCTCGTGCTGCTCCTGAGGCACTGACGCATTTCTTTGAGTTTCGCTTCAAGCTCAAAGAGTGGCTTTTCAAAATCAAGGACAACTTTCGTGGTCATAGTGCATGATATTAATGATAAAAAAAAGTCCATCAAGCAGTAGCTATTGATGGACTTTAAAAGATAAGGAACTCTTAACCAATCCGGTTCACCCTCCGACCTCTTCCTTCAAAGCTTTGCCTGGCTTGAACTTAACAACTTTTTTTGCTGAAATTGTAATAGCTTCACCCGTCTGGGGATTCCGTCCTTGTCTTTCCGCTCTATCGCCAGTGGTAAACGTCCCGAAGCCGACAAGAGTAACGTCATCTCCCTGCTTCAACGATGCTGTTACAACACTGATGAAGGCATTGACAGCTCGTTCGGCATCGACTTTTGTCAGCTTGGCCTGCTCGGCGATTTTCTCTACTAATTCAGCTTTTGACATATGCTATTTATATTTTTGTTGAAGTAAAACCAACTTTTTGCTTCCCCGTTTAATTCAATGAATTTAAACAGTACTTTACAAACATGCAATGGCTTTTTAGCATTATCCTGTGTTTACGCCTTCACTGCAATTTGTATTCGTCAGACACTGTGTTATATTTAATTTCTTTTCATAAAACAAGACTACTTGTGCAAGATAAATTTTTTTCCGGCCTATGATTTCAATCAGTAACGTTTCAAAAGGTTCAATCATCCGTTTTAAAGGAGAACCACACAGTATTGAAAGCCTTATGCACCGTACTCCCGGTAACTTGAGGGCATTTTACCAGGCTAACATGCGAAACCTGAAATCCGGCAGGAATGTTGAATACCGCTTCAGTGCTACAGAATCAGTAGATGTTATTGTAACGGAGAGAAAACAGTATCAATATCTTTATCGTGACGGTAGCGACTATGTGATGATGGACAGTGATACTTTTGACCAGATCAATGTTCCGGAAGCAGCTATCGGCTCTTCCGCTCTTTTTGTCAAGGACGGCATGATGGTGACGATTGTCTTGTCTGATGACGGCGCCATTCTGGCTGTGGAGCTCCCTACATTTATTGAAGTTGAGGTTACTGAAACCAGCCCCGCATCAAAGGATGACAGGGCAACAAGTGGAACAAAGCCGGCAGTAGTTGAAACTGGCGCCGAGGTCAACGTCCCAATGTTTATCCAGATTGGAAGCATTATTCGTGTAGACACTCGCACTGGTGAATATATAGAAAGAGTTAAAAAGTAGTTATCTTCTGTTTGTTGGCGATAGATCAAGACGCGTGTTTTAAACTTAAGTAACATAAATCATGAACTTTAACGAAATCAAACAGCTTATCGACATTGTCGATAGCTCAGATCTTCAGGAAACCATCATCGAGCAAGGAGACTTTAAAATTATCTTGAGGCGTGCATCCACCGCACCAGGATTTTCCCAGCCGAATGTTTTTCTGACTGGAGAACCCGCACAACAAACAGCACCCCCAGTTTTAAATGTTGTTCCGGAAGTTGCAAAAGAGGAGGCAACATGGGGCTTGATCGAATCTCGATCTCCAATTGTCGGAACATTCTACCAGTCATCGTCACCAGATTCACCTCCCTTTGTTGCGGTCAATGACACTATCAAAAAAGGTGATGTTCTCTGTATTATCGAAGCCATGAAACTCATGAACGAAATTGAGGCCGAGGTTTCCGGTACTATTGTTGAAATTCTCGTCGAAAACGGACAGGCAGTAGAGTATGATCAGCCTTTGTTCCGGATTAAACCATAAACATTCATCAGAAATAACCTTGTTCAATAAAATACTTGTCGCAAATCGCGGCGAAATTGCTTTGCGTATTATGCAGACCTGCCGCGAAATGGGGATCAGTACTGTTGCAGTTTACTCTACAGTAGATGCTGAATCCATGCATGTCAAATACGCCGATGAAGCTGTCTGTATAGGACCTGCTTTATCAAGAGAGAGTTACCTGAACATTCCTCGCATCATTGCTGCTGCGGAGGTTACCAACGCAGATGCCATTCATCCCGGTTATGGTTTTCTTGCTGAAAATGCCGATTTTGCTGAAGTATGTGATTCGGTAAACATAAAGTTTATCGGACCGACAGCGGCAATGATCAACCAGATGGGTGATAAAAACACAGCCAAAGCAACCATGATTGCGGCTGGTGTTCCTGTTGTACCCGGAAGCCCTGATCTGGTAATCGATCTTCAGGAAGCTCTCGAAATCGCAAACAGAACTGGTTACCCCATTATTATTAAGCCCACCGCCGGAGGCGGAGGAAAGGGCATGAGGGTGGTAACTGAGGACAGCCAGATGGAAAAAGCACTGAACACAGCACGAAGCGAAGCTGAACAGTCTTTCGGAAACAGTGGTGTCTATATCGAGAAATTTGTTGAAAACCCTCGCCACGTTGAGATCCAGATCCTTTCTGACCAGCACGGCAACACTATCCATCTTGGAGAGCGTGACTGTACCGTCCAGAGACGGCATCAGAAGCTTATCGAGGAAACTCCTTCCCCGGTAGTTGATGATGTGCTCAGAAAAAAAATGGGTGATGCTGCTGTAGCTGCTGCACGGGCTGTCAATTATGAAGGTGCCGGTACTATCGAATTCCTGCTTGACAAGCACAAGAATTTTTTCTTCATGGAGATGAATACGCGTATTCAGGTTGAGCATCCAGTTACCGAAGAGCGCTATGATGTCGACATCGTCAAGGAACAGATTCTTATCGCTGCTGGTGAATCAATCGAAAATCGCGTCTTTACCCCAAAAGGTCACTCGATGGAGTGTCGTATCAATGCTGAAGATCCCGAGCACCTCTTCCGTCCTTCTCCAGGGCAGCTTCAGGTTTTCCATACACCTGGCGGTCACGGCGTAAGGGTTGATTCTCATGCTTATGCAAGCTATGTTGTGCCTTCAAACTACGATTCCATGATTGCCAAGCTTATCGTTACAGCCCAGACAAGAGAGGAAGCAATTGCAAGAATGTCACGAGCCCTCGATGAATTTATTGTCGTGGGGGTAAAAACCACCATTCCATTCCATAAACAGGTGATGCACTCTCCTGCATTTCAGAGTGGTGAATTTGATACCAGTTTTCTGGAATCTTTCAGGTTTGAGAAAAAGTAGACAAATAAAAAAGGGAGATGAAAATCTCCCTTTTTTATTTACTCAACCATTTACTGCATAGTGACTACCGCTCATTAGCAAAGCCCTCTCTTGTTGCAGGTTCTTCAACCTTACGCTCTCCATCTGCAGCAGAGTCCTGACCCTCGCCTGTAAGCTTTATTGTCTTGTATCTCTTCAATCCTGTTCCTGCAGGAATCAGTTTACCGACAATAACGTTTTCCTTTAAACCGGCAAGATAATCAACCTTTCCTGCAACCGCAGCATCCGTCAGAACCTTGGTGGTCTCCTGGAACGATGCTGCCGAAATCACACTCTCAGTCTGAAGGGCCGCGCTGGTAATACCGAGCAACACTGGGTGTGAAGTTGCCTGAAGGGCAGGTTCAAAAGCAATCATTATCTTGTTGTTCTTGCGAAGCTCACGATTCAGCTTGGTAATATCGCGCATCTTGTGAAGCTGACTATCCTGAATCCTTGCCGGAGCATCGCCTTTCTCTGTAATACGTACCTTTTCGGCTATACCATTGTTCGACTCAACAAAGGCACTACGATCAATCAGGTCACCGGGTAACAGATTGGTGTCACCTGACTCTTCAACACGGACTTTCTGAAGCATCTGACGCACAATAACCTCAAGATGCTTGTCGTTGATCTCAACGCCGGCATTGATCTGGTAGACTTTCTGTATCTCGTTCACAAGGTACTGCTGCACGGCATTAGGGCCCTGTATTCGCAGAATGTCCTGTGGCGATACAGCGCCATCGGTCAACGGATCACCAGCCTTGACTTCGTCACCCTCGTTAGCAAGCACATGCTTACCAACCTGTACATAGTAGATCTTCTCTTCACCGAAATCATTTTTAACCTTGATCTCCTTACTGCTTCTGCGCTGCGACCCAAAACTTACATAACCATCAATTTCAGTTACAATTGCAGGATCTGTAGGAATACGGGCTTCAAAAAGTTCTGTAACTTTTGGAAGACCGGCTGTAATATCGCCGCCGACACGGTCAAGATTTCTTGGCACTTTTGCCATGATATCTCCAGGAGATATCCTCTGACCATCTTCCACATAAAGATTTGTTTTAATAGGCACAGGATAGGTTTTTCTCACCTCTCCGTTCGCATCAATAATCATCAACCTCGGCTCCCTTGTTTCGGTAGCCCTCAGCTTGGAACGCCAGTTGATAATGGTATGCTGTGAAAAGCCGGTCTGTGGATCAACCTCTTCCTTGTAGGTAACACCTTTTTCGATATCAGCAAATTTTATAAACCCGGGCAGCTCTGCAATAATCTGCGTGCTGTTAGGTTCACTGCTGAACATCATCTGATCTTTTTTAATCAGGGAACCATGTTTGCAATTAAGATGCGCACCATGCGGCACAATATATCGTTTCAGAATCTTGCCGGTCTCTGGATCAGCAATATTGATCTTACCGTTTTTCTGAATGACAATGACGCGGTGATCTTCGACGCCATCTTCATTGATAGCGGTGTGGTCAACCGTTTTGATATCCTCAAATTGAATCTGACCATCATAGAATGCCTTGGTCTCGGTCTCAGTAATGCCACCCTGTGCGGTACCGCCCTGGTGGAAGGTACGAAGCGTCAGCTGTGTTCCAGGCTCTCCAATCGACTGTGCGGCAATAACACCGACCGCTTCGCCGATTTCAACAAGCTCATGAACCGAAAGGTTTGTCCCATAGCATTTCGAACAAATGCCGATTTTCGACTCACATGTCAACACTGAACGAATTTCAGCCTCTTCAACACCAGCAGTTTCCTGAATCAGCTCTGCAAGTTCCTCAGTAATTATTTCTCCCGAACTTACGACCACCCTGTTGTTCAGGGTATCATAGATATCACGGGCCGCAACTCGTCCCTTTATTTTTTCACGGAACTTTATCTGACCGCTTGTCTCTTCCTCAATATTGCGGTGAACATAGAGACCTCGTGTAGTTCCACAGTCATCAATGGTAACAATGACATCCTGGGCAACATCGTGAAGTCGTCTGGTGAGGTAACCGGCATCGGCGGTTTTCAGCGATGTATCGGAAAGACCTTTACGCGCACCGTGTGTTGAAATGAAATACTCGAGAACGGTGAGTCCCTCTTTCAGGTTCGAGATAATAGGGTTTTCAATAATTTCACCCGGCTGCCCCGACATTGACTTCTGCGGACGGGCAATAAGACCTCTCATGCCTGTCAACTGCCTAACCTGCTCTCTGGAGCCGCGAGCTCCGGAATCAAGCATCATATAGAGTGGATTGAAGCCGTCACGATCTTTTTTCAGCTTCTGGTATGACTCTTCAGCGACAATGTTGGATGTTTTCTGCCAGACATCGACAATCTGGTTGTACCGTTCATTGTCAGTGAGTGTGCCTCGATTGTACTCTTTTACAACCTTGGTGCTCTCCCTTTGCGCATTTTTTATATGCTTGACCTTTGTTTCAGGCACAATAGCATCAGAAAGACCTACCGAAAGGCCGCCTTTCATAGCATAGTGGAAGCCAACCTCCTTGATATTGTCAAGGAATTTCGCTGTTTCAACATTACCAACATCGCTGCTCAGTCGCCCGATCAGCTCCTTTGCCACCTTTTTGTCGATAACGCGGTTGATAAACCCGATTTCGTCGGGCACATTCTGGTTAAATATCACCCTGCCCACTGTCGTAAGCAGAATAGCCTTCTTTTCAATCTGTGATTTCAGCCAGATAGACTTTTCTGTATTTGCCTCAACAATAGTATCAAGGACGCGCAGAGGATCAAATTTTTGATCAATCTGACCGGAATACTTGACGAATATTTGTGCGTGAAGACCGACACGCTGTTCATTATGTGCAATAAGCACATCTTCAGCGCTATAGAATATCTGCCCTTCACCCACATCACCAACTCGTGACTTGGTAAGAAAGTACATGCCAAGTACCATGTCCTGTGAAGGTACTGTAACCGGTTTGCCTGACTGAGGCAAAATAAGGTTATGTGAAGAGAGCATGAGCAGCGATGCTTCAAGCTGCGCTTCCTGGGATAGCGGAATATGAACAGCCATCTGGTCACCATCAAAGTCAGCATTAAACGCTGTACAAACGAGCGGATGAATCTGAATGGCCTTACCCTCTATAAGTACCGGCTGGAAAGCCTGAATACCGAGACGGTGAAGCGTTGGAGCTCGGTTGAGCATTACCGGTCGGCCATCGATGACTTTTTCAAGCACATCCCAGACAATTGGATCTTTTTTGTCAATAAGTTTTTTGGCTGATTTCACCGATTTGGCAATCCCGCGATCAACAAGACGACGAATCACAAATGGCTGAAAAAGCTCGATAGCCATGCTTTTCGGCAAGCCGCACTCATGCAGCTTCAACTCAGGGCCGACAACAATAACCGAACGGCCAGAATAGTCAACCCTCTTGCCAAGCAGGTTCTGGCGGAACCGTCCCTGTTTGCCTTTCAGGGAATCCGAAAGTGATTTCAGTGGTCTGTTCGACTCACCTGTTTTCACGGCGTTAGCCTTGCGGGAGTTATCGAACAAGGCATCGACAGCTTCCTGCAGCATTCTCTTTTCGTTGCGCAGAATAACCTCAGGAGCACGAATATCGATGAGTTTTTTCAGCCGGTTGTTGCGGATGATAACACGCCGGTAAAGATCATTGAGATCCGATGTGGCAAATCTGCCACCTTCGAGCGGAACCAGTGGACGTAGCTCCGGAGGAATAACCGGAACTACTTCCATCACCATATACTCCGGCTTGTTACCTTCATAGACATAGGGCTCAGGAAGCTCATCCTCCGGAAAGAGTCCCATAGGCTTTTTCCGGGTTTTCTTTTGCGGTTCGTAGCTTTTCCTGAATGCCTCAACAACCTTGAGTCTTTTCAGTGCATCCGCTCTTTTCTGTTCTGAATTGCTCTCCTTGAGCACTTTGCGCAGATGTATTGCCGATGCATCAAGATCAATATTTTTCAGCAGCATATGAATGGCTTCACCACCCATTTTTGCTACAAACTTGTCGGGATCTGAATCTTCAAGATCCTGATTGTCTTCATACTCAGTGATGATCTGGAAATACTGCTCTTCGGTAAGGCGATCGAGTTTTTTTATCCCCTGCTTCTCACCAGGTTCACCGGGATTGATGACAACATAGACTTCATAATAGATGATCCTTTCAAGCTCTTTGGTCGAAAGATCAAGCAATGCTCCGATCTTGCTTGGGACCGAGCGGAAAAACCAGGTATGCACAACAGGAACTGCAAGGGATATATGGCCCATACGCTCCCTGCGGACACTTTTGGTCGTCACCTCAACACCGCAACGATCGCAGATGATCCCTTTATAGCGTACGCGCTTATATTTTCCGCAGTAACACTCCCAGTCCTTTGTGGGACCGAATATTTTCTCGCACATCAATCCGTCGCGCTCAGGCTTGAATGTGCGGTAGTTAATTGTCTCAGGCTTCAGTACCTCTCCCCTTGAATGAGCAAGAATGCTTTCAGGTGATGCAATACTGAACTTTATCCTTGAAAATTCGCCTTTAAGAGGCGAAGCTCCCTGTGAAAAAATCATAGTCAATATCCTCTTGTTAAACGACTCTGTTTAATGTCCGTTAATGATGTAAACGCTTATTAACACATTACTAAGGAACCCTGTCGTCAATACGAATCTCAAGACCAAGCCCTTGCAGCTCCCTTATAAGAACATTAAAGGATTCGGGTATACCCGGTTCCGGCAAGTTCTGGCCTTTAACAATTGCCTCATAGGTTTTGTTCCGACCTATGACATCATCGGACTTAACCGTAAGCATTTCACGTAAGATATTAGCTGCTCCGTATGCCTCAAGAGCCCACACTTCCATCTCTCCAAACCTCTGACCGCCAAACTGTGCTTTACCACCGAGGGGCTGCTGAGTTATCAGCGAGTATGGACCAGTAGAACGGGCATGAATCTTGTCATCAACAAGATGACTCAACTTGAGCATGTAGATATAACCTATGGTAACTTCATCATCAAACCGCTCACCAGTACGACCATCAAAAAGACTGACCTTACCATGTGCAGGAAGACCGGCCCTTTCAAGTTCATGCTGTACTTCCTGATAGGTGGCGCCATTAAAAATAGGTGTTTTAAACTTGACACCAAGTTTTTTTGCTGCCCAGCCGAGTGATGTCTCATAAAGCTGACCAATATTCATACGACTCGGTACACCAAGCGGGTTAAGAACAATATCAACCGGGGTGCCATTTTCCATGAACGGCATATCCTCAATCGGCAGAATCTTGCCTACAACGCCCTTGTTACCATGACGGCCTGCCATCTTGTCGCCAACCTGAATTTTCCTTTTCTGGGCAATATATACCTTGGCAAGCTCTTCGATACCAGGAGGAAGTTCATCACCAACATTGATCTTGTATTTTTCGTTGTCACGCTCATCCGAGAGATCTTTCAGCTTGAAACGAAACTCCTTGACAAGGCGAATAACATTGTCATTAACCTTAGGAGCGTCACTCACACCTTTTGTAAAATCAATTGATTCAAGAAATGGCATAGCACTGAATCTCGCTAACAAGGCAGCGTCGTAGGGAGTACCTTCGGGTATCAGCTGTTTGCCTTTGTCATTATAGATACCTGTTGAAATCTTGCCCTCAAGCAGCTGTTTAACCCAGGCGGCAAAGCGCTTTCTCAAATCGTACTCTTTATAGTCGTATTTCTTGTCGACAACTTCAATCTTTTCCTTAGAGTCCATGCCAACCTTCTTCTTGCGACTGAAAAGTTTTGTCTTGATGACTATTCCTTTCATTCCGGCAGGAACATGCATTGAAGCATCTTTAACATCACTTGATTTGTCGCCGAAAATCGCTCTAAGCAGTTTTTCCTCCGGCGTCGGATCGCTCTCTCCTTTTGGTGTTATTTTTCCGACAAGAATATCCCTCTCCTTGACTTCAGCACCATTGCGCACAATACCGTTTTCATCAAGGTTTCTAAGCGCCTCCTCACTGACATTATAGATGTCGCGGGTAAACTGCTCTTCGCCTCGTTTGGTATCACGTACATTTGCCTCAAATTCGTGAATATGAATTGAGGTAAAGACATCATCATAGACCAGCCGTTCGCTGAGAATGATAGCATCTTCAAAGTTATAGCCTCGCCATGGCATGAATGCTACAAGAACATTTTTTCCGAGCGCAAGCTCTCCATTATCTGTCGATGAGCTGTCGGCGAGAATTGAGCCTTTTTCAACTCGCTGACCGATATGCACCAGAGGTTTCTGTGAAATGCAGGTATCCTGGTTTGAGCGCTTGAACTTTATCAGCTTATAGGTTTTCAGGCCTTCGTCTGGATCAAGCATCGAAAGGACGTTATTATCAGGGTCAAGATCGTAACGAACCTGGATATACTCCGCCGTCACATCTTCAATCACTCCTGGACCTTCAGCCATAATGACTGAACGTGAATCTCTGGCAACCTTTGCCTCCATACCGGTTCCAACGACGGGTGCTTCAGAGGTTAGGAGTGGAACCGCCTGGCGCTGCATGTTGGCACCCATAAGTGCGCGGTTACCATCATCATGCTCAAGAAAAGGAATTAATGCTGCTGCAGCACTGACAATCTGTACAGGTGAAACGTCCATGAAATTAACGTCCTCTGCAGCGACTACCGGATAGTCACCCTTTGTACGAGCCTGAACAGTCTCAACAGCTATTTTATTATTCTCATCGAGAGGAACACTGACTGGTACAGTAATTTTGTTTTCTTCGTCTTCTGCCGAAAGCATCAGCACGGTATCGGTCACCTGGCCTTTGTCGACCACCCGGTATGGTGTCTGGATAAAGCCTTTGTCGTTGATTTCCGCATAGACTGAAAGCGATGAGATAAGACCGATATTCGGGCCTTCAGGAGTTTCAATCGGGCAGAGCCTGCCATAGTGGGTATAGTGAACGTCACGAACTTCGAAACCTGCACGCTCTCTGGTAAGACCACCCGGTCCAAGGGCAGAAACCCTTCTCTTATTGGTCATTTCAGCCAGAGGGTTGGTCTGGTCCATAAACTGTGAGAGCTGGCTTGTTGCAAAGAAGCTTGATACAACGCTCGACACTGTCCTTGCATTGATAAGATCAGCTGGAGCGATTTTATCAGAATCTCTTGAGTTGAGCTTTTCACGGACATTCTTGCCCATACGGGCCAGTCCTATAACAAACTGGGCGGCAAGCTGTTCACCCACAGAGCGTACACGGCGGTTCGCTAAATGATCGACATCATCAACTTCAGCCAGTCCATTGACCAGTTTGATCAGATAATAAATAACAGAGATAATATCGTAATGTGTCAGAACCAGAATATCTTCACCTGTAGGCTCGTCAGAAAAAGATTGAATAGTCTGAAGTATTTTTTCGTAAATGGTATCAGAAAGCTGCTTAAGCTCAGGCTTTCCAGCAAGATATTCATTCAGATCATCAAACTCTTTGCTCAGTTTTTTCTTGATCCTGTAACGGCCAACCTCACCAAGATCATATTTTTTCTGGTTGAAAAAAGTTCGCTCAAGGAAACTTCTCGCCGCATCGATATCGGGAGCTTCATTAGCTCTGAGCTCTTCATAGACAATTTCAAGCGCCTCTTCTTCGGTCGCTGAATGATCATTAAGAATGGTGTTGATTATGATCGATTTGTCCGGCCCTTTATCGCTGCCGGAGTATGTCTTCATTACCTTGATGCTTTTGTAGCCCGCAGCAAGAATCTGTTCAAAAATATCTTCAGTAATTGCCGTTCTTGCACTGACAACTTCACCAGTCTGCATATCAACAATATCTGAAGCAAGATACTGTCCAACAAGCTGTTCCTTTTTCGTTGATTTCAGTGATACCTCCTCAACGAGGTCGAAGAGACCAAGTATATCCTCATCCCTCGCAAATCCTATGGCACGCAGAAGCGCACTGACCAGAAAATTCTTTTTCTGATCGATATAAACAAAAATCTGATTGTTGATATCGGTCTGGAACTCAATCCATGAACCTCTGGTAGGAACAATTTTAGCCGAATACATTTTCTTGCCGTTCGGATGAATAGCTTCACTGAACACCACCCCTGGTGATCGGTGAAGCTGCGCTACAACAACCCTCTCGGCACCATTGACAATAAAGGTACCGCGTTCCGTCATATAAGGAATCCTGCCAAGATAGACATCCTGCTGAATGGTCTCTTTCCAGTCGGTCTCATCGGCCTCATCCTTGTATGAAAGCTTGAGCTTGACTTTCAGAGAGACATCATAGGTCAGACCCCGCTCAATACAATCTTCGACAGTATATTTCGGTTTATCAAAGCTATAGGTGATATACTCGAGCAGATAGAGGCCTCTGGTATCGGTAATCGGAAATGCGCCGCGTAATACCCTCTCAAGACCCTGATCTTTTCTCTTGGCAAGAGGAACGCTATCCTGTATAAAATTATGGAATGAATCTAACTGAACTTTTAATAAGTCGGGAGGTTCTATAACACTTTGAATTTTTGAAAAGTCAATACACGGTGTTTTTGCATCAGCCACTTTCACATGCACCTCGCTTTTATCAATTGCATGAATTACTTACAGATTAAGTTCTTACAAAGATCCACAGAAACTTTGCCGGTTCACAAAAATATCCGACTGAACTTTAATCGTATCATCACAGAAACTATCATCAAAACTGTACTTACACAAACAGACAAAGCTCCGTCTCAAAATGGAAACGGAGCTTGCTATAGTAATGACTCTTTTCAAAGATCACTTCAACTCTACTGATGCACCCGCGTCTTTCAGTTCTTTGGCAATCTTTTCTGCCTCGTCCTTGGAAATGGCTTCCTTCACAGTCTTTGGAGCACCATCGACAAGATCCTTGGCCTCTTTCAAACCAAGACCGGTAATGGCACGAACAGCCTTGATTACATTGATTTTGCTTTCGCCTGCGGCGGTCAATATAACATCAAACTCAGTCTGCTCTTCCTGTACAACAACTTCAGCAGCTGCAGCTGCAGGACCTGCAACTACAGCAGGAGCTGCACTGACACCAAACTTCTCTTCAAGAGCCTTCACCAATTCGGAAGCCTCTGTAAGAGTCAACTTACCAATCTCTTCTACAAGTGTTTCGATAGACATTATTCCCCTCTCTTGTTTAGTAATTTACTATTATAATAATTTGTTGAGTGCGTAATAGTTTCGTATATCCTACTGCTACTGCTTTTGCTTGGCTACCTGATCAAGAGCATAGACAAGATTTCTCATAACAGCATTGACCACCATCGGAACAGAACTTACCAGACTGTTGATCAGACCAGCAGTACGGGCAATATTTTCCTTCTTGGTGAGCATTTCAGAAAGCATCGGAAGCGAGTCGGGACCAAAAACGACACCGTCGATTGCCGCCATCTTGAACTTCAGCGCTTCATTGTTTTTGCAGAACTTTTTGATAACCTTTGCCGGAGCTGTTGGATCATCAAATCCAAATGCAAGTGCTGTGGTTCCTTTAAGGCCTGGTGCAAGCTTGTCAGCAGCTCCAAGCTCTTTCAGAGCTTTTTTAATGAGCGTGTTTTTTACAACACGATACTCAACTCCTACGTTTCTAAACTCCCGACGAAGCTCTGCCATTTTAGCGACACTCAATCCCTGGAATTCCGTCAGATATATACCCTGTGACTTATTGATCTTTTCAGCAACTTCCTGAACGATCTGCTCTTTTGTATCTCGCTTCATCGTTATAAACCGTTTTTATTAGGCGACAAATTTTTCCATTTTAACCTTCACGCTTGGGGACATCGTGCTTGAAAGCGCAATACCCTGCACATACTGACCCTTGGCTGCCGATGGTTTTAAGCGAACAACCTCCTTGAGGAAGCTTCCAATATTGGCAACCAGCTGATCAGGCTGAAACGAAACCTTGCCGACAGGTGCATGAACATTTCCGGCTTTATCAACCCTGAACTCAATTTTACCAGCTTTGACCTCCTTAACAGCCTTGGCCACATCCATCGTCACCGTTCCGGATTTCGGATTAGGCATTAAACCGCGAGGTCCAAGAATTTTTGCAACCTTGCCAAGCTGACCCATAACATCAGGAGTTGCAATAATAACATCAACACCTGTCCATCCTTCCTGGATTTTTTCGATATACTCCTCAAAGCCAACCATATCGGCACCAGCTTCACGTGCTTCCTCAGCCTTTGCCTCTTTGCAGACAACGAGCACAGAGACGGTTTTGCCTGTCCCGTGCGGCAACATCACTGTACCACGGACAACCTGGTCTGCATGCCGGGGATCAACCCCAAGCCTTACAGCGATTTCGACCGTTGCATCAAATTTTGCCTCAGTAATCTCCCTGATTTTCTCCACTGCATCAACCAGATCGTATTCATGAAAACGATCAATTTTCAGCGCAGCATTTCTGTATTTTTTTCCAGCCATTATTTTCTTTTATAAAAGTGGTTAAAAAAGCGGCTTTTCAGCCTCCCACAGCATACAACCATTACAACCTGATCTTAATCCTGAACTGCAATCCCCATACTTCTTGCAGTACCCATAACCATCTCTTCAGCTCCCTTGATATTGAAAGCATTAAGATCGGGCATTTTCAGTTCAGCTATCTTGCGCACCTGCTCACGGGTTACGGAACCAACCTTGTTACGGTTCGGCTCGCCGGAACCTTTCTTGATATTCGCCTCTTTCAGGAGAAGAACTGCCGCCGGAGGAGTTTTTGTAATAAAGGTGAATGACTTGTCAGAGAAAACGGTAATAACTACCGGAATAATCATCCCTGATTCAGACTGGGTTTTTGCATTGAACTGCTTGCAAAACTCCATGATATTGACACCTTTCTGGCCAAGGGCGGGACCTACAGGAGGAGCAGGGTTTGCTGCACCAGCTGGGATCTGAAGCTTGATAAAACCGATTACCTTTTTTGCCATAAACTATTTCTATTCAGAAGCTTAAAATTACTTAAGCCCTCATTATTGGGAAACTGACTTAACCTGTGAAAAATCAAGCTCGGTCGGCGTACTGCGACCAAAAAAGCTTATCATAACCTTAACCTTCATCCTTTCGGTACATACTTCATGAACAACACCGGTCAACGAACTGAATGGACCGTCAATAACCTTGACAGAATCACCAATTTTGAACGGCGACTCAATAATTGAACGATGCTCTATAGCGTTATCCGGCTCCAGAATCTTTTCAACCTCATCCGGTCTCAGTGGGGTAGGAACATCATCGACACCAAGAAAACCCATGACTGAGGGAATGTCGAGTATAAGATTTCTTGTCTGCTTGTCCAGGACAGCTTCGATAAGAACATAACCAGGAAAGGCATTCTTGGTTAAACTTCTTTTTTTGCCGTTTTTAACCTCAACAAAACGCTCATAGGGAACATAAATCTGCAATATCTTGCTCTCAAGACCACAACGAACAACATCAGCCTCAATCGACTCCTTAACCTTGCGCTCATGGCCTGAATAAATCCTGAGCGCATACCAGCGTGCGACCGGAACACCCTCAATATCAATTTCTTTTTTCTTCGCGCTCATTCAATTCACCTTAACACTGTTTCTTACAATAACTTACCCATAACAAAATTTATGACCCAGTCGACAAGAAACGTAAACAAGGCAAGAATACCCGAAACCGTCAAAACAACAATCGTCAAGTCCTTGATCTCTTCCCTGCTCGGCCAGACAACTTTCCGCATCTCACCGATAACATCACGGTAATATTGATTTGCTTTGCCGAAATATTTATTCATGAATACAAGCCTGAAATAAATAAACTACAGTGAACCCGCTTTTCTGCATGCACGTCAGGAGGGAATCGAACCCCCAACCTGCGGTTTTGGAGACCGCTGCTCTACCAATTAAGCTACTGACGTATCAAACAAAACCACCAAAACCCGAGCTGATGATCGGACTCGAACCGATGACCTCTTCCTTACCAAGGAAGTGCTCTACCAACTGAGCTACATCAGCCTGACACGCAAAAAAAACTGTGGGTAGGGGAGGATTCGAACCTCCGAAGACATAGTCGACAGATTTACAGTCTGTTGCGTTTAACCACTTCGCTACCTACCCTTGATTTTCAGAGCTGGTGATGGGACTCGAACCCGCAACCTGCTGATTACAAATCAGCTGCTCTACCAATTGAGCTACACCAGCGGCTCACACTCAAAAAACAGGGCTGGTAATATAATGACAGTTGTTTAAAATACAAAGAAAAAAAGGATTATTATATTAATAATCTCTTACGGCAGCGAAAAAACCTGCCAGTCTTATGACGATCCTTCTTGTAACCAGCCTTTGTGAAAAAGCCAGCACACTGTCCATCACTGTGGGAAATATCCGTATACGGTTTTGCTTCAAGCCTTTGATGGCTGCTTTGATGACAACTTCAGTTCCCGACATTGGCAAACGGATATTAGCTGCATTGTGGCCAGCATGCTTATAAAAGCCTGTATCGATAAAGCCAGGACAGAGAGCGACAACCTGTACATCGGTTCCGCTCAGTTCTACATGAAGGGCCTCGGTAAGCGTTATCATAAATGACTTTGTTGCTGAATAGAGTCCAAGACCGGGAACACCCTGAAGACCACCGAGAGAGGCAACATTGATAATCCCCCCTTTATTCCTTGAAACCATGTCGGAAAGAAATAAACGAGTAAGCCTGGCCATTGCCATGACATTGATCATAATAATGTCATGAAGCTTTTCGCTCGGCATTTCTGCAAAATCGCCTGCACAGGACAATCCAGCACAATTGACCAGGAGATCAACAGATGCTTTTTTGCGAGAGCAGAACTCATAAATGCGACCTGGACTTTCAGCATCACTCAGATCCTCAACACAAATCTCCACCTCAATGCTATACTCCTCTTGAAGCTCTTCAGCCAGAGAGTGCAATTTCTCACCCGAGCGCGCAACAAGTACAAGGTTGCGACCGCTATGGGCAAATTCCCTGGCAAAGGCTTCGCCAATTCCCATAGAAGCCCCGGTTATCAAGGTAAATAACATACGATCTTAAAAGAACAAGATTATAATGGTAAAATACTATATCGTTGCTTTAACCTGATCAACCCACTTTCCGCGCTCTTTTATGAGAGCTATGAGACGGTTTACTGCCTCCAGTTCTGAAATATTTTCCTCCACACACTCCCGACCGACATAGAGACTTATTCTATTTTTTCCTGCACCGACGTAACCAAAATCTGCATCCGCCATCTCTCCGGGGCCATTAACTATACAGCCCATGATTCCTATCTTTAACCCTTTGAGATGGGCGGTACGCTCCTTGATGCTCGCGGTTGCCTTTTCCAGCTCAAAATAGGTTCTGCCGCAGCCGGGACAGGAAATAAACTCTGTTTTGGACATTCTGATTCTTGCGCCCTGAAGAATGTTGAATGCAAGAGAGACCTCGTCATCCACAGACAGCCTGGTATACAGTGCCAGCATGTCGCCAATACCATCACAGAATAGTGTCCCGGTCTGGACTGAATTTTCAATGAGGGTTTCAAGACGGTTAGAAGTATCTCCCTTGAAACGTACAACAAGAGGATAGTTGAGCGATCGGCGGTTGAAAGCTTCAACAAGCCTTCGATAAACAAAAACAGCATTATTCGTGATAACCGAAAATAAGAGTCGCTGAACACCCTGCTTCTGAAGTTTTTCTGCAAGATGGGCAAGAACCTCCGCAGGTACTGAGTTCCCTGCATGTTCATGCATAAAGCATAACTCCAGGGCTGCAAGCCGATCATTACCCAGATGCTGGAAAAGATCCTTTCCAAGCTGTTCACCTTCAACAATATCAAGCCGGACTTTTGTAACTTTATCAAGCAGCGGAACAAGCAGTGAGATATCGCTTGTTGAGGCAACAATAAAGCGGGCAGACTCTCCAAGTTTATCAAGCAGATCGTCAAGGAGCTCAAGGTCTGCCGGATTATTAACACGAACAGAGGTAAACTCAGAACGAATAGCATCCTGAGGCAATTCCGGCGCAATCCTCTTCATAACCTCTGCAAAAACCGCATCACCATTGCTAAGAGAGGCGTGAAGTTCGGTTTCCACTTTGGGAACTGTATCCGCCCCGACCGGAAGATCAGCAAGCATAATCCGCGAAGAAACACGTCGCTGATAACTGAACGGATTGAAGGGCAGCTGGTGTTGAGCATGAGGCGTATCGATTGCCTTCTGATTACGGCTTTCAACAAGGTGCTTCAGAGGAATATGCCCCCTGTCACCATTGACAAGATGAAAGTCGTTATACTTTTTAACAATAGCAAAACCGACAGGTACCTCATTGACAGGATCCTCGGTCAGGGAAACCCTGATGGTATCGCCAAGTCCGTCTTCAAGGAGTGCTCCGATGCCCATAGCCGATTTAACGCGGCCTTCATCACCATCTCCAGCCTCAGTTACCCCAAGATGAAGTGGATAGGGGTAGTGAAGCTCGGCATCACCCTTCTGAACAAGAAGCCGGTATGCCTGAATCATCACCCGGACATTAGAGGATTTCATTGAAAAGAGAATATCGAAATAGCCTGTATCTTCACAGATTCTGGCAAACTCGAGGGCTGCTTCAACCATGCCTTCAGGAGAGTTCCCATAGCGGCTCACAATCCGGTCAGATAATGAACCATGATTTGTGCCGATTCTCATTGATACCCCATACTGGCGGGCTTTTTCTACCAGCTGAATAAATTCAAGCCGGACGTGCTCAAGCTCCTGGAGATAATCGGCTGCACTATATTCACTGTTTGTAAACTTCTGGCGGGCAGCATAGTTACCGGGATTTATACGGATATTCTCAACAAATTCAAGAGCCTTGAGTGCTGCACGCGCAGAAAAATGAATATCGGCAACAAGCGGTGTATCAATTCGATCACAACGGAGCTGGTCACGTATATTCCTGAGATTTTCAGCATCCTTTTCGGTCGGAACGGTAAGTCTGATAATTTCACAACCAGCTTCGTAAAGCCTCCGACACTGCTCAACGGTAGCAGCCGTATCCATGGTGTGGGTATTGGTCATGGACTCGACTCTTATTGGCTGATACCCTCCTAACTGTATGGATCCAAAGGTTACTTCACGGGTTAAACGACGGCGGTAGTGATACATTACATTGAATAAATTGGTATAAAAAATTAATGCGCTCTAATGATAAACAGGGTTTCACCCGGTTTTCGGAAATTATATCTTTCCCTTGCCGCTTTTTCTATGCTGTCAGGTTCACGGGCATGCTGAATACGCAGCTCGTTATCATTGATCTTGTTTTCCTCAATTTTCTGCAGGACAAGGAGCGCCCGATGCTCTTCTTCCATGCGGATTCTTTTCAAGATACCGTAATCGTCAAAAAATATCCAGAGCACAAAAAAAGCAAAGGCAACCTGAAAAAAAAACTTTTTGGGGTGCGAACGAATATACTCCCAGATTTTATCGATAATCTTTTTCACACTTCATAACGCTTGGATTTGACAAGTGCGGTACAACAAGAGAAACCCTTTGCAAAAAGGGTTTCCTGCTGTAGAATTCATTATACCCGAAAGGTATTTTTTCCGGGATATCGAGCCTGATTGCCAAGCTCCTGCTCAATCCGGAGAAGTTCATTGTACTTGGCCATACGGTCCGAACGTGACAGGCTGCCAGTCTTGATCTGGCCAGCATTGGTTGCTACAGCAATCTGCGCAATAGTGCTGTCCTCTGTTTCACCACTGCGATGACTGATAACGCTGGTGTAACCGTTTGATTTTGCCAGATTAATCGCCTGAAGGGTTTCGGTAAGCGTACCGATCTGGTTGACCTTGATAAGAATAGAGTTTGCGACACCTCGCTCAATACCTTCAGCAAGTCTCTTGCTGTTGGTAACAAAGAGGTCATCGCCAACAAGCTGAACCCTGGAGCCGATTTTATCGGTCAAAATTTTCCAGCCTTCCCAATCATCTTCAGCCATACCGTCCTCGATTGAAATAATCGGATAGTCGCTGGCCCATTTCTCCCAATATTCAGCCATCTGCAGAGAGGTAAGCTCCTGTTTTGACGACTTTTTGAAAACATACCTTTTCTTTTCGGCATCATAAAATTCAGAGCTTGCAGGATCAAGGGCAATCATAACCTGTGCGTCACCAATGCCGCCTTTATCGGTCGGTAACCCTGCCTTATAGCCCGCCTTGCCAATTGCCTCGATCACCAGTTCAATGGCCTCCTCGTTTGAGCGGAGATTGGGCGCAAAACCGCCTTCATCACCAACAGATGTGCTCAATCCTTTGCTTTTCAAGAGAGCCTTGAGAGCATGAAAAATTTCAGCACCGGAACGCAATGCGTCAGAAAATGAACTGAAGCCTGCCGGCATGATCATAAATTCCTGAAAATCAACGGTGTTATCAGCATGGGCGCCACCATTGAGCACGTTCATCATGGGGACAGGAAGGGTGTTAGCCATCGTGCCACCGATATAACGGAAAAGAGAGAGTCCTGTATATTCAGCTCCAGCCTTAGCGCAGGCCAGCGAAACCCCGAGAAGGGCATTTGCTCCAAGCCGGGATTTGTTCGGTGTACCGTCAAGGGCAATCAACATCTCGTCGATCTCTTCCTGTTCTGTCACCAGCATTCCGTTCAGGGCATCATTAATAACCGTATTGACGTTTTCAACAGCCTGAAGAACACCTTTTCCAAGATAGACACTCGGGTCGCCATCCCTGAGTTCCGCAGCTTCATGGACACCTGTCGATGCACCGCTTGGTACGGCAGCACGACCGAAAGAGCTTTCAGTGTATAGATCAACTTCTACCGTGGGATTTCCTCGTGAATCAAGGATCTGCCGGGCAAGAATTTTAGTGATAATAGGCATAACAAAATATGTTAATGGTTGTTACATGCTTGTATCGCGCAAAGGAACCAAAAGAGCAATTGCTGTTCAGCGATAACTTGAAAATATATCTTTTTTTTCCCTTCCATTTCATTGTTGACACATCAGCAAATAGCACTTTTTTTTGTTAATTACATTCTTGGGTGTTTTTGATCAACGAAACCCATAACCATGTACTTCGTTTTCTTTGACCTGCAAGACCATAATTAATTCAACAAAGGAGTCCTGCCATGCAAGCCGTCCAACCGGATCAATTGCGAAACATTGTCATTACAGGTCATGCCAGTAGTGGCAAGACCATGCTTACTGAATCTCTTGCCCTGACCATGGGAGTCATAAACCGCCTTGGCAGTATTGACGAAGGAAACACTCTCTCCGATTACTCCGCAGATGAAATTCTCAGAAAGCACAGCCTTAACACCAGCCTTATCCATGGATTCTGGAACGACCGTAAAATAAACATTATAGATACACCGGGCCTGCTTGACTTTCATGGAGATGTCAAATCGGCAATGCGGGTTGCCGATACCGTATTGATTACCGTAAATTCGGCATCTGGAGTCGAAGTAGGTACTGATACAATTTGGGAGTATACCAAAGAGTACTACAAACCCACCATGTTTATCTTAACCAAGCTTGATGCAGACCGGACAAACTTCAATGCCACCATGCAGGGGCTAAAGGACCATTTCGGCAATCTTATTACTCCAATACAGTTTCCCGCAGAGGAGGGAGTCGGACATCATACGCTCATTGACGTCCTGCTGATGAAGCAGCTTACCTTCAGCCCTGATAAAACCGGAGGCATGACAATCTCCGATATTCCAGACCTCCACCTGAAACAGGCAGAAGAACTGCATCAGCAACTTGTTGAAACAATTGCTGAAACCGATGAGGAATTGATGAACAGGTTTTTTGAAGTTGGAACTCTTACCGAGGATGAACTGAGAGCTGGAATCAAATCCGCATTGGTCACGAGAACTTTTTTCCCTGTTTTCTGCACCTCACCCCTTCACCTCATCGGCTCAGAACGACTGCTGAATGCAATTGTCAACCTCTGTCCCTCTCCAATTGAACGTGGTCCGGAACATTCGATCTGTACCGTTGATGAAACTAAAACTCTTCTTCAGCCCGACCCTCAAGGTCCAACTGTGGCTTTTATTTTCAAAACAATGTCAGAACCCCGGGTTGGCGAAATCTCCTATATCAGGGTCTACTCCGGCCATCTGGAGACAGGCCATGAACTGATTGATGTCCAGACTGGACAAGTTGAAAAGCCCGGTCAGGTTTACACCATGATCGGCCAGAAAAAGACACCTGTTGAAAAACTGCTTGCGGGGGATATTGGCATGGTCGTCAAACTGAAGGATGCACATACCAATGATACCCTTGCCGACAAAGGTTCCAACTGCAGAATCAGCCCTATTGTTTTTCCTGAACCAATGCTTGCAACTGCGATTATACCTCTTACCCAAGGTGATGAAGATAAAATTTCCGCCGGTCTGCATCACCTGCATGAAGAGGATCCAAGCTTTTCCATTGAACATGATGTTGAATTCAACCAGACCATTCTGAAAACCCTTGGTGAAACACACCTTGATATCATTATTAGCCGGTTACAGTCAAAATTCAACGTCAAAGTCGATATTGCCCCTATTAAAATTCCTTATCGCGAAACCATTCGCGTGACATCATCCGCACAGGGAAAATATAAGAAACAATCGGGAGGGCGTGGACAGTATGGTGACGTATGGGTAAGACTTGAACCCACTGCCCGCGATACCGGTTTTGTGTTTTCAAGTGAGGTCGTCGGAGGAGTTGTGCCGACACGCTATCTGCCAGCTGTTGAAAAAGGGCTTCGTGATGCCATTGAAAAAGGCATTCTGGCCGGCTATCCTGTCGTTGACCTCAAAGCTGTAGCCTACGACGGCTCCTTTCATCCCGTCGACAGTTCTGAATTTGCCTTTAAAATTGCCGCCAGCATGGCCTTTAAAAATGCTTTCGACAAGGCGAGACCACTTCTTCTTGAACCTATTTACTCCCTGACTGTCTATGCACCGGATCAATATACCGGTGAAATTGTCGGTGATATTTCAAGCAGACGTGGTAAAATTCTTGGGATGGATGCCGATGTCAGATTGCAGATCATCAGAGCCCTTGTACCGCAGGCAGCACTGACAACATTTCATCATGCCCTCACGCGACTGACCCAGAGCAGGGCTCGCTACTCATACAGCTTCAGCCATTACGAAGAAGCTCCTCCCGATATTGCACAGCAGATCATTGCAGCAAAAGAGTCATGACAGAACTCTCCACAAAGCCCCTCTCGAAAAAAGGGGCTTTGTGTTTACGCTCACTTCGGATTACAGTAAGCCAAACAGTGACTTTATTTTAAGCCACCACACTATCCAGATGGCTTCACGAATATTTTTTTTCGTCATTTTTGATTTTCCAACCGATCGGTCAACAAAGACAATAGGAATCTCTTTAACGACAAATCCTTTCTTCCACACCCTGAAATTCATCTCAATCTGAAATGAATAGCCTTGAGAGTTAACCGCACCAAGATCAAGAGCATGCAATACTTTGACACTGAAGCATTTAAAACCGCTTGTCGGATCATCGACTGGCAACCCGGTAATGAACTGTGTATAAATGCTCGCCATTTTTGAAAGAATTAACCTGCCAAGCGGCCAGTTCACAACATTCACCGTATTGTTCATATAGCGGGAACCAATCACCAGATCAGCCTTGATCATGGTATCAAGAAAACGTTGTATGACTGAGGGATCATGCGAATAATCAGCATCCATCTCAACAACATAGTGGTAACCCTTTTGGATGGCATAGCGAAAACCGGTAATATAAGCTGTGCCAAGCCCAAGTTTTCGCTCACGCTGTATAACATGAAGCCCTCTCATTGTACTTTGCATCGATTGAACAATTGCAATGGTACCATCGGGAGAGTTGTCGTCAATGACAAGAACATCAACTGAAAGGGGATAGAGTTCTGCAAGCTCGTTAAGCAACCTGCCAATATTTTCAGCCTCATTGAATGTTGGTATAATAACAAGCACCTGACTTTTTGGCTCGTTTGCATCACTGCACCTGAAGTCTGGCTTTTGTAAGGTATTGTTGTTTTGTTCCGTCATGAGAGATAACAATCTTCAAAAAAAAAGCATTGCTTCAGTGAAGCAATGCTTTATAAAATACTATTGACAACAACATGGCAATGCCTGCCTGCCCTAACGTGCTTCCCTGTGAAACCTGTGAAGAAACCTGAGATCAAAATCAAGTCTTTCAGGTGGAGTGAAGGTAAAATCAAGCACTTCGCCATCAGGCAGTACCTCTATCAATGCTCCTGAAGGACATTCGTCTGCGGAGAAACACGCGGAACATGAAATACAGGCATCCTGATCGACATAACACCTGAATCCACCCTCCTGAACATCACCGTAAAACTTGTATCCTATAGCATTGACTTTCGGCGGGCACTTGTCGAGACAGAGTCCACAACCAACACAGAGGTTTTCAATAATAAAATAGTGGGACTTTGCTTTCGGTGCAGCCTTCTTTAAAGCAGGCTGAGCTGCTGCAGCAGCGACAGGTGCGGCTTTTGCTGCTGGCGGGGCTGGTGCTCCCTTTGCAGCCGGTGCTGCCGGCTTTGCTCCTGGTGCAGGCTTAGCTCCCGGTGCAGGTTTCGGAGCTGCTTTTTTTACCGGAAGGGCAGATTCCTGACGTACGCCGCTTCTCCCGAGATTTGTATTCAGTGGTGCAAGCCGAGGTTTTCCCGATTGTCTCGGGGGAGCCTCTTTTGGTTTTGCCTGTCCCAGCTTTGCTGCCGGAGCTGGCGCTTTTGGCGCGGTAGCCGGAGCTTTCGGTGCAGGTGCTACTTTACTTGGCTGTTGTACAGGATCGGCCATAAAAACCCTCCTCTTAAATTACGTGGCAAACTTTAGTAAGAAAACATCATTGACAAAGGAGCTTTCAGGCTCCTTTGTCAATGATCGGGTTCAAGCAATCAGCTTCATCAGGTAATCGACAACCTGTGTCAGCATTAACTGTCCGGATACTGATGCATCACTTACAGTTGGAGCCAAGGGGGCATCAGTCTGATAGAACCCATTGGCGAGAAAGAGAAAGACCAGCATAAAGGTTCCGCCAAAGTAGAGGAATGTACCAGCCATCTTTGAATCTGAAATGGTCAATACCGGGAACCTAAACTGAACATCTCTGTTAAGGAACTTCTTGCCAAACCAACGAATGGTTCTGGTCTGGATATCTGCACCTTCAAGACGTGAACCACGATCTTCAAACCACACAGCAAAGCTGATAAACCATACCAGATGTCCAATCATCAGAATGGTCGAGAGATGTGAACTTGAGAAAATCGTCACGGTTTCAGTCCAGAAATAATAGAAGATACCGGCTGAATAGTGGTGATGAAGGTGGGCAACAGAATCCCATGCCTTTGCATCGGCTGCAGGAACACCATACATCATTGAAGCAATCCATGCACCATCAATATACCAGCAGACAGCAGAAAGACCTTTGACTCCCCACAACATTGCAAACCAAAGCTGATCCTGGATTGATACACCGCACGTACCACCGTAGACCGGGCCAAGACATGGGAAAGAGTAAGAGTTTTTCTTGAGCCCAAGATCATCCCACAATGGTGATGTATGGGCGAAGAATGCGATACGCACAAGAGCAATCAGTGAGAAAAGCGAACCAGCTGTAATAACATGCGCCATTACCCAGTCATTGATGCTTGGATCGGTAAACATCCACTGGAAAATCGGAAGAGGTTTCAGCCAGTAGAAGGACATCATGATATTGGTACCAAAAATATTCAGCTCGCAGATTGTATTCCAGACGATCACTGCATAAACTGAAAGCATGGTTGCAAAGCAGAGTGCCATTACTGTACCAAGAATCTTGACCTGGACTTCCTGATCACGTCCTTTTGTAATCCAGATAGATTTGATCTGGTTGTAGAGACCGTTAAGCTGGATCTTTAGAAGATACTGACCTCCATGGTAGACACCGGCAAAAACATAGAGTACACCGCAGATGATATGGTTGAAGGTAATGAGGTTAATCACGACCCTTGACATACCGAATGAGTGACCGTTCTTCGGAAGAATTGCATAAGGAGCAAAATCAGCAAACTCTTTTGAACCAGAGATAATTTTACCGCCTTCCTGAACGAAATTATAGCTTACCCTGTTGAATGGCTCACCATAAAGATAGAAAACAAGGTTGTCAAGTTCCTTGTAGTAAGCGGCAAAAGAGGGCTGCTGGAAGGCAACGAAGGCGATGACACCGAGGGCGATATTGATGTAGCCAATTGCTGTCAGGTGAACAGAAAAGGCTGCCTTCATATCATCATTCAAGTGGATGGCTGCATTCGGAGGATTGTTCCACCAGTAAATACCAAGAGCAAAAAAGATGACAAAAAACACAAAGGACATGAATGTCTCTGAGTTAATGGTCTGGAAATCAGGGATAGGTTCAAACCCGAGCACCAGCCACATCAGCAAACCCCAGCCGAGGAAAAGCAGTGACATATAGATGGTGTGTGGTCCGAGCGCATCCTTGTAGGTTTTTGCACTTGTTCCACTGAAAACTATATCACCAAACTTTCCAAGGAACCTGAAATCGCGGAAGTTACCGGCACGTCCGGTAAATGGATTCGTGAGATTGTGGGTCCAGTGGCGCCATCCACCGAAAAGAAGTATGGAACCAGAAAGAAAGTGAAAGAGTGCCCAGCCAATAAGTTTTGAAGCTGCAAACTCAAGATCTTCTGTTTTCGTACTGTAAGTATCAATACCAAGAGAAACCATCCTCGGTTTGATAGTCAGGTAAAACCAGTTATCATGAAAACCTGGTGCTCCCCAGGGAAAAACCTGGATCCCTGAAATGTAGTAGATTGCCATGAGAAAGCCCAGCACACCAAGCAGCGCGAGATGACCTCCGACGACCTGTTCGTCATCAATCTTCTCGGTATCAAAAATCTGATACCACTTTGTAGATCGCGTCTCTGTTCGCTGGAACAGAAATCTTCTCATTTTTGCCGCATCCTGCTCCTTGATTACCGAAGGGGCGCCTGGTGCGCCATTTCCTTTGGGAGAAGGAGCGTTCCCTTTGGGAGGTGGGACACTGCCCTTTGGCTTTACTCCTGCCGGATTCACTTGTTCAGCCATTGTATTCTCTCCTTTGTTTGGACCTATTTCATGTTAAAGAAACCAAAAAGAAAACCGTTGCGTTATAACGGGCCATTACCATCAATCTGCAGAGTCTGGGCTGAAAAAGTGCCCAAAAACATCTCAGCTTGTTCTGTATCCTGCAACGCAATGCATATGATTACTTTCAAATCTATGGAACAACAACTAAAAAGTCAGCTTTAGAAAGGTACTTACCCAAACAAATCAACAGATATAACAGTGAGTAAAATAAGAAAATTTATTTAATAATAAATACTTTTGCTGGCGCATTAATGAGCTATTGTTTTATTATACAACTTGAAAACAGTTGCTTCAAGCGTTTATACACCCTGTCAGGCAACGACAAGCTTCTCAACAAGGAATACATTTATACAAGTATGGAGATAACGTTCAGCAAACTGTCCGGAGCGGGTAATGACTTTATTGTGATTGACAACAGAGAGCTTTCCATCCATTTCACCCACCAGCAGATCAATGCGTTATGCACCAGAAGAACTGGAATAGGTGCTGACGGACTTATTCTCATTGAACCATCAAAAGAATACGCTTTCAGCATGCAATACCATAATGCTGACGGTTTTCCCGGATCAATGTGCGGAAACGGAGGAAGGTGCGCTGCATATTTTGCCTACACCATTGGTATTCCTGCCACCTCCCGCAACGGCTATGCATTTGAAGCCAATGGAAACCGCTACAATGCCTGGATTACTGCTTCTGAAACCGTCAGACTGCAGATGCTTGCACCAAAAGAGTTCAGAAACAACCTGGAAATTGAGGGGTTGGTATGCCACGCTCTCAATACCGGTTCTCCCCATGCTATCATTTATATTTCAGACCTGCAAGCCGCCAATGTTACAGGAACTGGAGGTGCAATCAGACACCGAACCGATTTTTTTCCCCAAGGCACCAACGTCAACTTTATCGAAATCACCTCTCCCGACTCTCTATCTATCCGCACTTTTGAACGCGGAGTTGAAGATGAAACACTTGCCTGCGGCACCGGAGCAGTGGCTGCAGCCTTGATGAGCCATCACCTTGGCAAAATTTCAGCCAGATTGGTTCATGTTAGAGTTAAAAGCGGAGATATCCTTGAAGTTCAGTTCAGTGAATCAATGGATGAGGTATTCCTGACCGGTCCAGCAAAAATCGTCTATAAAGGAAGTTTTACCATTGATTTGAAATAATAGCCTAACCACTGGACAAGAAAATTAAAACTGCATTCCTTACTGTGGAACAAACAGGCCAAATTCATAAGGTGCATAACCGACTTGCCGTCTGCATTGTAGCTGTTGAACGTGTGGCTGAGGCTATGAAGCTGAGAGGGTGGTATTCATGCATTTCTTCCGCTATAATAGTGACCGCTCAATACACGGGAAAAGAACTCCAACACTGGCAGATAAAAGCCGTAAATTGACAGGCTTTTCGAGATAGACATCAGCTCCGGCTTTCAAACAAGCTTTCCTGTTATTGGAAAGGGGATAGTTCGTAAGCGTAACGATGCGCATATCAGTATTGTTTCGGAGATATCTGGCAAGGGCCAGACCGGTTTGGTCGGGCATGTCGACATCGAGGATTGCCACAGCGAAGGGTTGATTAGTGAACTGCTGAAAAAATTCTTGCGCTGAGCTTATACCAGTGACTTCATACCCGTCCATCTCCAGATATGTGACAATGCCTTTTTTAAGGGATTGATCTTCCTCTATAACTATCACCCTCTTAACATCATGAGAGTGAGGAGCCTGTGACTGCTTCATATTTTGCTTCCCTATGGTTATTGCTGTTCGACCGCTCAATCCTATCAAGGATATATTGATAAAAAAAGAGGCCTGATTTAACCCCTCTCAAAGGATTGAAATCAAGCCTCTTCCACACAACACAACTAACCCCTTAAGCAGAATCATTACGAAACTTGTTACGGAGTAATTTAGCTCATCAAAGCTTAACGGAACATTAATAAACGCTTATAAATTGATTAAATATTTTGCCAATCCTGCTGTAATAATGGACTGCGCAAGCGGTTTTTTTGAATACCGGCAAGAATGGCAGCTTACCTGGGAAGAGCGCTGAGATGGTTTCGGATGATTACTGTGCTGGGATGATCCTTGCCCAACGCTTTCTCATCAATAGCCAGCGCACGGCGATACAGCTGCTCCGCTTCAGCGTTTTTGCCTTGATATTGCAGCAATCTTGCCAAACTGTAGAGGTTAATGGCCAACGACGGGTGTGCATTGCCCAACTGCTTTTCATCAATTTTAATGACTTTACGAAAAAACAACTCAGCCTCGACCGTTTTATCTTTCCCTCCCAATAATCCCACCAGATTATTCAGAGAAGAGGTGCCATTAGGACGTTCACTACCCATAATAATTTCATTAATTGTCAGCGCACGACGGAAAAGCGAGTCTGCTTCAGCGTATTTGAGTTGAATGTGCCGTAATTTTGCCAGATAGTGCAGGGTAATCGCAACATTTGCTGACGCTATACCTAATTGTTTTTCATTAATTCCCAGCACTCGACGAAAACTCTGTTCGGCTTCAGGGTAGCGACGCAGGTTTTGGAGTATATATGCATGAGCCTGAAGATATAACGGATTTTGCTCTTCCATTGCTACGGCTTTTCTATAATATCTTTCGGCTTCAGGGTATTTGATTTGCAGCTCATAGTTCTGGCCTTGCAAATAATAAATTTTTGCAATATCCTGCTTGCTTATCTCTTTATGCTTTTCCAGAAACGCTTGCAAGAATCGATTGACTTCAGGGTAGTTAAAGTCGTTTCTTGCCTGATCTATTTTGGAATAGTAAGCTTTAAGTTCTTCGTTAACGGTTCCCAGCTTGACCTGCTGGGAGTTTGCCTCGGCCATCTTGATTTCAACCAGATATTGCGATAACTCTTCCCATATAGTTGCCATCGTGGAACTATCGAGCTGATCAAGCTCCTTACCATATTTGTTCAGCGCAAAAATCTTGAAAAAAGGGTCACTTTTGATCTCCTGCAAATTGTGGCTTTCTATTTTTTCCCCTAAAGCGGCAATACGCTTGTCGAATGGTACTGTTTTGCGCTTCTCAACATCTGAACTCTGTTTTGCAGCAGGAACAATAATCGTTTTTTGTTGCACCTTCACATTGCCAGCGGCATTATTAAAGCTGTCACCATTAAAGGTTATGGCTGGCCTGCCACAAAAGCTGGAAGAAGGATAAAAAAACGTGCTTATGAATGCGAATAAGCCAACGCAGATGATGTAAGTGTTTATTTTCATGCTTTGCCGGGTTGACGGAGTGGATAAAAATCTGATTCTCGGCAACAGGGATTGGGAACACAGAAAGAACAGCGTAGAAAAGATACATAAGGTTCGAGAGAGTTCAAAGTATTACACGCCCCAAGAACATCTCCGCCCCAGTGACAGATACCCGCAAGGACATTTTTTTGTATGCATGGCAAAGAACTTTTTAAAGGCACTTTCGCTTTATTTAAACATCATGCCAAACAAGAGTGCTCATTGGCTATTTTTTTTACGTATCATCATTTACAATTCAGATAACTCTTAATTAAACCGGAGAATAATTTTATGGGAAAATGGGTTTGTGTACCTTGCGGCTATGTCTATGATCCTGAATTTGGCGATCTTGACAGCGGAATTGAAGCAGGAACTCCCTTCGAGAGCTTGCCAGATGATTGGGTCTGTCCTGTCTGCGGAGTTGACAAAACATTGTTTGAACCTTACAATGAATAAAAAAGCAGATCACTGATTACGCTCTACAGGAAAACGCACAGAACACTGTGCGTTTTCCTTTTTTACTCATTGTTTTCTTCAGGGCTTCTCCTCGCGGGCTGGAGTTTCAGGAAGAACACCATCTCCTTTTCCGGCAGGAATATCCCTCTTATCTTCAGATACCTTGCCTGAAGTGCTATCGGCTGAGAGTGCGTGATCAATCAGAGACTCCGGAACACCAACAACAACTGAATCCACCGGTACGATATCAGGCGTAACGGTCATAACCTCCTTGTAATCAGGTACAAAGATTCCCCTCTTTCGCATGATGGCATAGATGATTCTGGAACGATTACGAACATAGGAAGAAGATCCTGTAGGAGAAAATTTGATCGGGTTCGGAAGTATCGCCGCAAGTTTTGAAGCCTGTTGTGCGGTTAACCGTGCTGGAGTGACACCGAAGTAGTGGCGCGCGGCCTGATCAATTCCGAAAATTCCGTCACCCCATTCAACAAGGTTTACATAGAGCTCAAGAATCCGGCGTTTTGAAAGTGTTTTTTCAATTCTCCAGGTTAGAATGGCCTCCTTGATTTTGCGAACCGGGTTTTTTGAAGAGGAGAGATAGAGATTTTTTGCAAGCTGCTGGCTGATCGTACTACCACCCATTTTAAATTGTTTTGCTGCAATGTCTTTTTCTATTGATCGCTCAATTGCCTGGTAATCAAATCCTGCATGTTTCCAGAACTTGTCGTCTTCAGCAATCAGAACAGCTTTAATAAGGTTTGGAGAAACATTGTGCAGCGATACCCACTTCTTGTGTATTTTTTTTTCGTTGAGCCCTGCCTCTTTCCATTCAGCCTCACGGTTCTCCATAAAAGCTGTTTTTGCCGGATTCTCTTCGACAAGTTTTCCTATATCAGGAAAAACAAAGTATCGCGCAATATCGGCAAAGAAAAGCAACAGGAGAGTGCTGAGTATAATTCTGACAAGCTTCATCTGTCCTGACAATTAAAGGCTACCAATAAAAATATTTACGGCAGTAAAATACCAAATAGGAAGGACATGAAGTGAGAAATTCTTTGCCGGTTCGGCATCAATGGTGACCGCAGAGCTGATGAATACCAGAATGGCTAAAAGGAGAACAAGTGCCCTCGGGCAGACTCGAACCGCCGACCTACAGTTTAGGAAACTGTTGCTCTATCCACTGAGCTACAAGGGCATGGGTTCAAATTTACTATTTTTGAACAAACTTGCAACCTTCTTGTTATTTTCTTCCGAACATCCGATCGAGCTGATCAAGGGAGAGCTTGATAATAACTGATCTGCCATGCGGACATGAGTAGGGCTCACGGGTTGCAAAGAGGTTGTCAATCAGTGTCCGCATCTCTTCAAGGTTGAGCTTTTGCCCGGCCATTATGGCGTTACGGCATGAATAGGACTTTGCAAGATTGTCACGTTTATCGAGCTTGAGCCGGGAAGCGTTGTCCTGATATTCAGCAATCATATCCTGAAGAATAGTAACCTCAGAGCCTGGTTTCACATCCTGGGGAACTCCCTCAATCATGACGGTTTGCTTGCCGAACTTCCTTAAATTGAAGCCAAGCCTGTCGAGATCTTCACGGATTTCCTCAAAAATCTCATACTCCCACATACGAAACTCAACCTTCTGTGGAAAAAGCAATTGCTGTGAGTTTGGAACATTCTGGTTCATAACATCAACCGCACGTTCGTACAACACTCTTTCATGAGCCACATGCTGATCAATGATCATCACTCCTGTCTTGATCTGGCAGATAAGGTATTTGTTATGCAGTTGCCAGATTTTTGGCTCAGATTCTTTAGGGTTGGGAATAGCTTCATCATCATGGAGATGAGAGAGCAGAAGGGATGAAAGTACCTCATCCCCCTCCCGCAACTCAGGCTCCGGGTTGGCAATTCCGGAAACAGGCGGAGGTAAAAACATGTCCCACTGCTGCGGGGAAGCAGAGCGTGGAAGAGGTGAGTGAAGAAAGGCACCTTCACGATAATTTGCATAGAGAGCATCTGTTGTTACAGACCGTGACGGTATCTCCTGGAAAGCAAGTTTTTTAAAGGCCGATTCACGGGAGGGTGCAACATTGAATTCATCGCTATCATTGCTGGTAAGATCAGGAGAAAAATCGTGTAGCTGGATTGCCCGTTTTATAACCGGATAAAACATGTTGCGCACATTGCGCTCATCATCAAACCGGATCTCGAGCTTTGAAGGATGTACGTTTACATCAACCCGTGAAGGGTCTATGCCAAGAAAAAGAAGTACAAAAGGGGTCTGGCGTTCTACGAGAAGGTCACCATAAGCCTGCTGAACTGCCTGTGAAAGCATCCGGTTCTGAACAACCCGACGATTTATAAAAAAATACTGCTCCAGCTTTCGGCGTTTCTGCATGACTGGCTTGCCAAGAAATCCCCTGATCGAGAGGTAATCATTCTCCTCAGAGATCTCAATCATGCTGGCAGCAAAATCATTACCGTAAAAAACATTGAGCCGTTCCAGAATATCCGGTGTCTTGACATGAAAGAGCTCCTCGTCATCACTGTACATTCGCCACTCAATATCAGGGTATGCCAGAGCAAAGGATTTGACAATTTCAAAAATATGCTGAAACTCGGTAGCGTTAGACTTCAGAAACTTCCTGCGGGCAGGCACATTGTAAAAAAGATTCCTGACGCTGATGGTTGTCCCCTGCTCTCCCTGTACCCCCGACTCTTCGGCAAGGACTCCTCCCTCGTAACGGAGCCTCAAACCAAGCGTCTCTTTTGCTGTACGGGTTTTCAGTTCAAAATGCGAAACAGAAGAGATGCTTGCAAGTGCTTCACCCCTGAAACCAAGGCTAAGAAGAGAGTCCAGATCCTCAACACTTGTAATTTTGCTGGTTGCGAAACGCTCTACGCACAAAAGCGCATCTTCCCGCAACATCCCGGCACCATTATCCACAATCCGGATCAGCTCCTTTCCGGCATCCTTTATGGCAACAGTTATTTTATCTGCTCCAGCGTCAATACAATTCTCAAGAAGCTCTTTAACAACTGAAGCTGGCCGCTGAACGACTTCACCGGCTGAAATTTTGTTCGCTACTCTATCAGGTAATCTTGCAATTTTTGCCATACGTGATCATAAGAACTATTTATCTTTTCGTAAACGACTTTGAAAAAATTTATTCGTTATGCAAGTTATCGATTAAACAGCGTCTTTTTTATGAAAATGAGAATAAATTATACAATTGATCATCATTGCTGACTCAACCATTACTTGTTCCGCAAGCACTCCCAAAGTTCACGAAGAGCAGCTTCGCTGAAGCGAAGTTTATTGCGTTCACGATCTCCCTGCATAAAGAGTGTTTTGGAAAGCACACTGCCTGACCGTTTATTTGCAATCGCCAGACAAATCATGCCGACCGGTTTTTCAGCCGTTCCACCCCCCGGCCCGGCAATACCCGTAGTAGAAACAGCATAATCAGCCCCGCTTTTTTCAAGGCATCCTGTGGCCATTGCTCGCGCAACCTCTTCACTGACAGCTCCGAACGATTCGATAAGCTCCTTTGGCACACCAAGACTCTTCTGTTTTGCCTGGTTGCTGTAGACAACAAAACCCTGAAGAAAATAGGAAGATGACCCTGGAACATCGGTCAACCGGCTTGCAACAAGTCCGCCAGTGCAGGATTCAGCAACAGCAATACTCTTTCCTGTCGCTAAAAGCATAGCACCTATCGTGGCTTCAAGAGTAACCTCACTGGTCGAATAGATATATTTGCTGGCCCTCTCGACAATGGCATCAACGACGTTGCGGTTATCGCGATCAACCGCATCCTCGTCCTGCCCAAGAGTAGTGATCATAAGGTTAACTCCTGCAGCATGTGGCAGATAGGCAAGGGTTGTTCCCTCCGGCAAATGGTTTTCAATATCCACAATCATCTCTGCAAGGGTTGACTCGCCAATGCCAAGTGTTTTTACTGGAGTATGACGAATAACCAAGGAAGAGAGTGATGCGAAATAAGGAATGACAGTAAGCTCCATCATGGCCTGCATTTCTGATGGAACACCCGGCATCAGCACCAGATAATGATCGTAAAAGCGTTCGCCGCACCGAATAATCATCCCTGCCGCAGTTCCTTTGGTATTTGCAATAACATGGGATCCTTCAATCACCATAGCCTGATCGCGGAGTGAAGCCGACAACTCCAATCCTCTTTTTTTCATCCTGCCGGCAAGATTCTCATAGGCATCCTTGCTCATTTCAAGCCCTCTATGAAGAAGTTGCTGCACTGCTTTCCGTGTACGGTCATCCCGGGTAGGTCCAAGACCGCCCGTCACAAGCACAATATCGGCCCGTTCAAGTGATTCGGCAAACACCGAAACCATCTCCTCTTCAATATCCGGGCATGACACAATTCTTCCGACAGGAACTCCAATACCGGAAAGCGCCACAGCCATAAAAGCTGCATTGGTATTTACCCTCTGACCTTTAAGCAGTTCATCCCCAACAGAAACAATTTCTGCACGCATAGATCGTTCTCCTAAACCAGATAGCTTGCAATACGCAGGATATCTGCAAAAACACCTCCTGCTGTAACCTCACCGCCTGCGCCAGGTCCCCGCACAACAAGAGGAGTCGCCCGATAGCGCTCAGTGGTGAAGACCACCATATTTTCAGATCCGCTGAGACCAGCGATAGGACTTGAAAGCGGCACCCTTTTTACCCCGATGCTTGCCTTTCCATCCCGGATCTCACCAGCATAGGCTATGGTCATGCCATCTTTTGCTGCACTCTCTATTGCATCGGCATACCAGCCGTCAACGCTGGATAACCGGTCAAGAAAATCAGCAACCGCCATATTTTCACGATACTCTTGAGGCACAAGAGTCTCGCAAACAACATCGCCATACTCCAGGTTATATCCGAGTTCACGGCCAAGGATCAAAAACTTCCGGGCAAAATCAGCACCTGAAAGGTCATCTCTCGGATCGGGCTCGGTATAGCCTGCCTGTTGCGCACGACGGACTATGTCGCTGAAGAGACCGCCTTTGCGGAGTTCATTGAAAATAAAACTCAGTGTTCCAGAGAGAACACCTTCGATACTGATAATTTTGTCACCGCTGTTTTTAAGGTCATTCAACGTGTTGATAATGGGTAGTCCGGCACCAACATTGGTTTCATAAAGAAAGCGGGCATTGCTTTTCCGCTGGGCATCCCTTATTCTCTGGTAGAGTGGCCTGCACCCTGCCATGCCGAGTTTGTTTGCTGTTACCACGGAAATATTGGCAAGCAAAAGATCGGGATAGACCTCCGCAACCTTGGCGCTTGCTGTACAATCTACAAAAATGGTATTATGCAGATTTCTTTCCTTGATAAGCTGAAGATAGCCTTCTATATCATGGTGCTCAGTTCTTGGCAAAAGAGCTGACTGCCAATCCTGAAGATTAATCCCGTTATCGTCGAGCGCAATATTTCTGGTATTAGCCATCCCGCAGACCACCACATCAAGATCGTTATCCTTCTGCAGGTTCAGACGATGGGCGCTGATCTGACCGATCAGGCTTTTTGCAATAGTACCCGTACCAGCAATAAAAATATGCACCTTGCGCTGTGAGAGGAAAAACGATTGGTGAATGCAGTTCAGTGCCTTATCCTCATTATGGCTGTCTATGACAAGAGAGATATTCATCTCATTGGCCCCCTGGGCAACGGCAATGACATTGATACCATTTTTTCCGAGCGTTTCAAACAACTGTGCAGAGACACCTGGGTGGCCCGACATGTTATTGCCAACCACAGCGATCATGGCAAGGTTTCGACGGATCACGAGAGGATCTATCTGGCGGAATACAATTTCACTTGTAAACTCTTCCTCAAGGATTTTTTTTGCCTTTACAGCTTGCGTGGGATTAATGGCAAGGGTGATCGACTGTTCACTTGAAGCCTGAGATATAAATATTATGTTGATACGATGCTGGGCAAGGCAGCTGAACAATCGTGATGCAATGCCTGGAACGCCAACCATACCGCTTCCTGAAAGATTCAGGAGAACAACTTTGTTGATCGATGAAAGTCCGGTTACCGGCAAAGTTCGGCTGATTTCTGAAGGAATGGAACTTTCAATTCTTGTCCCCTCAGCTGCCGTATTAAAAGAATTTTTTATCAGCACTGGAATGCCTGCTTTCATGGCAGGTTGAACAGCAAGAGGATGAAGCACTCTGGCACCTGCATGAGAGAGCTCCATAGCTTCAGCATAGGTTATAAAAGGCAGAATCCTTGCATCACGTACCCGTTTTGGGTCTGCACTGAAAAAGCCGTCAACATCGGTCCATATCCAGATTTCAGCGGCACCCAGTGCGGCACCAAGAATTGAAGCTGTATAATCAGAGCCCCCACGACCCAGCGTCGTCAACGTACCATCAGGTGCCGCAGCAATAAATCCGGTTACGACAGGAACACCGTCAAACAGTGCAAGGTGTTTTCTGATTTTCAGTTCGGAGGCATGAGTATCAACCAGAGCATCCCCATAATTGGTATCGGTCACGATCAATTCGCGGGCATCAAGATAAAACGATGCCATAGAGTGTTCCTGAAGATAGCTGCTGACCATCCGGGCTGAAAGACGTTCACCGAAACCAAGCACCAGAGCCAGGCTTTTTTCAGAAAGCTCCCTGAGCAGAAAAACGCCGTGTACAATATCATTAAGATCGGCAAGTTCGGAACGTATGGCCACGGTAACCTTTTCAAGAATCTCTCCAGAAAAAAGTTCACCGGCTATCAAGAGATGGAGATGATCGAGCTCATCAAGTATACTTCTATATCCGCTCTCACCACTGCAGGCTTTTGTAGCTGACTCATGCAAAAGATCGGTAACCCGATGAATAGCCGAAACCACAACAACAATCTTGCTCTTCTCCAATCCAGCGGCAATAATAGCGGCAACTTTTTTAACCCGCCCTGCCGACCCCAGAGAGGTACCCCCAAACTTGTATATCTTCATGCTCCTGCCTATGCCTTCATTGACTATAAAATGAGATGTACACTAAATCATTACCGTATAAAATATAAAAAAAAAGCGCCCTTGCAGGCGCTTGAAATCATTGGTTTTATCCTGAAATGCTCTGATCAGTTACTCAATGCTTCTGCACCTGCAACAATTTCACTAAGCTCAGTAGTGATGGCAGCCTGTCTGGCACGGTTGTAACTGATATTGAGTACCCTCAGAAGATCCTTTGCGTTTTCGGTGGCTGAATCCATGGCTGACATACGAGCAGCCTGTTCTGCCGCATTCGATTCAAGCATCATTCTCCATATCTGGGTATTGAGATGCTTTGGTACCAGCACATCAATGATAGCTGATGGTGATGGCTCATAGATATAGTCACTGCTACTCTCTTTGGTTGTCTTGGTTGTCGTTTCAGGAGAAATCGGCAGAAGCTGCTCAGCTTTCAGATTCGGCGCAAGTACCGATTTGAATTCATTGTAGGCCACAATCACCCTGTCAACTTCGCCTCGCAGATACATACCTGATGCGGTATCGGCAATCTCTTTTGCCGTACTGAAATCGAGGTTCTGAAAAACCGCTGGGTAGCCCTTGACAATCTTGTAATCTCTTTTTCTGAAAAAGTCAAAACCACGGGAGCCAGCACAAATCAAGCTGACTCCGCCCTTGCTGTGAATATCGGCGAAGTCCTCATGAATAGTTTTGTATGCAACCTTGATGATATTAGTATTAAATGCACCGCAAAGGCCTCGATCGGAAGTGATAAGAATCACAAGCACTTTGTTGACCTCAGAACGGCCCGAAAGCAAGGGGTTGAGCGAAGTATCAACCTTTGAAGACAAGGAACCAAGCATATCCTTCAGCTTCGCGGCATAAGGTCGAGCCATGACAGCCCTTTCCTGAGACCTTCTCAGCTTTGCAGCGGCCACCATCTTCATTGCCTTGGTGACCTGCTGTGTAGACTTTACCCCTTTGATTCGTACACGTATATCCTTTAATGTAGGCATGTATTACGGGACTGTTAATAAATTGCTTAAAAACCCTCTCTCTCTCTCTCCTTACGCCTTGTTTTTTTCCTTGAAGGTGTTTACAAACTTGACAGCAACCTCCTTGAGCTTGTTTGCTGCATCGGTCTCCAATGTACCTTTCTCTGCAATGGATTTAAGGATATCGTTGTGCTTGATCTCAAGCATGCTTAAAAACTCCTCCTCAAACTTGCGGATAAAACGTAAATCAACCGTATCGAGCAATCCCTGGGTACCAAGGAAAACAATGGCAACCTGTTTTTCTACCGGCATTGGGATATACTGACCCTGCTTGAGAATTTCCACAAGCCTCGCACCCCTGTCCAGCTGTGCCTTGGTTGTTTTATCGAGGTCAGAACCGAATTTCGAGAAGGCTTCGAGTTCACGGAACTGGGCAAGATCGAGACGAAGAGTACCAGCAACCTTTTTCATTGCCTTGATCTGGGCACTTCCACCAACTCGGGATACCGATATACCAACGTTGATAGCGGGTCTTTGACCGGCGTTGAAGAGGTTTGATTCAAGAAAAATCTGACCATCAGTAATAGAAATTACATTGGTCGGAATATATGCAGAAACGTCTCCAGCCTGGGTTTCAATAACCGGCAACGCGGTAAGACTTCCGCCTCCCTTCACGATAGGCTTCAAAACATCAGGAAGATCGTTCATCTTCCGTGCAACTTCGATATCGTCTGTAATTTTTGCAGCTCTTTCAAGTAGACGGGAGTGCAGATAAAAAACATCGCCAGGGTATGCCTCGCGTCCCGGCGGACGACGAAGAAGCAGGGAGAGCTGACGGTAGGCAACAGCCTGTTTAGAAAGATCATCATAGACAACAAGAGCGTGGCGACCGGTATCGCGGAAATATTCGCCAAGAGTTGCACCGGCAAACGGAGCGATAAACTGCAGCGGGGCAGGATCAGATGCTGTTGCAGAAATAACGGTGGTATACTCCATCGCGTTATATTTTTCAAGGGTATTGACAACCTGAGCCACAGTTGAACCTTTCAGTCCAATCGCAACATAGATACAATAAACCCCTTTACCTTTCTGGTTGATGATCGTATCAAGCGCAACCGCTGTTTTTCCTGTCTGACGATCTCCGATGATCAGTTCGCGCTGTCCGCGACCAATAGGAATCATTGAATCGATAGCCTTGAGGCCTGTCTGGAGCGGCTCATTAACTGATTTACGGTAAATGACACCGGGAGCCCTGCGTTCGAGAGGCAGACGAATCTGGGTTTCAATAGGGCCTTTGCCATCAATCGGTACTCCGAGCGGATTGATGACCCTGCCAAGCATAGCTTCGCCAACGGGAATTGAAGCAAGCATGCTGGTTCTTTTAACGGTATCGCCTTCTTTTACCAGAGTTGATTCACCAAACAATACTGCGCCAACGTTGTCTTCCTCAAGGTTCAAAGCCATCCCCATCACTTTATTGGGAAACTCAAGAAGCTCTCCTGCGGCGACCTTCGATAAGCCGTAAACACGGGCAATACCGTCGCCAACCTGCAGCACTGTTCCCACATCATAAACGTCTGCTTCGGATTCAAAACCGGCAAGCTGCTTGCGAAGTATGGATGAAACCTCATCAGGCCTGACTGTTATAGACATATCTTATTCCGCTTGGTTATTTGTTTAAGAAAAGAGAAAGATTCTGCTTACCTTCTTTTGAAAGTCCAACGGACGATTACCATTCCAAAAGATGAAAACTCAAATTTAATGAAAAGCTTTTAGTTATTCAAATTCTCTCTCTCATTTGAGCCTATACTCTTTTTATTTGTTTTAATCCTACACCAACACCTACAGGAATTTTGTTCGCACAAAACGGTATGAAAACTGTCAAAGGATTCGCTTCAGCAACCGTCGGAAATGTTGCCTGTGGCTTTGATGTCCTGGGTTTTGCCATTACCGAGCCCGGTGATGAAGTCATTTTAACCCTTTCCGATGAAATAGAGTCCGGCTCTCCGGTTTCTATAACCAGCATCACTGGCGATGGCGGAGCGCTGCCTCTTGACCCCAAAAAAAACACTTCAAGCTTTGTTGTTCTGAAGTTTCTTGAATACATCCGTACTCATAAACAGATTGACTTTACCGGTCATATCTCCCTTGAGCTTATAAAGCACCTGCCACTCAGCAGCGGTATGGGAAGCAGCGCGGCAAGCGCGGCAGCAGCACTGGTTGCAGCAAACGAGTTGATGGGTCACCCCTGTTCGAAAATGGAACTGGTACACTTCGCCATTGAAGGAGAGCGGGTTGCCTGCGGATCAGCCCATGCTGACAATGCTGCACCTGCAATTCTCGGCAATTTCGTGCTTATAAGAAGCTATTCACCGCTTGACCTCATTACAATCCCGTCACCTGAAAACCTTTACTGTTCGCTGGTACATCCCCATACCGAACTGCGCACCTCCTATGCCCGATCAGTGCTACCCACAAGCATTCCGCTTAAAACAGCAACACAGCAATGGGGCAATGTAGGGGCTCTTGTAACCGGCCTGCTCACCTCTGACTATGACCTTATCGGGCGATCGCTGGTTGACGTTATCGCTGAACCGAAACGCGCTCCTCTGATTCCTGGCTTTTTTGAAGTCAAACAGGCCGCTCTCGATTCCGGCGCACTCGGATGCAGCATTGCTGGCTCAGGCCCATCACTTTTTGCGTTTTCTTCTTCTGAAAAAACAGCGCTTGCTGTAGGGCTAGCCATGCAGGAGGCATTTCTCCATTCAAAAGCCCATCTTATGGCCGACATGTGGGTCTCACCTATCTGCAAGGAAGGGGCAAGAATAGTGCAAGAACCATCATCAATTGAGAGCACCATTATATCATGATCTATTTCAGCACCAATAAATCATCCATACCTGTTTCCATAAAAAAAGCCACCCTTGAAGGACTTGCTCCAGACGGCGGCCTTTACATCCCATCTGAGATACCACGATTTTCACCGGATGAGTTGGCACTGCTTGAAGGCGCAAGCTTCAACAATATCGCCTTTGCCATTGCAAAAAAGTTTATTGGAGGTGAAATACCCCTCGACCAGCTCAGCGATATGATCGAAAGCTGCTATCCTTTTGAGACTCCGATTGTCAAGCTTGACAGTGATACCTTTATAGAAGAGCTTTTCTGCGGGCCCACACTGGCCTTCAAGGATTACGGCGCAAGGTTTCTTGCCCGACTGACCGGCTATTTTGCAGCAGAAGAGGAGAAGCTTATTACCGTACTGGTTGCAACATCAGGAGATACAGGCAGCGCCGTTGCTTACGGATTTCAGGGTATTCCCAATACAAGGGTTGTTCTGCTCTATCCTTCAGGCAAGGTCAGCCGCCTGCAGGAACAGCAGCTGACTACTGCCGGAGGCAATGTCCATGCCCTTGAAGTCAACGGCGATTTCGATGACTGCCAGCGCATGGTCAAGCAGGCCTTTATCGATCCAACCCTTAAAGAACAACTGACCCTCACCTCAGCCAACTCGATCAATATATCGAGACTGATCCCCCAGTCATTCTACTATGCCTGGGCAGCCCTTCAGCTCAAGGAGCTCTATGGCTTCAGTGAGCCTCTCTTTTCTGTTCCATGCGGCAATTACGGAAATCTTACTGCTGGCGTTTTGGCAAAACGGATGGGATTTCCGATAGGTCACTTTATAGCTGCTTCAAATGCCAACGACAGCGTGACGCGATATCTTGATGAGGGGCGCTACGACCCACGTCCCACAATCACAACACGCTCAACAGCAATGGACGTAGGCAATCCAAGCAATTTCGCACGTCTGAGGTATTTCTACCACAACGACCGTGCATCCATGAGCAAAGATATCACCGGCATTGCGGTTTCGGATGAAGAGACTTTTGCAGCAATCAGGTCGGTGTACGATCGATTTGCCTATATCATGGATCCACATAGTGCCGTTGCGTTCCGCGCTCTTGAGAGGCACCGAACCACAGAGAGCAATGGGAAAAAAGCTGGCATTGTCCTGTCAACTGCCCATCCTGCAAAATTTCTTGAGGTTCTTCAGGATGCACTCGACAAAGAGATCGAGATACCTGCTCGTCTGCTTGAAGTGCTCGAAAAAAAGAAACAGGCTACCACAATAAGTTCAGAGTACAGTGAGCTTGCCTCTTTTCTCACTGGCCTTGACACATAACCCTCTTAACCTGGTTAGAATGAACTTTAGAACACTTTTATTTATTTTTGTCCTGATACCTATCACTTTCTTCGGATTGATTTACTCCTTTTTTATAAATCTTGTAGATCCAACCGGAGATAGCTTCAATAAAATAGCTGCCTGGTGGAGTCGTTTAAACATAAAACTTTTTGGTATTTCCATTGATATTGAAGGCCGGGAAAATTACAATCCCGACCTGAACTACCTTGTTATAAGCAACCATGCCGGTATGGCTGATATTCCTCTTCTGATTGGAACCCTTAACCTCAATATCAGAATGCTTGCAAAAGAAGAGATCGGAAAAGTACCACTCTTCGGCAGAGTAATAAAGAAGGCTGGATTTATCATGATCAAGAGGGGACAGAACCGAGAGGCAGTGAAGAGCCTTCTTGCTGCATCAGAAGTCCTGAAAAGCGGCCGTTCCGTCCATATTTTCCCCGAAGGCACCCGATCAGTCGACGGAAAACTGCTTCCCTTCAAGCGGGGCGCTTTTCTTGTAGCCCAAAAGGGTGGCGCTCCGGTACTGCCCGTCACCATCATAGGCAGTCATCTCATCACCCCGAAAAAAAGCCTTAAAATCCACAAGGGAAAAATCAGGATAATCATCGCCCCCCCTCTTCAGCCATCACAATTCAATACAGCAGAAGAGCTTATGAATACCTCTTCAAAAATCATCGAGAACAATCTCACGCGTTACAGCAACAACTAAATCTGCCGGTAGAGATTCACCATCTCAATAGCCGTCATGGCAGCATCAAAGCCCTTGTTGCCAGCCTTCGTTCCTGCACGTTCTATAGCCTGTTCAATATTTTCTGTAGTAAGAACCCCAAAAGAGATCGGGATCATTGTATCAAGGGCAACCTGCGCTATGCCCTTAGCAGCTTCGGCAGCAATAACATCAAAGTGCGGCGTGGAACCTCTGATAATAACACCAAGCGTAATGATCGCATCATAGTTACCAGTAACAGCCACCTTCTTGGCAACCAATGGAAGTTCAAACGCTCCGGGGCAACGAACGATTGTAATATTTTCCTCCGATCCTCCGTGACGGCGAATACAGTCTACAGCACCCTCTACAAGCTTCTGACCAATAAAATCGTTAAAACGCGACACAACCAGGGCAAATCTTGTATCCTTTGCACTCAATAAACCTTCAATCTGTTTAATCTGCATGGCAATCTTCTTTTTTTAGTTATTTCTACGAATGGCAATACCCAAGTAACCGCTCAACAAGATCTATAATAACATGTCCTATCGTAATATGGCACTCCTGTACCCGATCTGCGGAACCTGAATGAGGCACAATAATTTCAAGGTCAGCAGCTCCCTTCAATACTCCACCGTCACCGCCAAGAAGGGCAATGGTTTTCATGCCATGCTGTTGCGCATAGCCGAGAGCATTGACCACACTTTTACTGTTTCCGCTGGTAGATAGGCCAAACAGAATATCCCCCTCACGGCCATAAGCCTCAACCAGCCTGGCAAAGACCGCATCGTACCCAAGATCGTTCGCCCCAGCCGTAATAGCCGATGTATCGGTTGAAAGCGCAATAGCCGGAAGTGCCGGTCGCTGAACAGTGCTGCGATAACGGATAGTCAGCTCTGTTGCAAGGTGCTGGGCATCAGCAGCACTCCCTCCATTACCACAGAGAAGAACCTTCCCGCCAGCCTCAAACGTATCGGCAATCATTGTTGCCATGGCAACAATAACCGTACTGTTCTGGCGCGCCACACTCTCTTTGAGTCGGGCGCTGTAAAGCATTGTATCAAGAACAACCTCCTCTAAACGAGTCCGATCGGTAAGACTGTCGGAACAGCAGCATTGCTTGGTCATAAAATCGATGTTAAAAATATGTTACCTGACACAAGCAATTAATATAATGAAAATCCAAAAGATCCTACCAGATCGGCTTTTCGGACAAATCGGACACGCAACTAAGCGCGACCAATGGTGAATGAACAGAACTGTAATGATTCTAATCCAGCGGCATCGCGTCAGAAAACGAGGCAACAATCTTCCGACTGATGGTGATCAGCTCTTCAATCACTTCAGCAGCCGAAAGTATTTTATTCTGTTGCACTTCTATTCAGATTTCCGTTCTGATAGATCGAAGTAACAGTAACGGCATCAGCATGAGTGCTTACAGCAAAAAAATTGTTATATTTTATTCAACGTAAATTTGCGGTGTTGCCGTTCAATGCCGGCAAACCATTTTTTACCGTTTCTTGATTATGAACAGGATACAGCCGTGTGTAAAATAAATCCCCGTGTTGATTTCGCCTTCAAAAAACTCTTTGGCAGCGAAGAGAACAAGGATTTACTTATCTCCTTGATCAACGCTATTGTCTCCGAAGAGGAGCAGGTGGTGGAAGTTGAATTGAAAAATCCCTATAGCCTGGCAGATTACCGGGCAGGAAAACTCTCCATACTCTATATAAAGGCCAAAGCTGAAAATGGGCGCTGGTTCAACATCGAAATGCAGATCAGCGAAGACCGCCATTTCGACAAGCGGGCCATTTTCTATTGGGCAAAACTGGTGACTGAACAGCTCAGTGAAGGTATGATGTACAAAGAGCTGCAGAAAACCATCAGCATCAACATCCTCGATTACGACTTTGTGCCTGATACAGAGGAAGTTCACAGTTGTTATAAAATCATCAATACCGCCACCGGCAAAGATGATAAACTGCACGATGTTTTCGAACTACATTATATCGAGTTAAAAAAGTTCAACAAAACAGCCCATCAAATTACAACGGCGCTTGATCGTTGGAGCAGCTTTTTAACGACAGCGCATCAGCTTGACCAGGAGCATACGCCAAAAGAGCTGGCGTCCGACAAAAATATCGTAAAAGCAATTGCGGCTATTGATCGCATGTTTAATGAAGAAGAGCGTCAAGTCTATGAGGTTCGCATGCAATCTTTTGCCGATGTAGCGAGCATCATCGCCTCTGGAGCAGAAAAAAATATTGAAAAAGGCATTGAAAAGGGCATCGAAAAAGCATCAAAAGCCATTGTATTAAACATGGCTGGTAAAGGTATTGATATTGCTGCCATAGCCGAACTTACAGGTTTGAGCGTATCGGATATTGCCGCTTTATTGCAAAACTCAAATGAGCATTGATAATAAAAAAACTCCGCCTCATGCATAACATCAGGCGGAGTTAAAAGACGGGAAAAGAGTGATTCGCTTAGTGGTACTGAGCGCTCTCTTCTTTAACGAATTCGACGAGCAGCTTCAGGTGTTCAGGCTCCATATCAGGCAGAATACCATGGCCAAGGTTGAAGACGTGGCCGGAATGTTCGGTATGCTGACCGAAAGATTTGAGAATCTTGGAAGCTTCAGCCTTGATTCTGGCTGGAGTACCGTAAAGCACTGTAGGATCGAGGTTACCCTGAAGGGCAACGCGATCGTTAATTTCAGTACGTGCCTTGCCAATATCAATACCCCAACCGAGACCCATGGCATCACAACCGGTGTCGGCGATATCAGAAAGAATGGTATTGCAATCCTTTGAAAAAACAATAACCGGGGTATCAGGATGTTTTGCCTTGATCGCCTGTACGGTCTCCTTGATGTAAGGAAGAGCATATTCGCGGTAGTCATCCTCGGAGAGTGCACTTGCCCATGAATCAAAAATCTGAATGGCATCGGCGCCAGCTTCGATCTGCTTCAACACATAAGCAGTAATGACACCTGAAATTTTGCCGAGAAGCGCATGGGCCATTGCTGGCTCACGATACATCATCTGCTTGGCGTATGCATAGTTTTTGGAACCTCCGCCTTCAACAGCATAGGTAAAGAGTGTCCATGCCGCACCGGTAAAGCCAATAAGAGGAACGCGGTTATCGAGTTCTTTTTTGGTCATCCGGAGTGCATCCATCACATAACCGAGTTTTTCATCGATATCAGGTACAATCAGTTTGTCGATATCGGCCTGGGAACGGATCGGGGGAGTAAGTCTGATTCCTTTGGATTCGATAATCTCGACATTCATGCCCATGGCTTCATTCACGACAAGAATATCGGAAAAAATAATAGCTGCATCCACACCCATCAGTTCAACGGGCTGAATAGTTACCTCGGTTGCAAGCTCCGGGGTTTTACAGAGCGTCAAGAAATCTGTTTTTTCTCTAACAGCACGATACTCCGGTAAATAACGTCCGGCCTGCCTCATTACCCAGATTGGCGTCCGGGAACATGGCTGACGCTTTAATGCCCGGAGAAAAAGATCATTTTTGAGCATGCAATGCAATAATTTGATGGTTTAACAAAACAAGATCCCCCTCAGAACGTCCGACTATCTGCAGCTGAGAGCAAAGTAAAAGTGCAAAGTTACGGTTTTTTAGCCTTTTATTAAAACTTTCCGTCAAATCAGCACGCAAAGCGTTGTTCCTCTTCATTCCCGGCGACACTGGTTCAGCAGACTATATGCCTTTTGATACCGAGCTGCTTTGCTGTGTAGCCAAGGGCAAGGCCGACCATTTCAGAAATATGAAAAACAGGAATTGAGTTCTCAATATGTGCCTGCTTGAGCGCTTTGGCTTGATAGCCATCAAGCACGGTATGGCAAAGTGGGCAGGGAGTTACAATAAAATCAGCTTTTGCGTTGATCGCCTCTTCAAGCGCCTCGGCAGCAACGTTGAGCGATTCTTCCTCAGCGACAAGAAGAGTATGAAAGCCACAACAACGGTTTTTATGTTCAAACGGTATGGTTTGACCGCCAAGTGCCTCAATCAACTGGTCAAGCGAGCTTGGTGCAAGGGGATTGTCCCGGCCGAGAACTGTTGAGGGCCTGAGAATATGACAACCATAAAAGGGGGCAATGCGATAATTTTTCAGAGGAACCGTTACCTTGGCCTTGATTGTGTCCAGACCGACATCGTCAACCAATACCCACAAGAGATGCCGAACCTCGGAAGTACCCCGATATTCAAGCCCTTCCTTCTTCAAAATGTCATTGACCTCTTTTTTCAGTGCGGGCGTTTCATCAAGTTTTTTCTTTGCTGTACGGATTGTCATCAGGCAGGTATTGCAGGAGACAATGAGATCGAGACCCATTTTTTCGGCAAGTGCAATATTGCGTGCGTTGACCAGCGCAAAATGTTTCGGGCTGACATAGTCGAGATTACTCCCCCCGCAGCAGGTGCCTTCATGGAGTTTAACGAACTCAAGTCCAAGGTCTTTCTGCCAAAAATCGATCGAACGGTCCACCTCTTTGGTCATGGACTCATTGATGCAGCTCATATAATATGCATATCGCTTCATCCAGCAGTTCTCCCTTGTTATTTTTTATGAGATTTCAGATGATCCTGCTTTACATGTTCACTCATCTCCCTGAACATCGCCCTGAATATTTTTATTCCTTTAGCCGGTTTTACAAGCGGCGGTGGCGGTGGTGTCCGGCGTTTCACAATCATTTTCATGGCCATTGGCAGAAGGTTCCGCAGCGTCCAGACAACACCGTTGGTGCGGATCGGAAGGGTGGCCTCAACCAGTTTCCCTTTCTTTTCAATATCCTCCATAAAGGCTTCGGCATGTTTGGCGCCACTCGTATCTTTTGGCCCCCTGCACTCAAGTGCATCTTCGCGTATTGAGTGAATTGCCTCCATAATTGGAATGCTTTTTACGCAGGATTCCTGACAACGGTAGCAGTGCGTGCAGTCCCAGACGCCATGATCCTTGACAAGTTCGGCAAGACGCACGTCATGGATGGAATCGCGGCTATCAACATTCATTCGATAGGATTTCAACAGTACAGCAGGAGAGACATACTCTTTGTTGGCTCTTAAAATGCTGCACTCCGAAACACATGATGCACAGAGAATACAGTCGGTCGCCTTATCGTACCGATGAAACTCCTCTTCTGAAACAAGAAATTCCTTCTTGCCCATTTCGGCAAGTGGCATGGTCGAATCAATCCAGTTGGAATAACGCTTCATTTTGTCTACAAGGGGATCCATATCGACAATAAGGTCCTTGATTATCGGCATGCTGCGCAATGGCTCAACCTTGATGATGCCGGGCTCCCGGCATTTATCGAGCTCATCCCATACCTGGCTTGTGCAGGAAAGCTTGGATGTTCCATTAACCCGCATACCGCAGGAGCCGCAGATTCCTGCCTGACAGAAGGCCCTGAAGCTGAGCGAGGGATCAACATGCTCTTTGATATAATTCAGCGACCGGAGTACCGTAATACCTCTTTCCGCTGAAATGGTATAATCATCAAAATAGGGCTTGCTGTCGACCTGGGGATTAAAGCGAAAAACCCGGAAGGTTACATCTCTTTTCCCTTCCTGATGCTGATCTATTATTTCCGTCATGAGAGCGAAATGATTAATAAGTTCTTTCCTGGAGTTCATAGCGTCCCATCGTTACCGGTTTTTCACCAGGAGTGGTTTTACCATTAACGAGAGTCGCCAAGGTATGCTTGTGCCACTTTTCGTCATCCCGGACAGGAAAATCTATCCGGGTATGAGAACCCCGGCTTTCCTCTCGGGCCAAAGCGCCAATGGCTACAGTTTCAGCAAGATCAAGCATGTTTTTCAGTTCAAGCACCTGCATAAGATTGGTGTTGAAAACATCGCTTGAATCAAAGACGCGGACTTTTTTAAAGCGCTCTTTCAATTCGGAAATATCTCGTATACCCTGCTTCAACAAGGAGGCTTCCCTGAAAATACCAACATTGAGGGCAAGCGTCTGACCAAGCTCCTCACGCAGTGCGCCATAACGCTCATAGTGACCGGAGGGTTGCATGCTGCTTCTAAGCTCATCAACACTCGCTTTAATCTCTTCCTCTGAAATCTTGCCTGGTTCAAATTTCCCGGCCTCTTCGGCAGCAGTGTGACCTGCAATACGGCCAAATACCAGAATGTCAAGCAGCGAATTTCCACCAAGGCGATTTGCTCCATGCACCGAAACACAGGCACACTCACCGGCAGCATAGACACCATCCATAACCGTTCGACCAAAGTTGTCGGTATCAATTCCCCCCATTGAATAATGAGCGGTTGGCCTGACCGGAATCGGCTCCTCAATAGGATCAACCCCTTCAAAGTTCAATGACATCTCGCGTATCTGGGGCAGCCTCGATTTTATGAGATCGGCTCCGAGATGAGTAAGATCGAGATGAATATATTTACCTGCAGGGCTGTCAAACCCTCTTCCTTCAAGAATTTCAGTTTCAATCGAGCGTGAAACAAGATCCCGGGGACCAAGCTCCATCTTTTCTTTGGCATACCTTGCCATGAAACGTTCACCATCCTTATTGATAAGGAAGCCACCTTCTCCCCTGGCACCTTCTGTAACAAGCAAGCCACTCTTTCTCAGTCCTGTTGGATGAAACTGGACAAACTCCATATCTTTCATCGGTATACCTGCCCGGTATGCTATGGCCTGACCATCGCCGGTATTGCCTGCCGCATTGCTTGATCGGTTCCAATACATCTTGGCATAGCCGCCGGTAGCAAAAATCACCGTCCTGGCTGGAAAGGCCTCAACCTTGCCGCTCTTCATATTCATAGCCATCAATCCTCTGGAACGACTGCCCTGAACAGAGAGACTCAGTGCAAAATATTCGTTAAAAAAGATAACCCCTTTTCTCAAACACTGTTCGTAGAGTGTCTGGAGAATGGTATGGCCTGTTTTATCAGCGCAGTAGCAACAGCGTGGACGACCTGCTCCGCCAAAAGGCCTCTGGGCAATGGTGTTGTCTTCCATTCTGGACCATGGAGTCCCGATATTTTCAAGTTCACGGATTATCTTGGGTGCTTCAGAACAGAGCACATCAACAGCATCCTGATCGGCAAGATAGTCGCTGCCTTTGATGGTATCGAAAATATGCATTTCAACAGTATCGTCCTTGGCCTTGTTGCCAAGTGCAGCATTGGCGCCTCCCTGAGCCGCAGAGGTATGCGAACGGTTCGGATAGACTTTGGTCAGAACGGCTATATTCAACGCGGGATTGGTTTTCATAGCCTCCATTGCGGCATAGAGACCGGCCCCCCCGCCTCCGACAATAACAATATCAAATGGTTTCATGCGCTCAAATCTCTGTATGAGGCTATAAAGATGGCCTCACTGATTAAACAGAAGTACACTGGCGCAAGCCAGTGCACCGCTCGTTGAAATTGTCTTTCTGGTATTACTGAGGAATGCAGTACTTAGAAAACCTTACTGCCGGACATATCTATACCTGATACGGATTTGAATAGTGCGCTGCATAGCCACACCAGCATCACTGCTCCAAAACCGCTCATGATGATGGCCTTGCTACATTGCAACATGGTTGTCATGAATCGGAAGCTCTTCGACAGCATGAAGCACATCGGTCATATTGAGGAGTCCCAACACCTTATTGTTTTCCATAACGGTAAGACGCCTGATATTGGTCCTTTTCATAAGGCGAAGGGCATACTTAATCCTGAGGCCTGGATTGACACTGATAACAGGTTTGCTCATGATCTGAAAAACAGGGGTATTCCAGGGGTCACGATGCACATCCTCACCGGGATCGATTACTTTTTCAAGAATATCCTTTTCAGTGACAATACCATAGCAATCGTCCTCATTCCGAGGTTCAACAACAAGACCGCTCTCGTTGCTCTTTTTCATAATCTGAAGCGCCTCTGCAACAGTACAGCTTCCTTTAATTATATGAAAATCCTTCTGCATGAGTGCAGATACCGGCAGCGTCCGTAATGTTATAAGCTGATCCATAGTCGTCAGGTTGCTTAAATATTAAAAAAACACAGAGTGTATCCCTTATTAATGTTCAAAAGAATCAATAATAGAGTACCGATAGTATATCTGAAAGCTGAATAAGGCGGGTACGGTCAGCCAGCACATGAAAACTGGCACAAGATTTTAATTTATAAAAAAAAACACCATAATTGCAAAAACAGCTTACTAATAATGGAATTATGCTATCCCATGAGCTTTTTTATAGGCAGCCCAGTTTTGCTTCAAGTGGAGAAAAGCGTTGAAATCTTTTTGAAGAAGAAAAGGATTCGTCAACCGCTCATGGCTGATGGATGAGGTTGGAGAGAGCCCGTAATCGTGACCGGGATAGACTTTTGTGTTGTCGGCGAGCTGCAACAGTTTGTGGTGCAAAGAGTGGTATTCCATTAAAGCCTGCTCTTCAGTGCCTGTACCCCCGACCTTCCCCGTAAAGAGGGTGTCGCCAGTAAACAGGGCATCACCGATATAAATGCAGAGAGAATCCTTTGTATGACCCGGCGTATAAATGATTTGCGCTTCAAGAGAGCCAAGCGGAAAAAGTGCACCATCAATCACCCTGATGCCTGTAGCTGGACAAGTATCACCATAGAGGAGGGGAGTGATACCTGTCAGATGCCTCATGGCATCATTGCCATTGGTGTGATCGTCATGACCGTGCGTTGAAAAAACAAACCTGATGACAACAGAGTGCTCGGCAGCAAACCGGACAATCATGCCCGGATTAAAAGAGGCATCAATAACCAGCGCTTCACCCGAAACCTCATCAGCGACAAGGTAGCCGAAGTTCCTGTCGCCACCTGTATGAAACTGTTCAACAATCATGGATGACTCCTCTTTCAGGCAGTTTTTTCAACGTTCATGAGAAAAGCACGGGCAGGAAAATCCTTGTCTACAGCTATAGGTTTTTTTTCAAGTTCGCGCATGATCGCTTCAGCTTTGTCATCATCAAGAATGGCAAAACAAAGTGATGAATAGGTACCGATCGACTCATCGGTAGGCCACCACGCCTGCCCCATTGATCCTGTTTTTTCGCAGTTGCATCCCCTGATATCCATACTGCTGATCATTAACACCTGATGCTCCTGAAAAAGACGCCGCACCATAGGGCGGGTCTCTTCATGTCCCATAATGGCGAGGAATTTCATGATTTTTTTGTGATAGAAGGTTTCTCTGATCTTTTTTCAGCCATGTAATAGACAATCGGCACTACAACAAGCGTGAGAATGGTTGAAAGAACACCGCCCCATATCAACGATATGGCCAGTCCCTGAAAAATCGGATCAAAAAGCATCACAACGGAACCAATAACAACTGCGCCGGAGGTCAGAATAATCGGGCGTGTACGGACAGCTGCCGACTCAATGACTGCCTGCTTGAGCTCAATTCCTTCCGCCCTGCGGATCTGTATGAAATCAATGAGCAGTACCGAATTCCTTACCATAATGCCAGCAAGCGCTATCATGCCGATCATACTGGTGGCCGTAAAGAACGCTCCATGCAGCATGTGTCCGGGAATAATGCCTACAAGACTCAACGGAATTGCTATCATCATGATCAATGGTGTCTTGAAGGACTGGAACCATCCAATAATCAAAAGGTAAATAATGACAAGCACGACTGCAAACGCTGTACCAAGATCCCTGAAAACTTCAAAGGTAATCTGCCACTCTCCGTCCCACTTCATTGAAAGTTTATCTTCCGATGTAGGGGCCGCAGTATAGAGCGGATTAATGGAGTAGCCTCCGGGAAGCTTGATCTGCTGGATTTTTTTATCCATGTCGAGCATGGCATAGACCGGGCTTTCCGTTGCACCGGCAACATCCGCAGTAACATAGACTACCCTGCGAAGATCCTTGTGATAAATGCTCTTGTCCTGGATTTTCTCCTCAACCTTCACAAGCTCAGAGAGCGGAATCATTTCGCCGGCACGAAGGCGTGTTGTAAGGGTTCCCATGCCCTGCGACTGCACAAAAATACCGGAAAGATCATGCAGTGAGGTTCTGTCAGACTGTGGCAGCCGTACCTGAATTGTTACAGGTTCCAGATCGTTTGCTGTATGAATAAGCCCTACATCCATGCCGGCAAGCGACATACGCAGCGTCTGGGCAATCTGCTCAGCGCTCACTCCACGGAATGCAGCCCGATCTTTATTGACCACAAGATTGTAAACCTTCTGATCTGCTTCAACAAGCCAGTCAACATCGACAACACCTGGAGTAGCTTTAAACACTGTTTTCACCTTCTCTGCAAGGGCAATCTGCTCACTCTCTGATGGCCCGTAGATTTCAGCAACAAGCGTCGACATAACAGGAGGACCGGGCGGAATCTCCACTATTTTGGCATTCCCATTATACCGCTGCGCAATCTGCTGAACTCCCGGCCTGACCCGTTTGGCTATATCGTGACTCTGCGCCTTGCGCTCACCCTTGTGAACAAGATTAACCTGGATATCGGCCATATTGGCTTTCTGGCGTAGATAGTAGTGACGTACAAGGCCGTTGAAATTAATGGGTGCATTGGTACCGACATAGTACTGGTAGCTGCTGACCTCCGGAATGGTTTTCAGATAGAGGGCAATCTCCTTGGTTACTCTTGCAGTCTGCTCAAGCGAGGTACCTTCCGGCATATCAAGAATAACCTGAAACTCGTTCTTGTTGTCAAACGGCAGCATCTTCATCTGCACAGCCTTGAGCGGCACCAGAGCAATTGCACCAACCAGCATTAATCCTACAACACCGAAAGCAAGCCACCGTTTTAAAGGGCTCTCTATAAACGGTGAGAGTATGGTGTTGAATACCTTGTAATAACCGGATTTGGTAACATCATACTCTTCGTGATGACCACTCTCGGTTTTCAGGAGACGGAAAGAGAGCCATGGAGTTGCAATCAGAGCAACAAGCAGTGAGAATATCATGGCCAGTGAAGCACCGATCGGCATCGGGCTCATGTAAGGGCCCATCAGACCGGATACAAAGACCATCGGCAGCACTGCGGCAATGACGGTGAAGGTTGCCAGAATGGTTGGATTACCCACCTCATTGATCGCGGTAATGGCGGCCTGCAGTTTTGGCTGCCGCTTCATGGCGAAGTGACGATGAATGTTCTCGGCAATGATAATTGAATCGTCAACAACAATACCGGTAACAAAGATCAGCGCAAAAAGGGTAACCCTGTTGAGTGAATAGTCGAGCAGGTAATAGATCAGCAGGGTAAGGGCAAAAGTTATTGGTACCGATGCCAGAACAACAAGTGAGCCTCTCCAGCCAAGGAAGAATCCTACTACAATGGTTACAGCCACAACAGCCATGAGAAGGTGCTCAAGAAGGGTAAATACTTTTTCAGAGGCTGTTGCACCATAGTTCCTTGTCTCAGTCACCGTTATACCGGGTTGAATAATGGTATGACGGAGACCGTCGACCCTTGCCAGAACCTTGTCGGCAAGCACCGAGGCATCTCCTCCTTTGCGCTTGGCAACCGTCAGCGTCACCGCGGGATACTCTCCTGAAACCGAACCTGCCGGAGCTGCTGCGGCCCATCCAAAAAAGTTGTAGTTATTGACCTCTTCAGGTCCATCAACCACAGTGGCAACATCATGAAGATAAACAGGGGAGGCACCGTAGATACCAACAACAATATTGGCAACATCGCTGGCACTTTCAAGAAACTTTCCAGTGCGGACAACAATCTCCTGGTTCATCTGCTTGAAATCACCTGAGGTCATCTGGCTGTTGGCCAATTGAATTTGACGGGTAATCTGCAGCGGACTGACGTTGTATTTCAGGAGTTTTCCCTTGTCAAGCACAATCTTGATCTGACGCTTCAGCCCACCCTTTATTTCAACATCACCGATATTCTTTATTTTTTTCAATTCTTCGGCAACTTCAACTGCTGTTTTTCTGAGTTGGAATGGATCCTTGCTCTTGCTCCAGAAGGTGAGATTAAGCACAGGGACATCGTCGATCGAGACCTTTTTCATTAACGGGAACTGAACGCCCTGGGGCATTTTGTCCATATTTTTCATCAGGGTCGACCATAGCTTGACCATGCTCTTTTCGGCATCCTCACCAACTTTATAGCGGACAGTCACCAGTGCAACATCAGGCATGGAGGTGGAATAGACATAATCCACTCCTGGAATTTCGGTCAACGTCCGCTCTACCTGTTTGGCCACACGTGTTTCAACCTCTGCTGGCGTTGCGCCAGGATAAGGGATATAAAGATCAACCATTGGCACCACAATCTGGGGCTCTTCCTCCCGCGGCGTCATAAATGTCGCCATGATTCCCACAAGGAGAGAGGCTACCATCAAGAGCGGCGTTATCTTCGAATTGATAAACTGTTTTGCAAGTTTACCGGCAATTCCTTCATTCATTGGTTCTGAACCTCCTCAGTCACACGTGGACTCTTTTTTACGGTTACTCCTTCATTAAGTGCAGGATCATAGTGTCCTACCACAAACTCTCCTTTATTCAGCCCACCGAGAACAACAACATCGCCATTTATGGATCGTCCTATACTTATCCAGCGCATAGAGAGGCGGTTATCGGTTCCAACAACAAAAACGCCGGTAAGCTCCCCATTGTGGAAAATGGCCGATTTCGGCACCAGCAGCACCTCTCCCCCTCCTGCTTCAGTGGCTGAAAGAACAGGCACAATAGTTTCTACAGCAAGAGGAGCCACTGGGCTCAGGATTCTGACATGCTCCGGTTCATGATTGCTGCACCCTGAAAAAACAAGGAAAAGGGCAAGCAAGAGTGGTACAAGTTTTTTTTTTCTATCAATGCTCATTGCGTTGTTTCACTTCAGTTATGAAAGCCTCTCAGTTTCCCCTGTTGTATGCAAGCTCACTTTTTGCCACGCAGTAATCATATTTTGCCTGGTTCAGCCTCATTTTTGCATAGGTATAGGCCTGCTCCCTCATCAAGAGTTCAAAGGTCATGGCCATTCCGGTCTTGTATTGCGCTCCGATATACTCAAGACTGACCTTGCCCTCCTCCAGTGATTTCTCGGCAACGGCGATTCTTGCCTTGGCAGTTTTCATCGATCTAAGCGATTTCTCCACTTCAGCAACGCTGTTGCTCCTTGCCGCTTCATAGTTGTACATCGCTTCGCGCTCCTGTGCTTTGGCCTCCTGAATACGGCCAGCAGAAGCCATGCCATCGAAAACATTCCATTGCATATTCAAACCGAGCGCCCAACTTGAACCTCCGCTGAAAATATTGTCACTGTGCAGATTGGTCTGGAGAAAGGCGTTTAAACGGGGAAGCCGGGAGGCACGGGCCATATCTGCTTGAAAAACGGCAATCTGGCTACCTGTTTCGAGAGCCTTGAGATCGGCCCTGTTTTCTGGCACGACCTTGGCATCCACAACCGGTAGTACTCCATCAACCACAAGCTCTCCGGTTGGCACAATAGTTACCGCAGAGTCGAGGTGCAACATTACTCTAAGCGCGTCGGTCGCATCTTTTATCGCATCATGCAGCATAAGTTTCTGCTCTTGCAGTTCAGCAAGCCTGACCTCTGTTGAAAGCTTGTCGGATTTGGTCATCAACCCGGCACTATAGGCTTTCGCAGCCTCATTGCTGTGCCCCTGCATGGTTTTTATTGATTGATCAACCGCCTCAATATTTTTTCGGGCAAGAATAAGCCCGTAATAAACTTTGCTGACCTGAAAACCTATGTTCTCCTCAGTCCTGACTGCCATATGCTCTTCGATTTTTTTTGCGGTTAACGCAATGCTCCGGCCTATTGCGGCATCTGCGTTGTACAGTGGCTGCATAACCTGAAGAGAGGTATTGAAATCGTTGATGACATTGGGATTATTCAGCTTGTCAGGCATGAAATCGATAGCCTGTATAGAGCTCTGCTGCAGTTTGAACACAAGCGCTGCACCCGGATCGTTGGTCACCATAAGAGTCTCCGACAAGGTGACTTTCGGCAACGACGACTGACGGGTCTGAACCACCCTTGCCTCAGCCTGATCGATCCTGCTCCGGGCAGCCTTAATGGTATAGTTGTTTTGACGGGCCATCATGATGGCATCGGTTAGAGAGAGCCTCACCGATGTATCACCGGCTTTAGCCTGAAGCGGGGATGTCAAGGCACCCGCAACACAAAAGCCAATCAAGGCCTTATATACCTTCATAGTGTTCTACTGTTTGGAAATGAGTTTTAAAATCTTTTCTACACTTTTCGAATCGTCATGGCTCATACACTCCTTGAGGTTGCGCTGGAGCACAAGCGAAAAGGTATTATCAAGAGCCGCCTTTGCCGCCTGGAACTGCGTAATGATCTGGGCACACTCCTCCTCCCTCTCAATCATCCTGACCAATCCCTCAACCTGACCGGCAACCCTTTTCAGCCTGAGAATCACATCTTTCATAGAATCAACAGATGAAACCATAATCGTAGCAATAAAAGTGAAAAAATACCTATACCCCGTAAGGGTATAATAATATTAAAAAAATGATACCGAACAAACAGTTTTTTGCTGCATGAAACATTATCAGTGATAATATTAGAAGCGGAGAGCTATTTCCCTCCGCTACTAATGGCCACTTCTGCAGCAGAGCAGCATATATCTGACTTAACCTGGCAGAGCATGCTTTCAGTTGCCTGTTGCATGATCTGCGACATGACCGCCTCAGTCATAAACCTGAGAATGCCTTCCGGCATAAGATTCAAAGGAAAGGTAAGGTCAAAATCCAAAGAAATGTCAGTGTCGAAATAGACAGAAGTACGGTCATCTTTGTGATGAAGAAGACAGATCTCGGAGCTTGCTTTCCCTACAAAGGTGTGGGGAGAGGGTGCTTCAAATTCAGGATGGTCATGAACAGGATGCCACCGGATCCGTTTGCCTTTACCATTGAAGTGCTCTCTGTTTTTTACCTTGGCAACAAACTTCTTGCTGTAAGTATCATCAACATCATCAAGAGTAAAACTCTCTTCCTGTTGACGAACAAAAAAAACTGCAGTGATTGGATGATTTCGGGGATCATCCACCTGAAAAACCCACTGAAAAATATCCAGATCCATAAGATACTTCACGTTACTGCAGTACGGATTACACTTGATCAGTTTTTCGTGATTCGAAAAATATATGCTCGATTCATGCAGGCATGAGTCAAGAACAATGTGCGCATTACTTTTACCAACAACTTCCATGATTTACAAAAAAATTATAGTCCACTAATAAGCTGTGGATTTCTTAACGTCTGTGATCTACTTAGAGTTCCTGTTTCCTTGTTTATCCTTTCTTCTTCAACCCTTCTGCAATTTTAGCAATTGAGCTGGAAAGCATGGTCAGGGTCATATCAACAACCTTCAACTGCGAAGCGCCAATATCAATCAGAGTGCTGCATAAAAAATTGAAACTTGTAAAGGTATCAATAACCGGCTCTGAAACTGCTGGAGCAGAAACAGCCTTCGGAACCACAACTGGTTTAGGCTGCACTATACCTGGTGAAGATGGTTTGTTTTCAGGTGCTGCGTTGCGATTCTGCCCTTGACTCGATGGAGGCACAGAAGCCTTTAAACTCGAACCTTCATTGCCAGATACCTTGCTTTTTCTGAATCCCGCAAAAAACCCACCTTTTTTTTCTTCGTTTGCCATAAACTTCTCTGCATTTTACATTTAAATAATTTCAGCTTCTCCGCTGCTCATCATAATACTCTGTCCGCGCCTCTACAACAACAGGATACCATTATTAAATTTATGTGCCGCCCATTTCATCCCTGGCCAGCTCAAGCATTTCAAGAGTAATTTCACTATACCCCATATTATCAGCATACTCTTCAGCCATCGTTCTGAATTTTCCCTGCAGAAAAGAGGGGATAGTCTGAAGCCACTCCTGGGACTCTTCGGTCCATTTCGCTGACAGAACCCTGGGTTTTGTTATTCTATTATACTCATGAAGAACATCATCGACAAACGAATCTATTACATCTCTCTCTGAAAGAACATCAGGGGGAAATATTTTTTCTACAAGAATTTTGTTACTGACCAAATGAATTTTCAACTGCGGAAGATAAAGAACGTTTGCCATGGATTCAGGACTTCCGCATGTCAGAAACAAGGCTACTTTTTTTCTTTTCAGATTGGCTTTCAGATTACCATAGTTCAAGGCCCCCAGGAGCTGTGAGGAAACAATAAAATAGTAGACCGGCGCACCAAGAATAACAAGATCAAAATCCCTGATAAAACTGTAATCTGCCAAAGCTTTACATTTTGCCTTTTCCACATATACCCCGGATTCCGCCAGCTTCAACCCGACAGCATCGATAAGAGCTTCTGTGGAACCGCCCTGCTTCCTGCTATCATATAGTATAACAGCTTTCATTGATTAAGTGATCAAGGTTGCATTGAAATTAACAGCTTGGCTGCATCACCTACAGTGGCAAAATAACTCAGCCACCTCTTTATGGAAATATATTACATAAAACAGCTCAATAGGAAGGGCCTCTGGCTAAAAAAAGCGCTTTTAATACACATTACACCGTTCAATTGAAGAAATTGCACATTTATGCCTACCGGTTTCATCGGTGTGGCAGAGAAAACAATTAGGTTCACGGAAAACCAACACTGAGAAAAGAGCTCCCCAAGCGATAGAATTTGAAAAAATCCTACCACCTATTCTTCTGCCAACTTGATATCCTGCCATCAATGCATAAGTGAACTGAAAGTCTTGCATAAATACTTTTCTATTTGCTCTGCACATGAAAATGTTTTAAATTATTATAAAAACGGTAACATACACCGGGATCAATTTTTACCAAAAACACTTTCCTTTAAACCTTAAAACAATAACAACTATGTCAAACGGAACAAATGATGTATCAGGCGCCATCAGCAATCTTGTTGAAACCGTAGGCAAACTGGCCCAGTCACAGGTCGATTTGCTCACCAGCGGAATCAAAACAGCAACATCGCTTATTGAACCTGTTGGAAAAACAGTCACCGATCTTGCAGGAAACCTTTTAAATGCCTTTACCCAGGTTCTGCAGAGCGTTTCATCAGCTATTGCTCCTAAAAAGTAAGAGCTGCTTCTTTTTTAAAAAAAGCGCCTTATACTCTAAGTATAGGGCGCTTTTTTTTTGCTTTCCATAACGGAATCTTCAATGTTCATCAAACAAAATATCGCTGACCAATTCACTCTTCATTGCGGCAATACTCTTTCCATTACAAAAATAGAGGGTGATGCCTCGAGCCGTCAATATTTCAGGGTAAAAGGAGCCAAAGGCTCTTTCGTTGCCTGTTACGATCCCATATTTGAAGGGTCATCGCCCGAAAGCTACCCTTTTCTGGTAGTGCACAACCTCCTCTCCCGTCATGCCATTCCTGTTCCGACAATAATTGCCTTTGATGCCGCAAAAGGCCTTCTGCTTCTTGAGGATTGCGGGGATCTGCTGCTGCAGGACCTCTTCGGTTCTTCACTTCAGCACACTATTCCGGGCCGGTATCGGGAGATCATCGATATCCTCGTTACGTTTCAAGCTATAAGCGGACAAAACAGCAAAATTCCGTTCAGCATCAGTTTTGATCATGACAAACTTATGTTTGAATTTGATTTTTTTATTCAACATGGGCTGCTTGACTACTTTTCTCCCCTCTTTGACCAGCATTCAACCGGGAGATTACGTCGTGAATTTGAAACTATTGCAGAGATCCTTGTCAAACCACGTCACTTTGTGCTGAACCACCGGGATTTTCATAGCCGCAACATTCTGGTTCACCGTGATAAACCGGTAATTATTGATTTTCAGGATGCCCGCATGGGCTTGCCGCAATATGATGCAGTTTCACTGATAAGTGACTCCTATATCAAGCTTGATACCGCTCTGACCGAGGAGCTGAAGGCTTATCACTACAATGCTCTCTGCCAAAACAAGCTGACTGCAATGAGCTTTGATGAATATCTTTTTTATTTTGATATTATGGCATTCCAACGAAATATAAAGGCCGTAGGAACTTTCTGTTACCAGACCAAAATTTTAAAAAAAAATACATTTCAGCACTCGATTGCTCCAACACTGAACTATCTGCCCGATTATATCGATGCAAGAAAGGAGCTGAAAGCCGCTGGACAAATCCTGCAGCCGCTTTTTGAAGACACCGCCAGATGAAAGCATTTATCCTTGCAGCAGGCTTTGGCAGCCGCCTGCGCCCCTTAACCGATCATATCCCGAAACCTCTGATACCGATTCTCAATATTCCCAGTCTTTTCTATATCTTTTTTTTATTGAAACAGGCGGGAATCACTGAGATTATCTGCAACATTCACCATCATGGCGATGCTATAAGAGAGTTTATCGGATCCAGTAACCTACCCGATCTGACGGTCACGTTTTCAGAAGAACCTGTTATTCTTGGCACAGGCGGAGGTCTGAAAAAATGTGAGAAACTTCTTGGAACAAAGGAGTTTCTGCTGGTCAACAGCGACATTATTACGGATATTGATTTCAGGTCACTCATACGACACCATCAACAGTCAGGCAGGCCTGGAACCCTTGCTCTCTATAAAACGCCGGAAGCCGAAACAATAGGGCATATAGGGATCGAAAATGGTCTTGTCAAAGATTTCAGAAACCAGCGCAATACCGGACTTGTTTCTTCGTACATCTATACCGGAATAGCTGTTCTCAGTCCAAAGATCTTCCGGTTTCTGCAAGAGGAGTATTCAAGCATAGTTACTACAGGATTTACCGGGCTTATTGATAACGGCGGCCTCAGCCACTACCTGCACAAGGGATTATGGATGGATATCGGCACCATGCAGAACTACTGGCATGCAAATCTTGATACAAACTCAGTGATCACCTCAATGTCAAACAACATGGAACTGACAATTGGCATGTATCCGCATTCAATCTCTCCGGAAGCTGTAATCCATAACGATACGCAAATTACCGGATCGGTTATAGGGAAAGGATGCCACATAGGAGCACACTCTACCATAATGAATTCAGTGCTGCTGCCCGGGGTTACAATCAAGCCGGGAAGCACTATTATCAATTCTGTTGTCGATCCTTACAGCACTACAATGATGGAAACTCCGAAAAAAAATAATATCAGCTCATGGTAGCAACAGGACTTGACATTCTGCTCAGAAATACCAACAGTATTCGTAACAGGCAGATAGGGCTCATTGTCAATCAGACCTCTGTAACACCTGAATTGAAATACTCATGGAATGTTCTGAAAGAGAGAGGGCTTCATCTCAGAAAAATTTTCTCGCCTGAACATGGACTTTTTGCGACTGAACAGGATCAGATTGCCGTCCGTTACCAGCCGGAACTTGACTGTGAAGTGATAAGCATGTACGGTGACAGTGCTGACTCACTTCTGCCTGACAAGGCAGTGCTTGACCAGCTTGACCTCATAGTGTTCGATATTCAGGATGTTGGTTCACGGTATTATACCTATGTGAACACACTGGCACTCTTTATGGAGGCAGTTTCCGGCATGGACATAGAAATTATGGTGCTTGATCGCCCGAATCCCCTGGGTGGAAGCATTGTCGAAGGAGCTCTGCTTGATGCAGCATTCCACTCCTTTGTAGGCATATTCCCGGTACCGGTGCGCCACGGATTGACCGCAGGAGAGCTTGCCCACCTCTACCGTGACTTTAAACAACTCGATAGTAACCTGAGCGTTATCACAATGGAAGGCTGGAACCGCTCCATGCTCTTCCCTGAAACAGGCCTGCCATGGATTCCACCCTCACCCAATATGCCAACCTTTGCTACTGCCGAGGTTTATCCGGGTATGTGCCTGTTTGAGGGATTGAATGTTTCGGAAGGGAGAGGCACAACAACCCCATTTCAGCTTTCTGGAGCACCGTTCATCAAGCCCGGTGAACTTGCTGAACGGTGTAGTGAGTATGGACTCGAAGGAGTTCTTTTCCGTCCCGTATGGTTTAAACCAACATTTCATAAGTTCTGCGGGGAAGTTATCGGCGGCATCTGGTTGCAGGTTACCGATCACTCCCGATTCAATTCATTTGCCACTGGAGTTGCGATGACTGCCGCACTGCAAGAACTCTACCCGGAACATCTTCAGTTTCTCAACGGTGTATATGAATTCAACGATAACCTTCCGGCCTTCGATCTCCTTGCCGGGAACAGTAATATACGCTCAGCAATAGTGAGCGGTTCTGATACCAGCACTATTCTTGCCTCATGGCAGATTGATGAAACTGAATTTTCAGGAATCAAGCAAGGCTTTCACTTGTACGATTAAACCAAAAAAAGGAGATGCTTTCACCATTGAGGTTTGAGCACTCTTGATACCTTTTTTAACACTCCTGAATTCTCACAGACTATGCAGAACATCGATCTTGCCATCATTACTCTCTTTCTCATTGGCAATACCCTTTTCGGTCTCTGGCATGGTAAAAGCAATAAAAATTCCGGTGATTATTTCCACGGCGGCCACAATATGCCATGGATTATTTCGATGCTCTCCATTGTCGCATCAGAAACCTCGGTACTGACCTTTGTCAGTATTCCCGGTCTTGCATACCGGGGCGACTGGAGCTTCCTGCAACTTGCAATGGGTTACATTATCGGCAGAATTCTGGTGAGCTTCGTCCTCTTGCCGATGTATTTCAAACATGGTGTGAGCACTATCTATGAGGTAATCGGTATACGGTTCGGCAGAGGTATGCAGAAATTAGCTGCCCTGGTGTTTCTTGTCACCAGAACACTTGGGGATGGCATCAGGTTTCTAGCTGCCGGTGTAGTCGTGCAGGTGGTTACCGGTTGGTCGTTGCCACTCTCAATCATGATCATCGGCATTGTCACCCTTGTCTACACTCTTTCGGGAGGAATCAAAACCGTGATATGGCTTGAAAGCTTTCAGTTCGCTCTTTACCTCCTCGGAGGAATTCTCTCTATTGTTTTCCTGCTTCATAGCATGGATCAAAGTATACCTGAGATAATGGCATCGCTCGAAAGATCTGGAAAACTCAACATCATCAATACCGACACTCATCTGTTAACCAACCCTCTCTCTTTTTTCAGTGCATTTATCGGCGGAGCACTCCTTTCTCTTTCATCGCACGGGGTTGACTACATGATGGTGCAACGTGTGCTCGGCTGCAAAGATCTTGGTTTGGCCAGAAAAGCCATGATTGGCAGTGGATTTTTTGTTTTTTTCCAGTTTTCTGTTTTTCTGTTTGCAGGCTCACTTATCTCAATCTTCATGCACGGGGCCACCATGCAAAAAGACCGGGAATTTGCTTTTTTTATTGTACACTATCTTCCTGCAGGATTAAAAGGATTGCTGATTGCCGGCGTCCTTTCTGCAGCCATGTCAACACACAGTTCAGCTATCAACGCTCTTGCTTCCTCAACGGTGAACGACATGCTTGGCGGAAAGGCTTCGCTCGGTTTTTCAAGGCTTATCAGTCTTGTCTGGGCAATCCTGCTGATTATTATTGCACTCTTGTTTGACACGGGCAACAATGCTATTGTTATGGTCGGCCTTGAAATCGCATCCTTCACTTACGGTGGACTTCTGGGACTCTTTCTGTTATCAAAAAGTAAAAGAACTTTCAATCCAGTATCTCTTGGCATCGGACTGGTTGCCAGTATGGGCATTGTATTCGTCCTGAAATTTCTGGGACTTGCATGGACCTGGTATATTTCTGTGTCGGTTTTAGTAAATCTTTTAGTAACTGTAGGTATCGATATGACTTTGTTTAAAAAAAGAGTTTCGCAATCCCGGTAATTATTTATGGCGAAAACATGTATCTTCCTTATAAATATCGGCTCAGGGCTATCAAATTAATGAACGAGCAAAAAGCAACAATTCATGTAACCTTTTTATCATGAAAATTCTTGTTATAGACGATGACGCGGCTGTAAGAAAATTTATCACTACCATACTGAAGAGAGAAAACCATACCGTATTCGATGCTGACAACGGCAAAAATGGCCTTCTTCTTCTGCAAGAACAAAAGGACATTTCTGTTATGATTACCGACTTGGTCATGCCGGAAAAAGAGGGTATTGAAACAATTATCGACGTTAAAAAACAATATCCAGCGATAAAAATAATCGCCATTTCCGGCGGTGGACAAGTCGGTGCAGAAAACTATCTCGTTCTGGCCGATGCCCTTGGCGCACACACAACACTTAAAAAGCCTTTCAGCGGACAGGAGCTGATTCGTACCCTTGACAATCTTTGACTCCGGTATTCAGGAGATGGTATCATAACAGTGCTCAAGACTTGCCTGCAACTCTTCAGACTCATTGATCACTTCAAAGGTTTTATTTTTTGCCTTTTCGAGCCACAATGCCTCAACAAGAAGCTCAGCAACATCAGAACGGTTAATCCACCCACTCCATAACCTGTCACCGACATCAACATGGAGCTTATGATGCAAAGGTTCTCCATCCTGCAACCCCCCGGGCCGCACAATGGTGTATGAACGTCCGCCAGTTGAGAATACCTTCCTCACATGCTCTTCGGCTTCCCATTTTTTCAGCAATACTCCGGCAAACAGATTAAGCGGGTGATACCATCGGGTAACGGCCATAGAGCTTACAAGTCCAAACTTTTTTACACCAACCCTGGCAGCTTCATCGGCAAGTCTGATCACCCCATCCCTGTCGACATCACCTGGCGACGATTCTCCAGTAACCGAACTCGAACCAAGTGCAGAAATCACAGCTTCACAACCCTTGACCGCATGAGCAATATCGACACTACTCTGAATTTTACCGGTAAAAATTTCAACACTCTCACCAAACAGACGCAACGCCTTCTCCCGCTCCCTTGAAAAAACCCTTACCGGGATCCCGTAATGCTGAAGCCGTTTTACCACCCATTGCCCGGTTCTACCCGTGGCGCCTGCGACAAGAACTTTACCTTTATAAACTGTATTTTCAGGCATGACAAAGTCAATTAATAGATTATAAATAACTTATTATTAAATAAAGTATTAATAGATAAACCTCTTGCCGCTGCATTTAAGTTTCCGGTACACCGTACTAATTTCATTACTTTTAAAAAATAACAGCGACCTACACTCTGAAGAGAACTCTTGAAAGGCTTTTTAATACAGCAATTATCAAAACACCACCTATGAAACATCATCGTAATATTATGGCAGTTATCTTTTCCGGTATAACGCTTTTGCTATCTCAAGCGGCATCTGCATTTGATCATGAAACCATCGGTATACTTAAAAGAAGCGTTTCAGAGTGGAATACCATGCGTCTTGCAAAACCCGGCGAAAGTATTGATCTCTACAAGGCAAAACTTGAAGGTGCGAACCTGGCCGGAGCAAACCTCAGTAGAGCTGTTCTTGTCAGGGCAGAACTGAGTGGAGCAAATCTCAATATGGCCGATCTGAAGGCATCAAACCTCATGATGGCATTTATAGAAAAAGCAAATCTCAAGGGTAGTGACCTATCGGGCGCCTACCTGGTCAAGGCAAATCTGAAAAGGTCGTTTATGAAAGGCGCAAAGTTCGTTGAAGCAAACCTTCAGAGTGCAAACCTGAGATGGAGCATGCTGGAAAACGTAGACTTCAGCAATGCGAACATGGCCAATACCACTCTTTTTGAAGCAAATCTTGAAAATGCAAACCTGAAGGGAAGCAACCTCAAAGGAGCAATGTTCCTCGATCAGGCCAATCTTTCCGGGTCAACGCTCTCAAACAATACCATCCTCCCGTCAGGAGATAAAGCGACGTTACAGTGGAGCACACTGCACAATGCAAAATTTGTCCAGGAAGCTGAAGCAACACGGATAAGCTATGACATCAAACCTCCTGTTGAGCTTGCAGAGTCTGAAGACACTAAGGACACTGCAGTGATACCCACTGCTGAAAAAACTGCAAACAAGAGCAGAAAACAGGAGGTAATGATTGCCGAAGATGTTGAATCATGGAATCAGATGAGAAGCAAGAACCCAGAAACAAGCATAACACTCAGAGAAGTTAAATTGGAAAATTCCCGTCTGACAGGAGTCAATCTCCAAAACTCTACTCTTGCAGGCGCCAGTTTTGAAGGAGCTGATCTCAATAATGCAAACATGGCAGGTGCGGATCTTGGTCATGCCAATTTCCATAAAGCCGACATGAAATCCGCCCAACTGCAAGGTGCAAATCTTGAGGGCGCAAACCTTGATAGAGCCTTTCTTAAAGGGGCCAATCTCAGCAAGACAAATCTATCACAAGCCGTTCTTTACGGCGCCATGCTCGCTGGCGCAAACCTGTGCGGGGCAAATCTTGAGGGAGCATCGCTTTTTGATGCAAATCTTGAAGCGGCAAATCTTGAAGCGGCAAACCTGAAAGGAGCAAACATTACGGATGCAAATTTCAATAATGCAACTCTGTCACCTCTTACTATTCTCCCGTCAGGAAAACAGGCAACCTCTGATTGGGCAATCCTGAGAGAGGCAAGATTTGTAACCATACCAAAATAATAACCCCATCTGCCCTTGTAAAGGCAAGCACAAAATCACAACACCTCGTTCAATTCGAGAAAGCGTTTTCGATAGAGAATATATTGAAGCAGGCGAGCTTTGGTAATATTGGGATCACTGGCTTCAAGCCTGTGTCTTTTTCCTTTCCTGGTAATCACATCGAGTGTCCGATCATTATTGACCTGGACGATTTTCCAAAACTTGTCTACCACATAATGATATTCCTCACCATGTTCGAGAGGAAAAACCTGCTTGGCCCTTGGACCTGGGCAATAAGAGCTTTTAGGCTTATGGTAAACAATTTTGTCACCGACCCTGAATTGTATCATCTCGACCTCCTTTCCGGCAGAATAGCCGAACTTTAGTATTATTGATATAATCTTGCTATGTATAAAAAAAATACCATATAAAAAAGGTATTTTTTTTACCGTTCCATAACCTGTTGATCCACACCCGAAAATTATTCTACAAAGCGGATAATAAGGAGATCATGATCCATCTCTGCGCCGTTTGTTCTCAATGTTGCAAGAACTTGAGGAAGAACCATGTTGCGCCTGTGATTACCAATAGTGATGGTCAGCTCATCACCACTTTTGCTGAGGCCTATCTGTTCTTTGGGAATTCCCGGAAGATAGAGCTCAAGATCAAACCCTCCAGCAGCCGGTCGAATCTTGAAGGTAGTTTGATTGAAATAAACCTGCGCGGGATCTTCATCTCCATAGAGCAGTTCCTTGAGCTTTTCAAGTGCTTCCATACCACATATTTCACGGGTATAGAGAGGAACCTCCTTCACTGGAAGAGGTCTAAAATTATCAACAATTTCCTGTCGGTATATTTTCTGGTTCTCTTTCCAATATCGGAAATAGGGATCATGCACCTCTTCAGGAATAATCCTGTTTGATATCACCAGATCAACAGAGATATTATAAAGTCCAAGATAGGCATAAGCACGCATTGACTCCTTGATCACCATTTTTTCAGGATTGGTTACCAGCCGTACCGAGGTAACGGTATGGTCGATCAGAATCTTGCCAAGCTCATTTATATTTTCATAAAATTCGTAAGGCACATCCATCATCTCCCTGTCCGGAAGCGAAAACCCTGCAAGAGGGCGGAAAATAGGTTCCACAAGCGGCCTGAGATATATGGCAACATTTTCCAGCGGCTTGTACAACCTCCGCATGTACCACCCAGCCACCTCAGGAATGCTCAGCAACCTTAACGCAGTACCCGTAGGAGCAGAATCAATAATCAGAACATCATAATGCCCCTCCTTATGATGGCGGAACACCCTGACAAGTCCAAATATCTCATCCATACCGGGCAATATGGCAAGCTCCTCAGCCTGTACACCATCAACCCCTCTTGCCTTTAACACTTCGGTAATGTAGCGCTTGACCATTCCCCAGTTCTCTTCAAGCTCCTGAAGCACGTCAAGCTCGGCCCCCCAAAGATTGTCACAAATTTTTTTTGGCTGGTGACCAAGCTCAATATCGAAACTGTCGGCAAGTGAATGAGCGGGGTCGGTACTCAGAACAAGCGTTTTATAACCAAGTTCAGCACAGCGCAACCCGGTGGCGGCAGCCATCGAAGTCTTCCCGACACCCCCTTTCCCTGTCATGAGAATAAGCCGCATACATACTCCTCACTTTTTGTTCCTTAAGTGAAATTATAGAGTCATCAAGAAAGCTGATCGCCGGATAAGCCTTGAACATGAAAAAAATGCTAATTGCCCAATCGCCTCAAAATAACGGCATATTCACTCAGTTCTGACATCGGTTTACTGTTTATTGAGACACACCACTCTACATTAGAGTAGACCCCTTCACCCGAAAGAAATCGTGAATGAAAAGAAACAATTTCATCTCCTGATCGGGGCATTTGAAGTGCACTATGCACAGCAACATAATCTTCAGGATGAATCAGCGTTGCCAATGCAACTCCTGACAAGGCATTTTTTTCATACCCTAAAAAGGTTTCAATCGAGCCTGTCATATCAACAAGATGTTCAGCATGATCAAAGACGGCATAAGCATCAATATCAGGCTTGTACATACCAAAATTACTGCCAGAATCCAGACGAACGTGCCGGAAAAGATTATCTATTTCAACTCGATACCGTGACATCGCCAAGGCATTGCTGAGTGGAGCAAAGGCATCAGCTTTTGAATAACCACTCTGCAGCCATTGGATATCAGCTCCATCTTTTTCAAGCCGGTCCAGCATTTTTTTGCCAGGCAAACATTTTCCTTTAAGATACGGAGTCATCTGTGCGGGATATTTTATCCCGGTTGTTCTGCAAAACGAGTTGATTGAACCATGCTTTTTCAGAATGTATTCCCTGAGGCGTTGACTGAATCCGCTGTTTGACGGAATAGAAGAGTGTGATTCTTTCATCATTAACATAGTATTCAAGGAGACTTGATCGTATAACACATACTTTTTTAATATAAAGCTTAATGAGCTACTTTGCTACGCAGATTTAAAGCTGCACTTCAGCTAAATACGCTTGCCATGAGATGATTCAGATCTGAACCAAAAGACCTATCTCAATGACCTGGCCTGCAGGAAGATTATAATAGGCGGTTGCACTGAGTGCATTACGAGCCATTATGGCAAAGAGTTTTTTTTGCCACATAACCATTTTCGATTTTATCCCAGTGACAATTTTTTCGCGACTCAGAAAAAAGCTTATGGCTTCCGGTCTGAAGTTCAGTCCCTGATGATTTGCCAGGGCAATAACCTGACGAATATTCGGATATTCCAGAAATCCGTATCGCGCTACAACTTTAAAAAAACCATCACTCAGCTTTGTTACCTCAACCTTACGACTACCCCGAACCCTCGGCACCCGCTCTATGCTGAAATGAAACAGTGCCACTTCCGAATGCAAAACCTTATTGTGACGAAGATTATGCAGCATAGCCATTGGAACCACATCAGGATTTGCTGTCAAATAGATCGCCTGACCGTTCACTCTTTGAGGTCCTTGCAATAAGAGACTCTGCAGAAACTCTTCGACAGTCAATGTACGCTCCTTAAGTTGCTGGAGTAGAAGAATGCGGCCCTGTTTCCAGGTAATCATAAGAGTAAAAACTGCCAAACCAATGACCAGCGGAAACCATGCGCCATTCAGCAGCTTGCTCATGCTTGCTCCAAAAAAAGAGAGGTCAATAATCGCAAAAAAAGTGATCATGAGATCGAGCACACTCCTGTTCCACTTCCAAAGATCACGGGCAACATAATAGAAAAGAACGGTAGAGATAAGCATGGTTGCTGTAACGGCAACTCCATAAGCCGCAGCAAGTCGACTGGAAGAACCAAAGCCAGCAACCAGGCCAATGGTTGCAATCATTAACGACCAGTTTGCCGCGGGTACATAAATCTGCCCAATATGTTTGGCCGAAGTATGCGTTACCGTCAGACGGGGAAAATACCCAAGCTGGATTGCCTGTTGAGTCAACGAATAAACACCAGTGATCAGCGCCTGAGAGGCAATAATAGTTGCAGAAGTAGCAAGCAACACCATCGGAATCATTGCCCATGAAGGAACAAGACCATAAAATGGATTATGAGACTCATGAGGATAGTTCAGTAACAAAGCCCCCTGCCCAAAATAGTTTAACAACAATGCAGGAAGCACCAGAAGCACCCATGTCAATCGTATAGGTTGTTTACCAAAATGACCCATATCGGCATAGAGTGCTTCGGCTCCGGTAACAGAAAGAAAAACCGCGCCGAGAACCATAAAACCCTGTAAATGATTGGTGAGTAAAAAAGAGATGCCGTACCAGGGCAGTATCGCCTGCAGTACCTCTGGATAGCGGTGAATTTCAGCTAAACCGAGTATGCCGATAACAGCAAACCATACAAAAATAATCGGACCGAACAGTGCACCAACCTTCGCAGTACCATGATGCTGAAAGAGAAAAAGAGCGGCAAGCACAACAATGGTGACTGGTATGACAAGATCCTTGAATGCCGGTGCAATAATCTGTACCCCTTCTACCGCACTAAGAACTGATATGGCTGGAGTAATCATCCCATCACCGTAAAGCAATGCAGCTCCGAACAACCCGATTGCTACCAGAAACCAGCGCTCATAACCATTTTTCTTGCTCTGTGTGATAATCAATGCTGTAAGGGCCAGAATTCCTCCCTCTCCATCATTATCTGCTTTCATAATAAAGGTAAGGTATTTAAGGCTGACAATCAGAATGAGAGCCCAGACAAGCAGGGACAAAACACCAAGAACATTCGCATGTGTAACAGGAATACCATACTCGCCATGAAAACACTCCCGAAGAGCATAAAGAGGACTGGTACCAATATCACCGAATACCACCCCAAGGGCAGCAAGAGAGAGCCCGGCAAGCCGTTTGAGACCAGGTTGTCCTGAATGTAAAGCCGTATCTGGATGTTCAGAGAGTGTTGACATGATTGATAAAAAAAATCATAATCGTGAATGAGTGAAGATCAGAAAACAGTTACTCCAGAGAACAGCTATAACTCCGCCGCGGAAGGATCGGGCTACTGCGTTTATAACATAGTCACATAATATAACCAATAGTTGAAAACACTGATATCAAATAACTAAGCCAACAAAGCGAACCTGAATCCTGATCTTTGCCCTGACTCCGGACTGCACTTCAAATCCTCGTTTTTAATCACCTTATCAGTTTTAAATGACTAAAAAGCCGTTTACAATCATTACTGAAAAAGTGCCGTTAAAAAATAATGAATAATATTCATTATAGCGGATACAAAACAGACCAACAGAGCTCGACGCGCCAGCCAATACAACAGCGATGCGCCAAGAGATATGAGCGGATATTGTGATAATATCGCATTAAAACTGCCCATAAACCCTTTAGAAAAGAGGTTTTCAGTAAATGTTGCTTGCTTTGATTTATTTTATTTATATTGACACACAGCAGAGGAGTGAATGGCATATTAATATTTATTCATTTTATCTCTTTTTTGCTTGAGTACTGTGAATAAACAGCACCTTTAAACTGTGAGCTTATGACGCATGAAAAACCATCTTTTTCTTTATCTTTTTTTGCAATACTGATTTCAGTTTGTTTGTTATTAAGCCTGAATGGTATACAATTTTCAGGTATCAGTGAACACTTTAACCCAATAAATAACTCTGTTGAAGCCGCACAGCGAGCAAGTGACAGGTCAACCACAGATTCTTCAAACAAAAACAACACACATTCTCTTGTTGCGGAAGGCAAAGCGTCCTATTATGCTGATCAGTTTCATGGCCGAAGGACTGCAAACGGTGAAACCTTCAATACACATAAATTAACCGCTGCACATCCATCGTTGCCGTTCGGCACATGGGTAAAAGTAACTAATCTGAACAATGGCAAAGACGTGGTTGTTCGCATTAATGATCGCGGGCCGTTTGTCAAAGGAAGAATCATCGATCTCTCTACTGATGCAGCTAAAGAGATCGGTATCATGAAATCTGGAACAGTGCGCGTAAAACTTGAGACACTCAAATCGGGCTTCTCGGCATCCATTACTGGCTGATTTGGCTCTTGCTGCATGTTAGCCATGCAGAAAGATTTTACTACTATAATCCTCAAAAATATGATGTATTGAGAGGAGATTTTTGTATATTGATACGTTGAGGATTTTATAGTCTTGTCGTTTATCGAAGTACCAGGGCATCTCTTTTTTTGCCCACTCAGTATTGATGGGTCCTTTTTCAATCCGTACTATAGAGCAGAACGCCCGCAACTCCATGCACAAATGGAGTTCTTTCCCATGGGTTGATGACGCTACCATGCAATACCATGACAAAGAGATACCGGAAACGGTTGGAATGGCAACGTTTGATAAAACGCTCAAACCCATGGCTTTATGATGAAAATCAAACAATTCACTCCCAAATATTATCTTTCAGCACTCTTTATATTTTTCAGTTGTGCTGCACTCAACATAGGTACGCTTCAGGCCGCAGAAACAACGGAACCTTCCGACCCAGCCATTTCCAAAATGGAGTGGTTACCTGAAAACAGCAGTGCCAGTCCTGTATCGTCAACCACCAGTAAAACCATAGCCTCCGCAGAACGATATCTTGTTGCTGAAGGAAAAGCATCATATTACGCCAAAGAGTTCCACGGAAAAAAAACAGCGAGTGGCGAGTCATTCAACCTCAGCCACTTAACCGCCGCACACCGCACCCTTCCTTTTGGTACCAGCGTAAGGGTTATCAATCTTGAAAACGGAAAAAATGTCGTGGTGCGCATCAATGATCGCGGACCTCACATGAGAGGAAGAATTATCGACGTTTCACCCGCGGCAGCTAAAGAGATCGGGCTTTTTGGCAATGGAACTGCAAATGTTCGTATAGAAGCATACGATTAGGCTTACGATCAGCTTTACGTTACCGCTTTGTAAACACCAGGACAAGCGCAGAGTCAGACTCTTTTACAAACAGTGATTTATCGAACCCTGAGTAAATGCCTTCCAAAGTAAACCCTGCGGCCTCATGCAGACGAAGATAGATTTCCGTGGAATATGGATAGATCTTGGAGTGTTCATTGAACACTGTTATGCCTTGCGATGAGATAAGCTTCACGTCAAAAATTACCTGTTCGGGGGAGATAAGAGAGTAACGACGATGAAAGGTTAATGAGCCCCCTGCAATACTCTTTACCGGAAAAGAATATTCCTTCAGCGTCAACAGATAGTCCCAGTTCACGACCTGAAAAACCCAGTAGCCTCCCGTTTCAAGAGCAGCATGAACCGCACGAAGGAACTGCTCTACCTCTTCATGCGGAAGATAAGCTAAAACATTACCTATGGAATAAATCAGTTGAAACGAGCTCTGAAGGGAACCTATCCCTGCCATATCCATGCAATGGAATGACCCTTGCGGATAGGTTGCAGAAGCGGCATCAATCATCATCGGATCGAGATCTATCCCCGTTACCCGGAAGCCGTCACGTAAAAACATACCGCAATAGTGGCCCGTACCGCATCCAGCATCAAGCATAGCATCCCCAGGTCTGCCCGAATACGTCCTTAGAAAAGAGTATACCTGATTTCTGAATGGAAATACCTGCTCGTAATAGGGAGCAAAAAGTGAATAAAAAGACATCGCACCCCTTATTTTATAGATAGTCGATTAATGACTTTTCACATGCCTGGTGACATGATCAATAAAATTTTTCGCCTCAAGAATACCAACAATCCTGCTTTCAGGAATCTCCTTCTCATTATTAAAGAAAATTATTCCTGGAGGGCCGAACAACCCAAAACGCTTCATGAGTGCACGATCATCACCAGTATTTGCGGTGACATCAACCTGAAGCAGTGTAAGGCTCTTAAGCTGCTCAATGACTTTTGGGTCATGAAAGGTAAACCGATCCATCTCCTTGCATGCTACACACCAGTCAGCATAAAAATCAAGCATTACAGGTGTTTTTGCTGATTGCAGCGCTCGATCAAGCTCCTCAGCCGTTCGGATATGGGTAAAATTCACTCCCTTCTCTTCTGTGCTGACTGTCGATGCTGTATGAATCGGTGAGAGCGGTTCGAGTGCATTATTTCCGCCTGAAGCCGATCCGACAAGCTCCAGTACCCCGACTATAAACAAGACGATACCAAAGGTTTTTCCAAAACGCTGGGCTATCGAAGGTTTGGCTGGTAACGCTGTGAAAACACCAAGAAAAACAGCGCACAGAATAGCAAAAGCACCCCAGAGAAGCAGAAGAACCGAAACTGGCAGAACCGGGGAGACCATCCAGATGGCAACAGCTATCAACAAAAGCCCAAAAACATATTTCACGCCGATCATCCATACTCCAGCCTTGGGCAGGAGACTTCCTGCTGACAAACCGACAAGCAGCAGGGGAACGCTCATCCCCATTGCCATCGAAAAGAGAGCCAGACCACCAAGAATCACATCACGCGTCTGACTTATATAGACCAGTGTACCGGCAAGTGGTGCAGCAACACAAGGTCCGACAATAAGGGCTGATAACGCACCCATAACAAATACCCCGGCAAAACGACCACCCTTTAAATGACGTGATGTATTGTTAAGTTTGTTTTGTATAGAAATCGGCATTTGCAACTGGTAAACATCGAACATCGAGAGAGAAAGAAGCACAAGCAAAAGCGCAAACACCGCAAGCACCCATGGTTTTTGCAAGGCTCCAGCCAGCCCCTCGCCAGCTAATCCAGCAGCAACGCCAAGACTGGTATAGACTAACGCCATTCCAAGACAGTAAGCAACCGCCATTAAAAAGCTGCGGCGTCGGTTAACCTCTCCCTCTCCCACTATAATCGAAGAAAGAATTGGTATCATCGGCAGAACACATGGTGTAAACGACAAGAGCAAGCCGAACGCAAGGAATGCAAGAGCGATTTTCCATAAACTCCCACCTGCAAGAGTATCCTTGGCAAGGGAAAGATCATTGTCCGCCACCCTCTCTTTCGGTGAAGCGCTTTTTGGCTGAGATGGTGGAGTTGATTTTTCAGCTCCAATAGCGCCTTTACCCGGCTGATCGCCAGCTTGCACCAATACCCCGGGCTGGTTCGAATCCACCGTGAAAAGGCGAGTCATTGGCGGATAACAGAGGCCATCCTCAGCACACCCCTGATATTCAACATTCAGCCTGAAAATACCATCGGCCTTGACAAGAGGCACTTCTACCGTCAGTTTGTCATGGTAGATCTCAACTGTCTCGCCGGTTGAAGGATCAGTGACCTTGATACCTTTTGGTAAAACAGGAGTCTGCAACTGGGCATTGCCACTTTCGATACCAATCTTCACCCTGTCGCGATACAATTTATACCCTTTGGCAATATCCCAATGCACAACCACAGAGTGGGTATTGTTCAGCTCAGCCTTGACCTTGAAAGCCTCTTCAGGGTCAAGAAAATCAGCTGCAAAACAGGCATTGACCCGAAAAAGAAATGCCATGAAAACAACGAAAAGTGTTGCTGTTCGCTTGAGTGAAAATTGATTCATTCTAATCAGTTCCTAAGATAATTGCGAAATACTTCATTGTTCATTATGCATTTTTGTGATAGATCTTTCCCAGAGAATCCACGGCCAGATATCCCATTCCTGAATTATCAAGAAAGGCTAATCCGTCAGCCTCCTTCAGCATTGCTATGGTCGAGTAGCTCCCTGCAGTGATGGCTAATGGGGCAACAACAGTTACTGAACGCCAATGTTTTACTGGATAGCCTGATCGGGGATGAATAATATGGCAGTAGCGATTACCGTCCACCTCAATAAAGCGCTCATAGTCTCCACTTGTCGCCAATGCACCGGTATAAAGAGGAATCGAAGCTATCGTACGCTTTTTATGGCGCGGATCCTGAATCCCGATCATCCATGGAGCTCCGTCAAGCTTGGGGCCAACAACCCTTATATCTCCGGCAAGGTTTACATATCCATTCTTAGCCCCTTTTCCATGAACCAAAGCTGCAGCCCGGTCAGCCGCATACTCTTTGCCGAATCCGCCAAAATCGAGTTCCATGCCAGCAACAGGGAGGCGAACAGAATTGCCTTGACGTTCTACACTCTGCCAGTTAATCAAGCGGCATTGCTTGAACAGCAAGGCTTGATCGGGCACAACCGGATTACTAAAATCCCAGGCATGGCGCAAAACACCTGCAGTAATGTCAAACAGGCCACCGCTGCTTTCGTACAACGTATCAGCATAGTGAAACAAGGAGAGTGTCTCATCATCACACTCAACACTTTCAAGGCCCGCTGCGGCATTTATTCGCGAAACAATGCTTTCCGGCCTGTAACGGGAGTACTTGCGCTCTATTCTCGTCACCTCTTCAATAGCAGTACCGGCAATTGACTGCGCTTCTTTTTTACTGCTTGACGCAATAACTACTTCACAGCCGCTGCCCATTGCTTCAAACCCAAACCGAAAAATGTCCATTATTCATTATCCATTGTCAATGTGAAGCCCCTTAAAACTTTCTCGACAGTCCAACCTGAATGCTTCGGGCGCCAAACGGTGCCAATCCGGGATCACTGTTGCCATTCAACCTCCATTGGCCTCGCTGCTCATATTCCTCGTATGTAACATCGACCAGCCAATCATGATTCAACTGTTTGCTGACCTTCAAGCCCAGGGTGATTGCGCCAAAAGCCGACATGCGCTGGTCTTCGGAATAATAGAAAGCACCAAGTGGGGGTGGCGTCGGTTGTGTAGGATCTGCTTTTTCAGCAGCACCAACAGAAACATAAAAGTCAGCTTCACTTTGACTGTAGAGACGGAGTAATGGAGTAGCTGTCCAGCCATTGCGCAGAGGCTGGACATATTCACCCTCGAATGTATGTGCCCGGATACCAAAAGTATCTGAATAATATCGATACAAAAGCCTGGCTGTACCATCACTCCATTCAAAATGATGGTTCCAGCGAGTTAATATCGTTGTATTGTTGCGTTGGGTTGGCCTGTTATCCCAGAACTTATAGGGATCGGAAAAATCACCATTGCCATTTGAGTATCCAAGGTTGAGCTGAACAATATCACTCTTGGTCAAGACCCTTGTAATTCCCAAAATAGTTGCATAGACCTTCTTTTTGTAATCTGCATTTGGATTGGTAACCGGAAAAATGTTATCACTGTTCAGGCTGCCACCGAGAGTAACTGTTGTGTTTTTATCTTCTGTTGAGAGGCTTCCCTGCAGAGAGTAGCTGCGGGAAAGATAATCGGACTCCTTGGAATAGCCAGCACCAAAACTCAAGGTACCGCTTGAAAAGTAGCGTGTAAGCTCGACATCGATTGCACGCCGTAAATCAGTCATCTTTGTCAGGTTCGAGGAGTGGTACATTGGTGATGCGCCAGAAACTGAATCAGAGGTGTAGGTTGTTCCTATAGACCACTCACCGGCAACAGGCACTAACGCCATCATTGAGTAGGCATTGACCCCCATCCGGCTTGACGATCCAGCTGAAGATGCACCGGTTATCACACTTACACCATTACCAATCTGACTGTCTTGATAATGCAGATATTTAAAGTTGATCACACCTTGATCCGGTGCAGCTTCAGCGCAGGCAAACTGCAGTGATGGCAATGCCAAAGCTGCAGTTACAAAAGCAGCACCAAGAACCTTTGACGTTATTGTTGAAAAAGATGTGATCATTGCTAATAAAAGTTATCTATAATCCCTGTCGATCTGTTAAAACTGCCTGGAGAGACCAACCTGAATACTTCTTGCCTTAAATGGCGTCAAACCCGTATCTCCACCGCCCGACAAGCTCCATTGGCCACGTTGCTCATATTGCTCATACTTGACATCAACAAGCCAATCCTTATTAATCTGTTTACTAACCTTCATCCCGAGCGTAACTGCGCCAAAAGCTGATAACCGCTGGTCTTCGGAATAATAGAGGGCATCAGCCGGCGGTAACGTTGGTTGCGTTGGGTCTGCCACCTCGGCAGCACCAACAGAAACATAAAAATCAGCTGCATTCTGTGTGTAGAGCCGGAGCAGTGGAGTAGCTGTCCAACCTTTATACAATGGCTGAACATATTCAGCGTCAAACGTATGAGCACGGATACCGAAAGTATCGGAGTAATAGCGATAGGAGAGATGGACAGTGCCGTCTGTACCATTATCATCAAAATGGTGGTTCCATCGGGCTAACGCTGTTACACTGTTTCGGTCTCTTGGTCTGTTATCATAGAGTTTATAGGGATCTGAGTAATAACCCTTGCCGTTTGAGTAGGTAAAATTAAGCTGAACAATGTCCTGCGGCGTTAGCACCCGTGTAACCCCAATCAATCCGGTTGCAACCTGCTTTTTCTCATCAAAACTGGGCTGAATAATTGGATTGATGGAATCATTATTATAACTGCCGCCAAGAGTCAATGTTGTGTTTTTGTCTTCCGTCGACAAACTTCCCTGAAGAGAGATACCGCGAGAGATATAATCGCTCTCTTTGGAATAACTGGTACCAAAACTTACACTGCCCCTTGAAAAATACCGTGTAAGCTGGAGATCGATGGCACGCCGTAAATCAGTCATCTTTGCCAGACCAGAAGAGTGATAGGTGGGGGATGCACCCGATACCGAATCAGAAGTATAGGTAGTTCCTACAGACCATTCACCGGCAACCGGAACCAGCGCCATGACTGAGTATGCATTAACACCAATCCTGTCCTGGGATCCAGACGATGAAGTTCCTGATGTGCCTGAAGTACCCGTTGGAGCCACTGAAGATGCTCCCGATATAGCATTAAGCCCACTGGAACTACTCCCGGGTTGAGTGACTACTCCCTGGCTCTCTTGATAATTGAGATATTTAAAGCTGACAATACCTCTCTCCGGCGGAGCATCTGCATAGGCAAACTGTAATGATGGCATTGCCATAGCTGCAGTTACAAGAGCAGCGCCAAGAAACGTTGACTTCGTTGTCGAAACCGATACCATAGTCGTCCTATTTTGAAGATTATCTCAATTACATCCGCATCCGCCGCCGCCAACACCTGCTCCACCTGAAGCCCCCTCTTTGCTGCTGTAGATATGCTCGGTATAGGCAGTATCAAGCTTGTCCCCCTCAAAAGTCATTTCAGGCCGGGCCAAAGTCTCTTTTTCCCAAGGCTGAACTGCTGTTCCAAGAGCACATCCAGACAAGCCAAGCATAATCATTAACAGAAGAGCATAAAGCGGTTTTTGCATGACCTTTTTGTTCATTTTTTTGCCTCCAATGCAGCCTTAATTTGTTTTTCAAGATTTTCCCTATCCGCTTCTTTAAAACCTAAATGCTGAAAAACAATTTTGCCATCCCTGCCAACAAGAAAACTGGTAGGCATACCCTTAACCCCGTAATTTTTAGGAGTAACACCTTTTGAGTCAAACGCAACGGTAAACGCAGCAGGAATCTGTGTCAGAAACTTTTTGGCATCCTCATTTTTTGCATCAAGATTAACTCCAATAATCTGCAGGCCCTGTGAGCGGTATTTTTCCTGCATGGCATTCATCCAGGAAAAGGATTGCCTGCACGGTCCGCACCACGATGCCCAGAAATCAACATAGACAACCGAACCCGCTGTACTCGAAAGCTTCACTGTTCCCGGCGCTCCAGGCAATTCAAAATCTGGTGCTTTGCTGCCAGGCTCAAGCGCATATATATTTGCGCTGAAGCTCATGCAGAATAAAAGCGCAAGCAGGAGTAAAGCAATTTTTTTTTGCTGACTGTTTATCATCGTCATAACGTTTGGTTAAAAAAAACAGACATGCCATGAAATAACACAAAATCAAGCACAAAGTCATTTCATGGCCAGTCAGAGCACTGAAATGTGCCGCTAATAAAGTTTTATGTGTAAATAAACAGGGGAATAAAAACAGTTGTATCAGTTAATCTTCTATTTTACAGAAGATTAACAGCTATTACCCAGAATCGCAATATTACAATAAAAATCCATAATTCCGCCAGCTTAAAACAAAAAAAGGCTTCATTCTGGAATCAAAAATTGAGCTCAACCTTTATACCATATTCGGAAGAGTTATTTGCAGGCTCAACAACTGTGATTGTTTTTTGATTAAGCTGGGAATCTGTTATAACAACAGAATCAGGGTTGGATACCTTGATATTCCAGTAGCGATAATATGGCTCAAAGACAATAGCATACGCATTGTCAATTTTCTTTTTGATCTTGAGTGATGCTCTCAGACCATATCCACCATGCTGAGCATTGGTGAAGTTGCTCGAAACAGTAGATCCATTATTACGCATATCCTGGGGAATGGAAGTGATCTGTGTACCATTAATAAAAAAGTCGTATTCCAGCAAACCGCCCAACGACCACCCTTTCTCAAAATCAGATGAAATTTCAATACCAACGGGTGAATAATAGTAATTTGCCTGCCTGTCATAACCAAAAGCTCCCGATGTGGAGATCATCCCCTCTGACTTGTCGGTCAACCTGCGGTACCCTAATCCAGCATAAGGTGTGATCACTGTCCGGCTTTCAGGGAAAAGATTTGTGCCCATCAGAGCCCTGGTCTCAATCATTGAATCTGGAATACCATTGATTGATCCGGAATTAATCGACGTATAATCTACCGAGCTCCATGAAGCGGCAATTTCTGCCTTGATCATCTCAACAGGGCCCAGCTTTTCCCCGCGCCATGTATAAGAAGCTGTAAGGCCATACATGACGCCTTTGTCTTCCATATATCCCGGCTCCTGATAAGTGAACTGTGATAATGAAGGGGCGAGCGCAAAGGATAATCCCTGGACATAAGAGGCTGCATGAAGATTATAAAAAGCAATCAGTTGCATCAAAATAATGGATCCTATCGCTTTTGTAACGTTACATGACATAGCAATCCTCATTTATAGTGAAGTAATCTGTGTTAAAACAAGCGGGATAGACCAACCTGAATACTCCTCGCGGTAAAAGTAGCCAATCCAGGATCTCCTTTACCACTTAAAGCCCATTGACTTCGCTGCTCATATCCCTCGATTTTCACATCCGCCAGCCAGTCAGCATTCAACTGTTTGCTCACCTTCAGGCCGAGTGTGACAGCCCCAAAAGCTGAAAGTCGCTGGTCTTCGCTATAATAGAGTGCATTAACTGGAGGTGGAGTTGGAGCAGTTGAATTTGCTCTTTCTGCTGCTCCAGCAGCAACATAAAAATCAGCCTCAGTTTGAGAATAGAGCCGGAGCAATGGAGCGACCGTCCAGCCGTTCCGGAGTGGCTGAACATATTCAGCACCAAGCATGTGCGCCCGAATACCAAAGGTATCTGAATAATATCGATATGAGAGCCGGGCTGTGCCATCCGTAGCCTCGAAATGATGATTCCATCTCGTTACAAGTGTAGAATTATTGCGCTCGTCTGGCCTGTTGTCATAAAGCTTATAGTGATCAGTGAAATCACCGTTACCGTTTGCATAACCAAGATTCAGCTGTATGATATCATTTTTTGACAAAACCCTGGTAATGCCAAAAATTCCAGCATAAACCTTTTTGTGATATTCAGCATAAGGTGGAATAACAGGATTAATGTCATCATTGTTGAGGCTTCCACCAAGAGTTAACGTTGTGTTTTTATCTTCGGTCGATAGACTCCCTTGAACGGAATAGCCACGAGAAAGATAATCGGTCTCCTTGGAGTAGCTGGTACCAATGCTCAAGGTTCCGCTCGAAAAGTATCGGGTAAGCTGGAGATCGATTGCACGACGTAAATCCGTCATCTTTGCCAACCCTGATGAATGGTATGTGGGTGATGCACCAGAAACAGAATCAGAGGTGAGGGTTGTACCTATGGTCCATTCACCTGCAACAGGTACTAACGCCATTATTGAGTAGGCATTGACTCCGATCCGGTTCTGATTCCCCGAAACAGCAGTTCCGCCTGTTGATCTGCCTCCGGTAGATGTGCCTCCTGTAGTGGTTGATACAGTAGATGCTCCAGAAATAACATCATGAATGTGCGTATTATTTTTTGATGTACTTTCTCCTGACTCAGTGCCTCCAGAGTGCGTTGCTCCTGACTGACTCTCTCCAAAGGACTGGCTATCTTGATAATTAAGATATTTAAAACTGACAATACCTCTTTCCGGCGGAGCTTCTGCATAGGCAAACTGCAACGATGGCAAAACAATCGCGGCCGTCGCGAGAGCAGCGCCAAAAAACGCTGACGTTGTTGTAGAACCCGATATCATATTTTTGATGTTGTTATGTTCTTTTCCCAATCAGCCTTTTTCTCATAAAACTGAATGCTGCAACTTATAAATACCATAACCACTGATTAAAGAATCACCCACGCAAGGATACCAAGTACACCTACTCCTACCAAGGCAGGTCCTGCATCACTCATACCATGAACTGTGCCTGCATTCGGTACCGAAACAGTAGTGAAATCGTAAGACGCCGTACTATCGAAGTGATTCCCTGCGAGATCGTTGATCGATCCCTGTCCAAACGTCACAAAGTAGTGCGTATTATGCGCCAGATTATTGGTCGGATGGATCGTAAGCGTCGTACCAGAAATTGAGATACTTTCTGTCATTGGATCAGCAGAGCTTGCAACCACAGTTCCTGTTGGCGAATCACTGTGAATCGCAATCGCCCCTGTACCCTTCTGTACTGATTCACTAAAGGTAATAATAATATCGCTGCTGACACTTACTCCTGTTGCCGCTGCAGCGGGACTGAAAGCAACCACTGTCGGTGGGGTGGTATCGCTCGGAGTGACCACAGGAGTTGGTACCGTAGAAAAATCATAGGCCGTGGTACCTGCATAGCTGTTACCTGCGACATCCTTAATGGACCCGGATGCAAGGGTGATAAAATAATGAGTACCATTTGCAAGATCAACAGTCGGATTTATGGTGAGAGTACTGCCAGAAACTGTAAGATTGGTGCTCGTTGCCACATCGTAACTCGCCACTACCGGGCCAGTTGGCGAATCACTGTGAATGACAATTACGCCTGTGCCCTTCTGTATAGCTTCACTGAACGTAAGAAGAATATCGCTGCCAACAGCAACACCTGACGCACCAACAACAGGACTATACAATGAAACTGTCGGTGGTGTGGTATCAGCAACAACTGGCGGAGAGAACGTTGTAAAATCGTAGGCCGTAGTACCCGCATAATTATTCCCTGCCAAGTCTTTAATGGAGCCTGAAGCCAGTGTCACAAAGTAGTGCGTAGCGCTCGCAAGATCAGATGTCGGGTTGATAGTGAGAGTATTGCCAGATACCGTCAGGTTTGTACTCGTCGCAGCATCATAGCTTGCCACAATTGTACCACTTGCCGATCCACTATGAATGGCTATCGTTCCTGCTCCAATGTGTATTGCCTCACTAAAGGTTAGCACAATATCGCTCCCAACAGCGATACCCAACGCCCCAACAGCAGGACTGTAAGAAGAAACTGTCGGCGGTGTGGTATCAATCGGTGTTACGATTACTGGTGGAGTAACTACAACCGGTGGAGTGACTACAACCGGCGGGGTGACTACAACCGGTGGAGTAACTACAACCGGTGGAGTGACAACTACTGGCGGCTTAACTACAACCGGTTTACTCGCACCTGAAATAAAATCTATAGCAGCCATAATTATCTCATTTTATTTATTCTTAAAATTAGTTACTACTTGATTGAGAACTAAAATTCCCGCGAAACCCCAAGTTGTATGCTTCTGGCGCTAAACGGGGCCAGTCCAGAGTCACCTCCACCGGCCAGGCTCCAATTTGCACGCTGTTCATAATTCTCATATTTGGCATCAACCAGCCACTCCTTAGCTATCCGCTTTGCTAACTTTATACCTACTGTTATTGCTCCAAAAGCTGAAAGGCGCTGATCCCCTGAATAGTATATTGCATCAACAGAGGGCTCTATTGGATCAGGCAGGTAAAAATTTGCTGCTGTTTGCGAATAAAATCTAAGCTCTGGAGTAACAACCCATTCATGAGAGAGTGGCTGAACATATTCAGCACTGAAAGTATGCGCTGTGATACTGAATGAATCCGTATAAAAACGATAAGAGTACCTACTTGTGCCGTCGGTTCCATCATAGTGGTGGTTCCATCGGGTTAAGATGGTCGTGCTGTTTCGTTCACGTGGCCTTGAGTCAAACCATTTATACGGGTCTGAGAAATAGCCACTGCCCCTTGAAAAACCGACGTTTAATTGAACAATATCATTCTTTGTAAGCACCTTTGTAACACCTATAATGCCAGCATATGTCTGTTTTTTTTCATCATCTCCTTCAAAATATGCGGGGAAAATATCATCATTGGTGATACTGCAACCAAGTGTAACTGTTGTATTTTTATCTTCAGTTGACAAACTTCCCTGCGCTGAATAGCTACGGGAGAGATAATCGTTCTCCTTGGAATAGCTGGTGCCAAAAGTCACGCTTCCTTTTGAAAAATAGCGGGTAAGCTGAAGATCGACGGCACGTCGCAGGTCAGTCATATGTGTGATGTTTGTGGTATGATATGCCGGAGATGCACCTGAAACCGAATCGTTGGTAAGGGTAACCCCGACGGACCACTCACCGGCTACGGGCACCAATCCTGTCACCGAGTTGGCATTAATTCCAATTCTTTTCGCATCTGGCTGACTGTCTTCGTAATTCAGGTATTTGAAACTGACGATACCACGTTCCGGTGCGGCTTCAGCAAACGCAGAATGAGATGATGGCAGGGCCATCGCTGCTGCAAAAAGGGCTGCTCCAATTACATTTGTTGATTTTTTCGTGACGGATTTCATTACAGTATCCTAAATTTTAAATTTATGCTAATTGCATCCACAGCCACCACCGCCAACTCCGGCTCCACCGGAAGCAGCCTCTTTGCTGCTATAAATATGCTCGGTGTAAGCTGTATCAAGCTTGTCACCCTCAAAAGTCATTTCAGGTCTGGCCAATGTCTCTTTTTCCCAAGGCTGAACTGCCGTTCCAATTGCACATCCAGAAAGGCCAAGCATAATCATCAACAGAAGAGCATAGAGTGGTTTTTGTATTAAATCCTTTTTCATTTTTTCGCCTCCAGTGCAGCCTTAATTTGTTTTTCCAGATTATCACGATCAGCCTCTTTAAATCCTAAATGCTGAAAAACAATTTTACCATCTCTGCTAATTAAAAAACTGGTAGGCATGCCCTTCACTCCGTAATTTTTAGGGGTAACTCCTTTCGAATCAAACGCAACGGTAAATTCTGCCGGTATCTGTGCCAGAAACTTTTTGGCATCCTCATTTTTGGTATCAAGGTTTACACCGATAATTTTCAATCCCTGCGAACGGTATTTTTCCTGCATGGCATTCATCCATGAAAATGATTGTCTGCAAGGCCCACACCACGATGCCCAGAAATCAACATAGACAACAGAACCAAGTGTATTCGAAAGCTTTACTTTACCCTGAGCTCCCTCTAATTCAAAATCTGGCGCTTTGCTGCCTGCTTCAAGAGCGTACGATACAGCAGTGAAGCTCATACAAAAGAGTAAAGCCAGAAACAAAACCCTGAATTTTTTTCGCTGAATATTTATCATAGATGTAATGTTTTCTTTAATAATGTTGCACCAGAAACAGCCAATTAAAAGAGAGGAAAAAAAATCTGCCGGTCAGACATGAGTATAAAACTGCCACACACAACAATTCGACACCATACATCTGCCGGCAGAAGGATATCTAATACGCTGCGCATTAAGCTATTCACGCAATCATAGTAATGAATAAGAGCTTAATGGAACATTAAGGCACTCTTAAAAAACGCTTAATATTTCAAGACAAACACAGTAATCGCTTCTTTCAATTGAGAGCTTATTGCGATGTAATCGTTCTTCAACATTTCTATTAACGGCAATGTTAGAGGATAATCTACGAGAAGAGGTTTGGAGGGATTTATTATGGTATCCACTTTACATAAAACCAAAAGAGGAACCTGTTGTAAAACAGATTCCTCTTTTGGTTTTAACTGTATGAGAGATGGGAGTTATTTTGCCAGCTTGATAGCGACAGTAGCAGTTTTTCCATCAGTAACGGTGACTGTGGTCTCCTGTGCCTTGAGTTTTTCACTCCATGCAGTGATCTTGTATGTGCCAGCAGGAACATTATCAATGGTAAACTTGCCATCATGTTCGGTTACAGCCGCATACTGATTTTCTGTTATAACAACAAAGCCTGACATCTCTGAGTGGACATTGCAGAGCAAATTAACGACACCTGGTTTATCAAAGGTAACCGGCTTGGACATACCTGGATTATAGGTACCAAGATTGAATTTTTTAGTTGGTGATGCTGAGAAGATGTTATGATTTACTTTATCGTTGTTCTTAAAGTCAACAGTTGATCCTACAGGTACAGCCGTTACATGAGGAACAAATACAAGACTTTTCTGATCAACCGATACATGTTTTGGGGTAACAGGGCCCTTTACATCTTTCAAATAGACAACGGCATCAGCTTTGTACTTTGCTATGCTTGCATCGACGTTACCGGTAATGGTTCCAGCACAAAATGCATTCGAGGCAATAAACCCGAAACTTGTCATTAACAGTGCTGATTTTAAAAACTTGCTTTTTGAATTCAACATTTTTTTTACTCCATCAATTTTTATGTGTTAAATAAATATTCTTCCTGCATGAAAATATACAAAAAAAACAACATCACGATAATGCTCAACTGCCCGCGAGTGTTCTGATATAGGCAACAATGAACTCTGTTTCCTCCGTGTGAAATGATTTGCCCCAGGGCGGACACATGTTGGACTTTCCAACAGAGGCTGATCCTTCATTTATCGCCTTAAAGAGTTTCTCGTCCGGCAAGGTCTTCATAAAAGCCTTATCCGTGAAATTGGCAGGCGTAGGAGTCAACCCATAGTACTGACCGCTTCCGTCACCTGTCTCTCCATGACAGACCGCACAATAGTGAGAAAAAAGCCGCTTACCTTCTTTCAGGGCATAGGGTACCTTTGTTGCCGTGACGGCTGAATCAGCAGCCGTCATCGTTTTTTTAAGGTCAGCTTTTCCTGATGTTCCCGGCTTCTTGCCGCATCCAGCAACCACAAGCAGCGAGAGTACTGCCAGCGCGGCGAATTTCCTGATGTTTAAGGTTTTTTGCATCACTTAGTATTCAGTTTCAGGGTCATCAAAAAGTTTGTTAAGTAAATTCTTTCCGTCTCTGTGAATCCGTAGTTAGGCTCAACGATATCCTGCTTGAATTTACGGGCATTTTCAAGATGTTTGAAAATAAAGCCGGGATTCAGGCGATTACCGACATTCGTCAAATTAGGTCCAAGAGCGCCGCCATCCGTACCAATCTGATGGCAAGCCTTGCAGCCCTTGAGATCATAGAGCTGTTTGCCTTTTGTGATCTGTTCCGGCAGTGTCAACGAGGTGATTTTCGGTATATCTTTCGGTATATCACTTGACAAAAGCTCCTGCTGGAAGAAATTAATCACAACATCAACATCTGTTTTATTCGTGTCCTCAACCTTCTGTTTTCCAAGATTAAACCTTGGCATGGTGACCTTGGCTAAAGGTTTTCCGGATGTCAAACCAAACTTAGGCATCTGCTGCAGTAGCGGACGAATTACATCTGGATTTGCAAGGAAGTTGCGGATCCAGGACTCCTGAAGTTTACTGCCTGCAAAGGAGAGATCCGGCGCATAGTCTGCCCCAATACCACGTATCATGTGACAGTTTGTGCATTTGACATCAGCAATAACTTTGGCGAAGTCGCCCGTAAACTTGTACGACGAAACACCAGCCATCCTGTCAAGCTCCTGCCGTGAAGGCACAAGGAAACGGGTAGGAACATTGGCATCAGTAAAGCCATAGAGCACAGAGGCCAGTTCGTTGATCTCTGATTCAGCCAACCTGAAATTCGGCATCCGAAGACCAAGGCGGTAACCTCTTGGATCTCTCAGTTTCTGTTTGATATAGGTCAGACGGTCATTTGATATCGACTTTTTCATCTTACCGAAATCAAGCATATCTACTGGCTTGCTGCCGATGGATGAGAGTTCCATTCCGATCTTTTCACGCATCTCAGCATTTCTCAGGAAGGTAACTCCCTGTTTCTTCAGAGATGGAGCTACCTGAACCATATCCTCCATTCCAAGCATTTTATGGCAGCCATAGCATCCATATTTCTGTACCAGCTCTTTACCTTTGGCAATTGATGCTGGCTTGATCTCTACAGGCTGAACATATTTATACTCCATATCTTCATCCTGGTACTCGGTTGTAATGAAGGCGACCAATGAGTTGATCTCTTCATCAGTAAAGCGGAATCTCGGCATCTTGGTACCAGGGTTATAGGCATTTGGATTTTTAATCCATTTGAACAACCACTCCTTGTTCACCTTGCCACCGACCTTGCTTAATTCAGGCGCATAGACTTTTACATTATTGCCGCCTCTTCCACCGGTAACATGGCAAAGATTACAGCGTGACTGAGCCCATAATGCTTTACCTGCCTCAACCAGCTTGGCATCAGGCTTGGTCTTCGTATTATCTATATCATGACGAGTCGTCCCTGTCATGCTGAACAGATAGTCAGCAATAGATTCAGCCTGATCCTGGGTAAAGTAAAATTTAGGCATCCTCGATATCGATGAGTATGACTTTGGATCCATCAGCCACTTCACTTCCCATGAATAATTAACCTTGGTGCCGACTTCAGTTAAAATCGGACCTACATCACCGACAGTTTCATAACCAGGAATCTTATGGCAGCTGTAGCAACCATACTTTTTAATAAGCTCGGTACTTTTAATAATCTTCTCTGCACCGCGAAGACCCTTGATATCTCCATGGCAGTTCAGGCACGAGGTCTGAGTCATATCGCCGGAAAGCATAGGCTCATCCCAATGCTTTATATTACCATGCGCCTTTTCAGCGGTGGTGGTCGCACGCCCCTGACCACGGTGGCAGAAGGTACAGCCAAACTTATTTGGATCGTGCTTTTCAAGATAGATAACACTGAGAGGGTGCTTTGTAAAAGGCTGAACAGATGAAACCGAACTTTTAGCGTCTATACCAATATGGCACGACTGGCAACGATCAGCTTTGTCAATATCCGGGATATGAATCTGTTTGATCTCCACAGAGACCTTCTCGTTTTTGGCAATCTTCTCTTTTGCTTCTTCGAGAGGATTCTTCATTTTCTCGATCTCACCCTGTATCGCCGCTTTTGGTGCCGTCACAATTGATAACGATTCTTTGAATGAATCCTCAATCTTCTGCTGAGCAGCTACACGCAATCCCACAGAGTCAATCTGACGCTGAAGCACATCCATTTTAGCCTTGTATTCAGGCAGCTGGGTTTTGGTGAAGTAGTACTCTGTTTCAAGAAACTGACCTCTTAAATTCCGCAGCTCTTTTTGTGTAACTGTCAGCGCCTCATGAGCCGCATCCAGCTGTTTGTTCAGCCTGGCGTACTTTTCCTGGGTCTCCTTGCTTTGAAAAGCCGCTTCAGCCTTGTCGAGCTTTGCTTCAAGCTCGGCAAGCTTTTTATGACCCCCAGATCGCTCGAATTCAACGACAGCCTTCTTGTAGTCACGCTCCAACTTATCGTGCTTAAGAGTCTTGTAATCTTCCTGGTATTTTTTCCATGGCCTCAGGCCAAACTCATCGTCCCATACCACCCACACCGAGAGAGCTAACAATACTACACTGAAAAACACAAAGAGGTAGACTCTGAGGGATGAATTATTTTTATTCTCATTCGCCATGTTCAAGAGTTTTTTTAGGCTTTTAGAATGACCTGTTACCGTATACCTGCACTTAATGACTTGAAATCAAATACTAAACCAGGGAGTTATCCATACATACTTAATAAGAAAAACCAGCCTCAGAACCATCTTGATCGGTATCGACATCATGTTTATAAATAAAAACACGATCGTGATATATCTGATCATCCCCAACTTGGTTAAAAATTCAGGATGGTTCTTCTTCCAGTACATGTAGGGAGCAACCATGCCGCCAATCAGATAGGCTCCAGTAACAACCGCTCCGATAATAAATCCAGCCATTGAGCGGGAGTCAACTCCTACAACAGAACTCAAATCCCTGAAGGGCTCAAAAACAACTCTCGCGTGATCCCACTCCTGCCAAGGCCAGTACCACAACCATCCTGGACCTCTGAAGAAAACGCCTATGACAATAAGAAGCAGCCAAAGGACAAAAAAGCCAAAGGAGAAAATAATGATAGACCACTTTCTTTCAGCAAAAGTGTAGTAGCCGTTCCCTTTTGGATTGATGTCGATGTAAGGTATTGCGATAAGACCAACAACAATCAATGATGGCAACACGACACCGGCAAGCCAGGGATCAAAGTAGACCAACAGTTCCTGAAGTCCGAGAAAGTACCACGGAGCCTTGGCCGGGTTTGGAGTAAGTGTCGGGTTGGCGATCTCCTCCAATGGAGCATCAACCAATATCGACCATACCGTAAGACCTACCATAACAACAAGAGCAATAATCAGCTCAATACGCACAAGAGGTTTGAAGGTGTCAACAAACTTGTCGTTTTCACCATCTACGGGAAGTCCCGCTGCCAGAAGCCTGTCGTTATGGAAGGCTTGCTGAAAAGCCCATACCATGAAAAAGCTCACCATAAAGATCATGATCACAATGGCGATATTATCTGGCTGGGTAATGATTTCAATAAAAGGGTTCATAATCGACTATGCCCGGTCTGTTATTTTTGAGGTTTTGAAATTCCACCATCTTTTCTGACGCGCCAGAAATGAACCATCATCAAAATGGTTGCTACCAGCGGAATAGCGACACAATGCCAGATGTACGATCTGAGCAGAGCATTGCCGCCAACCAGAGCGCCACCAAGAAGTGCAAAACGAACATCGTTGAATGGAGTTATATGTAAAAACTCACTGAATGGCCCCTGATAACCGAGAAACGGCGTGGCTGCACCCATATTGGTTCCAACGGTGATGGCCCAGAAACCAAGCTGATCCCACGGGGTGAGGTAACCGGTAAAACTCAAAAGAAAGGTCAGAACAAGCAAAATGACACCGACGCCCCAGTTGAATTGACGAGGCGCTTTGTAGGAACCAGTCATGAAGACCCTGAACATGTGGATCATCACAACAATAACCATGAAGTGCGCTCCCCAACGATGAAGATTACGAAGGATCACGCCGTAGGGTACCTGGTATTCAAGATCCTTGATATCGGTGTATGCCTGTTCGATCGAAGGATGGTAATAAAACATCAACACAACACCAGTAATAACAAGAATGATAAAGGCAAAAAAAGTAATGCCTCCCATTCCCCAGGTAAACCGAAGCTTCACAGCGCTTTCACGAACCTGCACTGGGTGAAGGTGAAGAAAGACGTTGCCGAAAACAGCCTGGGCACGATCTCTTACGGTATTGCGGTAATCTCGCCTGAATATGGATTTCCATATCAGATTCTTTTTGACCTTGTCAGTTATCTCTGGTAGGCTTTTCATAGTCCCGTCACGTTTTATTTGCTAAACAGTTTACTGATACCCGCGCAGCCTCTTTAACTGCCTCTCATACTCAACCTCACTCTTTTTTGAACCATCCGGATTAAGCATCTCGACACCTGTCCAAGGGCAGTCTATGGCGCAGATATTACATCCCGTACAACTCTCATCCACCTGGGCTATGCCCGTAAAATTCAAGTCGGACTCAACAATTGTTATGCTGTTCGATGGACAGGTCTGAACACAAATCCTGCAACCGGTACAGAGTTCGGAGATCACCCTTGCCGCCGCACGTTTTCGCGCTCCCGTCACTCTCTTAAGCGGGCTTTGATCCAGTGCCGCTGTTATCTTCTCATCACTACCCATGGTTGTAAAATTTCAGTTATCAGGTAACTATCACACTCTCAATAAACTTTCAGGATAAACCTCATTGGATTCCTTACCCGGAACACCCGGATATCTTATCGTCTTGTCAACAAGCATCTGACCATCTTCGGCAATAGTTATCTTAAAGCGATCCATAGGCCTCGGTGCAGGGCCTTCAAAGTTAAGACCTGTTATATAGTATCCACTGCCGTGGCAGGGACATTTAAACTTTTTCTGCGCTTCCATCCAGTTTGGCGTGCATCCAAGATGAGTGCATTTGGACTCAAGTGCAAAGAATGAGCCATCCTGGAGCCTGATTATCCAAGTACGGTACTCTCTCTGATACTGGGAGTTGACCGTCCCAAGGGGATAGTCAGCCGGAAGCCCCACCTTAAACTGTGATGCAGGTTCAAACAGTACCCTCGGGTAGAAGAACCGTAAAAAGGCTGCTGAATTAATTGCAAGGAAGCCAACAACACCTCCCCATCCAACACGTGTCAGAAATTTCCGTCGGTTGCTGGACTCAGCCTGACCGCCTTCAGAATTAGTCTGACCAATGTATTCTTCCTGTTGCTCTGTCACGAGCTCTCTGTCATCCGGCATAGCAGCTTTTTTTTTGCTTTCAATAAGATCTTTTCTGAACTGAAACCTGAACTTTACAACAACTAACGGCACTCCCTGTCGGTGCGCAAAAAAGGCATGCTGACAAAACGGAAAACCTGAACAAATGGATAAAAATATTTCCTTTTTGCAAGCACACCTCCCTCAGACACAACAACCAATACCTGGCAAAACTCTAAACCGGAGGCCTCCAATGAGTTAATTCGCTGATCAGAGAAAGAATGGCTCAAGTTTCTATCATTTGTGAAATTAAGCACGAATCTACCCGACAACATAACTACCAGAGACACAGAATTTCCGCGAAATGGCTCAAGGCAAATCTAAATACCGCACTTTTTTTCAGTGCCTCATATCTTTGATTGAGCAACGACCAGATGACTTGTAGCCAAACTGGCAAGTATGAAAGACAAAACGTATTATGTAAGGGAATGTGGAGTGGGAAATATCAAAACGTATTTATCCACAAATATTCGCCTCAGGAAATCGAAAACTGCAACGTAGAAATCTTGAAAAAACGCAACAAAACACAACCAACGCTTAACAACAAATCAGCATATATCAATCAATTCTACTATAAATATGGTATAAAATTTCAAATAAAAAAACCCAAACCGCTTTTTTTTATTAAAAATCACAACTTAAGCAGCTTTCATAAAAATGACATGGACAATCCAGCCTACCCTGACATATCCCATGAAACATGGTATTCAATCGTACCAACATTTATTCATTATAACAATCGTTAATTAATTATTAAAATTAATTTAACAAAAAGCCATTTTCAGTAGCCGTCAATACATAATATTTACGCCATACCCAGTAAAAACAACCATGAAATTCTGTTTTTTTTGTGCTTGCAACTGAAAAAACTCTAAATCAAGAAATAAAGCATGCTATCGGCTTTCTTAAAGTAATGCCCATATCACCTTTCAGAAAAAAGTGGTGCATCTGAAAAAAAGACAAAGAGTGTTATTTGTTTACTCTTTTTCCCCTATTATATTTGTACGCTCCATAACAAGAACTGTTACGGCAATCTCCTGAAAATAGCAAAAATTGCATGCAATTTTTGCATGTTGCTGGTCACTATTGCCTTTTTACTGTAGACGATCTATGGATCAATTGATCCATAGATCAGCAGTCAACGAATAGCAAGTAGTTCTGGTTGACTAATAACAGGCGAAGAAAGCCTGTGTAATCCAAAGATATCTCACAAAGTAACGGAGTTAGCTTACTGAAAGCCTTGAAAGCCATTTTAAGTGCTTTATTATTAATAATAAGATTATTCAGGTTATCATTATGATGGTTGTCCGGCGTCGCTGGTTTCACTCTCCCTGGGAGTTCAGGGAATCTGCTCTCTTTACAGCTCTTGCTCTCAGTGCAGGATTTATCATTCAATATGCTGCTTCTGGATACGGCATTGCAATTCCTCACTTGCCATTCAACGCAATAGCACTCCTTCTTTTTGCTTTTGTGGTTATAACCCTCGGCATGGCATTCAGAAACTCTGCTGTTGTCAAATGGGTTGGAGGAATTCCTCTTGGCCTGTGCCTTATTTTTGCGATTGCCCTTCTCTCATTGATCGGCGGTGTTGTGCCTCAGCAGGCCATTGCAAAAAACTCACTGCCAGCCCTCTTAGGATTAAATCAGATTTTTTCAAGCTGGCCTTTTGCCTTTGCTGTTCTGCTTTTCCTTGGCAACCTCGGTATTTCGCTTTCATGGAAACTAATACCATTTAAACTGCAGAATCTTCAGTTTATCTTTTTTCATGCAGGCTTCTGGATTGCCCTCTCATGCGCCATTATCGGCAGTTCCGACCTTCAGCGGCTCGTGGTGCCAATTAATGTTGGGAAGGCAAATAACCTTGGTTATACGATGGAAAGCGATACTCCTCAGCATCTGCCGTTTTCTATTTTTCTCCATGACTTTGCTCTTGAAGAGTACCCTCCACAACTACTTCTTTACGATCCGCACAGCGACAAACTTCTTATGGACAAATCGCAAGCCATTTTAGAAGTCCGTAAAGGCACAACTGGAACTTGGAATGGAGTAGATGTTCTTGTGCTCGACTATCTTCCCTTTGCACTTCCAGGAAAAGATGGTGTGCCTCAGCCAGCAGACCGATCAACCGGTATTCCTTTTGCAAAAGTCAGGATCAATAGTGACGCGACACAGCGCGAGTCCTGGATCAGCACCGGCAGTCCTTTAATAAAACCAGATGCTGCCCAACTGAACGGACTTTATCTTATCATGGTACCTGGCACACCAAAATCATTCCGTTCAGCGGTAACTATTCAGGATGAAAAGGGTCATGAAACCATGGCAAATCTTGAGGTTAATCATCCTGTAAGTTTTAACGGGTGGAAACTCTACCAGATGGGCTACGATGAAAAAGCTGGACGATGGTCTAAGTTAAGCTTGATCGAAGTTATCCACGATCCTTGGCTGCCTGCGGTTTATCTCGGATTTTTTATGATTATGGCAGGGAACATTCTGTTTTTCTGGAATGGCATTAAACGAACAGAGGCTGGAAAATGATAATTAATTTTAACACCGCGGCTGAACTGGCCATTGCCTGCTGGGCCACAGGCTCTCTTCTTGCTCTTTTTGCCCTGCGAACTCCCGCACTGAAACTTCCTGCTTTGATTCTTTCATTTGCAGGTTCAGTGGTCATGGCTGGTTTTATTGCCTTTTACTGGACACTCCTCGACCGTCCACCTCTCAGAACACTTGGAGAGACCCGGCTTTGGTATGCTGCGCTCATTCCACTTGTCGGCTTTCTTGTTGAGTACCGCTGGAAAATAGGATGGCTGAAGTACTACTGTATGTCACTTGCAGCATTTTTTCTCGGCATCAACATGCTTCATCCAGAGGTCTTCGACAAAACTCTCATGCCTGCGCTTCAAAGCCCATGGTTTATACCGCATGTTGTCGTCTATCTGGTCGGCTATGTTCTGCTTGCAGCATCATCTGTGACAGCGTTGCACAATGTCTATCTACAGCTGCGTAGCAAAAAAGATAATACAGGAGAATCTGTATCACACTATCTGGCACTGCTTGGTTTTGTGTTCTTATCCTTTGGCCTGATATTCGGCGCTCTGTGGGCAAAAGAGGCATGGGGCCATTACTGGACTTGGGATCCAAAAGAGACATGGGCGTTTCTTTCGTGGCTTGCCTATCTGGGCTACCTTCATGCATTCCGCTACAAGATAGACAAGAGCAAGCTACAGTGGTATCTCGCTCTTGCTTTTCTTGTTCTCCTGGTCTGCTGGTTCGGAGTCAACTATCTTCCATCAGCACAAAACAGTGTTCACACCTACACACAAAGCTGATGAAGCACCCTGTACGGCATGCGATAATGAGATATCGTGCAGGGAACTTTCAAACAGACCACAGAGTTGAGGGTTAAGACGTAAAAAAGTATTGGTAAATTTTTTTTACGTATGCAAGAAAATCATAGTACCTTGTTGACAAGTAAAAATTGTTGTCGCTATACTCCCATTTAGAAAGTGATAGCTTTGTGTACGAAGCTGTACACCGTTCACCGGATAAACCCATATGCTTCATAGTTCTCTGAAGGCAGGCAGGACTGCCTGGATTTTATCAAATTCCATATACAAGTCATCAGGTGCTGGCTTGCGCTCAAAAAATAAAATTCGTTGGGCGCTCATTGCCGCTATAAGTCCAAGCGAGTCATTAGATTGGTTTAACAGGTTGGATATTAAAGAGATGCGCTCTTTTTCAGAGCGAATACCCTATCTGACATTTAAACCTATGCGTGTCTTTATGTCCACCAGATGGAATATAGCCCAACGAAAAAAAGTCATTGAGGATACCTATCACTTTATTCGGACATACAAGGGAGCCCTCCAGGAGGCCATTCTCAATGCTGGAGGTTCTACGCTTGCGCGTTTTAACCTTGAAGGTTATGGCGAAGTAAGTGTTATCCTTTGTTATGATAATAGTCTTCGAAAGGAAGGAGCATTGATGGTGTCGCTGAAATGCGCCTCTCTGCATGAACCTGTTATTCAGATAGCCTTTTCTCTTGAAGAGAGATCCGCAACAAACCGAGTCTGCTATATTGGGTGCATCCAGGGACGATCCAGTAAAGATGAGATGAAAGCTATAACAAAAGCAATGCACGGCCTGAGACCGCATGTAGTCATGTTATTCATAGTCCAGGAGATCATGAGCGCTTTAGGTATGACACATCTGTTTGGCGTTGGCAATACAATCCACCCGCATCATCAAAAATATCTGATCCATTTGCCTTTCGTACACGAGACAACCTTTGATTATGATTCGCTGTGGAAGGAGTTGGGCGGTTTATCCGATCAGGATGGCTGGTTTAAACTTCCCCTGAAGAGTGAACGACGGGCAGATAAAGAGATGAAGTCGAACAAGCGTGCCATGTACCATAGACGTTATGCCATGATGGATAATCTCACCACACAGATTAGTGAGTCGATAGTTAAAAAAAGCAATGATGTCCAGAGCTCCATTCCGCCAGGTGAGAACTTGACCGTCAATATTTTGTGAACCAATGATCTTTGGACATCTACCTGCTGGCTATATTACATCAAAGCTGCTCATCAAAAGATTTGAACACCGCTCTGTTTCGAGTGATGGATTTAATTTTTTAGGTATGCTTGGGGCTATCGCTCCTGATTTCGATTTGTTGTATGCTTACAACATTGATGAGTTTCAACACAATCACCACACATTCCTTACCCATTTACCAGTTTTTTGGCTTACCCTCTTTCTGATCTCTTTCTTATGGTTAAACCTGAGCGATAAGCATAGCCAAAATCCAGCTTATGCCTTTATTTTCTCTCTTGGTGGCTTAACCCATATGGTTTTGGATACCTTTACAGGAGCTATCTACTGGCTGGAACCATTTTCAAATACTCCCTTTTCCTTGACATCGTATGATCTGGAGTATACGACCCTGGGCTTGTCGTATTTCGCTCACTGGGCATTTGTGCTGGAGTTAGCCATTATCTGGTGGGCTCTCTTCCTGCGCTTTAAAAAATCCTGACGGGTAGAGAGAGAACTTCCTTTGTTGATTATATTGGTGTAACTTAGGTTTCGATTTCATAAACTGCAGAGAAACTCCTCTATGAACTTCTTTACCATTCTTGTCCTTGCAATTGTTCAGGGTGTCTGCGAGCTCCTTCCTGTATCGAGTTCGGCGCACGTCATTATTGCTGAAAAACTCATGGGGCTCGATCCGACCTCACCTGAGATGACACTGTTTCTTGTCATGCTCCATACAGGGACTATGTTTGCTGTCATTGTCTACTTCTGGAATTCATGGAAGGAACGTTACTTTGCCTCTTCCAAAATATTCTGGCAGTTTGCCAAACTGGTGATTGTGGCAACTGCATGTACAGGAGTCATCGGGCTTTCACTGATGGCGTTTATAGAAAAAGTTATCTTGCACGGCTCCGCCCATGCTGAAATTGAACATCTGTTCGGAAACGCTTATGTGATTGCTGCCAGTCTTGCAACGGTTGGCGTGATGATCATCATCTCGGCGAAACGGCAGAGTGTTGATACATCTCAAAGCCTTGGCATACGTGAATCGGCATGGATTGGTGTGATACAGGGAATTTGCCTCCCTTTTCGAGGCTTCTCCCGTTCCGGATCGACAATTTCAACGGGAATGTTTCTTGGCTTGGACAAAATGCGTGCAGAAGAGTTCAGCTTTGCTTTGGCCGTGGTGTTGACACCGGCTGTCATCGTAAAAGAGGCGTTGCGGTTATTCAAGTCACACGAGGCTTCGCTCCTTATTACACACAACCTTGTAAGCATCGCCTGGCCAAGCCTGCTGGGAATGGTTTTCAGCTTTATCGCCGGGCTGGTTGCACTGAAATGGCTCTCCGGATGGCTGGAGCATGGGAAATGGCACTTTTTTGGCTATTACTGCCTGACGGCATCGATTGCTGTACTGGCGATCAATCACTTTCTGCCATGAACAGTTCCGTGCAGAAACAACCATAATTACAAGCCTGTAAACATCAAGGCATAAAAAAGAACGGGAAATGGTTGAATTACTAATTTTGGGCGCACTTTTTCTGATAATCCTGGTTGCTCTCTTTGGCTTCTCCGTCCTGCTTTCGCTTTTTCAACTGGTGCTTGGAATTGCTGTACTCATCGGTATAGTGATCGGTATAATAAAATTCATAGACTGGTTAAGCCCTTCTGCTCCGAAGGTTACTGAAGACACCTCTAAATCTAACACTTCATCGGATGGGTTTGAGGAGTGACCTGATAAAAAGATAGGGAAGGAGTTTCGAGGCAATCTGCTACGACGTCCTCATGATGCTTACAGGCTTTATTAAAAATAAAATTGCAAAAACAGCACTTTTCAGATAAATTAGATCAAAGGATTGGGCTTTTCCCGGTCGACAATGGGGCTTTGGACTGTTTCCGGGGCCTTTTTGTTTTTATGGGAAAATTTTTCTGCTCAACTCTTTGCTTTTAAGAATTTCGTAGGTTCTGTTGGATTGAGTAGGTCGCAAGTACTGAAGTGCCAGTGGCCGTGCCACAAGGTCAGCTATTTGCAGACCGGTAGAGTTGCTTGCTTTTGGAACAAATACAGGTTCGAACTTCATTTTCTGAAAATCCATCGCTTTGTAATACCAATCGCACTGATTGGCACAAATGCGCCTGAACTCAAGCTCCAGCTGGGCATCTTCAATTTTTCCCCGCGCTTCGAGAAGTACATGTAATCGTTTACCATCCTCTCCCTGACTGCTCAAGTAGGTTAAAACCCTTTCCATACAGAAACGTAATGCCAACTCATATGGGTTGATGGAATTGGCATACTTGTTCAAGAGCTTTGGCTTGTCAATGATCGAAGTGATAACCTGTATGGGTGCATCGGCAATGATTTGAGAAAGCCTTTCCAAAAACTCCTCTCGCAATGTCCTGTTCGTTCTCAGCATGGCGAATATGCCACTCTCTTTTCGGATATCACGTTCATGCAGTATCACTTGGTCGTGACCCCATATATCAAGTTTTAACTGTTGAACGTTCGGCACAAGATAGTTCAGATAATCATACTTGCTGATGATGCAAAACACGAGCGCAAATACGGGGAATTCCTTATCCAGCGTAACAAGACCGTGGTCACCACTTTCATCGACAAAAATGAGATAATCGCTATAAGGAATACCATCCATCGAGAAACAAATAAGTGTTGACAATCAGTTTTCTTCAGCGTCACGGTCTTCACTAACCCCATGTCCTCTACCCCTCAACCGTTCTCTCAAAATCATCACACAGCTTCTCAACCAAATCCTCTGTCTCTTTGAAGAAATAGTCGCCGATGATTTGGCGGTGGAACGCTTTGTAGCGACGATAGATTATGGCAAAATCGTTGTAAATCTCTTCTTCCGAAACATGCGATTTGATTTTAACAATGAAACGTTCGCACTCCTTCAACTCGCGGATGTGGCGAAAAAACTCAACAATCTTGTCTTCAAAATCTTTGATCAACGTTCCGGTTATTGCTTCCTGTTCGTTGCGGGCAGCAATGATGCTCAGAATATCAAATTGATGACGGCCCATGGATATTTGTCCCCTCAGTCTCACTTGCCAATGCAGAAGCGGTCGAAAATCACGTTCAGGATCTCTTCGTTGACCACCTTGCCGGTGACCTCACCTACATACTCAAGCGCAGAACGAAGTTCAAAGGCAATAAGCTCGGTACCCGAACCACTGGTGATGAGTTGCTGTGCATTGTCGAGAGCGTCTGATGCATTTCGAAGCGCTTCATAGTGGCGCAAGCTGGTGACGAGTACACTTGCTTCGTGCAGTTTGTCAAGCCCTTCCACCATGGTGCCCATTAAACGCTTAAGCTGCTCAAGCCCTTCTTTTTTTGCAGCTGAAATACCGCACACTTTGCAACCGGTCGCAACACAAAGCTGCTGCTGCCTTTCGATGCTCTCGTCTGTCAGATCGGTTTTATTGGCAACCACAATCATGCGGGCATTGTTGTAACGCTCAAGGAAGTCAAGGATTTGAGGGACTTCATCACAATAGTTCTCACAGCTTATATCAAGAAGGTAGAGAATCAGGTCAGCCTCGGATATTTTTCGGTAACTGCGGCGGATACCTTCGTGCTCAATATCCTCACTCCCTTCACGAAGCCCTGCCGTATCCGTGAGGCGGAACATGGTTTTTTCGTAAAGAAAGCACTCCTCAATATAGTCGCGAGTTGTGCCTGGCATAGAACTCACAATAGAGCGCTCTTCGCCGAGCAATACATTGAGCAGGGTTGACTTGCCGGCATTCGGCCTGCCAGCTATCACCGTGGCAACTCCCTCCTTTAAAAGCCGGCCCTGCTGGTAGGAATCTACAAGGCGGCGAAGCTCTGCTTGCAGAACCTTAAGCTCTTCCTGGAGCAGCGTGCGACTCTGAAATTCAACATCCTCCTCACTGAAATCCAGCTCAAGTTCCAGAAGGGCACAGGAACGCAAAAGCTCTTCACGCATGGCATCCAGACACAGGGAGAGCGTACCCTGCATCTGCGTTGCTGCAGTCCGGAATGCTGACTCCGAACGGGCATGGATCATCTCGCCGATTGCCTCTGCCTGCAGAAGATCAATGCGCCCGTTAAGAAATGCGCGCCGCGTGAACTCTCCAGGCTCGGCCAGTCGGCACCCTTCGTCAAGCAGAACCTGCAGAATATGTTTAACAACAACTGGTCCTCCGTGGCAGCTGAATTCAATCATATCCTCCATTGTAAAAGAGTTTGGCGCACGAAACACCAGGGCGACCACCTCATCTATCAGTCCTTCACGGTCATAGACGATCCCGAAATGCGCTCGAAACCCTATTGAGTGCGACAACAGGAATTCTTGATTATTTTTTTTTCGGAACACCCGCTGGGCTATAGCAAAAATTCCCCGGCCACTTATTCGCACAACAGCAAGGGCACCGATACCAACCGGTGTGGCAAGAGCGGCAATCGGTTCACCCTGTTCGGGCTGTAAACGTGGTGTGGACATAGTAGCTGGCTGTGTTACTGGAGTTTATCGTTTCAAGCGTTGCATGGTTAACAATACGATCTGGGAAGTATAAGGAATACCATCAAGAAAGAGTAACTTCCATGTTGAGTTGAAAGATAATGAACAACACCCTTTGACCTATGCCTGAAAAACTTTCGATAGAGCAGTTAAAAGCCAATATAGTTGCCCAAAAAGAGCGAACTCTCCAGGAGGAGTTTGAACGGGTATTGAGCCTTGTGAAAATACTGCGACAGGAGTGCCCCTGGGATCGGAAACAGACTCCTGAATCGCTGGCCCACCTGCTGCTCGAAGAGAGCTACGAACTGGTTCACGCCATCGACCAGCATGACGAAACTGAACTGAAAAAAGAGATTGGCGATCTCTTTCTGCATCTCTCGTTCCAGGTATTGCTCAGCGAGGAGAGAGGTGCATTCACTTTTGCCGATGTATTCGACGCACTCTGTGACAAGCTCATCAATCGTCACCCTCACGTCTTCAGCGATACAAAGGCCGACACTGTAGATGATGTGCTTAAAAACTGGGAAACTTTAAAGCTCAAGGAGGGTCGCCAGAGCCTGCTCGACGGCGTACCGAACTCCATGTCTGAGCTTTTGCGGGCTTACCGTGTACAGAAAAAAGTTGCCGGTGTCGGTTTCGACTGGCCCAGCGACGAGGGCGTGCTCGATAAACTTGTTGAAGAGATTGAAGAGTTGAAAAATGCGGCAAGCAAAGAAGAGAAGGAGGATGAGTTCGGCGACCTGCTCTTTACCATTGTCAACTACAGCCGATTCCTCTGCGCAAACCCCGAAGACTCACTCCGCAAAGCAACCAACAAGTTCATAGGCCGGTTTCGCCGGATTGAAGAAAAAGTGCAAACCTCAGGCCGAAACTGGCAGGAGTACACTCCCGAAGAGCTTGACGGGCTCTGGAGGGAGGCGAAGGAACAATAAGAGCACGCTGTTATAAACCTTCCAGAAACTCCCCGGCAGCTTTAAAGTATGCTCCATTTGCCCGGTGCCCTCCAATGAACTCGCTGGCAACAAACGCAATACCGCCCTCCTTAAGCCGTGCAGCATCACGCTCATACCGCTCCTGCGAGTAAAGCCTGTCGCGGCTGCCTCGTGCAAGATGCACCCGGCCCATACGATCGTCCACAGAAAGTTCAGGCGGAATGTCGCCACAGAGGAGCATGATATGTGCTGCCCGGTAACGGCCAAGCAGGGCCGCTCGACATGCCATGCCGGTACCCTGCGAAAAGCCATGGAAGCCAAGGGTGTCGTTAACACTGTAGAGTGCCCTGATACGCTCGATAACCCCATCGACATAGCGCACATTCTCTTCGATATGCTGGTCGCGATCGCTGGTGGTCATCCAGCTTGCTCCGCAAATGCCTGCAGGTGTCTCAACGTAATGAAGTGCTTCGATGGAGCAGCAGAGCCAGCGTTCGGTGCCGGGGATGGAACATAGCAGGTTGAACTCATCATCGGCCGTCTGGCCGTAACCGTGAAACCCCGCCAGAAGCGGGGCTGTACCGGAGTGTGCTGGTGGCCGCAGAAGGTAGCGCCCTTTTACAGAAGTCTGAATAATTTGTTCCTGCATAACAGAGCAGTTACCTGTTGTGTTGCGCTTATGAAGCAGAGAGCCTGCCATGCAGCATCAGACCCTCTACGTTCAAGCACAAATTACAATTCCAGAAGTTTCAATATCCCTCTGAGCGGAATAACCGCCCATTCAGGCCGGTTATTGAGCTCGTAATTCAGTTCGTAAACCGCCTTGTTCATCAGATAAGCCCGCATCAAATGCTCTCTCTGTTTCGGCTCTTCAGGCACAATGTCGCTCCCTGCGGTTTTTTCGAAATAGGTGTCGAGGAAGTGCTGCCCGACATAGAAGCTCCAGCGATCGGCCCATGGTGCGAGGGCAAGAGACTCTTCAGAACGAAAAACTGATTGATTTGGCTGCAGTACATTGAACGCTGCATAGTCGAACGAGCGGAGCATACCTGAGATATCCCGGAAAACCGAGCGCTTGATCTTGCGTTCAGAGATAGGACGGGCTGGCTCTCCCTCAAAGTCAATGATGACAAAGTCCTTGCCAGTAAAGAGTACCTGACCGAGATGATAGTCACCATGAATCCTGATTTTCAGCGTATCGATTTTTTCCCGTCTGATAGGGTCGAACTGCTGGAGGATTGTTTTCTGTTTCTGCAAAAGAAGTGAACAAAGCTCCTGCTGCTCGGCAGGCAGTGAGTGCATGATTTCACGAATAAGAATCACAGTGCGTTTAACCTGTTCGCACATCGCCTGGTAGATAGAACGCTGATAAAGCGTTGTAAATGCTTCTGGTGCAAACGCTGGATCACTCGTAAGCGAGGCCAGTGAAAGATGCATTTCAGCAGTCCGCTCAGCCAGCTTTTCAATCATGCCAAGGTAGGCTTCACCAAGCAGCTCATGCATGAGCTGAGGAATCTGCACAGGAGTGCCACTGAGTGGCGGAAGCAGTGGAAGAGATATACCCGTATTAATTTTGGCAAGAACATCATCATAGTAGCGCTTCACATGACCGAGTGAGAGCTGCCAGGCATCACCTTCATTCTTGACATAATTCTGCAGAATGCCGAGCGAATAGCGGTTAACACGGCTCTGCTCGTAATTCAGTGAGCCAAAATAGCTCGGCAGATTTTTAAATGCAGTGCCAGTGCTCAATGCGCTGCACATTTCAACTTCGGGAGAGACACCTGCCTCAATACGGCGATAAAGCTTGAAACAGAGGTCGTTGTGGAACCTGATAGAGGTGTTTGTCTGCTCGATTCCCATAAGGGATGGCTCGGGCTCGCGACCACTGCTCTTTTCAATGAAAGAGTCAAGATTGGCAGTTTTCAAGCCAGAAACAAGACCGGACTTGCCCTGCCACTCCTCTTTGCCGGTAACAAGGTGAAAAAGATGTCCGAGGAAGCGGTTATCGAAGGTGGCATCGCAGAGGTAGCTTTCATCGCCACCAACAACGACACGGGCAATGACCCGTTTGAAGAAGTTGTCGTCAGAAGAGCTGAGTGATGAAATCGGGGAGAGAGTGACCGGCAACTGGTAGAGCTCGTTTTCACCGCTTGAGTAACGCACTTCAGTCATCAGCAGCTTTGCCTGATCCATGCCGGCAACAGGTACAGTATCAATAATGGAGATACGCATAATGTTACGGGCTTTGCCGCCAAACCAGCGGCTTGCCTTGTAGTATTCCGGCAGAACATTGGTCTCTAACATTTCGCGGCTTCTGCCGGTGAAGAGGCTCTGCCAGCGGGAGACATTGGCAACCGGCTTTTCGAGAGAGCTGCGGTCAGCGGTATCCTCGGTATCTTTGACAAGCTTCAGCCAGAAATAACCGAAAGCTCCGAGGGCTACCATGTAAGGAGTTTTGCGGATTTTCGGGAAGCGGTTCATGCTGAATACCTCTTCAGGAATGTACCCTTCAAACCCTGAGAGGTCAATCATGACCGCCTGGGCATTTCTGGATAGATTGATCACCGTAAGCATGGTTTCATCCTCATAGCGACGGATAAAGATAAGTGCCTTGGGGTTGCTGACCTGCAGGAACTCGATAGTGCCGCGATTGAGTGACTTGTAGCGACGAGCTGTGGAGATGGCATGACGCATCCACCAGAGCAGAGAGTTGACATTGCTTTCCTGAACCTCAACGTTCAGGGCTTCGTAATGGTATTCAGGATCGATAATGACCGGCAACAGAAGCTGCTGGGGATTGGCACGCGAAAAGCCTGCATTGCGGTCGGAGTTCCACTGCATCGGGGTACGCACACCATCACGGTCGCCAAGGTAGTAGTTGTCGCCCATACCGATTTCATCACCGTAGTAGAGCACTGGCGTCCCGGGAAGGGAGAGGAGCATGATGTTCATCAGCTCTATCTTGCGGCGATCATTGTTCATGAGTGGTGCAAGACGGCGGCGGATGCCGAGATTGATGCGGGCCTTGGGGTCGTTGGCATAGACTCGGCGCATATAGTCACGCTCTTCATCGGTCACCATTTCAAGGGTCAGCTCATCATGGTTGCGCAGAAAGGAGGCCCACTGACAGCCTTCCGGTATTTCGGGAGTCTGATCGAGAATATCGATAATTGGAAAGCGATCCTCTGTGGCAAGAGCCATGTACATCCTCGGCATAAGAGGAAAATGGAAGTTCATATGGCACTGGTCGCCCTTGCCGAAATATGCTGCGGAATCTTCGGGCCACTGGTTGGCTTCCGCAAGCAACATGCGGTTCGGGTAGTGCTCGTCAACATAGGAACGCAGCGTCTTCAGATATTCATAGGTCTGGGGGAGGTTTTCGCAATTTGTACCTTCAGCCTCATAAAGATAGGGTACAGCATCGAGTCTGAGGCCGTCAACACCCATTCCAAGCCAGAAGTCAAGAACGTCGAACAGTGCCTGATGAACTTCAGGATTTTCAAAGTTCAGATCGGGCTGGTGATGGAAAAAGCGATGCCAGTAATACTGACCGGCAACGGGATCCCATGTCCAGTTGGAAGCCTCGAAGTCCTGGAAAATAATACGGGTTTCAGAGTACTTGTTCGGATCGTCGTTCCAGACATAAAAATTTCTCTCAGGTGATCCTGCAGGAGCTTTTCTTGCCCGCTGGAACCAGGCATGCTGGTCAGAGGTATGGTTTACCACCAGCTCGGTAATTACTTTCAGTCCACGAATATGGGCTTCTTCAAGAAACTCCTTGAAATCTTCCAGGGTGCCGTAGTCGGGGTTAACGGTCATATAGTCGGCAATATCGTAACCGTCGTCACGGAGCGGCGAAGGATAAAAGGGAAGCAGCCAGATAGCGGTAATGCCAAGGCTTTCGAGGTACCCAAGCTTCTGGCGTAATCCCTGAAAATCTCCAATACCATCATTGTTGCTGTCAAAAAAGGTTTTGACATGCGCTTCGTAAATAATTGCGTCTTTGTACCAGAGCGGTTCAGGTTGATACATGATATTCTGCTTTGTTAGGTATAGCTAAAAGTTATTAATAATAAAACCGGTTCATGCTGTCATTCAGACGAGTGTTACCCTGAAAATATGCGCTGGCATAGTCCGGGGGTTCACTTCCACATAGTTCCATTCACCGTTCCAGTCGTAGCGTGCTCCGCTCAGCAGATCCTCAACCTTGAACGGATAATCGTGCGAGAGGCTGAACAGCTCAAGCGGGAATCGCAGCCAGCCGCCCTGAGTGTTCGCAGAATCGAGGTTGACGACAGCAAGAATAATATTACTTCCATCATCGCTTCGCTTGAGATATCCCATCAATTGATCGTGCTCCTTGCCGGGTGAAGCCTCGACGCGCACAAAGGTGATGTCGTTGGTCTGCTGAAGTGCGACATTCTCTTTTCTTATCCGGTTGATTCGAGTAATCTCTGCGCGGATATTGCCGGGCCGGTCGAGATCCCACTGCTTGATTTCATACTTTTCGGAATCAAGATAGTCCTCCTTGCTCCCCGGGACAGGGATATGCTCGCACAACTCATAAGCAGGAGCATACATACCGTAGTTCGATGAGAGAGTTGCCGCAAGCACCAGGCGGATAATAAATCGGCTCCTGTCGCCGGTCTGAAATTCATGATGAAGAATATCAGGAGTGTTCGGCCAGAAGTTAGGGCGCATGAAGTGTTTCAGGGGTGATGATGTCAGCTCAAGCAGGTACTCCTGAAGATCATGTTTTGTATTTCGCCAGGTAAAGTAGCTGTAAGACTGGCTGTAACCCACCATGGCAAGCCGGGCCATCAATTTAGGCCGGGTAAATGCCTCGGCAAGAAATACCGTATCGGGATGCTCCGCCCTGATCGAGGCAATAGCCCACTCCCAGAATGGAAAAGCCTTGGTATGGGGATTATCAACACGAAAAATTTTCACCCCCTTTTCAATCCAGAAGAGAAAAATACTTTTCAGCTCAATCCAGAGATTCTGCCAGTCAGCAGATTCAAAATCAATGGGCAGGATATCTTCGTATCGTTTTGGCGGATTTTCTGCAAACTGCACAGTACCGTCGGGACGCCACTTGAACCACTGCGGATGCTCTATTACATAGGGGTGATCAGGTGAGCACTGAAAAGCTATATCAAGGGCCACAGAGATACCGTGCTCCTCAGCCTCGGCAACAAATGCTGTAAATTCCTTGATAGTGCCCAGTTCAGGATGAACTGCCTTATGCCCGCCATCCTTGTTTCCAATTGCCCAGCAGCTTCCAGGATCACCGGAATCAGCAACAAGAGCATTGTTTTTGCCCTTGCGCTTGGTGTCGCCTATAGGATGAATGGGTGGCAGATAAATGACATCGAACCCCATCCCTGCAATCAGAGGCAATAGCCGGTGACACTCCTTAAAGGTTCCATGGTTACCAGGGGTAGTACTCCATGACCGGGGAAAAAGTTCATACCAGGCACTGCATCCTGCTTTTTTCTGCTCCACGGTCAATCCGAGATTTTTTTCATACCATGAAGCGTGACGCTTATCGGGATTGCGATCCATAACCTCTTCAAGCTTGCCGTCAAGTGCTGCGGCTGCAGCCTCATCGCTATCATCTGAACAAAGCAGAGCAGCACATGCACTGAGCATAGAAGCATCAGCTTTTCCGGCTCTCGTTGCTCCCGCGTTGACCAAGAGCGCCCCGGTCTGCAGATCAAGTGAAACATCCTGACCAGCCTCAATCTTTTTGGACAATCCCTTTTTCCAAGTCCTGAAATGATCAACCCATGCCTCAATGGTATAGTCATACCTGCCAGGGTTCCCGACAGTAAAAGAACCTTGCCAGCGATCGTTGCCCTGATGAACCATCAGCGACCGCTGCCACTCAGTTTCGCAGCTCTGCCGGAAACAGAGCTCTGCACAAATTGTGTCGGCACCGTCAACAAAAATATCGGCTTCAACCATAATACGCTCACCCTCAACCGCTTTTGCAGGGTACTTGCCTCCATCAAGTTCAGGAGAAACATTTTCTATAACAACGCGTTGACGGCCATCAAACTCTCGATCGCTGTAATTGGGAATGGCTCGTTTGAATGTAGTATTCATCTTCAGCATCTCTGATTAGCACCCGGGGGGATCCCGGTCATAAAGCAGGTGCTCCGATCATAGTTCCGCAAATGCGAAAAGAAGCGTGAACAGTTCCGGTACTGCTCCCTGTTTTTTTTAACAGAATGGAAAATATGAAAACTCCTTTACTTTTTTGTGTAGATACTCTTCTAATTTTAAAGGGCCAGAAAAACACAAACCTTTTCACTGCTTTTGATTTCTTTTGAAAAAAATTGTTCTTTGAGGATGCTATACCGTTTTATTGTCAACAATGAGTTAGAGAAAACCATGTTTGAACCACAAAAAGAAAGACTGCAGGAGATTCATCGTCGCCTCGAACAGTTACGGGGGTATCTTTGACGTTGAAGAACGTAAGGAAAAGATCTACGACCTTGAAAAAATTTCAGCCGACCCAACTTTCTGGAGTGACCAGAAAGAGGCCCATAAAGTTTTAAAGGAGCTGAACGAACATAAATCCTGGACCGAAGGATATGAAAAGATCGCTTCTAAGGCGACAATCTGTCAGGATGAACTTGACATTGCTGCTGAGCTCGAAGACGAATCCTTCACCGACGAGCTCACCACAATCATCGCCTCAATAGAGCAGGATATCGCAGCTATTGAGTTTAAAAACATGCTTTCAGGTAAAGATGATGCAGGCAATGCCCTCATCACCATTCATGCCGGAGCAGGTGGCACCGAGGCTCAGGACTGGGCGGAAATGCTCTATCGGATGTACATGCGGTGGGCTGAACGCAAAGGCTATAAAATCTATACCGACGATTATCAGGAAGGCGACGGTGCTGGCATAAAAACCGCCACACTTGAAATTGAAGGCCCTTATGCCTACGGATATCTCAAAGCTGAAAACGGCGTTCACCGTTTGGTACGAGTCTCACCCTTCGACTCAAACGCAAGGCGTCATACCTCTTTTGCAAGTGTCTTCACCTACCCTGAAGCACCTCCCGATGTTGAAATCGATGTGCGCAAGGAAGATCTTGAGCTTTCAACCTTCCGCAGCGGCGGCAAGGGTGGCCAGAATGTCAACAAGGTTGAGACAGCTGTACGTATCAAGCATATTCCATCGGGTATTGTCGTTGGCTGCCAGGAAGAGCGTTCGCAGTTCCAGAACAGGGAACGCGCCATGAAAATGCTGATGGCCCAGCTCTACCAGCGACAGCGGGACGAAGAGGAGGCAAAAAAGCGAGAGATCGAAGGCAAAAAGAAAAAAATCGAGTGGGGAAGCCAGATCCGCAGCTATGTGCTGGATGATCGGCGGATCAAGGATCACCGCACAAATTATGAACGGTTTGATGTTGAAAATGTCCTTGACGGAGACCTTGACGAGTTCATGCAAAAATATCTCTCGGAGTTCGGCGACTGATGTTCAACTCTGAAAACAGTGCTGTACTCCGGTTCGGCATAATCACCGACATTCACTTCTCCACAACTGAAGAGCCTGCGGCAGCAATTGAAACTGCCGCTGAGCTTCGAACATGGCTTAAACAGTGTAAGAAAGATAACGTTGATTTTCTGTTTCAGCTCGGCGACCTGATTAAAGGCAGTTATAACCATAACAGGGCAGAACTTCAGCAGGCCAGCTCCATTCTCAAAGAATTTCCCGGTATTATCCACCATGTAATCGGCAACCACTGCCTTGCACGGCAAAAAAAGGAACTGTTGATAGCACTCGGCCTGCAAAACACCTACTATACCTTTACCGCGAAAGGGTTCCGATTTATCGTGCTTGATGGTATGGATCTCTCAATACAGAACGAGCCTGAAACACCGAATGAGCGAAAAACCCTTGAATACTTTCTTGCCCAGCCAGAAAAACACGACTACTGCGGTGCAGTGGGTACAAGGCAAAAAGCATGGCTGAAAAAAGAGCTTGACATGGCAGAACAGGCCGGTGAAAAGGTCATCATAGTGTGCCACTTTCCACTGATCCCCGAGACAACCGACAGCAAACACGGCCTCCTCTGGAATCACGAGGAGATTGTTGAACTCCTTGTCTCATCCAATGCAGTAAAGGTTTGCCTCTGCGGCCATTATCATTATGGTGGCTATGTGCTGCGAAACAGCATTCACTTTGTTGTGCTGCCAGCATTCATGAACCGGCACGAGCATACCCAATTCACCTGCGGCACCGTTGAACTGCGAAGCGATAGAATGGTGATCCGCAGTCAAAACAGTTGTGTCATATACGATCTTGCACTCCGTTGACCTTTTCCAATTTATTCATGAATCAATCAACGGCAGAACTCGACGTATTCATGAGTTAAGTATTTATGCCGGGTCACTATATTACCAGAAGGAATTATGGTGTATGTCACACAAAAGGTTAACCCGAGCTGGAGGTTTCAGTCCCCTAAGAAATCATACCATCAAACACCACAATCAAACTTGAGAATGAAAAAAAAGGTTTCAATAATAGTATTGGTTTACGGAATGTGGGCTGCACCTGTTTCAGCCTCAGAACCTTATTTCAGCACTTTTGTCGGCAACTCAGATATGAACCATGTGGGTCGAGGTCATGACAACACAGGCGGCACCATAATCGGTGCAATAGGATTGGATTTTGAGAATAACTTCCGACTTGAGGCAGAGGTTGGCTATCAGGCTGTCGGCAATAATGGCGAATATGGCTCAAATTTAGACACCAATGTAGCCACTCAGTTGATTCTGGCCAATGCCTACTATGATATTTCCTGTACCGATGCCGTTATACCTTATATCACTGCCGGTGCAGGGGGCGCTACCGTCAACCCCTCGCCCGGAGCTTTAAACAGTGCTCAAACATCTTTAGCCTATCAGCTCGGTGCCGGTATCACCGTCCCGATCAGTGAAAACGTAAAGCTCGACGCACGATACCGCTACTTTGTAACACCCAAAGTAATTTTAGACCCAGTTTATGACAACAACAAACTATCAAGCAACACCATCTTTGTTGGCCTGAGATTTAATTTCTGATATATTTGCCTTTTAAACGTCAAGCCTTTTTGCCGGCTGGATCACAATGAAACAAATTCTGCGGGCGATGAATCTATTGTCTGCATTTCGGCAAGCAGTGTTTCCGGAGCAATATCCTGTTCATGTGGCCATGTGACCGCACCAAAGAGTATCCCTACCTGATTGAAATAGTTGATATCACGCAGTTCGCTGAAAACTCCATGATCAAGATAGGGTGTGAGATCAAAAAAACCTTTTTGCCCGCCCTCGGTTTCAACATAAATCCGGTAATCGGTTAGCGGCTTAACACTCTTGACATCCCAATACATAGTCACCTCATAACGGGTTTATTTTATAAGGAGTCTCGCCATTAACTGCTAATTCTCAGTCAGCCGCCAGCTCATCCCGACGCAACTCAATCCAAGCCTGTACTAACCGCAACTGTTTGCGCGGTAACTCGCCTATAATAATCTCGCCATCCAAAATTCCAACGGTTGCCTCAAACTCACCATACCTGGCATGAATATGTGGCAAATGATTATGCCTGTTATCAAGGAGATAAAGGCGAATGATAATCCCGTAAAACATTGAGATGATTGGCATGGACAGAGTACCAAACAATTCAGTTAAAACACAATACTGTAATGAAAAACGCCATATCCTAACGAGTTATAAAAAAATTAACACTGAATAAAAAGCCAAAGCAATTTGAGCAGCACAGTGACGGAATAACCGATAGCCGCCAGAATCCATAAGGCTATTATACTATACGATCAAGCACGGTGACAATTCGGGCGGCGGCGGCACCATCCCATTTTTCGGGAATTTTTGTGCGGTTTGATTCGTGCTTGTGCTTTCCGGGATGGAGGATGTCGTGAACGCGGCTTATGATATCTTCCTCATCAAGGCCGACAAGAACGTTGGTGCCTATTTCTATAGTCACCGGGCGCGAAGCTGACTCCATCATTGTCAGACAGGGCACATTCATGACGGTAGCCTCCGACTGCAACTCTTCAATATCAGTCAGCAGCATCACCGAGTCTCTAAGCAACAGCAGCAGTCCAGCATGCGCAAGCGGTTCAGAAATAATCTTCACATTCTCTATTTCACTGAATGCAGCATCAAGCCCATGCTGCTTGAGAAGAGTATCAATACTGTCAAACTGCGGAATGAGCACAGCCGTCTTGCTGGAAACCTCCTTCAAAAGCCGAAGCATCATCTCAAGCGGCTCTTTCCTGGAAAAATGGCCTTCAGGGTTCAGGAGCACAAGTGCATAGCTTTTCGGACGAAAGCCATGAGCTCTGGATACGGGCAATTGGTTTGCCTGCTCCATCACTTTGACAAGGCTGTCGATTGCGAGGTTGCCAACAAAAAAGACCTTTTCATCGGCCACCCCTTCATTGATCAGGTTGTACTCTCCACTGTGCTCGCTGACAAAGTGGTATTCGGCCATGGCATCAATGGCAATACGATTGATCTCTTCACTATCCGCGCGTTCATAGCTCCGAAGCCCTGCATCTACCGCTGCAACCGGCAGACCGAGCTTTGCAGCTGTCAGAGCGGCACCAAGCGCAACATTATCACTCCCGCATACCATAACAAGATCAGGTTTTTCGGTAACAAGAATTTTTTCCATACCGGTCATTACTTCAGCAAGTTGTTCAACCGGTGAACCTGGCAAGAGAGACATGACAATGGAACCCGCCGCGTCGCCAAGCCCAAAGCATGCGGCAAGATCGCTGCTGATCGGCTCAATCCCTTCCGGGACAGTAAGGATCGCAACAGGCTGATAAGCCCTGTTTTTTTTCAACGCGTCGTATAAGGGTGCAAGCAAATGAGTACCTGGCCTGGTACCGGCTATAAGGAGTAATTTTTTCACAGTAAAAACAAAGCTTTGTTACATTAAGACGATAAGCACTTTCCGGGACTCCATCATTAATTATCCGCCATGCGAAGAATCACTTCCGTTACGTTATTAACCGCCACTGTTCTGATTCTTCAGGTGATCATTTTCCCGGCTCTGAACCATAATATACTCAGGGCGGAAAAAAATAAAATTATTCTGCAGCACGCAGATCTCATTGAAGGCGGCGAAACTGAAACCGGGCCATACCGGTCTGTCTCAGGCAATGTTGTATTTCTCCACAACAACATAACGCTGAAATGTGACAGTGCCATTGATTATGAAAAGGAGAACAAAATAGCACTCACCGGAAATGTATTCATTACCGACAATAGTGTTGAAATTTACGGCGAAAATGGAGTCTACAACACTGACAGGCAAATCGGCGAATTAAACGGCAACGTCCGGGGCCGGATGCTTGACAACTCCCTTTCCGGAAAATCGAAGAGAGCGGTAGTTAACAAGATAACCAGCCAGATCTGGCTCAAGGATGACGCCATTGCCTGGCATGACCGGCAGCAGATGAGCGGGGAGGTTATTCTTCTCCACCTCAAGGAGGTTGGCACTAGCGGGAAACGCAAAAGCATTGATGAAATAGATGTGGAAGGCAATGCGTTTTTTGCTGCCCAGGACACTCTATCCCTGTCACCGATTGTGTATGACCAGTTCAGCGGGAAAAAAATGGTTATCCTGCTCAACGACAAATCAAAGATAACTGGAATTACCCTTACCACTCAAGCCGAAAGCCTCTACCACCTCTATAACAGTGAGCGCCAAGCGTCCGGCATCAACTATTCCAGCGGAGATATGATCCGGATGTTCTTTACCAGTGGCATCCTGAAACAGGTGAAGGTCATGGGAAATGTTGAAGGAAAGCAATACCCCGAGAGTTTCCGAGGTAATAAAAAAATTAATCTTTCAAAGTTTGCCTGGAGAGAAGAGGAAAATCCGTTTAAACAGCCGAAAAGCCTCCCTTGATAGGGAAAGCTTTTCTCTGAACCAAAAAAGGTCTATTTTGCTAACGGGCAGGAGCTCCCTGAACAAGCGCCCGTTGAGCATGGTGCCGGTGCAGCTGGAGCTGACTCTTTTTTGCTTGGATTATAGTCTGTTTTATAAAACCCTGATCCCTTCAGTACAAATCCTCCTTCACCAGTAATAACACGCTCAAAGCTCTCTTTTTCACATTCCGGACATATTGTCAAAGTCTTATCGGACATTTTCTGAACAATTTCAAGTTCATTCCCGCAGTTGTTACAGCGATACTGATAGGTTGGCATATCTATGTTTCTCCTTGATTATTATCTTTCCGTCTGTTATTGTTCAACAGTCAGTAGATTCTTTAAAGTCTACAGGCCTTATGCAGGCTGGGTTAACGTATATAATTATATTTCCCAAAATAAAAAAGCTGAAGCCGTGATCGTCAAAACCCGAGCCGTGATATTACGAGAAATCAAATACCGTGACCAGTCCAAAATCTGCTCTCTCTACACCCGAGATTTCGGCAAAATGTCAGTTATCATTAAAGGTGCACGCAACCCGAAAAACAAGCTATCCGGATTGTTCAGCCCAGGGAATGTTGTCGATATTGTGCTTTATAAAAAAAACATCCGGGATATTCAACTTGTCAGTGATGGTAACCTTGTTTTTAGCCCAATGGTTCCCGCTCCTGACCTTGAACGGTTCGCCATTCTTTACAGGATCATCGACCTTGTTCGTCATACAACCGAGGGTAATGAAAAAAACCTGTCGCTCTTCACACTGCTGGCTGGAACCCTTGAGGAGCTCTATCATGACAATATCAATTGCCAGCAGCTCTATACCTGGTTTCTCTTGCGCTTTGTTTCACTGCTGGGCTTTCAACCTTCACTGCGATTCTGTGTCATAAGCGGAAAGGAGCTTATGCCAGCCGTTGAATCGATGAAACTGACAGAGCTTTATTTTGTCCTGAACCCAGGCGGACTTGCTCTACCCGATGCTTCAGGAGAGAGCAGCGCAACAAAACAACTCATCCCTGTTCGCCTGGCCATGCTGTTACGCACCCTCGCATCAACGCGCCTTCCGTCCGGCAACTCAATCAATGCCGATCCCGCTGACATTGAAATGCTCTGGAATCTGCTTCAAGACTATTGTTCCCTGCATTTTGGGCATACCAAACCAGGGAAAAACCTCTCCATCATCTCACAAATCCTTCTGAAATAATCTCGCTGCCAGTTTTTGGGGTTTTATATCTTCCGGAGTATTTCTATCTTGAGCAAGCATTTTATTACTCTTTTAACGTCTTGCTCAATCCTAAACAGCATTGTCCGACATGCTTCAACATACCAAATCAGCTGAACTCTTTGAAAAAGCAAAGAAGTTTATTCCCGGCGGAGTGAACTCTCCTGTACGGGCATTTAAATCCGTAGGTGGAAATCCTATTTACATGGCTAAAGGTTCAGGCGCCTACATGACCGACGTTGACGGCAACACCTATCTTGACTATGTCGGTTCATGGGGACCATTCATTCTCGGCAGCATGCACCCAAGAATAACGGCTGCGCTTGAATATACCCTGAAAAACATCGGTACCAGCTTCGGCACTCCGATTGAAATGGAAATTGAAATTGCCGAGCTCCTCTGTAAAATTGTGCCTTCGCTTGAAATGGTCCGTATGGTCAACAGCGGAACTGAAGCCACCATGTCGGCAGTGCGGCTTGCAAGAGGCTATACCGGACGCGATAAAATCATCAAATTTGAAGGGTGCTATCATGGCCACGGCGACAGCTTCCTTATCAAGGCAGGTTCAGGCGCTCTGACACTTGGCGCTCCCGACAGCCCCGGTGTCACCAAAGGCACTGCAATGGATACGCTTAATGCGAAATACAACGACATTGAGTCAGTAAAGCTCCTTGTCAATGAGAACAAGGATAAGGTTGCAGCCATCATCATCGAACCAGTTGCAGGCAATACCGGCGTTATTCCTCCACAACCAGGGTTTCTTGCCGCTCTTCGCGAGCTGTGCGACAAGGAAGGTATTGTGCTGATTTTCGACGAAGTGATGTGCGGTTTCCGTGTTGCTCTCGGCGGAGCGCAGAGTCTTTATGGAGTTACACCCGATTTGACCACTATGGGCAAGATTATCGGTGGAGGCCTTCCCGTCGGTGCCTTCGGGGGAAAGCGAGAGATCATGGAACGCGTTGCTCCTCTCGGCGATGTCTACCAGGCAGGTACCCTTTCAGGTAATCCGCTGGCATTGACCGCAGGTCTTGAAACCCTTAAAATTCTCATTGAAGAAGATCCCTATCCTGAACTCGAAAGGAAATCGGCAATTCTTGAAGCAGGCTTCAGTGACAACTTGAAAAAACTCGGACTGAATTACGTCCAGAACCGTGTCGGCTCAATGTCCTGCCTCTTCTTTACAGAAACACCAGTCATAAACTTTGACACTGCAATCACTGCAGATGTTAAAAAGCATGGTAAATACTTCCACTCAATGCTCGACCAGGGAATCTATCTTGCTCCATCGCAGTTTGAAGCAATGTTCACCAGTTTCGTACACACCGATGAGGATCTGGAAAAAACTATCAAGGCAAACTATAACGCCCTTGTTGCTTCCGGCAAGTAGGTCTGCAATCGCCTTTCATAAAAAGG
>JABDHK010000044.1 GCA_012972835.1 Chlorobiaceae bacterium | reverse complement strand
AACTGGTTTCTTGAAACCAACCTTGTCATCGCCCGCCTCGATAAGCTCTCGCGTAATGAGGATGTGCAATTAAAGCTGCAAGCCCCTGATTGCCGATGGGATTTGGTGGTTTGCGACGAAGCCCACAAAATGTCAGCCTCAGTTTTCGGTGGTGAAACTAAATACACCAAGCGCTATCGCCTGGGGCAATTAATTTCAACGCTGACTCGCCATTTTCTTCTGATGTCGGCAACCCCCCACAACGGCAAGGAAGCGGACTTTCAACTGTTCATGGCGCTTCTTGATGGAGATCGATTCGAAGGCAAGTTTCGCGATGGCGTGCATTCAACAGTTTATTCTGACTTGATGAGGCGTGTAGTCAAAGAGAACATGATGAAATTCGACGGTACGCCACTATTCCCTGAACGGATTGCCTACACACTACCTTACCACTTGTCACCCCAAGAGGAAGCGCTCTATAAGGATGTTACCGAATATGTGCGCCAAGAATTTAATCGTGCTGAGGCCTTAGAGAACGATAAGCGAGCAGGTACAGTTGGTTTTGCCTTAACCATTCTTCAACGAAGACTTGCATCATCACCTGCTGCCATTCATCAATCTTTACGTCGACGTAAAGAAAAATTGGAGAGCCGCCTGCGCGAGCTGGAACTACTCCAACGTGCCGGTAAGATTGAGCCACTGTTATCTCTCACAGTACCAACATTTGACAGTGAATCTTTCGAAGACCTCGATGAAGCTCCTGATAACGAAGTGGAAGCTGCAGAAGAGGAAATACTCGATCAGGCCACTGCTTCGCGTTCGATTGCTGAACTGCGTATTGAGATCGAAACCCTCAAGAGATTGGAAGCGAACGCATTGATTGTTCGCCGAAGTGGCACTGACACTAAATGGGGAGAGCTCGCCGGTCTACTGGGTGAAATTTTTACTCCAGCTGGGTGCGGAAATCAGGTAACAGAATCAGGAGTCCATTATGGCTCAGGCCCAATTCCTCCGCCAATACCCTCACCACACCAGAAACTTGTCATTTTCACAGAGCATCGCGACACACTCAATTATTTAGAAGAACGGATCACAGGATTTCTGGGACGCAAATCGGCTGTTGTTATTATTCATGGTGGTATTGGCCACGAAGATCGACTCAAAGTTCAGGAAGCTTTCAGGCACGATCCTATCGTTCAGGTATTACTTGCTACAGATGCTGCGGGTGAAGGCATTAACCTTCAACGCGCCCACCTGATGGTTAACTACGACCTCCCTTGGAATCCAAACAGACTGGAACAGCGATTTGGACGTATCCACCGGATCGCCCAGACAGAAGTCTGCTATCTTTGGAATCTTGTGGCCGACGATACCCGCGAAGGGGATGTCTATCGCAAGCTACTGGAAAAACTCGAACAGGCTCGCCAGGCCTTGGGCGGTCAGGTATTTGACGTATTGGGTAAACTCGCCTTTGAGGCTGACGGCAAGCTGATGTCGTTACGCGACCTGCTCATTCAGGCGATCCGTTACGGAGAAAAACCCGAAACAAAAGCTTTTCTAACCACAGTACTTGATACTGCACTTGATCGTAACCATCTTCAAGCATTGCTTGAAGATCATGCGTTGGTGCATGACGCCATAGATGCGACCAAAATACATAGAATCCGCGAAGATATGGAAAGGGCCGATGCTCGCAGATTACAGCCGCACTATATAGAGTCTTTCTTTCTGGAAGCTCTCAAGATTCTTGGTGGCCAGGCCAAACAACGCGAAACCCGCCGATTTGAAATCACTCATGTACCGGCACCAGTTAGAAACCATGACCGTCTGATCGGTATCGGTGAATCCGTATTACCTCGCTATGAGCACATCGCCTTTGAAAAATCCCTGGTCGCACCGCAGGGACAGCCGCTGGCAGCCTTTCTCTGTCCTGGTCACCCGCTTCTTGATTCTGTTATCGATCTGACCCTGGAACGTCATCGCGATCTCCTGAAAAGAGGCACTGTGCTGGTCGATGAACGCGATTATGGTACCCATCCACGAGTGCTGTTCTATTTGGAACACGCTATTCAGGATGCAAGCCTTACGCGCAGTGGCAGCCGTCGTGTTGTATCCAAGCGCCTGATGTATGTGGAAATGGACGAAACAGGAACGGTCCGTCAAGTACAATATGCACCTTATTTGGATTACCGCCCGTTAGCAGCAGGAGAACCTGGTGTTGAAGCCTTGCTCGACCATCCGGAATGCCAATGGATTGCAAAAGATATGGAACAGAAGGCTCAGGGTTACGCTGTTGCTCATGTTGTTCCGGAACATCTTGTAGAAGTTAAAGGGCGCAAACTTGAATTGATTATCGTATACACCCGATGCCGCAAAGCGGAGCTGATGTCCCTGACGATATGGATGCACGCCTGGTGGTGCTGGGTGTGACTCAACCATACAGCAGAGAATCGGATAACCTGGCCGAGGTGTCAGCAAAAGCAATTCTTGAAACACGAGGAAGTACACCTCGCCTCTACCGTAATACCCTGGTGTTCCTCGCCGCAGATAAAACTCGTATGCAAGACCTCGACGAGGCAGCGAGAAAATACCTCGCATGGCAGTCGATACTCAATGAACAGACAAATCTCAATCTGTCGCCCTATCATGTGACACAAGCAGAGACACAGAAGAGTGCCGCTGAGGGTGCTGTTACCGCTCGTTTGCCTGAAACCTGGCAATGGCTGCTTGTGCCAGTGCAAAGCACACCGCAATCGCTATAACATGGGAAGTATTACGCCTCACAGGTACTGAGCCACTGGCTATGCGCGCAAGCAAGAAGCTTCGTACTGATGAACCGTATCTAACCAGCTTTTCGTCGACGCGCTTACGGATGGAATTAGATCGCGTTCCACTCTGGCGTGGTGACCATGTACCAGTAAAACAACTTGTTGAAGATTTTGCACGGTACCTTTACCTACCGCGCCTCAAGGATTCGGCAGTGCTCTTGCGGGCGATCAGCGATGGCTTGACGTTACTCTCCTGGTCGCAGGATAGCTTTGGTTTTGCCGATAGCTTTGACGAAGCAACAGGCCGCTACAAGGGGTTTCGCAATGGCTCGGTGGTTCAAATTACTGACCCTAACTCACCTGAGTTAGTTGTGAAACCAGATGTTGCATACAAGCATATTAACGCTGAGCGTGTGGCTCTTACAACAACTCCAGCTTCTGGTGGTAAACGCGCGAAAAAAGATGGCTTGGGTAAAAATAACCATGTAGGCGAAAATCTTACTGACCAGCCATTGCAGCTCGCCTCAACAAGACCTAAACGTTTTCATGGTACAGCCATACTCGATACCACACGTGTCGGACGTGACGCCAGCAAGATTGCCGAGGAAGTCATTGCTCATCTGGCCAGCTTAGTCGGTGCGAGAGTTACTGTAACCATCGAAATTGAAGCCGAATTGCCTGAGGGTGCACCGGATAACGTTGTGCGAACTGTTACCGAGAATAGCAGTACCCTGAAATTTACAAGTCAAGGGTTTGAAAAAGAGTAGTGCGCTTCACAGAAAATGATTCCGTCGTACGGGCGACCCTTGTGGTCGCCCTCCGTGCTGGCTTCGCAAGCACTTTATATGCAATTCTGCGTTATTCAATAATCCCCGACCGCACACTCTCCCTCGTGATCATGACCCGTTCAGCCGAATCCCTCACCATCTTCTGGAGCAGTGGAAGAAACTCCTCAATATTCTCAGGAGTATCGACAAGCTCAACAATCATGGGAAGATTAAGACCGAATTCCATAATTTTAGCGGTATTGATATGCATATCGTGACCGTAGGATAGTACCCCTTTCACTACCGTCGCACCCGCCATACCGAGCTGCCGGGCTTCACGGACTATCTCCTCATAGAGTGGCCGATGACCGAAACGTACATGTTCACCGACAAAGACCCGCAACGATTCAACATTTTTCAGTTCCATAATTCCCCCTATGTCCAAAGTTTTGCAAAAAGCGTTCCTGAATAGAGAGCAATCAGCCCCCCTGCGATACTACCAACAAGATAGATGCTTGCATAGAAGAACTGAGCATCTTTCATGAGCGCGGTAGACTCAAACATATACGCGGAAAAGGTAGTAAATCCCCCGCAGATACCAGTTACAAGAAATAGTCTCGCTTCCGGGGAGACAAGGGTGGTTGCCACCGCCAGCTCGCTTAGAAGACCAATCAGAAAACTCCCCAGAATATTAACTGCTAATGTTGCAAAAGGAAACCCCGGGGCAAGCGGAGAGAAGACAAGCGTCACCAGATAACGCGCAACAGAGCCAAGAAACCCACCTGTACCAACAAGCATTAAAGCTCCGGCATGTTTCATAGCCTGAAACTCCCTGAATGAACGACCTCTGTGCGCATAGCTCTAATGATGATGGCCTCCTTGACCCTCTTCGATACGCTTGTGTGCGCAGCACATCTCATCGAGAATACCAAGCAACGTATTAAAAATACCCACACAGACGATTGTCGGGGCCCATAACCCTATAAAAATTGCAATCAACTCGTGGTTTACCCCCGTACCAAAAATGAAGACATATATAGAAAGCAGTATGGAAAACGATGCTCCGATAAAATAATAGTGCGGCTTCATACCCAGAGTTTGATTAAGTGAGGCATATCTTGTAAAATGTAATAATTAGGTCAGGAAAAACCCAGTTAAACAACGCTTTATATCTCAGTCCTTCCCCTCTATTACTCAATATCAATATGCACCTCGTTGCGGCGCAAAAACGGAATGGTCCATGGCGGATCATAGCTGGCCGCGCGCGGTTCAGAGAGTACCTTTTTCCCTCTCTTCTCAAGCCAGATAGTCAGTTTTCCTGCATAATTCTGCAGGTTGCTTTCACTATGCAAGCCAGAATAACGGATTACACCGACCTTTTTTCCCTGAACCTGACGAAGTGTCACAGCCGGATCAAGCGGTACTGGAAGCGTTTCAAGCGTATACTCTTCGGGCATCACAAACGACATAACCCAGGCATTGCCCTTTTTTTCCTGTATCACCGGAGCGGTCATTGATATTTTTTCACTGACCGGCTCCTGCAGCACCGGTGCGGTCATAACAATTTTCTGTTTTGCCCGGTTTTTGCCAAAAATATATCCAGCAAGGCGACTGAAAGCAATGCCGCTTGTTTGACTGTATTTACCCTCAACAACAGTTTCAGCAACAATCATTCCCCCATATTGTCTGATTTCGATATCCCCTTCCTCTGCAAGCACCTTGTATTGAGGCTCATTTGCTGTACGTTTACCCAATACCGAACAGCCGGCAAGCATAAACGTTGTCATCAACACCATCGACCATGTAGCCATGTTCTCCTCCACTCAATCAACATGATTAAAAAAACAGTTATAAAGAAGAACAACCATTAGAGAGAAAAGGTTTGCATGAATGAAAAGCTCCTCGCACAAGAAAAAAAGGCTCCTTGAATTTGTCATAAATCAGCTTTAATTTAGAGACAGAATACTTTTCAAGATAAAATCTCTGCATATCGGTCATGTTCACTATTATTTAATCCTTCAAGGGGAGTGATATAAGCTTTACTTTAAAAAAAAGGGTAGTTGCCATCGACTACGGGACAAAACGGATCGGCCTGGCCCAGAGTGATCCCTTGTGTCTCTTTGCGCAGCCTGTGGGCACCTTTGACCGGGCAGGATTGTTCAAGACCCTTCAGACAATGCTTGCAGCCAATGATATTGAAAAAATCATTGTAGGTTACCCGCTCAGTGATACAGGCGAATTGAATGCCATGACCGGAGTCGTTGACCGCTTTATTGAGGAGCTTCGTGATGCGTTTCCCCTGATACCGGTTGACACAATCAATGAACATTATTCATCGAGAGATGCGCAACGCATCCTGATTGCCTCGGGAAGCTCCAGAAAAGCACGACAGCAGAAAGGACGGCTCGATAGCGCTGCGGCATGTGTTCTCCTGAGCGATTACCTTGAAACCCGTCAGTGAGAAAAAAAGGAGACGCTCATCGCAGCCTGACGAAGCAAGCACTTTTTCCTTTAGCTTTTGGGAAGAGCTTCTTTATCTTTAGGTTCATTGATTTGTAACCTCCTCGCTCAACATTTTCAGTAAATATTTTTCATGAGTAGTTCAGCAATGCTTGACGTTTTTAAAAAAACCGGAGCTCTGCTTGATGGTCATTTCAAGCTTACAAGCGGACGGCACAGCAACACCTACTTTCAGTGTGCAAAAGTGCTGCAGTATCCAGAACACCTCACCACAGTCTGCGGCACAATTGCCCGGCATTTCTCCGGCAAGAGTGTGGAAACAGTCATCTCTCCGGCAATCGGCGGAGTGGTTGTGGGGACGGAAGTTGGACGACAGCTCGGAGTAAAAACCATCTTTGCTGAACGCAAGGAGGGAATCATGACAATCCGCAGGGGATTCAGCCTTGAGCCGAATGAACGGGTGCTTGTTATTGAGGATGTCATAACTACCGGCGGCTCAGTTGCCGAGGTGATTGAACTCATTAAGCTCGCCGGGGCAACCCTGGTCGGGGTTGGCTCTGTTGTTGACCGCAGTAACGGAGCTGTCCGGCTTGCTGATGACCATTTTTCAGTGCTTTCAATGGAAGTGGTAAGCTACACGCCCGAAGAGTGCCCTCTCTGCAAAGATGGCGTGACGATTGATGCCCCCGGAAGCAGGGCAAACAAGCAACGTTGAACAGCATGAGTGTTCATTCACCTATCAGAAGCATTTCGTTTATTGGCCTGGGTTTGATCGGAATGTCACTGTTGAGAGCAATAAAGCGTTCACCGCTTGCCATAGAAAACAATATTCTGTTACAGGGTTTTGACCCGAATTTTACAGCAGCCGACCGGTTGCAAGTCATGGAGCTTGGGCTTGAGCGGTTTGTCGATAACAAAAACCAACTCTACAGCGCCGACCTTATTATCCTTTCAGCCCCGGTCGAGGTCAACATTGCTCTTCTCGAAGAGATAAAGCTGCTTGCACCGCACTCAACACTTGTCAGCGACGTATCAAGCACAAAGTCTCTTATAGCCCGAAAAGCCTGGGAGCTTGACCTTCCCTTTATTGGTATGCACCCGATGGCCGGCAAAGAGCAGCAAGGTTACCATGAAAGTCATGAGGAGCTGCTTCAGGGCCGGCGCGTTATCCTGTGTGACGACAAAAGCCTGCTTTCCGGCCAGAAGGGAAGATTTCTCATTGAACTGCTTCACTCTGCTGGATGCACAACACTCTGTATGACTCCCGATGAACATGACCGCATCATAGCAAAAATAAGTCATCTGCCCCAGCTGCTTTCGACGCTTCTTATGGCATACTGTGGAGAGTCGATCACTAAATCCGGGCCGGGTTTTGCCACCTTTACCCGGCTGGCGGGAAGTTCATGGCAGATATGGCGGGATATCATCGCGACAAACAGCGATAACATTGCTGAGGAACTTGAACATTTTTCCAAAGAACTTGCTCAACTCTCACTCGATGTAAGGCACCATGACCTTGAAAAGCTTGAGTCGCGCTTCAGTGATGCCAATCGGCTTTATCAAACCCTTAAAGAGATGAACCAGCAATGAAATTTGCGATTGTTGTCAATGTTTCAAGGGAAACTGCGCTTGATCTTGCCCGCAAGCTTGTGGTGTGGTTTGAGGAGCGAAATATCGACTATGTTTTTGAAACCCAATCTGCAGAGAAGCTGCAAATGGAAACATCTGTTTCTATTGAGGAACTCAGCAGTCACTGTGATGCTTTTATTTCACTGGGCGGTGACGGAACACTGCTCTTTACATCGCATTTTGCTGTAACAAAGCCTGTTATAGGCGTCAATGTTGGCTACCTCGGTTTTTTAACTGAGTTTACCCAGGCGGAAATGCTTGGAGCAATCGAAAAGGTGCTGAACGGTACTTATACCATTCATACCCGTTTGCAGCTTGAGGCATCAATTCGCGGTAACAAAGCGATTCAGCAGTTCCGAGCATTGAATGATGTGGTCATTGAAAAAGGAACCTATCCACGTATTCCGACATTTGTCATAAAACTGGATGGTGAACTGCTCAGCTCATACAGGGCTGACGGGATAATTATTGCCACTTCCACAGGCTCAACAGCCTACTCCATGTCTGCCGGAGGCCCGATTATAGCCCCGAAATCGAGCGTTTTTGTGATAACGCCGATATGCCCGCACATGCTGACCGTCCGACCTATCGTTATCAGCGATGACAAGATTATCGAAATCTCTGTCGACTCTCCTGATGGAGAGTTTCCTCTTAACTGTGATGGACATTTCAAAAAATTTCTTAATCCCCTGGAGGTCGTCACGGTAAAAAAATCTGACCAGGTGATCAATCTTGTCGCTAACGAACAGCGCAGTTACTGTGAAATTCTGCGTACTAAACTGCTCTGGGGCCGCGAACATACTTTCGGTCTCTAACCAGCCGATTACACTTTTTCATCAAATCGAGCTGAACATTTCTCATGAGTAACAGTATTACGCCCCTCTCCCTGCACCAGCTTCTTGGCATTCCAGTGGACACCCCTCTAAGCATTGACGAGATGTGCAAAAGGCTCAAACCGGTCATCTATCCAGCACCCGATCTCACGAGCCGCCTTCAGCAGTTTTGCCTTGCCCTTGTTGCCGCAATGAACTCTCTGGGGATAGACGTGCTTTCAGAAGAGGATGCCTCTGAAAAAGCTGGCCGATTTGCGCCCGGTACTGTTATTTTTGCGCCAGGTTATTTTCCTGACAAACTGCTTGCCATCAACCGTGTCGCAACGCTCTACAATAATATCATTGTAGGCATTTACGACGAACCTGCACCAATCACCACTGACGCTCTGCCTCAGCTGCGCCTTGACGCCATTGTCGGAAGGCTTGCACGCGATATGGTTCATATCCTGATATTTGTTACAGACCAGACATGGACAATCTGCACCATGAATGGCGGGGTAGTGACCTTCAACACACCTTACCCTTCCAGGGAGGATGTCCGTTGCACCCTGGTGCCTAAACTTACGGCACAGGTTGTCCCTCCAAGACCGGAAGAGCTTGATATAATGTACGGCCAGCTGCATACCGCCACTCCGGATTTTAATGATATTGCTGACGATTTTCTGCAATGCAGCTCCCTGTGGAGCAGCAACACCTCCCTTTTAACGCATACATCAACAGCGGGGCTTGAGTACCGCAGCGACTTTTATAAAAGGATTGTTGCCCGCTATCTCGACCAGCGCAGCGGCATGAGTTACGGCTTCTTTGCCCGCCAGCTTCCGGTTGCCGTGCAGCCAGCTTTCGATGTCAGCAGCACTGAGCCGGTGAGGATGAATGAGAGGCAGAAAAAGAGCATGATTGAAATCTGTGTTCAGGAAAAAAGCTTTCTTGTTGAAGTGCCACAGGTCAGAGTCATCACAACGAGGTCAGGATGCAGAAAAAACCATCTTGACCCGAAAAAAGATCTTGTGGAAATCGGGCTTGTTCAGAAGCCTGATGGTGGCAGAATCTATCTTAAAACTCCTGAAGGATTTTCACAGGCCAATGCAGCTAAACCATCCTTCGACACCTTGACCATTCTGGCGCATGCACTGGGCAATGCCCTGGCGGCAAGTATCCTGATGACACTGAGGCCGGAAGAACAGTTCCCGTACCATCTTGCCCGGTTCGGAGCTTCAATAACACACTGGCATGACTATCCACAACCTGAACTGCTTCCTGAAGGCTATTTCCTGCATGGTGAACAGAATCCCCCGGTATCCTGTTCAACCCCGCAATCAGCCGCATACAGTCTTCGGGGCAAAATTACAGCACTGGAAAAAGCACTGGTAAATGGTACAGAGTACCGGGGGGATGTGCATGTCGAACCGAATCACGGCACCAACATTGTTGGAATGCTGTCGCTTGCAGAAACAGCTGAGATCCTGAACCCTGTTAATCCGGAGAATATTTTCACTCTTCCTCTTCAGCACACTCAACGTATGGCCATTTACCCTGGTGAGTGAGAATCATCTCAACAACCTCCCTCACGCACCCTTTTCCGCCCTCATATCCCGCAATGTATCCAACACGGTTTCTGAGATAATCAGCCCCGTCTATAGGTGTAGCGGGAAAGCCCGCTCTTGAAAGCACCGCAATGTCGCCGACATCGTCGCCAATATAGGCGCACTCATCATCCGAAAGGTCATAGAGCTGCCGAAAAGCATCATAGGCATCAAGAAGATTACATTCACTGAGGAAGAGATCCTGCACCCCAAGCTCTTCCAGCAAGGGACGATAACCTTCCACATCCCTCTCTGAAACAACGGCAATGCGCAGGCCCTGTTTTTGAGCCTCCTTTATGGCAACGGCATCCCTGACCGAGAGTGAACAGAGCTCTCCACCCCTGCTGTCAAATGTAATCCTGCCGCCATTCAGCACTCCGTCAACGGGAAAAATAAGGGCCCGTATGGCCTTAAGCGCATCTTCTATCCGTGAAGATGGATCGGCCTGAGAAGGCTGCATTCCAAAATATTGAAAACCGGCCAAATGAGTATGAGATTTTAAAGTGAATGAAGAGTGTGCACGCACCGGTAGAGGTGGAGCAGTTGTTTGACAATTATCCTGAAATCAGCGAGAGGAACCTGTGTGGCTGAATCCGAGAGAGCCTTGGATGGATCAGGATGGATCTCAAAAAACAGGCCATTAACTCCGACAGCCACTGCCGCACGGGCAAGAGGCAACACATACTGACGTTCCCCTCCAGAAACGCCCTGACCTGCGCTCGGCAGCTGGAGGCTGTGTGTAGCATCATAGAGCACAGGATAGCCTGACTCAGCCATTTTAGCCAGCCCCCTGAAATCGACGACAAGATTGTGATAGCCGAAACTTGATCCCCTTTCGGTAAGCATAACTCGCCTGTTGCCTGTCCCGGCAACCTTTGCAGCTGCAAGCACCATATCCTCCGGTGCCATAAACTGACCTTTCTTGATGTTAACCGCCAAGCCGCTCTCTCCGGCTGCAACAAGAAGCTCCGTCTGACGACAGAGAAATGCCGGTATCTGAAGAACATCAACATATCGGGCCGCAAGTGCAACATCCTTTGTTTCATGGACATCGGTAATCACCGGCATTTTATAGGTCTCGCGAATCTCGGCAAGCACTTCAAGAGCCTCAATGTCGCCGATACCGGTAAATGAAGAGGCTGAAGAGCGGTTGGCTTTGCGATAGGAACCCTTGAAGATAAAACGCGCCCCTTCTGCTTCTGTTATTCGCTGCAGCTCTTCAGCTGTTTCCAGGGCCATTGCACGGCTTTCAATCACGCAAGGACCTGCAATAAAAAGAGGGCTGTTGTTATCAGGAAATGACAATGAACCGATTGAGAACTTTTGCACGTTGTTTTCCGTTACTCTTTTTTCTGTAATGTGAATGTCGATAGTGACTTTTATAGTTATAAGCCTTAAATTTACAACAAAATTTCTTATTCACACTCCGAATCAAACTCGAAAAAAAGTATGAGCACCGCTGACACAAAACATCGGTTGGATGAGATAGAAAAACAGCTTGCGAATCTTATTGAGGAACAGACTGTCATCAAGGCGAAATGGGAGAGCGAGAAGCAACTGATACAGTCTTCACGCACTTTAAAATCCCAGATTGAACAACTCCGGGTGCAGGCTGAGGAGTTTGAGCGCCAGGGTGACTACGGCAAGGTGGCTGAGATCCGCTATGGAAAAACTGTGGCGATTGAACGTGAGCTTGAAGAAAATCGTCTGAAAATCGAGGAGAAAAAAGCTTCCGGCGATTTAATCATGAAAGAGGAGATCGATGCAGAAGACATTGCCGATATTGTCTCGAAATGGACAGGCATACCACTCAGCAAGATGCTTCAGTCAGAGCGGCAGAAGCTTCTGCTTATCGAGGAGGAGCTGCATAAACGGGTGATCGGCCAAGAAGAAGCGGTCAGTGCCGTCAGTGCGGCAGTCAAGCGTTCACGGGCAGGCATGGGCGATGAAAAAAAACCGATAGGCTCCTTTATTTTTCTTGGTCCTACCGGCGTAGGAAAAACAGAGCTGGCCCGTACACTTGCCGACTATCTTTTTGATGATGAGGATGCCATGATACGCATCGACATGAGCGAATACATGGAAGCACATACGGTCAGCCGTCTGGTCGGCGCGCCTCCCGGCTATGTTGGCTATGAGGAGGGAGGACAGCTCACCGAAGCCGTAAGGCGCAAGCCATTTTCCGTTGTCTTGCTCGATGAGATAGAAAAAGCACACCCTGATGTCTTCAACATCCTTCTGCAGATACTCGATGACGGACGGCTGACTGACAGCAAAGGGCGTACGGTGAACTTCAAGAACACCATCATCATCATGACCAGCAACATTGGCGCCCAGCTTATCCAGGCTGAAATGGAAAAACTGGATGGGATGAAACGGGACATTGTGCTGTCAGGATTGCAGGAGAAACTTTTTCAACTGCTGAAGCAGCAGGTTCGACCTGAGTTTCTTAACCGGATTGATGAAGTTATCCTCTTTACACCGCTCACCAGAGAAGACCTGAAAAAAATTGTCCTGATACAGTTTGACCATATCAAGGAGACAGCAATGCGCCAGCGCATCATCCTCACGATTTCTGATAGTGCTATTGCATGGCTTTCCGATGCGGGTTTTGATCCTGCGTTTGGTGCCAGACCTCTCAAACGGGTAATGCAGCGTAAAATCACGAACAAAATTTCAGAGCTTATTCTTTCCGGAGAGGTCAAGGAGGGAGAGTCAGTTGCCATTGATATGGCCGGAGGGGAGCTTACTATCGTCAAGGCGGCATCATAAGAGATTTCTTGTCATATATCTACAATACAGGCACTGCTGTACCCCCATCGGCGGGGTCTGTATTTTATAGCAACATTTTCACCCATGAAAAAAAAATCACTGACAGCTTCCGTATTGCTGCTCTTTTTCATGCTCTCATTACCTCTTTACGCTGCACAACAACCTGACAGTCTCTCGATTAAAATAGGCCAGATGCTGTTGATCGGTTTCAGAGGAAGCACTATAGGAAGTGCATCAGCGATTGAGGCTGATATCACCGAGCGGCATATAGGAGGAGTTGTCCTCTTTGATTATGACGTGCCTGCTCACTCACCTTCAAGAAACATCATCAACCCACAGCAGCTTGCCAGCCTGACGCTTGAGCTGCAAAAAAGGTCGAAAATTCCGCTCCTTATAGCCATCGATCAGGAAGGAGGAAAGGTCAACCGTCTCAAACAAGCGAGAGGATTTCCAGCAAGCGTTTCTGCAGAATATCTTGGCAAAGTGAACAATCCCGACAGCACAACTGCTGCTGCTGCACAGACTGCCCATACGCTGAACACAATGCATATCGGCATGAATCTTGCTCCAGTCGCCGATCTCAATACCAATCCCGACAATCCTGTTATCGGCAGGCTCGGGAGAAGCTTTTCGTCCGATCCGTCAGTGGTAATCAGCAACCTTAACTGGATCATTCTCGCATACCATAACGATGGCATTATTGCCACGCTGAAACATTTCCCCGGGCACGGCAGTTCGGCTACCGACACACACCTTGATTTTACTGACATAACAGAAAGCTGGTCGGAACATGAGCTGGAGCCTTATCGCGCACTTATTGCTTCGGGGTACCATGATGCCATAATGACCGCTCATGTCTTCAATGGAAAGCTCGACCCTCTCTATCCGGCAACACTTTCAAAAAAAACTCTCACTGACCTTCTACGGGGTAAACTTGGGTTCAGGGGGGTTATCGTAAGCGATGACATGCAGATGAAAGCCATAGCTGACCGTTACGGGCTTGAAACTGCCATACAACTTGCCATTGAGGCAGGTGTTGATCTTCTGCTTTTTGGGAACAATACCTCCTATGACCCGGCCATTGCCTCAAAAGCTACGGAGATAATCCGATCTCTGCTTCAAAAGAACATCATAACAGCTGAACGTATAGAGCAGTCGTACAAAAGAATCATGGAACTTAAAAACCGTTATAGAGCAGGAGAGAGATGAAAACCCTTTACCTTATCCGTCACGCCAAATCGGACTGGAAAAATGCACAAACAGGCGATTTCGACCGGCCACTGAACGAACGTGGCTTGAAATCAGCCCCCTTGATGGCGACACTTCTTAATGAAAAGAAGGTAACCCCTGAACTGGTTATAACAAGCCCGGCAAACAGGGCACTCACTACTGCTGAGCTATTTTGTGAAATTCTCGGATACCCGAAAGAGCTGATCCAACAGAGAATTGAGATCTACGAGGGTGGAGCCGGCAATCTGCTGAAGATCGTTCAACAGCTACCCGACAGCAAAAACACCGTGATGCTCTTCGGACACAATCCGACAATGACAGAGTTCTCAACACTGCTTTCTGGTAACCAGATCGACAGTATGGTGACCTGTGCTGTGGTTCGTATTGATATGGATATTGAATCATGGAAAGATGCAGCTCGTAATACAGGCAAGTTGATCTGGTACGAATTCCCAAAAAAACACCCTTAACTGGTTAGTATCTCTCCTGTTTCGGATCTCTGGTCATCAGATCTAAAATCGCCTGTTGGACTGGCTTGCCCTTAAAAAGCATCTCATAGACCGCTTGTGTAATCGGCATTTCAACTCCGGCAGAGCTACTCAGTTCAAAAACCGCTTTTGAAGTGAGGACGCCCTCGGCAACCATATTCATCTGGCTGATAACATCGTCAAGCGAACGACCCCGACCGATCTCCTCTCCAACATAGCGGTTCCGGCTGTGGTGACTTAAACAGGTTACAACAAGATCTCCAATGCCCGAAAGGCCGGAAATAGTCACCGGATCACCGCCAAGCTTTAAACAGAGCCTTGATATTTCTGCCATTCCCCGGGTAATAATGGCCGCCTTGGCATTATCGCCAAATCCAATGCCATCAGATATCCCAGCGGCAATGGCAATGATGTTTTTGACCGAACCGGCAATTTCAACACCAATGATATCAGTATTGACGTAGACCCGGAACATATTGGTATGGAAAACCTCCTGAACTTTTTTGGCAGTCTGAAGCGATTGAGAGGATGCAACGACAGTTGTTGGTTGCTCTTTAGAAACCTCTTCGGCATGGCTGGGACCGTACAGAGCCGCAACCTGTGAAGCCTGCAGAGCAGGAAGCACTTCAAGCAGCACTTCAGACATGCGCTTTCCTGTGCCAATTTCGATCCCCTTGGCAACATTGACTATAATTTTTCCATCGAGAGAAAGATCCCGGAACCCAAGTACCGTATCCCGAAGTGCCTGGGAAGGTACTGCGGTTACAATCATCTGCGACCATGCAACAAGATTTTGCAAATGATCAACGACTTGCAGAGTATCAGGAAAATGGACACCCTTAAGATATCGGCTGTTTTCACGTTCAGCCTCCAGGAGTGCGGCAAATTCCGGACGGTGAGCCCACAACCGCACCTGATAACCTTTTTTGGCAAGAAGCACAGCAAGAGTTGTTCCCCAGCTTCCGGCCCCGAGTACAGCAATATTCATCAAGGGTCTCAAGAGATCATGAATGCTTGCCAAAGGTCACACGACTTTCGGTGCCGGAAATCAACCTTCTGATATTGGCCCGATGTGTGAAGAGAATGGCAAGTGCAACAATAAGCCCGAAAATCATGAGATGGTAGTCGAGGCTGTCATGAAAGAAGACCGGTGAGCCGAAAAGCTTGATATAGTAATCAAGGCCGCCGCCAAGTTCGAAAATATATTTACGTATGGCAATAATCAGAGGGAAGGCGATTGCCGCAAGCATGGAAGCAACAGAGACATGGCGGGAGAGATAGACTGTCATGAGAAAAATACCGACAACCATAAGCATGCTTACGGGAGCGATCCCGATCAGCATACCGGCAGCGGTACTGACACCCTTGCCCCCCTTGAATCCGGCAAAAAGAGTAAAGACATGACCGATAACGGCGCTCATTCCAGCAAGAAGCCGCAGGGCGACCTCATTCATGTCAGGAAATGATCCGATCGGGTGATTTCTGAAAAAGGCAACAACTGATACCGCTGCAATAACACCCTTGAAAATATCAATCAGCGTTACAACAAGGCCTGGTTTCCAGCCCAGTACCCTGAAAGCATTGGTGCCACCGGCATTGCCGCTTCCGAAGTTCCGGATATCAATCCCTTTGAGCATTTTTCCCGCCATAAGGCTGGTCGGAATGGAGCCGATGATGTAGCTCACCACTAAAATGGCCAGTAAAGTCAGCATAAACCTTTCTGATTATTACTTTATTTCAACAAAAAAGAGAAATAGTATCACCTACTGTTTACCTGACCGATAATGTAAGCATTTTCCTGTTGTGATTTCAAACAGGAGAGCACTCTGTTAACTGCTTTTTTCTCAACAATCATCACCAGTCCAATGCCAAGATTGAAGGTCCTGCGCATATCCTCTTCAGGCACACGACCCTCCCGGCGGATGATATCAAAAATCACCGGCTCCGGCCATGAACACCAGTCCACATCGAGCTTCAATCCTTCAGGCACAATGCGCATGGTATTGCCCATCAGACCGCCACCGGTAATGTGCGACAACCCTCTGATATCGGGCGAACCAAAAAAGGGTTCAATGACAGAGAGATAGGAACGGTGAACTTTCAGCAACTCTTCACCAACCGTTCCCTCAAGACCTGTAAAAGTCTGGTTCATCCTGCCCTCCAGTACTTTTCTTGCCAGCGAATAGCCGTTCGTGTGGAGACCGGTCGAAGGAAGGCCTATAAGTACATCATCAGCCTTGATTGAAGAGCCGTTGATTATTTTTTCATGATCGACAACCCCGACGATAGAACCTGCAAGATCAAAATCACTCTCCTGATAAAGGCCCGGCATCTCCGCAGTTTCACCACCGATAAGTGCACAGCCGTTTTCGCGACAGGCATTGACCATACCGGTAACTACACCTGCGGCAATGGCTGGGGTTAGTTTTCCGCAAGCATAGTAGTCAAGGAAAAAAAGCGGTTTTGCGCCACAGACAAGAATATCATTGGTGCAGTGATTGACAAGGCATGAGCCGACAGTTTCATAGTTGCCAAGTTCAATAGCAATCTTGAGTTTCGTGCCAACACCATCAATGCTGCTGACCAGCACCGGTTTTTTATACTGGGAGAAGTCCGGCTGAAAGAAACCGCCAAAAGCTCCGATATCAGTGATAACCCCCGGTGTAAAGGTCTTGCGAACCTGGGGTTTGATCATTCGGACAAACTCTTCGCCCGCACTAATATCAACTCCAGCTTTTTTATAATCCATCTGTTTTTCCGTACCTCTTGTTTTATTCATTGAAAACAACAAACTCTCTACCGACTCCCTGCCGGTGTTTCAAAAATACCCTCATTCTGCCATCCGGAAAAAAACTCCCGGTGAAGATTGTTGACCGCAGTAACAACTTCAGCCTCTTCAACAACAAATCCGACATTTATTTCCGATGCACCCTGAGAGATCATTCTGAGATTAACATCCTTCAGCGCACTGAAAATCCTGCCGGCAACTCCTCTCGACATGCGAAGATTATCGCCAACAACGCTTATTGTTGCAACATTATGCTCTCTGTCCACCTCTCCAAAGCTTTCCAGATCGTGAATCAGCTCATCGCTGAAGCTGGTTTCGTCAACGGTAAGAGAGACCGAAACCTCGCTGGTTGAAATCATCTCCACAGAGACCCCGTAACGGGCAAAAATACCAAACAATTCATTCATGAAACCATGACGGCCAAACATGCGATTTGAGCGCACATTGATAATGCACTGTCCTTTTTTAACCGCAATTGATTTGACCAGACCACCATAACTCATACCCGAAAGCCTCTCTGGATCATTGGTAATAATAGTCCCTTTGGCATCCGGATGCAGTGAGTTCAACACATAGACCGGAATGTTTTTCAGTACTGCCGGAGCAATGGTATCAGGATGCAACACCTTGGCACCAAGATAGGCAAGCTCCGCGGCCTCAGAGAAGGTCATAACCCTGATGCTCCTTGCTTCAGGCACCAGCCTCGGATCGCAGGTCATGACACCGTCAACATCGGTCCATATCTGAATCGCATTGTCATTGAGCCATGCACCAAGCAGAGCCGCTGAAAAGTCGGATCCACCTCGGCCAAGTGTCGTCGTCCTGCCATCTTTGGTTGCTCCTATATAGCCCTGGGTAACGACAACCGTTCCCTGTTGAAGCAATGGGCTGATAATCCGGCTTACATTCTCTTCACACACATCGTTAATTGGGCGGGCAAACCCGAAATTATCATCGGTAATCATCACCGTGCGAACATCAATCCACGCAACGTTATGCCCCTGTTCTTTCATGACCGCAGCAAATACAGTTGTGGAGAACAACTCACCAAACGAACAGAACATATCCCTGGAGCGCTCAGTCAGCTCACCAACAATATCAACACCTTTTATCAGCATTTCAAGACGATCGGCAAGTGCTTCAATCTTGAGAGCAATATCCTTTTTCAATGCACTGCTTTTAATCAGCTCATCAAGCAGAGCAAGGTGAAAACTACGAACCTCTCCGGCAAGTGCAACAGCCTCATCAAGGTGACTGCAGCCGGCAGCATCGGCAATGCGAACCAGTTTATTCGTTATACCGCTGCATGCGCTGAGCACTACAAGTGGCACTGTTTTCTCCTGCTCCCGAACCACAATGGAGATCGCCTGCTGTATAGCACGAGCAGTTCCCACTGAGGTCCCTCCGAATTTCATCACCGCCATATCTATAAAACCAATAAGTTAACTGTTATCTTAATTCTTGTGTTTTTCACTTATTATTACTTCTCACCGCAGCCATTGAGCAATGAGTATTCTTCAACATAACCCTTATCTCGTGAAACCAGGAGATCGTTGTAATGCATCACTGCCATGTGCTACGCCATGCAAAATAGCTCTCCTTTTCAGCGCACTGACATGGATTCTGTTAAGCATAACTGGCTGCCAAAGTATTCGGACAGCTCCAGGATACAATATGGAGAGCAAATATAGTTTAAAAAAAAGAAAATCGTATATCTCCTGTATGCAGGAAGGAAGCGGCTCCACAGTCACCCGACACCTTCCATTGAAGGTTACGGAAAAATCGCTTGAACAGCTTTTTTCATCAATTGATGATTACCTCGGCACCAATTACAGACCTGGCGGAGCCAGCTCTCACGGCTTCGACTGCTCGGGGTTTGTGTTTTATATTTATAAACAAAACTTCAGGATGCTCCTGCCGCGTACTTCCGGAGAACTTGCACTACTAGGCAGTATGGTACCAAAGAAACAACTGCGACCAGGCGACCTTGTTTTTTTCAGTAGTAATGGAAGCAGAATCGACCATGTCGGTATCTTTATAGGTGAAAACCGTTTTGCTCATGCTGCAACTGGCGGCATCATGATTAACCAGCTCCAAGAGCGCTATTATAACTTCCACTATGCCTGTGCTGCCCGCCTGATAACAACGGAGTGAGTTCTTCCCGTTCTCGCTTTGAATGGATGATCTTCTTTGCTAGAGGAAAATCTTATATTTAAGGTGATCGTATCTCTTATAATCTGCCGAAAAGTTGTTATGCCCCAACCCGGAACACACCACTATATAGAACTATCCTTTGAAATAAGCTCCACCCTTCATGAACTTTACATTGCACTGCTTATCGGGGAGGGAATAGAATATTTTCAGGAAGAGGATAACAGACTCCTCGCTTATCTGCCTGAAACCGACTGGACAGAAGAGAGGAAAGAGGCCATTCATACCCTCCTGATGGAACGGTTTGGAACCATTCCTCCATATCAGACAACCTTCATGGCCGACAGAAACTGGAATGCTGAGTGGGAAGCAACCCTGCAACCCATTGAGATCTCCGATCGCCTTTTGATTATCCAGAAAAGCAGTGAAATCACGCCGAAACCCGGACAGATTGTCATTGAAATCAACCCTAAAATGTCTTTCGGTACCGGCTATCATGCCACAACACGCCTGATGCTGCGACAACTGGAAAATATTGACCTGAAAGAGAAAAAATTAATGGACATCGGCACCGGTACCGGTGTACTTGCCATTGCCGCCCGAAAACTCGGCAACAACCAGCCCATTCTTGCGTTCGACAACAACTCCTGGTCGGTTGAAAATGCCATTGAAAACATCAAGGAGAACAATGCCGAGGATATCACCATCAAGCTGCTTGATGCAGAGGAGGATCTTGTTTTAAATCTGAAAGAGGGCTACGACCTTATCCTTGCCAACATCAATAAAAACGTGATCGACCGAATCCTGCCAGTCATCCGGAAATACGCACCCCAGGCACCGGTGCTGCTCTCCGGCATCCTTGTCTACGATGAACCCTGGCTGAAAAAACTGCTGAAGCGCCTCGACTACAGGATTGAAAAAATCATCTATGAGGATGAATGGCTCTCAAGCTTTATACAACCACTATGAAACGAGTTTCATGCATTGATATCGGCACAAACACAGCCCTTCTGCTGATTGCCGACCTTAAGCCGAAAAGCGGCACCATCAACCCGGTCTACCACCAGCAGACCATTGTGAGGCTTGGGAAAAATGTGGATGCAGAAAAAATCATTGATCAGGCCGCACTGCAACGCCTCATCAACTGCCTCTCCGAGTACCGCAGGATCAGTGATGAACATGATGCAGAGGAGATCATTGCCGCAGGCACCAGTGCCCTGAGGGATGCAAAAAATCATCTTGAGATCATCAACGAGGTAGCCAGTAAAACAGGAATCACCATACAATGCATTGCCGGAAAGGAAGAGGCTGAGCTGACTTTTTTCGGTGCGGTTGCCGGTATGACCAACATTCCAGAGCTTTACACCGTCATCGATATCGGAGGCGGCAGCACTGAGATCTCCATTGGGTCGGCCACTGCTCTCGAAGAAAGCGTGAGCCTTGATATCGGTTCAGTAAGACTGACTGAACGGTTTTTTACCACACTGCCTCCACCTCAACAAGAGTTAGATGCCGCAAAAAAGAGCATCAACGAACTCCTCACCTCAAACCTGCTACCCTTTTTCGCCGCAAGAGAGCATGTCTACGGAGTTGCCGGAACTCTCACCACCATCGCCCAGTTTGCCCAGGGAATGAAACACTTTGATGCCTTGAAAGTACACGACTATCCCCTCAGCTTTCAGGAGGTGCACGATTTTCTCGAAACACTCAAAGAGAGTAACCTTGAGCAGATCGTCAGGCTTGGGATCCCCGATGGTCGGGCCGACGTCATAACCATGGGAACCCTCATCCTGCACCAGTTCATGCGCCTGCTCGGAGTCGCGGAGATCCGGGTCAGCATCCAGGGCCTCCGCTTTGGCATGGCCCAGAAAGAGCTGCTTCGTCTCCAGGGAAACATCTGAGAGCATAGATACAGATGGGATGACCCTCCCGGTCACGGGTAAAAAAGAGAAATGCCCGCTCACTCTCAAGAAGCCGAAACTTTTTTCTCAACTCTTCAGGTGAAAGAGGAAAATCACGTCGCTGAATGCTTGCCCCTGTAATGGCATGACGATTCAGAAAACCCCTGAAGCTTTTCGGCTTGTAGGGCACAGACTCAATCACACGGAACGTCCTGCCGGGGAAAGCCGCTATTTTGTGGTCTGAGGTGAGATAATCCACACTTTTATTGACAAACTGAAGGGTATAATCCTTCGCAAGCATAATTGAAAGCCTTGCTTTGATAATAGCAGGATCAGGCTCATAGAAATACTCCTTCACCGAAAAGGCAAGAGGCCGATCAACCACACCATCTCCCACAATTTCAATCACAACCTCAGAATCCGACGAGAGACAGACCGCATTAACCGTCACCGGTTTCTCGCAAGCCTCCCGATCAAGCAGCAGCATAATCTCCTTGCATTCACGATCAACCGAAACCACAATAATCGTATGCAAAGCAGGCAAAAGCGTTTTCAACCCACTTATCTCAAGAGCCGGAGAGGCCTTGATGCATACTTTTTGGGCTTTACTGAGCATCATATCATGAGAAGCCACAACGTCCGGACTCGCCGCCTCAAGCGCTATAGAACGCCCCCCCTCTTCACGACGTGCCGGGTCAACAAAGATCCAGTCAAAAAAATCATCCGGATACTCTGCAAGCAAGCTGATACTTTCGCATGGTTTAACCTGCACATTGGCAATACAGCATTGTTTCAGGTTATGCTCAACCACAGCACAAAGCAGCGGATCACGCTCACAGTAAACCACCTCCTGAAAACCCTTGGCGAGAAATATCGAATCAACGCCAAGTCCACCACTTAAATCAATTACCCTATTCCCTGACATAAAAGAAGCCTTGTATTCCGCCGTCCTCTCCCCAGAGGACTGTTCAAGAGCCAGCGGTGTATAAAGCAGGTTATGTTGTGAAAGTGCAGGTAGCTTTTTTGCAGCTTTCTGACGGCAGGCGATTTGTTCCGCCATTGCCCGCACCGGCAAATCACTTCGCCCATGAAACTGCATGGCAAAAGCCGCAGGGTCGTCAGAGTTGTGTGAATGTATCAGCGACTGAACTTCCTGATCAAAAAGTCCCTGCAGTTCATCGAGGGTCATGGGTGATTGTGAATTTTCTTGATAAATACTCTTTGTTTTATTAAAAGCAATCAGTATGATAAAAATTATGATAGCTATTTGTAAGGAAAAGATAGGGAGGGAATAATAATGGGGAAAACAAAGATTGCAGTAACCACTGATGCTCTGGCTATCATAAAAATTAACATACTTGTCGAAAGGAATGTGTTTACAAACCGTAGTCAGGCAATACAGGAGGCACTCTATGAAAAAATAGAGCGTATTGAGCATAGACGACTTACAGAAGAGTGTGCAAAACTTGATCCTGTCGAAGAAAGTCAACTGGCATAAGCGGGTATAACCAGCGAGATAGAAACATGGCCGGAAATACTAAGGGTAAGGGGAGAGATCCGATGGGCAGAGATGAACCCTACACGGGGAAATGAGCAATCCGGTCTCCGACCTGTTCTGGTCCTCAGACACGATATTTTTAATGCCCGGTCAGGTACCGTTATTGCATCAGAGCTGACAAGCCAACCTCCAAAAGCAGATTTTCCACTTACCCTGCCAATAGAATCGACCGATCTTCCAAAAAAGTCATGGGTTAAAATCAGCCAGATCAAAACTTTGTCCGTAGAACGGATAGGGAGCAAAATTGGAAAGATTTCTGCCAAAGAATTGGTTCGCGTTATTGAGGGACTTAATGAAATTATTGGTAGATCGCCCTGGAACTTTTTATACATTAAATACTCAGCAATAAGTCGATCCATAAACCTTTCCAAAATAATTTTATTTGCCCTTAAATCAACAACCCCGTAGCAGAGCTACGGGGTATGAGTACATTTTTTTATCATTCTTTCACGAAGCAAAGCTTCGGGGAATATATCCCATAGAGATTAAAATATCAATTTTCAGGTAACGTTTAACTAATTCTTGATACTCAACTATTTATACCTTAAAAGTTAAAATAACTCCTTGCATTATTTAACATATTAAGTGAATATGATTTAACGTTTTGATCAGAAATACGGTTACAAGTACGTAATGCATTTTGATAATTATTTTCCGCATTACTTTTAAAGCCTTTTGAAAATTCACTAACCATCCACATTTGATAAGTATAGCAATTGGTAGTTTTATTAAAATCAGTATCATCATTAAATATTTTTAACGCCAACCTATATTTTTCCCTTGCTTGCTCAAACTTTCCTTGGCTAAATAAAAAATCAGCATATCCTCTTAAATTAAATATCTTATAAAGATCACTTGGTGACGCATCTACAGCTTTTTGCCTATAGTTATCTGAAAGTTGGTAATCTCCAACTATAAATAAACCTTGGGCAATAGTAACATAATCTACATCATTAACTATTTCAGGATCATTATTTATTAAATAAACAGCTTGACGAGTAACTGATGCAACTGTTTGAGTTAGGATAGATCCTTCATTATAATATGAAGGATCTCTTTTATCAAGTGGTATATTTGACCAAGTAATATTTTTTTGATTTAAGCCAATTAGTTCTGATACTGCTTTACTTAATTGCTCTCTATCAGTCCTCTTGCTATCTTTAAAAGTAAATGTTGCAGAAACTACAGATACAATAAGTGCAAGTGCGCTTAATGATGTTGATAGTTTATTCTCCATGAAAGAACCAATAAAATTAAACAACTGTTTTTAAAATAAAAAATGAAAATAACTCCTGAATTGAGCGATTTATCGGCGATTGGTTTGAGTATTACAGGACTTAAGTGTTTATTTTTCTGGCCGTTATAGGTTGTATTGTCTGCAATGGCGTTCTCAACCCATTGGGTAGAGCTGTTTTGAAACGACAAATCGATGCTTATTTATTTTATAATAATGCGTTATAAATATCAGATGAAGCACTTTTTCATTACTAATCGCTCAATTTAGGTAACTATTAAAATGTCCATTATAACAGTATAGATGGCCTACACAAGATAACAGCCTATGAAGATAATATTAATGATATAATGTCTTATCATGGCAATAATCAAGCAATAATAAGTACTCTATAAAAAAATAGTTCCGTAAATATCCCAACACTACAGTGTGTTAGTTGGACATTTTCTTCAAGAGTATCCGCATATCTATTATAATGTAAATGTGTCTCTGTTTAGCGCTTGCCCTTATTTTATGGAGTTAATTTCTTAGACGCACTTATAGTAGAGGTTTTTTAGAATGAAGTCTTTAACTCTGCTTTTTTTATCAATTTGACCTATACTATCGATAATCATGAACCCATCGCCCATACAAGACCACTTGCTGTGGGAACTTTTGTAGAGCGGCAGTTGTGAAGGAAGGTTTAACATCGTGGGCATTGAATTTGTAATTACTGACTGCCATCGAGGACTACAATTAATTTATTAGTAATGTAATAATAATTTACACTAACAACAAGATTTGATGTAGATTATTGTCTTAAAATCAAGGAAATAATTGTTATTATGGCGTAGATGATTGCTCCGCTCAAGAAAGGTTGTGCTGAACGCCAGAGATTGATACCTTAAAACTGACGGTGGTTAGTTCTGATGGCTTGAACTTGGAGGTTTTTGAAAGTACCAAAATGACACAAACGACTGCAGGGAGATCCTTGGTATTGAATTCAGTGGATAGATCAAAAGCAATTATTATGATGAAAAGAACCCTTGATTCACAAACCATCATGAAAATTTACCAGCTTGTCGAAGAGTGTGCAAAACTTGATCCTGAGGAGGAGAGGCAACTGGCAGAAGAGGGAATGTCTTGGGAAATTGATGCTTGGCTTTTTTGAAAAGAACAAAGGGACTCAAGAGACGCAAGGGACATATACTGAGAATGGGAACTACTTTTTGCCTTTTCCTCGATGGTGCAGGCGGGCTTGGGTCATTCGTTCTCGGAGGCCGCCTTGTTGTATGAACTCTTTTTCGAGGTGGTGGAGTTGACGTTAGAGGAGATAGTTGCAGACTTTGATCAGGCCGAAAATCACATTGGCACAAATTTCAGGGTTTTCGTGTTCAATGCCTTTTCGGAAGGCTTCATAATCAGCGTCTGTCGCTCGATTAATCTGGCGCAGGCGTTTTGTGCAGGGGTGCTCAGGTGACCATTCGGTAAAACTATTGACTCTCAAGAAATCGCAGTAGTCTTCCGGAAGCTCCTCAAGGCTTGCGCGTGCAACATTAGTAAGCTTGACCTCTGTCTCCTTTGAGGTTCCGGAGGCCATGCTTCCCTCGATAATATTTTGTTTTCCGGAACGTGCGGCCTGAACCATCTGATCTACTGTCCGGTCACCTTTGCGGAAAAAGCGCCGGGTGAAATAGACAGTGGCATCGTAAATAATTTGGGACTTCCGGTAGGTGAGGAGGTTTTTGTAGCCGCCATGAGGAGGGATAAAGCTATCGAGCACTTGGAGTGGCTCCGGGAATTAGGGCTTTGATGGAAACTTGGAGTTTAACTGAGAAAGGGACAGCAGGGACAAAAAAAACTTAGCTCCAGCTTATCAATTGACATTCGTCCTTTGTGTCCCTGTTGTCACTTTGCTTACCTTTCTTCCAACACTATTAATATACGTCATTTTTACAAATAACCCAAAAAATCTTAACCTGCCTCTTCGCAATGGGCGGCTACGAGTTTTCTGCGGAGGACTTTGCCTATTGTGGATTTCGGCAAAGCGATTGTGAATTCTACGTGTTTTGGGACTTTGTAGGCGGCAAGGTCTTTGCGGCAGTGGTCGCGGAGCTCTTCTACGGTGAGTTGATGGCCGGGGCGCAGGACAATCCAGGCTTTGACGGCTTCTCCCTGATAGGAGTCGGGTACTCCGGCAACACCAACTTCGAGCACTGCGGGGTGAATGGCTATGACCTCTTCGACATCTCGTGGCCAGACCTGGAAGCCGCCGGGTTTTATGACATCTTTTTTTCGGTCGACAATAAAGAGGTAGCCGTCCTCATCAAGATAGCCAAGATCACCGGTATAGAGCCAGCCTTCCCGAAGAACAAGGGCTGTTTCCATCGGGTTCTGCCAGTACTCTTGCATGATCTGGGGGGCTCGCATAATGATTTCTCCAACTTCAAGTGAAGCAAGAGTCTCAAGACCATCCTCCTGCTCAACGATCCGAATCTCAACATCCGGAAGAGGAATGCCTACAGATCCATACTTGTAGGTACCAAGGATTGGCGTAAAGACTGATGCAAGTGCTGATTCTGTAAGACTGTATGCATCAATAATCCTGCCTCCGGTAAGCTTTTCAAAACGTCTTTTGGTTTCAAGCATGAGAGGTGCTGCACCCGATACGCAGAGTTTAAGCGATTTTAGGAGTGAGTTGTCGCGCTTTACCTTTGGGTGATTGATGAGCGCTGTAAAGAGAGTCGGAACACCGGGCAGCACTGCTGGCTTGAGGGTTTTAATGGTGTGCAGGAGATCGTCAATATCACGGGGGTTTGGAACCAGAGCAAGGGGATAGCGCTCAATCAAAGCCGCACTCATGATACCAACCTGGGCATAGACGTGAAACAGTGGCATGTTGAGAAGAATAACATCTTTTCCTTTTTCGAGAATGACACTGAACCAGCTGGCTATCTGCATTCCTGTTATCACCAGGCCTTGATGAGTAATAACAACACATTTCGGATTGCCGGTGGTGCCTCCTGAAAAGAGAAAAATAGCAGGATCGTCATGCTTGATCACGACCGGCGAAAATTCAGCCTTTGAATAATCAGCAATAAGGTCACTCAACCAGTGATCTCCATGCTGCAGTGTTACCCTGTGCCCATCCTTTTTTTCTTTAACCACTGTAAACAGAAAACGGTTGAGCGGCGAAAGGTACTCCTTGATATTGGTGGCAATAACCCTTTTCAAACGGGAATCAGGCTGAACACTCTTGATTTTCTCATAAAAGGGAGTCAGGACAATAACTGTCTCTGCACCGCACTCATTAAGGGCATGTTCAAACTCGTTAAGGGTATAGAGCGGGTTCATGGGTACCGCAATCGCTCCAGCTTTCCATATACCAAGCTCGCTGATTACCATCTGAGGGGAGTTGGGCATGACCAGGGCCACACGATCGCCTTTACCGAGACCAAGAGAGAGAAGCGCTGCGGCAAGTGCATTGCTTTGCCTTTCCATTTCACCATAAGAGATCGATGAACCCTTGAAAAACAATCCAATGCTTTCCGGAGACTCTTCTGCCGTCGTTTGAACGACATCGACCAGTGTCTTCTCCGGATAAGGTTGAAGCGTGTGGGGAACCCCTTTGTCGTAATGGCTGATCCAGGGCTTGACTCTCATGGCTGTTCTTACTGGTTAATCTTGTAAATCTGATATAGTACACTAATATACTCTGAAACAAAAACTACCGTATTGCTTTAACAACGTCGCACACGGCTGCGGTCAATATTTCAAGCTCACGGTCAAGCATAATATAGGGCGGCATAAGATAGACCAGGCGCCCGAAAGGACGTACCCAGACACCTTTGTCTACCAGCTGTTTCTGAATTTCAGCCATATCGACCGGACGATGCATCTCTACGACCCCTATCGCACCAAGGACACGAACATCCGCCACACTGCCTGAAGCTCTGCAGGGTTCAAGCCCTGTAAGAAGTCCGGCTTCAAGACGCTTGAGAGATGCCTGCCAGTCATAGCTGCTGAGCAGACGAATGCTTGCCGATGCCACGGCACAAGCGAGAGGATTTGCCATAAAAGTTGGGCCGTGCATGAAGAGAGGGGGATTACCGCAACATAAGGTATCGGCCACCCGATCGGTTGTCAATGTTGCTGCAAGAGTCATGTAGCCGCCAGTCAGCGCTTTGCCCAGACATAAAATATCCGGCACAACTCCTGCATGTTCCATCGCAAACATTTTACCCGTACGCCCAAACCCGGTAGCAATCTCATCGAAAATCAGGAGTACATCATAATGGTCGCACAACTCCCTGAGCAGAACAAGGTAGTGGGGAGCATAAAAGCGCATTCCTCCCGCTCCCTGCACAACAGGCTCAAGAATCACAGCGGCAATCTCCTTATGGTGAGTCTCAAGCATCAAGCGAATATCGGCAAGATGTTCTTCCGTACAAGGCTCATAAAACCGGCATGAGGGAGCTTCGGCAAAAAACTGTTCCTGTATCGTGCCTTTGAAGATGGAGTGCATCCCTGTTACCGGGTCGCAGACCGACATGGCGCCAAACGTATCACCGTGGTAGCCTGACCTGACAGTCAGAAAACGGTTTTTGACAGTTTGTCCCTGAGCCGTCCAGTATTGTATGGCCATCTTCATGGCAACTTCAACCGAAACCGAGCCTGAATCACTGAAAAAAACCTTCTGCAAAGCTTCAGGAGTCAGGGCAATCAGCTGTTTGGCAAGAGTCACTGCTGGCTCATGGGTAATACCTCCGAACATGACGTGGCTCATTCGTTGAAGCTGTGAGACCAGCGCTTCATTGAGCACAGGGTGATTGTAACCGTGAATGGCTGCCCACCATGATGACATACCGTCAATTAGCTTAGTACCATCCTCAAGTTCCAGAAAGACATTATAAGCCCGTGCGACCGGATAGACCGGCAGAGGATTGGTTACTGAGGTGTAGGGATGCCAGATATGCGTTCGGTCAAAATCGAGATCAATAGTGGAGAAAGGAGTGGTCATACTAATAATGGGTAATTATAGGAAGAGGCGCTTGATGGCGTCAGGATCAAACTCTCCCTCATTCAGGTCAACCACAGGAGCCACCGATCCCTCTTTATTAAGGTAGTGACGGATAACCTCTCGAGTATCATCGGCTATCATCGTGTCGGTACCATGAAAAGAGTTATAGATAACCCCATTGATAACAATTCCCCGCCTTACACAGGCTTCAATCGAGAGTAGTGTATGGTTGATGCTGCCAAGCCGCGGGCCGGTCACAAGAAGAAGCCCGTACCCGGCATCGCGTATATAGTCAGCAAAAAGCAGATCATGTGCAAGGGGAACCAGCAGCCCGCCAACCCCTTCAAGAAGCACCAGATCGTAACGTTTCTGGAGGGCATAGGTTGCCCTGCGGATGTGCAAAACATCAACCTCAACTCCTTCCAGGCGGGCTGCAAGGTGAGGAGAGGCGGGATAGCGGAAAACATAGGGAGAGGTGAAGCCCTCCCTGTCGACATCCTGCAGACCAAAGCCCATCAGACGACGATGTTCCACAATATCTTCTGCGATACCTTCGCAGCCCGTCTGGACAATTTTCTGGGTAATAACGCTTCTGCCCTGCCAGAGAAGAGCTTTGGCGAGCAGGCCTGTTGCGTAGGTTTTTCCTATTCCTGTATCAATGCCGGCAACAGCAACAACAACGCCTTTCATAATAGCCTTTTTTTCAGAGAGCAATAGACTGGATGATAGGTAAGGTAGACTCCGTTTTCACAGGAAAAGAGTCGTCGGTACTCTGCAACAAAATGGCGGTATCGGCTTTTTGTCCATGCATGGCGAAGCAGGCCGTTGACACCTGTCTGACGGATATGATGCAACACGGCCTCAGGCGTGCTGAACTCCATGCGCAACTCCTCTTCCCGTGCAACAGTGAGATCAAAATAGCGTCCAGCAAGCATTTCAAGCTCTCCGAGCGAGTGGTAATTAAGCCCGACATCCTCGATAGTTGAGATTTCCTGCATGTTTGAGGTACTGAAGGTCGTGAAAGCAAGTATACCTCCAGGCCTGAGATGATCGTATATCTTTCTGAAAAAATCATCAAGATCATCAAGCCATTGCAAGGTGGCATTTGAAACCACCAAATCAAGCGATGAAGGCAAAACATCCCGGGACTCTATATCCCCGGCAAGAAAGTGAAACTCCTCAACTGGAAAGCGGTCAAGCACATTGCGAAGGCAGTGCAGGCTCTCTTCAACAAGATCATTGGCATAATAGCTCTTTACAATGCAGCGACGCAGCAGTTCAGCCATCAGTAAACCTGACCCTGAACCAACTTCAAGAACACGGTTGAATTCACGACCCGGATTCTCCTGGCAGATCATTTCCGACAGTTCCACCGCCATTGTTTTCTGCACTGCAGCATTGTTGCCATAACTGCTCAATGTCCTGCGGAACCTTTTCCGCACAAGCTCTTTGTCTATTTTTATTTGCTGCAGCATGCGAGAATCTCCTGCAGATTGGTGAAATGAAAAAAAGGAAAATGAGGCATATCAGCAATAACAGTTTGAGGAACACCCTTCCATGCAGCGAACTGCTGACGTGCTGGAAACACAAGATCTCTTCCGCCAATAATGGCATGATTGTAGTGCCATGGAGCAACTTCATGTAACTTTCCGGGCAGTAGATACTCCTGAAGCCGTTGAAGCTCTTCCAACTGATCGGAAGTTTCTCGATCAGGCTGCATGGTCGAGAAGAGAGCAAGAGCTTCGCCGGTTCCACACATCCGTCGGTTAAACCGATGGCGATTTTCTTCAGAATAGGCTGAAAGAGTTGCCTGAAAAACCTCTGGTGGAATCCCAAGCCCGGCATCAACCGGATGCAGTGTCCCGTTAATGGCAATAGCACGCTCAATTGCGGGAAGCTCAGTTTGCTGCGCCACCCAGACCCCGAATGACCAGGCTATAACCGTTATGCTTTTATAACAGCTAACCTCTTTCATAAACTGTAGCTCAGACTCAAGTGTGCGGTAATCGTAACAGAGCAGGAAATCCGGTAAAAAATCTGACGCAAGCGATTCACGCAAAAGATAAGCAGCAATACGATGGTCCATGCCCCAGCCATTAAAAAAAAGCAGAAGTTCGTCGGCACCCTCTTTTCTAAGCCATAGTGTTTTCATGATACCATTATCCCTATTACCCCGATTACGCCCATGACGTTTTTATAAGTTCAGGTATCCGGGCAATATCTTCCCACTGCAGGGGGGAGCGGAGGGAGATTCGGATACGTGCCCCCTTTTCCGGAACCGTAGGTGGACGCACCGGCATACAGTGAAACCCGGCATTTCTCAGCTTTACAGCTAAGGCTACGGCCAGATCATTGGCACCTGTAATCACTGGTACGATATGACTTTCACCCGGCACTTCAAAACCGCACCCGATAAGTTCAGTGCGGAGCCTGGAAGCAAGCTGCAGAAGAGCCTCTCTCTCTTGAGACATGGACAACTGTCTCTCAAGAGTCAACAAGCTCCAGCCAAGAATAACGGGCGGCAGTGCGGTGGTAAAAATAAAAGAGCGCATGGTATTGAGCAGGTACTCTCTTAAAAGGGAACTCATCACGGCATATGCTCCCGTCGAAGCGAGTGCCTTGCCGAATGTTCCGGTAATGATATCGATCTGCTGAACCACACCTGCTGTTTCACACAACCCGAGACCGTGTTCACCGAACACCCCGACGCCATGCGCTTCATCAACAACAAGTAGAGCACCATACTGCTCTTTCAAGGCAACAAGCCGGGAAAGATCGGCAAGATCACCATCCATACTGAAAACAGATTCAGTAACAATAAATATCTGGCGGTAACGGTTTCGGGCACTGACAAGCAGCTCTTCAAGATGATCGTAATCCCGGTGACGATAGCGCTGATAAGGGGCTTCGGCTATCTTCATGCCGTCAATAATGCTCGCATGGTTCAGCCTGTCGCTGAGCACAAGATCATGACGCGTGCAAAGCGCTGGCAAAATACCGATATTGGCATGATAGCCGCTGTTGAAAACTAGAGCTGCCTCTCGCTGGTAGAGCTTTGCCAGATCTGTTTCAAGCTGGTCGTAAAGGGGGTGATTGCCTGTCAAAAGGCGGGATGAAGAGCTGGTCATGGCATACGAACTCTCCCTGAAATTATTGCCATACCCTTCAAGCATCTCCCTGTCATCACCAAGGCCGAGATAGTCGTTCGAGGAGAGATTCAGAAGGATCTGCCCGTTTACCGTAATATTCTTCCCGCTCCGGGCGGTAATATCCGGGAGTACCCGGTACCGGTCAAGTGTCTTGAGATCATCAAGCTCACGCTTGATCCGTTCATAAAACTGCATTGCTCCTGCTCCGTCAGTTAAAACTTGCAATCTGGCTTGCAAACCTGCGATCGTCAGCGGTATCCCTTCCCCGTGTGGTCAGATAGCCACCGGTAAGATAACCGTTAGCGCCCGAAAGCATCAGAAGACCTTGAAAATCTTTCATAATCGTTTCACGACCAGCAGCAAATTTGATGATTTTAGCGGGATGCGCAAGACGGCAGATTGCAAAGGTCTTCACAATGTCGGCAACAGAGATCGGCTCTTTTCCTTCAAGCGGCGTCCCGTTGATCGGTACCAGAACATTGAGCGGAATGACGGTAACATCGAGCTCCTGAAGCGCAAAAATCATATCAATACGCTCCTGCATACTCTCCCCGACACCCATAATTCCACCACAGCAGACTGAGATGTTGTTTTTTCTCAAGAGTTTAATAGTCTCTATCCTCTCTTCAACGGTGTGCGTATCGGCAATGAGGTCATGGTATCTGTCCGGGGCAACCTGAATGTTAATGTTGTAATGGGCTATACCGTGTGCTGCAAGAGCTTCGGCAGGCTCCTGGCCCAGAACACCAAGTGATGCACAGACACTCAGTTCTGGTAACTCCTTATGCAGCCGGTCAATCATGTCAAGCACACGCTGAAACTCTGCATTGATTCTCTTGTACCCGTAACCACTGGTCACAATACCGAAATGGGAAACTCCCTCTGCTATACAATTGCGTGCTTCTGTAAGCACTGACTCTTCATCGACAAGATCATAGACCTCAATATCGGCATGGTTGTGCCGGGACTGAGCGCAAAACCGGCAGTTTTCGCCGCAAACTCCCGATTTGGCATTCATGATAGAACAGGCATGCATCAATTCCGGACCACTGCCATAGCGGTTTTTAACCTTGTTTGCCAGAGCTGCAAGATCAAGCGCAAGCTCACCAGGCAGTTCTGCCAGAAGAGTGGCTTCAGCACGACTGATCGGTTCACCGGTTTCAAGCACGCGATATGCTTCAGTAATTTGTGGATGGAGTGTTTTTAGACTCATAACAAGAGCGATTTAAAATTATAATGTTCCTTTGCGAAGATGAGCTTCTCCTGATGAAATAAGGTATGTTTGCCCCTCTGCACCGTCAATCTTCAGCTCTCCGACGCGAGATATTCCTGAGACTCTTCCGCACACAGTACGGTTCAGCTGATCGACAGTAACCTCTTTCGACTGAAGAAGTGAGTACTGTTCGAGATAGGGAAGAATGAAGCCAAGGTCCTCCTTGAGAAGCCATGCATCATAGAGCGGTTCTAAATGGTTCAGAACAGAGGCAAAAAGCTCCGGTCGCGAAAATTGACACCCGGTCTCAAGAAAAAGTGAGGTTGCACTATCCTGAAGTTCAGACGGCAGAAGAGAGAGATTGACATTGATACCAATGCCAATAACGACAAAGTGCGCAAGATCAGCCTCTGACTGCATTTCGCACAGCACTCCGCAAAGCTTTCTGCCATTGACAAGAATATCATTCGGCCACTTGATCAGAGGTAGCAGATCAACAGCGAAACTGCTTAATGCCTGATGAATGGCCGCCGCCACAAGCAACGTAAGCTGAGGAATACGGATCGAAGGAAGTGCAGGCCGCAAAATAAGAGAGAAGTAGAGATTGACCCCCGAAGGCGAAACCCAGGTTCTGCCCATTCTACCGCGCCCACCGGTCTGGGCATCAGCAACGACCACGCTTCCTTCCGGAGCGCCATCACTGGCCAGTGCCTTGGCCAAAAGATTGGTAGACGCAGTAACCCCGTGATATTGCATACTCCTTCCGAAGCGCTGGCAGGTCAAAAAGGGGGCAACCTCGGCCTCAACAGGACGTCCTGTCAGGCCAGACAGCCGATATCCCCGTCCTGTTACCGCATCGACCTCATATCCATCCTTACGCAAGATGCAAATATGCTTCCATACTGCACTTCTTGTAATACCAAATGCCAGGCAAAGCTCTTCGCCCGACAAAAAATCACCAGCCTTCGACAATCGATTTAAAATCTGAGCGGCAACAACATTCATAAAAGGAGAGTGGACAAAAAAAAGATCAATAGAATAAACGGCAAGTTGTCAACCAGAATTAAACTCACGGTTGACAGCTGCGCAATATAAAAAAAAGCTCACAAACACACGCTCTTTTAAGTTTTACTCCTCCATGGAGGCCTTGCTCGATGTTTCGTAATTCTTACGATAGGCCTGCACTCCCTGAAAAATACCATAGGCAATCTTGGCCTCTACCTGACGATCCCGAAGCATTCTTTCCTCCTCAGGATTGGACAAATATCCAACTTCAACAAGAACGCTCGGCATAGAGGGTGTCCACAATACCATAAAACCAGCCTGACGAACTCCACGTGCATTCGTGACTGACTCGTCGCGACCAGCAGGTTTGAGAATATGCTGAGCAAGCGATGTTGACTGTTTGGCAAATGCATTCTGGGCCATACTGCTCATGATAAGGTGCTCCTCCGAAAACCCTTTGTACTGCTCCTCGAAGTTTTCTTCCTTGCGGATAACCGAGTTTTCAAACATCGCGACATCAAGAGCTGCCTTGGTTTTATGCGGACCAAGAATATAAACCTCCGAACCACGTGCAGAGCGGTTTGGACTTGCATTGCAGTGAACGCTTATAAAGAGTTTTCCTCCGCTCTGATTTGCTATTTTCCCGCGTTCATGCAGAGGAATGAATCGATCATCCTTTCTGGTATAGATAACATTAACATCTGGCCACTTCTGGGCAATAAAAGTACCAAGATCACGGACAATGTTCAGAGCAACATCTTTTTCACGAGTACCACTGAAACCTATCGTCCCAGGATCCTTTCCTCCATGACCTGCATCGAGTACTATAGTATTAAGCTTCCATTTTTCAACATCGTTGCTGATTACCTGAGCGATCTGAAGAGCCTTCTCTTTTTGTCGAATTTCCTGCACATCAGCATTACAGCGAACATAGAGCAGATAACGGTTACTTTTTTCATCGCGATGAAACTCGACAGAAGTAATGACAAACGACCGGTTATCAAGCGCGACCGTAAACTGCAGACCCCCTTCGGGAAACTGTTTCGGAGTAATTGCCTTGACTACACCCCCACTGTATATTTTTGACAATACATTGAGATCACAGGTGGCTTTTTCAAAAGAAAAATAAACATACCCATCAGCATCGGGCTTAAGCAGCGATGACTGTGTAGGATTGCCGGAAGCTGAGAAGCTTATGATTGCTCCATTGGCACGTTTTTCAATCTCAATACCGGTAATCACCGTTGAGCCCTCTTCAGGAGACTTGATGTTGCTCTGAACTGATTGTGACTCTTCATTTTTTACCGCTCCTATCATCCCGACAGATTCACCAAAACGTTTTCCGCTGAACCATGCACTGATCGAGCCGGAGGAATAATTATAAATAATCTCCCTGTCAAGCCAGACCGTAAAGAGTCGGCACGCTTGATTGACCGGCAAATAGAGCCTTGACTCTATCGATAAAGGGGCCGACTGCAACTGGATAATTCTTTTGGGATGCTCCGTATCCCTTGAAATAACACGCACAAAATTATTACTGGTCATGATGGTGCATGAACTGCCGGAACTGCCGAGAGACTCCTCAATAACAAGTCCTCCCTGATCATGGCGGAAGCTCAACCGCAAGGCCCTTGCCATGGATTCAAGATCGATCAGGAAGCTCTTGCCGCTTCTGCGGGCCAGAACCTTTATAGTGTATCCCTGATTATTTCCCGTGGTAACATGAAGAGGAACTGTTAATTTTTCGACCGGAGCAGGGGGAGCCGCAGAAAGAGCCTTGAAAGAGAGCATCAAAAGAGTGAGCAGCATGAGGCTGGTCAAACGATAACGCATAGGCAGCAAAGAGTGAAACATAATTGTCAAATACATTTTTTGCCAAAACATTGCAGGAACAGATCAATAATAATAAAATATATTTTTTGCCCCGCAGAACCTTCTTTTATAAGAGGAAAGGAGCTCTTCCCTGCCATAAAGCCAGAGTTAGTATAGTTCATAACAATGGTAAAATTTGTTTTTTGCTCTTCAACACCTATCTTTTTCAAAATTTAATTGTAACGCTCTTACCCCAGGGACTGATCAATGGCTTTAAAAGTATCAACACCATCTGCCAGGGACAGAACCTTGATTATAGTCGAATCCCCCTCCAAGGCGAAAACCATCAATAAATATCTTGGTGACAAGTATACCGTGTTCGCATCGGTCGGTCACATCAAAGATCTGCCGAAAAAAGAGATTGGACTTGATTTTGACCATCATTATGAGCCCCGGTATGAAATTATTCCCGGAAAAGAAAAAGTTGTCCGTCAGATAAAAAAACTGGCTGCAGAAGCTGACGAAATCCTCATAGCCACTGACCCTGACCGCGAAGGAGAGGCTATCGCATGGCATATTTCCAATGAAATCGGAGAAACAAAGAAACCAGTATTCCGGGTGCTTTTTAACGAAATCACCAAAAATGCCATCATTGCCGCTATTCAGGCACCACGCGAGATCGACTACCACCTTGTCCGCTCCCAGCAAACCCGTCAAGGTCTCGACAAAATAGTAGGCTACAAGATCAGCCCATTTTTGTGGAAGGTGGTACTGCGTGGCCTTTCAGCCGGCAGGGTTCAATCCGTCGCGCTGCGCCTGATCTGCGAACGTGAAGCCGAGATCAGCCGTTTCCAGATACAGGAGTACTGGACCATTGCAGCGGATTTTGTAACCCCCGGCAAGGAGACCTTCAGAGCAAGGCTTGTGCGCTTTGAAGGTGACAAGCCGGAGATAACCAATGAGAGCCGGGCTGCGGCTATTGCTGCTCTTGTCAAGAGAGGCAATTATTCTGTAGTGGAGATCGTTCCACGAACCCAGCAACGCAAGCCACCTCTGCCATTTACAACATCTCTTCTTCAGCAGGCTGCATCAAACCAGCTGGGCTTCGGATCAAAGAGAACCATGCGTGCAGCGCAACAGCTTTATGAAGGAATTGATCTTGGCAGTGAAGGCGCAGCTGGTCTCATCACCTATATGAGAACCGATTCAACACGCATTGGTGCGGAAGCAATCGTTCAGGCCAGAGAATATATCCACAAACAGTTCGGAAAAGAGTACATCGGCTTCGGCGGAGCAGCGAAAGCCGGAAAGAATGCCCAGGATGCCCATGAAGCAATACGCCCGACCTCGATTTTAAAAAAACCGGAACAACTGAAACAGTACCTTTCAACCGATCAGTACAAGTTATACGAACTGATATGGAAACGTTTTCTTGCCGCCATGATGGCCCCTGCCAAAATCGAGCAGACTCGGGTTGATGTTGAGGATAGTTTGCAGAAATTTCTTTTCAGGGCAAACGGCAGCAGAGTTGTCTTCCCGGGATTCATGCGCGTCTTTGATGACCAGAAGGAGCTTGATTACGAAGCTCAAACATCAACAAAAGAGGATGTAGAAAAAGAGGCCCCTGTTAAACTTCCCGAGCTGCTTTCGGTGCGCAACCCACTTACTATTGCAGATCTTGACCAGAAGCAGAGCTTTACCCGACCTCCCGCACGCTACAGTGAAGCTACACTCGTCAAAGATCTCGACCATTTCGGTATAGGACGTCCTTCAACCTATGCCTCAATTTTCTCAACACTCCAGGATCGACGCTACGTGGAGCTGGAAAAGAAAAAAATCACTCCGACTGAACTCGGCAAGGATGTTTCACTTATTCTTGTTGCCAATTTTCCCGAGCTTTTCAACGTCGGCTTTACCGCCTTCATGGAGGATGAACTCGACAAGGTGGCAAATGGAGATGACGAATACGAAAAGGTACTCGACAGCTTCTACAGACCGCTTGAAACCGCATTAAGCCTGCGCAAAAGCGATCCCGTTATTCCGCAGAACAGCGAAACCACCACCTGTGATAAATGCGGAGTGGGCCAGATGATTATCAAATGGACCGCGAGTGGAAAATTTTTAGGCTGCTCATGCTACCCTAAGTGCAAAAACATCAAGGCAATAAGCTCAAACAGGGAAAAGCCAAAAGATACCGCCATTCTTTGCCCCTCCTGCAAAGAGGGACACATGCTCCTGCGCAAGGGCAGACTCGGCGCTTTTCTTGCCTGTTCCAACTATCCGAAGTGCAATACGCTGCTCAACCTCAACAAGCAGCGACACATTGAGCCAATGAAAACCCCTCCGGTAACAACAGATCTTGCATGTCCAAAGTGTGGTTCCCCTCTCTACCTCAGAAGCGGAAAAAGAGGGCTCTGGCTTGGATGCTCAAAATTTCCGAAGTGCAGAGGACGTCTCGCATGGAGCTCACTCGACGAAAGTATCTGCAACCACTGGGAATCGATCATGGCCGACCACCAGAACGCTCATCCGGCGGTAATGCTCGTGATGATCGATGGGAAACCGGTACCAATGACCACTCCTGTGGACGATATCATTCTGACAGCTGAAGAGTCAGGATTGATTTCCGCTGCTGTTGAAGAGCCCACTGAAGTTACTGTATAAGAAGGGCAATACGATAGACGGCAAAAGAGAGCACCCAGGCTACCGAAAGCGAATAGCCTGAATAGAGAAGTACCGGGCGCCAGCGACCGACCTCTTTTTTCATGACACCGATAGCTGCCACACATGGTATATAGAGCAGCACAAACACCATCAGACTCAAGGCCGTGGCCCGACTGAAAGAAGGATCACTCCTGAGAATTGTTTTCAGCTCCTTTGGTGCTCCATCGCTCTGTCCGATAGAGTAGATCGTTCCCATAGTGGAGACAACAACCTCTTTTGCTGCCAGCCCGGTCACAAGGGCAATACCGATCCGCCAGTCAAAACCAAGCGGCCTGATCAATGGCTCAAGCACCTTGCCCGCTCTTCCGGCCAGAGAGTACTCAAGCTGTGCCGATTTGATGCGAAGGTCAAGCGCACTCTTGCTGGCATTTTTTTCAGCAAGACCCTTTCCGCTTGCGGCAATACGCGCTGTTTCTGCCGAAAGCTCCGCATCAAGGGGTGCATAATGAGGGTAGTTGCTTGCAGCCCAGATAATGATGACTGCGCTTAAAATAAGCGTACCAGCTTTCTTTACATACATCAGGGCCTTTATCTTTGCCTGAAAAAGTACGGAACTGAGTGTCGGCCAGCGGTAAGGAGGCAGCTCCATCACAAAGGGCTCGGAATCAATTTTAAGAATGGTGGATTTCAGGAGCCAGGCGGTCCAGAGCCCGACAGCAATCCCGAGAAGATATATCCCGAACATGACGTTGGCGGCCACAGCGGGAGCAAAAAAAGCCGCGGTCAGCATTACATAGACCGGCAATTTTGCCCCGCAACTCATAAAGGGAATAATCATGATGGTTACAAGCCTGTCTGTCGGACTTTTAAGTGTCCGGGTAGCCATCATGGCAGGAATTGAACAACCGAACCCAGTTATAAGGGGAATGAAGGATTTGCCATGAAGACCAAAGCGATGCATAACCCGATCAATCACAAAGGCTGCACGGGCCATATAGCCGGATGCTTCAAGAAAAGCAAGTCCTATAAAAAGTAGAACAATATTGGGTAAAAATATCAACACACCGCCAACCCCGGCAATAATACCGTCAACCACAATAGAACGAAGAGTCTCATTCAAGAGAAACGGTGATATACCCGCAGAAATGCTGCTGAAAACAAATGCAAGCCAACCTGTAAAAAGGGCTCCAAGAGTAAAGGTCATCTGAAATATCCCCCAGACCACCAGTAAAAAAACCGGCAGACCAAGCACCCTGTTGAGCACCACCTTGTCGATATAGTCGGTTACGGTAGCCTTGCCCTCCTCCGGTTGCCTCACGCACTCTTTCATGGCTCCACGGATAAAGGCATGACGGTCTTCGGTAACAAGAATCTCAGGCTCCGAATCATGCAGGTGCTCAGCCTCCCTGATTGCCTCCTGCAGGGCAAGCTCAACTTTCACCCAGACCGGATAGTGCTGAACCTCATGATAGACCTCCCTGTCATTCTCCAGAAGCTTGATGGCCAACCATCGGGCATTAAAAAGATCAAGCTCCTTCTGATGGGAAAGCAGTGTTGTAATTTTTTCTACAGAAGCCTCAAGTTCAGGACGAAAAAAGAGCTTGTTTTTACGAATCTGGATATCCTTACGAAAAACCCTGATGATATGATCAAGCAGTGAATCAAGTCCGGTCTTCTTTTTGGCCGATGTGGGAATAATATGACAGCCAAGGAGCTTCTGCAACTGCTTTATCTCGATAACAATACCCTTTTCCACGACCTCGTCCATCATGTTCAGTGCCACAAGAAAATCAACCTCAAGCTCCATAAGCTGCGTTGTCAACAGAAGATTTCTCTCAAGGTTCGGCCCCTCAAGGACATTGACAACCACATCTGGACGCTCTTTGATAAGATACTCTCTGGTGACTATCTCCTCAGGAGAGTAGGGGGTAAGAGAGTAGGTGCCAGGAAGATCGACAACCCTGATCCGATACCCTTTGTAATCGAGATAACCTTCATGCTTTTCAACGGTAACCCCCGGAAAATTGCCAACTTTCTGATGAGCACCGGTAAGAGCATTAAAGAGTGATGACTTGCCACAATTCGGATTACCTGCAAGCGCGATCCTGATCTCTTTGCCTTCACTCATTCAATACCTCCAGACCTCCAAAAAGCTGTTTTGCTGCCGGACATGGAACGCATTCAGCACCTTCCACGACTTTACGCACCACAATCCCGTCGGCCTCATTTTTTCTCATGGCAAGATGAAGCCCTTTGAAAAAAATCTCCATCGGATCGCCAAGAGGGGCAACTCTTAGTACCTTGAACCGGGTACCCTTTATCAGCCCCATATCCATAATCCTACGCCTTACAGCACTCTCTGCCTTTACAGCAGTAACCTCTCCCTTATCACCAACTTTTAATTCCGATAACCGCATAGACCAATCTCCTGCAAAAACAATAAAAAATAAACAGGATCAATTATAGCCTAAATAACAAAAAACGCACAGGAATAATTGCACGCTTTTTTCCTGTTACCGAAGAAGAGTAACCGTTTCAGTGTTATTGGGTTATGTTAAGGGGGCAAACAAAGGCTATCCGTGCTCTGCAGGTAAGCCTGGGAAAGGTGGCCAGCCCATCATGTTTCCTCCGATCAGATGCCCATGAATATGAAAAACGCTCTGAAGGGCATCCTTTCCAGAATTAAATACCAGCCTGTAGCCCGACTCCCTTATGCCGAGGATTTCTGCAACCGTTCCAGCAGCAAGAAGAATATGACCAGCTATCCCTTCCTCTTCCGGAGTAAGATCACTCAATGATGCGATATGCTTCAGTGGAATGATCAGGACGTGCTGAGGAGCAACAGGCGTGATATCCCTGAATGCCAGAACATGATCGTTACGGTAGACGATTGTGGCGGGAATCTCTCCACTCACTATCCGGCAAAACAAACAGTCAGATTTCTGGTGTGTCATATTCCTTTATTGAAACTTAAGCAATCAATGTTCTTGAACTACTGAGATTGAGGTGCTGCCACTGCCTGTTATGAGGGTCACGTTCAGCTTCTCCTTAGTCGCCGAAACACTTCCGCCCTCTCCGTTATCAGAAGTCACAATTGTTGCAACAGTTTTAAACCCTTTGTTTTTAAGCTTCCCCTCGTAATCCTTGATAATATTACCCGGAACATTATCGCACACAACTGTCCAGCTTTTCCCTTCAGGCATGGTTGCCCTGGTTACGGCCTTAACCTGACCATAGGAAAACTTCGGCACATCAGCAGGCATATCATTGGGCCACTCCCGACCTTTCCCCTGAATTTCAATTTTCTTTCCTTCAGACTCAATCGTTATGCTTTCGCTGCCGGATTTGAAGTCAACCTTCTTCCCAGTTGACTGCTCGATAACTTTATCCACAAGTACATCCTCAATCTTTTTCTGGCAGGAAGACAACGTTCCGGTGAGCGCAAAAAGTGGCAGTAACATCACCGCAGAACGAACTTTCGATTGAATAGGCATAAAAAAATCTCTCTATGTCATTAAAAAAATCCTAACAACTATACACTCATAATGTAAGCAAATGCGGGTAAAGAGGAAATAGTTGTATTTCCTCCACCATAGGCGAATAAAACTCTCTCGGCTGAGAGAAATACAGTCACACTGCAGAAACAGAGTCTGCTTCATGAGTTACAACTGACTTCGGAACATCGGATAACTTTGAAGCCAGCACTTTATCGATCCTTTGACCGTCGAGATCTACAATCTCGAGAGTCCAGCTTTCCCAGGTCATAATGTCGCCCGTTCGCGGCATGCGCCCAAGCAGCCACATCATAAGGCCACTGAGGGTATGATAGAGTCCTTTATCCTCTTCCGGGACACATTTCAACTCAAGCGTATCTTTAAGCTCAGGAACAGGAATGAGACCATCAAGCAGCCAGGAACCATCCTGACGCTGGATCGCCCATGAATCCTCAAGATTTCGAGGGACAAACTCACCGGTTACCGCCTCAAGCATGTCCTGCAGGGTAACCAACCCCTGAATTTCACCATACTCGTCAACGACAAATACCATCTGGGAGCCAGAGGTCCTGAAATGATCGAGGAGCTCCATGCCCGTAAGGGTTTCAGGCACATAGACACAGGGTTGCAACTGTGAGGTAAATTCTGTAAGCCCACCTTTGAGTGTCTTGGATAACAGCTGTTTGGCATTGACAACACCAAGCAGGGATTGAAGGCCTCCATTGCAGACCGGAAAACGGGAGTGCTCCGATTCGGTCACTCGGCTGATATTTTCTTCAAGCGGTCGCGAAACATCGAGTGAGATAATGTCAGCCCTCGGTACCATCAGCGAACCAAGTTGACGGTCATCGAGACGGAACACATTACGAACCATCTCATGTTCATGCTGCTCGATCACACCAGCTTCAGACCCCTCCTCTAGCATGGCATGAATCTCTTCCTCAGTAACACCCGGCATAATTTGAGAGTTCTTTCCCATCAAACGCAGAATGGCATCTGTCGATGCGGTAAGCAGCCTGCCAAAAGGACGGGTTATCATCGCAAGTGTAAGCATGGGACGAGCAACCAGACAGGCAATTCCTTCCGGATTGAACAGACCAAGCCGTTTTGGAACAAGTTCTCCAATCACGATAGTCACATAGGTAATCGAAAGCACCACCAGAACAGTGGAAATTATATGACTTATTTCCGGATCCATACCAAACGACTGAAGCCGTGAGGCTAAAGGGCTCGCAAGAGCACCTTCTCCGACAATACCATTGAGAATCCCAATCGAGGTTATACCTATCTGAATGGTCGACAGAAACCTGCTCGGCTCCTGACCAAGCTTCATGGCAACCGCTGCAGCTTTTTCCCCATCCTCTGCAAGTCTTGACAGTCGGGAGCGTTTTGCTGTGACCAGCGCAATTTCCGACATCGCAAAAAGGCCATTAATAATAATCAGAACAAAAAGTAACAGTATTTCCATACATTCGGGTTTGAACTTCTCGGGACATGAGATAACAACATTTTACCTGCCAATAACCACTCTGGGCAGAGTCCCTGAAAGCCCTGTTCTTAAACCATTAATCAGTACAACTATGGTACCAACTACACTTTTATTCAGCTAATTCCAAACATTCAACAAACTCTTTACTTTAGAGTAGAAAAAAACTTTTTAACCTTCGCAATCAGCTGATTTTCTGTTAACCGATCACACGCTTCAACTGCTGCAACTTTCTTATGCAGCTCACTGATCTTTGCAAGCGCTTTGGCAATTTCAATTTTTGCCTCACCGGGCCCAAAAATGGCAATGTTAGCTGAATCTCCAAGCAGCTCAATCACCTTCTGATAAAATGCATGATACTGGTGTTTTCGCCTTTCTTCATCAATATGTTCATTTGAGACCGTCTGCGCGACAGAAGTGCCACCTGACTTCCATCCACCAGATGGCTTATGATGACGTTCAGCTGCAGATTCAATCCGCTGAACATCAGTTTTTTCCCCTTCAATTGAAACCAGAATGGCTTCTTTGTGATCAATCCAAAGTCCTGTGTTTTTTTTCATGGCTGTCAACCTCCTGTATGTTAAGAGTTCACTCGATTGATTAACAGATTTGCAATGAAAAGAATTCATCCTTCATCTCAAGATAACCAATAGTTGGCTTTTCTTATATTTTCCTTCAGGCGCACGAAGCTGAGATTAACATCACTATTTCATCGTCCAGCCCATGACGGATTACATCAATACATGACGAGGTTCTGGAAATAAAATCACTGGTCATCACTGAAAGTTCAAATGGAAAAAAAGCAGGGTTTCGCAATAATGCACCAAAAGCCATTTTGCCTTCCGGGATAGCAAATAGTGCAGCTTCCATCATCAAAACAGCCAGCTTTCGATCATGAATCTGCCTTGAAGGCGCCTTCTTGTAGCACCCTTTGACACCTGATTCCTGCAAAACACCCCAGGCAACAAAAGACCGAACGGTGTACCGGGCATTTCTGGCAACGGTCTCCCGGTCTCCGTATTGCTCCTTGATACGGTTAAAAATCTGTACCTGGGTCACGCTCTCCTGAAGGTTGAATAGCCGGCCAACCTGTTTTGCTACATTAAACCAGAATGGATATGCTGCCGAAATAACTGCCCAATGCAGTGGCAGCCACTCTTCTTCTGGAATTACACGCGCAATTTTCAACGCTTCATCTCGAAACCCGCGAAGATCATCTTCTGGAGCAAACCATGAGGCAAGTATCCCTATAGCCATCCCATAAGTTTTTTGACCTCGCTCTCCAATACCGCCGCTTTGCTTCTGCGTGGAGAGATATTGGTCAAGATCTTGGCGGATCTCCTTTTCAGTCATTCCTGCCAGCACCATTCTCAACGTCCTGTCCATCCACTCTTTCTGAATGGTCTGCTTGATCCCCAGTTTTTCATGGCGCTTGCTCATATTATAAACCCCTCTCAAACTTTATCAGAGGAACAATAACCTCTTCGATTGAAACACCTCCATGCCCGACAATTGCCGTGCCTGGAGTAACAAATGCATCCCTGCCGCTGGCAATAAGTGGAAAATAACCCTGAGGCAACCCGATCGGTTGCCACTCGCATGCAAAAGGAAATTCACGAGCGACCGTTGTGCGAAGTTCAGACGTCGGATAGACACGAACCCGCTCTCCGCGAGTTTCAGCAATGACACCTTCAGAAGGACGACCTTTGCCCTGGCACTCAATATTACCATGATCAGAGGTCAACCAGACGTCATAACCATGAAGCAAAAGGTAATCGATAAGCGAATTGAGAAACCCTCCCTGACACCACTGCTTGATCTGATTGTGCATGCCCGCCGAACCGAGCTGCATACCATGCATGATCTTGTCAACCTTGTCCACGACCAGCCCGAGTGCTCTTGTTTTACCGGGATGTACAGTCGCTTCAAGGATACTTGAAACATCGCCATCGCCCAGACCTCGTTGATAGGCGATGTCAAGACGAGAGAGCCCTGCATCCTCCCAGAACTGTTTCCAGAGATTACCTTCACTATTTGTAGACTGTATTGACGCAGGGAAATAAAGTGGCGGCTTGCCTGAAAAAATCGCCTGTCTTGACACCGAGGTCAATGTTGGAATCCAAGCAAACACCGCTGACTCCCTCATGATTAAACTGCTGTTCTGAACCCGGAGAATCTCACGAACAGAGACCCACTGAGCCAGCGATAAACCGTCTATAACGAGCAGTGCTACACGACTTTTTTTGTCATCATCGAGTTCTCGGGCCAGACCTCTTGGCACATGGTGCAGCATCGCCGGATTTTTTGGCGACAGATTGATGATACTTGAATAATGGGTTCTTAACCATTGAGCAAAGGCGGCATTCAGTTTATCACCGATTTGCAGCAACCGTGTTTTACTTTCCTCATCCTCAGCGCAATGAACCAATGCCGTCAGCTCCGCCCATTTCAAGGCATAAGTGATCCAGTCAGAATAACGGCAAGCCTCATCCGGTATCTCTTTTTCAATAATCTCAAAA
>JABDHK010000043.1 GCA_012972835.1 Chlorobiaceae bacterium | reverse complement strand
CTGAGCGACTCCAGCCAAATGCATTTTCGGCAACCCGTGGCTTACCGTCCAATATGGTTAGCGCAACATCTCCCATTGCTTGGCGTCGAACTGGCCACGGAATTAAGGTAACCAGTCGAGTAATCAGCCCTGCTATCTCAGGATTTATGCCGTTGCGATTCATTACAGATGTCTTCATATGCAAGTTCTCCAGTTTTTACGTTGCAGTATGAAGATATTATAAAAGGTAGATCAGTATTTTCCAAATCCCTAAGGTGTTTGCTGCCGGTGAAATAACAGTAACCGGAGAAAAGGACTCTGCAAAGGAGAAGGTTTCAGCCGACGACATGGATAAGCTTGACAAGAAAAATATTGCGCAGGCAGTAAATGTTTTGCCGGGTATCAATCTTGGTAATGCCGGAGCACGGAATGAGGGTATGATCTATGTCAGGGGATTTGACATGCGCCAGGTTCCTCTCTATGTGGATGGAATACCGCTCTATGTTCCCTATGACGGTTACATTGATCCGAACAGGTTTACAACCTTTGATCTCTCGGAAATCAGGGTATCAAAAGGCTTCTCCTCTGTGTTGTTCGGGCCAAATACCCTTGGCGGAGCGATTAACATGGTCAGCCGCAAACCTGAAGCAGCATTTGAAGGAACGCTAAAAGAGGGTATTACCTTTGGGAGTGACAAGATTGCGTCAACTGTGTCCTCACTCAATCTTGGTTCTAATCAGGGAACATGGTATGTCCAGAGCGCCCTTTCCCTCCTCGACAGCAAGTTCGTTCCTCTTTCAGGCTCATTTGTGCCGACAGCGAATGAAAATGCAGGTGAAAGGGATAATTCAGCGGCCAGGGATCTCAAGGGCTCAGTAAAATTCGGCTACACACCCAACAGCACTGATGAATATTCCATTACAGCTATCGGTCAGCATTCAAACAAAGGTGTTCCTGTTTATACGGGATCAAATCCGTCAAGTGCCGTCAGGTACTGGAAGTATACCGACTGGGATAAATCAAGTCTCTACTTTATCGGCAAGGAAGCACTCAGCAGTACCAGTTATCTGAAAACAAGGGCCTATTATGATAACTACTACAATATTATTGACAGTTATGATAACGCCACCTATACCACACAAACATCAAAAAAAGCATTCACCAGTGTCTATGATGACAAAACATTTGGCGGATCCGTTGAATACGGTACGGAGCTGATCAGCCACAATACACTGAAACTTGCTCTGCATGACAAGTACGATATGCACAGGGAGTATAATGTCGGTCAGACGCCCAAGGATTTTGAAGACAACACCCTCTCTCTTGCTGTAGAAGATACATGGGCGGCGGCAAATGATCTCAATGTCATTGTTGGTGTCCGGCAGGATTTCAGAAATACCGTAAAAGCTGAGGATCTGCAGAACAACAAGATCTCATCCTTTAATCTTGAGGATAATTCAGCAGCAAACTACCAGCTCGCTGTAGTCGATCATCTCGACAGTTATCAGGATGTGACGGCCTATATTGCCCGAACAACAAGGTTTCCTACACTGAAAGACCGCTACTCCTATAAGCTTGGCAATGCACTTCCAAATCCAGGGTTGAAACCGGAGCATAGTCTCAATTATGGTTTGGACTATACGACAAAACCTTACGAGCAATTGAAAATGCAGGCATCAGTCTATCAAAGCAAACTTGTCGATGTTATTCAGCAGGTCAATAATATTGCCTATGTCAACAATATATGGGTCTATCAGGAGCAGAATACCGGGAAGGCAACGTTCAACGGTTTTGAGTGCGCAGTAGACTGGAAAGCGGCATCGTGGCTCAAGGCTTTTGGCGGTTACAGCTACATCGACAGAAAAAACGACAGCGATCCGACTCTTTATTTTACCGATGTACCGCAGCACAAGATTTCAGGCTATTTTCAGTTGACCCTGAACAAGAGCAGCTGGGCAATGCTTGAAACCGAGTACAATTCCAAACGCTACAGTACCAGCGACGGGAAATATACTGCAGGAGGCTATGGATTGATCAATCTGAGAGCAAGCACCACTCTCGTCAACGCTTTTACTGTTCAGGCTTCCGTTGAAAATCTCTTTGACCGCAACTATGCAGTTTCAGAAGGATATCCTGAACCTGGCCGTCAGTACGTGCTCTCACTTGCCTACTCCCTGTAGCAATACATAAAACAGCTTGCCGGAAGTTCTCCTTAACCGGGGATGGCTTCCGGTCAGTACTGTCAATGTTATCATTGTGCATTATTTTTGTTAACGTGTTAAGAAACAAACCATGAGAAATACAAGATTATCTGCCCGCATCGGGTTTTTATTTGTTGCAGCATTACTTGTTGTTCCGTTTACCGCACAGGCGAAGGGGGATAACCCGGAATCACAAACGGTTAAGGTGTATGGCCTGGTGGAAAAGCCGTTCACAATTACAACAGCAAGCGTGAAGCAATTGAAGGTGGCAGAAGGGGAGAGTGCCGCGATTGTCTGTGTATCAGGTGAAACCCATAAAATCCTGAAAACATTTAAGGGCGTTCTCCTGCGCGACATTCTTGATTCGGCAAATGTTTTGATAGCTGATCCTCACCAGAGAGGAGAGTACGTTGTTCTTGTACGCTCAATCGACAACTACAATGTTTTGTTTTCTTATAACGAGCTTTACTATGGTACTACCGGAGATAACACCTGGCTTGTATTTGAGGAGAACGGAAAGTCGATTGATAAAGAAGGCAGGTTTGTGGTTTTCAGTGCAAAGGACAAGGTAACCGGCCCGCGCCATGTTAAATGGGTTAATGGTATTGAAGTATTGAAAGTTAACGCCTCAAAACCAATGGAGACCGCAACACCGATGGTGCATTGCCCGTGAGGTTTTTTTTGCTGACAAACTGCCAAGCAATAAAAGGCCGCCCATATATTTGGTATCAGATCATCATTCAGCAGCGCTACCCTTGAAAGCTGCTTGTTCATTTCATTCTGCTGCAGCAAATTGGCACAAAAACGAATTATTCGTATTGATTTTACGTTGTTACTGCAATACATAAGTGAAGTTTTCAGGAGTGTCACCTTTTCAAGTATCTAAAGGAGATAATATCCATGTCAAGCGAAGCAAAGTGTCCATTTTCGGGCGCTACCCGCCCAAGCACAGTCGCAGGAACCCAATCGATCGCAGAGTGGTGGCCTAATCAACTGAAGCTGAACATCCTGCATCAGAACTCCTCACTTTCCAATCCCATGGGCGAGGAGTTCAACTATGCCGATGAGTTCAAGAGTCTCGACCTGAATGCCGTGAAGCAGGATCTCCTGGCGCTGATGACCAACTCACAGGAGTGGTGGCCGGCAGACTTCGGGCACTACGGACCTTTATTTGTTCGCATGGCATGGCACAGTGCCGGCACCTACCGTATCGCTGACGGTCGCGGCGGTGCAGGGAGGGGCAGTCAGCGTTTTGCCCCTCTCAACAGTTGGCCCGACAACGTCAACCTTGACAAGGCGCGCAGGCTGATTTGGCCGATCAAGCAGAAGTATGGCCGAAAAATCTCCTGGGCCGATCTTATGATTCTCACAGGTAACGTTGCACTGGAATCGATGGGGCTCAAGAGTTTCGGTTTCGCCGGGGGGCGAGAGGATATCTGGGAACCGGAAGAAAACATTTACTGGGGGCCTGAGGGCAAGTGGCTGGCAGACGAGCGGCACAGCGGTGAACGTCACCTTGAGAATCCTCTCGCGGCGGTTCAAATGGGCTTGATCTACGTTAACCCGGAAGGCCCGAACGGCATTCCCGATCCGGTCGCTGCTGCAAGGGATATCCGCGAGACCTTCGCTCGCATGGCAATGAACGACGAAGAAACGGTCGCACTCATCGCTGGCGGTCACACCTTTGGCAAAACCCATGGGGCCGGCGATCCGGCACTGGTTGGCCCTGTACCGGAAGCTGCCGGTATCGAGGAGCAAGGCCTTGGCTGGAAGAGCCGCTTTGGCACAGGCAAAGGTGATGACACGATCTCCAGCGGTCTGGAAGTCACCTGGAGCACCACACCGACGAAATGGAGCAGTAACTACTTCTGGAACCTCTTCGGCTACGAATGGGAACTGACGAAGAGTCCTGCCGGTGCGCGTCAGTGGACACCCAAGGGTGGTGCGGGAGCCGGTACAGTGCCGGATGCCCACGACCCGTCGAAGCATCACTCTCCGGCCATGCTGACCACAGACCTCGCGTTGCGGCTGGACCCTCTCTACGAAAAAATCTCAAGGCGCTTCTATGAGAATCCCGATCAGTTTGCTGACGCGTTTGCCCGGGCGTGGTTCAAACTGACACATCGCGACATGGGTCCTCGCGCACGCTATCTCGGCCCGGAGGTGCCTGGCGAAGAGCTCATCTGGCAAGACCCCATCCCTGCACTCAATCATCCATTGATTGATGAGGAGGACATTGCCACTCTCAAGGCGCATATTCTTGATTCAGCTCTTTCTATCCCGGAACTGGTTTCAACCGCCTGGGCATCAGCCTCCACCTTCCGTGGTTCCGACATGCGAGGCGGTGCAAACGGTGCCCGCATTTGTCTGGCTCCGCAGAAGGATTGGGAAGTCAACCAGCCTGCACAACTGGCGAAGGTGCTCAAGACTTTGGAGGGCATCCAGAGCGCGTTCAACACTGCCCAGTCTGGCGGCAAGAAAGTTTCACTTGCTGACCTGATTGTTCTGGGCGGCTGTGCAGCCGTCGAGGCAGCAGCGAAGAAGGCCGGTCACGACGTTCAGGTTCCCTTCTCACCGGGGCGCATGGATGCATTGCAGGAGCAGACCGATGTGGAGTCGTTTGCCGTACTGGAGCCATTCGCAGACGGATTCCGCAACTATGTCCATAAGGGACTCGAGGGATCGGAGGCTGAGTTGCTGGTCGACAAAGCGCAGTTATTGACGCTTACCGCCCCTGAGATGACCGCTCTGATTGGTGGCCTGCGCGCCCTGAATGCAAACGTCGGTCAGACAAATTACGGTGTTTTCACCAAGCGGCCCGAAACATTGACCAATGATTTTTTTGTAAATCTTCTCGACATGCAGACGAAGTGGCAGAAGTCCGACACAACAGAAGGCCTATTGGAGGGGTACAACAGGTCGACGGGCGAGCTCAAGTGGACAGGTACCATTGTTGATCTCGTCTTCGGTTCGAACTCCCAGCTCCGGGCGCTCGCAGAAGTCTATGCCTGCAGCGATTCAGAGCAGGCATTCGTGCATGACTTTTTGGCGGCATGGAACAAGGTAATGAACCTTGACCGCTTCGATCTTGCGTGATCTCAGAGGATATACTGTTTTACTGGAAATCAAATTATTTCCAGGTCAGTGAAGTTTTGTACCGTTCCAGCGTAGAGCGTAAATGTCTCTGGCATAGTGTCAAGTTCCGGTCAGAATCGAAGCAGCTGTGGCGGCAGAATAGAGAGATTAGGACTAAAAATCATCTGACTCCTCTTGGTTAGGGATGAAGTACTCAAAGATTTTGACGCCGGGGAAAAGGTTGCACATTTTCCCCGGCATACTCAATGTTTCCTTCCTTGAAGTTTCTTTGTTTACTGTTAACTGGCTCTACGTTCTATTTTCTTTGCTGTGCCAGACACGAATAATAACAACCGTATCTTTTTCGTCGCGCATATAGCGAAGAACAAAAGCTCCAGCCCCAAAAGATACGACCCATTCGCGTCTTCCAGTATCATCGTCCATTGGGCGTCCAATGTCTGGTATTGATGTTAGAAAATTCGCTCCGTCAAGAATAGTCTTTGCTGCTCGATCTGCCGCACCGGGGCTTTTTTCGTGCAAGAACGTATAAAGCCTCTCGACATCGGCTAATGCCTCAGGGAGCCATTTTATTTGGGACAAGAGGTCACCTTTCCCTTTGCCAGATTTTCAAGCCATGCGGCTGCTTTTTTATGGGGTATAGCCTCGCCCGTTAATTGATAACGTTCCCACCGTTCCATATCCTCGCGTTTTTCTCGCTCGTAATTTTCTTCGCGATCTAAGAATATTTCTATTGCCTTGCACATGAGCCAGTGCGGCGACCTGTCTCGGATGCGAGCCAAAGCCGCGAGTCGTTGCTGTGTGGTGTCATCTAATTTGACGCCTTTTGTCTGTGACATGACCAAATCTCCTTTTTTAAAAAGGTAACACTTATTTCAACCTTTAACAACCTTATGCCAGAGTGCTTTCTTTTCGGCAAGCTTGGTTTTGAGGTTTCTCGCGTCCGTTTTTCATAGGTCACTCCAAGCTGAATTGATCATCGCTGCTGTTTCGCGTGCCGCGCAGCTCGAAGTGCGCCGGGTAGTTCACCTCAAAGCCTCTTTTCGTGACATCTATTGCCTACCATGTGCAGAAGTACTCAAAGATTTTGATGACGGGGAAAAGGTGGCACATTTTCGCCGGATACTCAGTTTGTGATTATACAAGATTATATGCCAAAAAAGACGTGTAGGGGATCGCTTTAGAATTCGGAAAAAATCGCACGCTAAGCAGTTTTAGTAAAATCTAAAAGCTGGGTACGGGTCGGCAAAGGCGGAATTGGTTGCCGTCCACATTTCAGGTTCCAGTATGCCCACGAGCGCACATCAAAAACGCCAGGTGGAGCATGCTCCAAAACCTCACGGAATTCGTCATTCCCCACGATGCCTTGCAGCGCTTTTAAATCTTCAGGTGTACCAAAAGTCATAACATGCGCAAGAAAATGTATTGGATCAGCAAGTTCTTCCTCTGGCGTATTGAACCATACGACCCGACGTGCCACGTTTAAAATGTCCGGAGTAATGGGTAAAGGTTTCATGATGTTGGCTCGTTTTCATCCGTCCGCTTGACGTAAGGCGTTAATATGGGAAGAGAGGCAGGATCGACAGAAGCAACTGCAATACTCAACCGCTTGCGCACATCTGCGGATAAGGTTGGAAGATCATCAAAATAGGAGAGTGCCTTCAATGCAATCATAGGGTTGAAGCTGCGTCCATAAACGACACTGCCAGCAGCTAAAGCGTTTGGCAGGTCAACACCGTATTGTAACAGCGCATCAATATCGAGATAGTCTTTTACCTCTGCCCGTTTTTGTATCACAGCTACTTTCGTTCCTGCAATGTCGAGCAGCGATGCGACATAGATTGAACATCCCTCAGCCTGATCGCGAGGAGTAACCTGCCCAAGACCAAGACCACCAAAAAAAGAGAGCAAAACAGGCCCGTCACGCTCAACACGGCAAGTCAATGTATTTTGGCTAACCTGCACGCGCTCCGCTCCCTTGAGATAAGGAAGAGCATCAGCCAGATCATCTGGATCAAAAGGGTGATTAGAAAAAAAATCAAAATCAACAGAAGTCCTGTGCCCCAAACGCAAAGCAAGCGCCGTTCCGTCGTAAAGCGTAAATGTCGCTGGTGTAGTGTCAAGTTCTGGCCAGAGACGAAGTTGTGGTGGCGGAAGAATGGAAAGTTTAGGACTAAAAATCATGTGGTTCCTCGTTGTAAGGGAGCTTGCCTCAACAAGATAACACAAAACGAACTATGAAGTAATATCATTATACTCTGGTCTGAAGAATTAAGAGAAATAAGTTAGCATTCAGACCGACTCGACCTGCCAAAGTTTGGCACACTGCCATGGGAAGCGTTTATCAGTACCGAAAAAGGCCGAAGGTTGGCATACCAAATACTACTGTGAGATTGAACTCCGATGCCGGAGGGTGCCGAGTTGGTATAACCTCATTTCACAAACAATTTATGACTTGGCTTTTCTCTTAACTCTAAAAGCTTTAGGTCAGTTTATCATTCCTGTGCTATATGAAAATAAAGCTGTAAATTACCTGCATTACATACTATGTGGAGTACAGCGGTTTACTTTGCATAAGCATAATCTCAACCTCATCGATTAGGTTTCCTTAGTCCATGCGCTTGCTCAAAATATTTCCCATTTGCTTGCTGGTCACCTTGTTGTGTGGCTTTTCTTCTCGTTCAATTCTTGGCTCGTTTGAAGGGAGCGCGACGATAAATCAAGATCCAGATCAACGGTATCTTACTCTCACTATCACAGAGAACAAGGGTGAGTTGCAACTCGAGGGTATGGCGGGATATTTGTCAGGTCGCTCAGCAGCACCAGATTTTTCCGGCAAATGTCATAAAAAAGCGAAACAATATCAATTCACCTTTGAAGATTCATTTGGCAATGAGGGGATCGGTACCCTTACATCCGTCAAAGATGATATTGTATTCTCCGTGACGATCACCACCCTGAAAGATCCAAGATGCCTTCCTCTCTACCATTCAATGTTGTTGAAAAGAAAGAAAGGATAACGTCAGCCCATGTGATTTTTTAATGGACAAATAAACCAAGTATATAATTATGGACGAAAAAATTATGCATTATCCTATTAAAGTCGCTAAATATGTTTTGCGATTTATGATTATAATGCTTGCGCTGAGCATGATTTTCGGGGCGGCGCATCTGACTTATATTTGGGTAACCAGTCTCTTATCACCAGACCCAATTTATTTTGTGCTGGACATACATGAACTGTTCGATATATATGGAATGATTTTGATTTTGGTGGTAGGTTATGAACTTATGAAAGCCATATCTATAATTTTACATTCAGAAAAAATTCCCTTTCTTCAGATCCTTCGGATAGCAATCATTGCAATATCAAACAAAATGATTACTCTCGACATACACAAAACAGATTTCAATACATTGATTGGCCTTGCATCTATTATGGTTTCCATAGGTGTTGCCTATTTCTGCTTTAACCAAAAGGAATATGGTGCTGGGGAATGAATCCCGGCGCTGGAGAACGCCGGGGAAGTGTAATGAGGGAGATTTTCAGCTTATGAGGTGTGCTTCGCAGGCTTCGCCATTTTCGAGTGCGTCGAGGATTTCGTCGATTTTGTCTTCGCCGTCTATCTCTCCGTACCAGAAGTTTTCGGGGTATATGACTACTACGGGGCCTTTTTCGCAGATGTTGAGGCAGCCTGTGGCTGAGACGGCTACGTCGGTCATGCCTCGGTCGGAGAGTTCGCTTTCGAGGTAGGGTATGAGGCTGAGCGACTCTTTTTTGTGGCAGATGCCTTGGGGTGTTCCCTGGGCGCGGAAGCTTGCGCAGACGAAGATGTGGTGTTTTGGTTTGTCCATGGTGTGTGGCTTTTTTTAATAAGAGAAATATGGGACTAATAGGACTTATGATTTTTTGTTAGCCGCAGCCTCCTCCGGTGCCGGTGCAGCTGGTGCCGCAGGCGTGGATTTGGCTGCTTTTCATGAGATGTTTGAGGTCTTGGTTGTGGAAGATGCCGTGGACGGCTTCTTCTATGATGCCTTCGAGGACCATGACTTCTATGCCTTTGGCTTTCATGACTTTTGTTGGGGAGTCGCCGGCTCCGTTGACGAGGAGTGCCCGGCAGTCGCTGAGGGTGTCGGCGAGTGCTTCCCAGCGGTGTTGGCCGCCGCCTGATGGTGGTGCGGTTCGGGCATCGACGAGGACGCACTCATGGGTTTGCGGGTTGAGACCGTAGATGAGAAAGCGTTCTGCTTCGCCGAGGTGCTGGTTGATCAGGACGCCTTCCATGCTGCTGACGGCGATGAAGGGGCGCTTTTCTGCCGGGTTTTTTGGCAGTGCGGCGGCTTCGGCGAGCTTCTGCATCATCGCTTCGTTGTTGAGTTCTCCGATTATGCCGACTGCATCGGCGCGGCAGCGGGCGCAGTGCTTCATCTGCGGCAGGTATTCGCTGGTGGCGGTCTGGATTGCGGCTACCATCTCCAGGGAGGGCTCTTCGATGTTTTCGAAGACGGTTTCGGTGGTGCTGTAGTAGGGCAGACAGTTGAGGATGTCGGCTCCGAGTTCGGCAACTTTTGCGGCAACGGCTATGACGTGGGTGTCGTTGATGCCGGGAATGATAATGGAGTTTACCTTGGCGGTGATGCCGGCCTCCTTGAGCTTTTTAAGTGCTTCGAGCTGGTTGGCGATAAGCAGTTTGGCTGCCTCGACGTCGCGGTACATCTTTTTTTTGTATCGCACCCAGGCGTAGACCTCTGAGCCGATTGCGGGGTCGATGGCGTTGATGGTAATGGTGACGTGGCTCACCTTGAGTTCGGCCAGTTCGTCGATATAGGGCAGCAGTTCGAGGCCGTTGGTTGCAAGGCAGAGCAGCATTGCGGGATATTTTGCCCTTACCAGACGGAGGGTTTCCATGGTCTCGTCGGGGTTGGCAAAGGGATCTCCCGGGCCGGCAATGCCGACTACCGCTATGTTTGGCGAGAGCGCTAAGGCCTGATCCAGGTAGTGGAGGGCCTGGAGTGGCGACAGTATCCGGCTGGTTACGCCGGGCCGGTTTTCGTTCATGCAGTCGAACTTGCGGTTGCAGTAGTTGCACTGGATGTTGCATTTCGGTGCAACGGGGAGGTGGATGCGGCCGAAGGTGTGGCGGGATGCATCGTTGAAACAGGGGTGGTTTTGTAGTTTGAGTGACATGGTTTCCTCCCTTTACATGTAAGTGTAGCCGATTGATGAAGCATTCTGCCGCTGTTCGATAACGGTGTTTACAAGCCGGTCGAAGAGTTCCTGGGTGCCTCTGTAGCCCAGGTGGTGCATTCTCTGGCCTCCGAAACGGTCGTGAATCGGGAAGCCGAGTCTGATGAGTGGTATGTTGTTTTTGCGTGACATGGTATAGCCTTTGCTGTTGCCGATAAGAAAATCGGGTTTCAGCAGCTTGGCTTCCTCTTCGATATCGACAAAATCAACACCTTCACGTACCTTGATGCCGAGCTCTTCCATATCGGGAATAAGCTCTTTAATGCTTTTTTTCAGGAGGCCGCTTTTTCCTCCTGAGGCACAGAGTACGGGGGTTATGCCGATTTCAGTGAGCAGTGCGGTCATGCCGACGACGAGATCCTCTTCGCCGTAGATGATGACCCTTTGTTCAAACAGATATTTATGGCCGTCGGCATAGGCGTCAATGAGACGGCGGCGTTCATCGTTATATTTTTCGGGCCTCTCCTTGTGGGTCAGTGATTCGAGCAGGGTGAAAAATTTGTCGCTCTCCTTGATACCGATGGGGAGGGCGCTGTGGTAGCGTGGTACACCGAATGCCTCTTCGAGGTAGCCGGCAGCTGATTTGGAAGCTTCGAGGGTTGAGCCGAACTCTATGCTTGCGCTTGCCCGTCCGGCCATGGCAATGGCGCTTGCCGGAGTGCCGCCGGGGGGGATGCGGTGGTATTCGCCCCAGGGGCCGCCGTCCATGGTTTGTGAGTAGTCGGGCAGCAGCATGTAGGGTTGCCTGAGGTCTTCAAGAATCTCCTTGAGATAGCGGATGTCGGCCGGTGAGACCATGTTCGGGAAGATGTTGATGAGGTTCTCCCTCGCTCCTTTTTCAGCGAGCGTTTTTACGGTGGCCCGCACGGCGGCATGAAAGCCGTCGATATGGCTGCCCATGTAGCTTGGCGTTGAGGCGTGAATCATGATGGGCATCGGTGAGCCGTTTTTGAACTCCTGTTTATACTCCCGGATGATCATGGGTACATCGTCGCCAATGGTTTCGCTGAGGCAGGTGGTTGCTATGCCGATAACTTCGGGCGAGTACTGCTTGCTGACGTTTTTCAGGCCTATTTTAAGGTTATGACTGCCGCCGAATACGGCGCTCTCTTCGTGAAAGTTTGATGAAGCGATATCGATCGGCTCTTTGTAGTGGCTGATAAGGTATCGGCGTATATAGGTGGCGCACCCCTGGGAGCCGTGCAGGAAGGGTACGCAGTTCTCTATTCCCCTGAAGGCGAGGCATGCCCCGAGTGGGTTGCAGAGCTTGCAGGCGTTCTGTGTGGCTGTTTTTGCGTGCTTTATTGCGTGTTTCATCTCTTGACTCCTTTTCTTGGGGCGAACTGCCATACCGGGCTCATGACCGACTGGTAGACCTCCAGTGCAAAATTGTACATGCCGACAAATCCGGCGAGCGGGATTTTGCGCTCATGGTTGTGATCGCAGAATCCTACACCGAGCTTGAAGGCTATAGGCCTCTCTTTAACGCCCCCTATGAGCAGGTCAGCCTCTTTTTCGAGGATGAATTTTGAGAGTTCAACCGGGTTTGAATCGTCCACAATGATGGTGCCTTCGTCACACATCTCCTTGAGGCGTGCGTAGTCGTCCTTGTTGCCGGTCTGTGATCCTGCAAGTACTACCGACATGCCGATGGAACGGAGTGCCTTGATGAGTGAAAATGTCTTGAATGCACCGCCGACATAAATTGCGGCTTTCTTGCCGGTGAGAGCTTTTTTGAATTTCTGCAGTGAAGGATAGAGCTGTTTGACCTCTTCACTGACAATCTGTTTTGCTGCTTCCATGATCTCCGGGCGCTCGGGGAACTCTTTTGCAACATCGTAGAGCGATTTTGACATATCCTCAATACCGAAGTAGGAAACCCGGATATAGGGAATGCCGTACTTCTCTTCCATCTCTTTGGCAAGCCAGGTCATGGAGCCGGAGCATTGGACAACGTTGAGTGATGCACCATGGGCACGTTTTACAGCGTCGATGCGTCCGTCGCCGGTGAGGGTCGAGACAACTTCTATCCCCATTTTTTCGTAGTACTTTCTGATAATCCAGGCTTCGCCGGCAAGGTTGAATTCGCCGAGGATGTTGATGCTGTATTTGCTGATACCGTCGGTATCGCCTGTGCCGATAAGCTTCATCAGTGCGTGGCAGGCGGCTTTGTAGCCATCTTTCTTGGTTCCTTTGAACCCTTCGGAGTGGACGGGGAGCACGGGGATTCCGGTCTCATTGGCTACTTTCCGGCAGACCGCTTCAATATCGTCGCCAATAAGGCCGACTATGCAGGTTGAGTAGATAAAGGCAGCTTTTGGTTTATACTGCTCAATCAACTCTATAAGGGAGTGGTAGAGCTTTTTTTCGCCCCCATATATGACATCCATCTCCTGAAGGTCGGTGGAAAAACTCAGGCGGTGCAGCTCTGGGCCTGAGGAGACAGCTCCCCGGATGTCCCAGGTATAGGCGGCACATCCGATTGGGCCGTGGACAAGATGAATGGCATCGGCTACGGGGTAGAGTACTACCCGGGAACCGCAGAAGACGCAGGCGCGCTGGCTTACAGATCCTGAAAGGCTTGAGGTGTCGCAGGAGATATCCGGCTGCACGGCACCTGTTTTCTTTTCGAAGAGATGGTTCTCCCTTCCTTCGAGAATGGTGATCTGTTCCATGGCGTAACCCCTTTTTTAAACAGTGTTGCTTTGGCCCCAGGGCTCTTTGGCCCCGGGATACCAAGGTGCGTTTTTACATAACGAGTTCGAACTTCTCTTCGAGTGCATCGCGATCCTGGCGATCCATGATGGCGGAGAGGAGCTTTTCAACCAGCCTCAGGGCTCCGCTGTAGCCGACATTCGGGAAGTAGCTGTGGCCGATGCGGTCGAGAATCGGGAAGCCGAACCTGATGAAGGGTACATCCTCGTCACGGGCCATATACTTGCCGTAGGTGTTGCCGATAAGCAGGTCGACGGGCTCGTTCTTCATCCACTGGTGGAGCAGGAACATGTCGGCCTGAAGCCCGTTGCGGAAGTTTGTTTCGGGCGAGCGTGCATCGAGCAGCTGGCGCATCTGTTTTTCAAAGCGCTGGCCGGGTGTGCCGCTGACGATATGCACTGGTTTCATGTTCAGGTCGAGCAGAAACTCGGTGAGGGGAAGAAGCTGGTCGGGGTCGCCGAAGAGTGCTACCCTTTTGCCATAGAGATACTGCTCCATGTCGGCCATCACATCGACAAGTCGGCCTCTCTCATCGGTAATCTCATCAGGCACGCTGACGTTGGCAACTTCGCTCATCTTCATGATGAAGCGGTCGGTTGCGGTCAGGCCGATCGGGATGTCGAGGGTTTCAAAGGCAACCTTGTGCTTTTTTTCGAGCGCGATGGCTGCCGGTTCTGCACTGATGGAGCCAAGGGCAAGCGAAAAGAGGCTGTCGCCGGTGCTCTGCAGTTCCGGTATGGTGGTGCCGCCCTTTGGATAAAAGACATGCTTTCCTGTTTGCGGCGCATCAAGGACGTTGGAAGTGTCGGGGAAGAGCACAATCTTGACACCGAGCTTTTTTGAGAGGAGCTTGATTTCACGCATGTCGGAGGGCTCCATCCATCCGGCAATGATGTTGATCTGGTTTTTCTTTGTGCCGGTTGACACCGAAAACTGCTCGGCAATGCCGGTGACCATATTGGCATAGCCGGTGACGTGCGAGCCGATGAAGCTTGGTGTGCTGGCAAAGATAACATGCTTGCCTTCAGGAATTTTTCCGTCGTCTCTGGCCTTTCTGGTGATCTGCTGCAAATCATCACCGATGGTCTCGGAGAGGCAGGTGGAGTGCACGGCAATGATGTCGGGCTCATAGACTGAAAAGATGGTTTCGATGGCCGCAAGCAGGTTGGCCTGGCCGCCGAAGACCGATGCTCCTTCGGTAAATGAGCTGGTGGCCGCCATGACGGGCTCTTTGTAGTGGCGGGTCAAGGTGCTGCGGTGATAGGAACAGCACCCCTGGGAGCCGTGGCTGTGAGGCAGACAGCCGTGAATACCGAGCGCTGCATACATGGCTCCGATCGGCTGGCAGGTTTTTGCCGGGTTGATCGTCAGCCCTTCGCGCTCTTTAACCTCTTTTGATGTATGTCGTAATAGCATAATTCAATTATCTCCGTTTTCGCGGTTCATTACTGTGTAACGTAAGTGGCTTCGAGTCCCTTGCTTTTTCCGTTTGTTGCTCCGGCTTTCTGCCATGGTGCCTTGATCAGTTTCCATACCGGGTTGTTGACCATGCGGTCGATATCCTTGTAGAAGTTCACTGCACCTTCAAAGCCGGTGTATGGGCCGCCGTAGTCGTAGCTGTGAAGCTGTTTCAAGGGAATACCCATCTTCTGTACAACATACTTCTCCTTGATGCCGGCGCAGAAGATATCGGGTTTGTAGATCTCGATCAGCTTTTCGGACTCGTAGTGGCTCAGGTCGTCTACAACAAGTGACTTCTTGGTCATCTGCTTCATCATGCCGGAGTAGCCGTTGATTTCAAGTCCCTTCTCTTTCAGCGCTTCAAGCTCGGCTTCGGTTTTCCTTGGATTGAAGAGCTCCGGATCGGGCAGCACTTTCAGCTCCTCGATGTTCTTGCTGTCGGCATCTACCTTGATCTTTGGCAGCACGTCGCGGCCTTCATAGTCATCGCGGTGAGCAAACTCATAGCCTGCGGCTACCGTTGTCATGCCAAGTTCACTGAAGAGATCCTGGTAGTGGTGGGCTCGTGAGCCTCCGACAAAGAGCATGGCGGTCTTGCCGGTTGTTCTTGGCAGAATCTCCTCTATAATTGCCTTGACTCTTGGCATCTCTTCGGCTATGACCTCTTCAACCCTAGCCTTCAGCTCTTCGTCGCCAAAGTACTCGGCAATCTTGCGCAGTGACTTGGCGGTTGAATCGGCACCCACAAAGTTCACCTTCATCCACGGGATACCGTACTTTGTTTCCATCATGTCGCCCATGTAGTTGATTGAGCGGTGACAGAGGATGACGTTGAGATCGGCGGTGTGGGCGTTTTCAATCTGGCTGACCGTTGAGTTGCCGCTGAACGAGGAGACCAGCGTGATGCCAACCTTGTCGAAAATGCGCTCAATCTCGAATGCGTCGCCGCCGATGTTGTATTCGCCAAGCAGGTTGAGCTTGAACTTGCCGACACTCGGGGTGTTGTTGCGACCTACCATGTGCTTGAAAACACCGTTGTTGGCAATGTGGTGGCCGGCAGACTGGCTGACGCCCCTGTAGCCTTCACAGCTGAATCCAAAGACGTTGCAGTCGCCAAACTTGTCGCGCATCTCTTTTGATGCGGCATGAACGTCATCACCGATCAGACCAACCGGACAGGTTGAAAAAATAGCGATTGACTTTGGGTGAAAGAGGTCATAAGCCTCCTGGATAGCTACTTTCAGCTTTTTTTCACCGCCAAAGACAACGTTCTCCTCCTGCATGTCGGTCGAGAAGCAGTAGGGTATGTAGTTTGCGTCCATCAGGGACTCGGTGCGTGTCTGGTTACGGCGGGTCAACCATGCATAGAAGCTGCAGCCGATCGGGCCGTGGACGATATTGACAATGTCGCGCGTCGGGCCAAGCACAACACCTTTGCAGCCGGCATAAGAGCATCCGCGCTGGGTGATGATGCCGGGAACCGTCCGGACGTTCGCCTGTACTTCAGGAATAATCTCAGGGTCATTGACGATAATCGACTTGGCACGCTTTTTTGCGACCTTGCTCGGGTATCGTTGTATGAGCTCCTCCCTCACCTGTGAAGGATCCGGATATATTTTGTTCGCCTCCATGTAACTCTCTCCGTTTACACCTTGAATATTGATATGCTTAATTCAGCGCTGCCTGGTCCTTTTCGCCGGTTCTTACCCTGATGGTTTCGAGAATCGGTGTTACAAATATCTTTCCGTCACCAGGTTTTCCTGTCTGGTTTGTTTTGATAATGGTGTCGATGGCTGTCTGGCATAACTCTTCAGGGACGACAACCGTGACAATCCTTTTTGAAACAAGCCTCGGTGCACCGCCAAGCTGCGCGATTGCCTCCGGGTGTCCTGCTGCGGCTCCATTGAGAATGTCGAAATGAACCTGACCCTTGCCTCGGCCCATAACCCTGCCGGTGGCGGTAAAGGCTGGAATGCCGACATCGATGAGCGCCTGCTTGGTTTCGTTGACCTTGTTGATCCGTATGACTGCAATAATTTCTTTCATGGTTATGCCTCCTTTGCGGCTGCGAGTGTCGGTTCGGTTTCCTTTTCACCGGAGCTGATGGTGTAGACCTCTTCTACGGCTGAAATGAAGATCTTGCCATCACCGAATTTTCCCTCTGCACCTGATTTGGCATTGTCAAGGATGGCCCTTACCACGAAATCCTTGTCGCTGTCTGGAACCACAACGAAGAGCATCTCTTTCGGGATTTCATCATAGACCACGTCGCCTACGCGAAGTCCGCGCTGTTTGCCGCGTCCGACAACCGGGATTTTGGTGACCGCCGGGTAGCCTGCATCAAGCAGTCCCTGCATGACTTCGTAAACTTTTTCCGGCCTGACGATTGTTCTGATCATTAACATGTGGGTGTACTCCGTTTTTTTAATTAGCGATACCAAATTCAATGAGTAGTGCTTCAAGCTCTTCGATTTCAAGCGGCTTGGGGATGACAAACATCTTGTTTTCGTCAATTTTCCTGGCAAGAGCCCGGTATTCATCAGCCTGTATGTGCGTAGGGTCGTACTCGATAACGGTCTGACGGTTGATCTCGGCGCGCTGGACAAAGTTGTTGCGAGGTACAAAATGGATCATCTGGGTGCCGATCTTTTTGGCAAGCTCCTCAATCATCTGGCGCTCGTTGTCGACATTACGGCTGTTGCAGATAAGACCACCAAGACGAACTCCACCGGTGTCGGCATATTTCAGGATACCTTTGCAGATGTTGTTGGCGGCGTACATGGCCATCATTTCGCCCGAACAGACGATGTAGATCTCTTCGGCCTTACCGTCACGGATCGGCATGGCGAATCCACCGCACACAACGTCACCAAGCACATCGTAGAAGACATAGTCGAGATCCCATTCGTCATCAAAAGCGCCAAGCTGTTCGAGCAGGTTGACTGAGGTGATGATACCGCGACCTGCGCAGCCTACGCCTGGCTCAGGGCCACCGGATTCAGTGCAACGAGTGTTTCTGTATCCAGGCTTGATGATATCTTCGAGTTCAACCTCTTCACCTTCCTCACGCAATGTGTCGAGCACTGTTTTCTGCTGCAGACCACCAAGAAGCAACCGTGTTGAGTCAGCTTTGGGATCACAGCCAATAACCATGATTTTCTTGCCCATTTCTGCAAGACCGGCAACCGTGTTCTGTGTCGTGGTTGATTTGCCGATGCCACCTTTTCCGTAAATAGCAACTTTTCTCATTTTCGTACTTTTTTAGGTTTGCGATATCTTTATCATCAGATATTCAGGCATGATTGTGCTGCGACCTGAATATTTATGTTTTAAGTATGCAACATACGTGCCAAAGGCAGCGATATCCTGAAATGAAGATTGTTCGAGGATGGGAGGTGACGGTTAACCCTGCATTGCTGAAGGGGTTCAGGTGATTACCGTTTGTTTGTTTTATTACTGTCGGGGCTAACTATTTTATTTGACGTTGATTATCAGGGTGATATTTTACTACAATCTGGTAGTAAAATGATGAAAGTTACATTTACGTATCTTATGATCTTTTGTTTTACAGCTCAGCTGGCTTGCTCATACTCTCTTTTGTTTTGATGCGTTGTTATTGACGCATATCAAAGCCAAAGTCTGCTTGTTCTCATTTATTTTGTTTTAAAAAAAACGTATTCTATCAAGGTATGAAGCTCTATAGTATCATTGTAAAGTCTACATATTTGTAGGAATAGCGCTGATTGAGCAACCATTATAAACCGAAACCATATTTATCATGCAGACACGGCAGCTTGGAAATACAGATATGCACATTACTCCCATCGGCTTTGGAAGCTGGGCCATTGGTGGCAGCAACTGGATGTATGGTTGGGGTGCACAGGATGATGGCGATGCTGTCACAGCAATTGAGCGGGCTCTTGAGCTTGGCATAAACTGGATTGATACGGCAGCAGTGTATGGTCTTGGTCATTCGGAAGAACTTGTCGGGAAGGCTGTGGCTGGTTTAACAAAGAAGCCTTTTATATTTACCAAATGTGCCATGGCGTGGAATGAAAAGAGGGAGATCTGCAACTCTCTCAAAGCTGATTCTATCAGGCGTGAGTGTGAAGGGAGCTTGAAAAGGCTTGGGGTTGATACAATCGATCTCTACCAGATTCACTGGCCAAATCCTGATGTCGATATAGAAGAGGGCTGGCAGGAGATGGCCCGTCTCAAGGAGGAAGGTCTTGTGCGCCACATAGGGGTATCGAATTTCAACGTCGCTCAATTGCGCCGTATTATTACTATAGCACCCGTTGCCTCCCTCCAGCCTCCCTATTCAATGTTGCGACCTGCCGTTGAAAAGGAGATTCTTCCCTTTTGTATGGAGCATAACATTGGCGTCATTGTCTACTCCCCAATGCTTTCGGGCATGCTGACCGGAGCGATGACGGTTGAACGTGTGGCAAACTTTCCCCAGGACGACTGGCGCAGGGGAAACAAGGAGTTTCAGGAACCCTGTTTATCGGCAAATCTACAGCTGGTCGAGCATCTCAAAGCTATCGGCTCACCGCATGGCCGTTCAGCCGGTGAAGTAGCCATTGCCTGGACCTTGCGCCACCCGGCAGTTACAGGAGCAATCGTCGGTGGCCGCAATGCCGCCCAGGTAGAAGGAATTATCGGAGCAGGTGAGTTCAGGTTAAGCGAAGAAGAGATCAGCAGTATTGAGCATTATCGTGCCAGCATGCCGAAATAAATTTTGTTGTCGAATGTTGCAGCGCCCTTTATTGCAAGCAATGCATGAAGGGCCAGCATCGCCTATCTATTCCATAACTCCCACTATTAGATAGCTATCATGTGTTTGCTTAGCTGAAATTACGGTGAGGATCAGTATGGACTATAGGGCAGTGGCTCAGTTCTGCAGTAGATGAATGAACAAACAATCCCAATAGATTGACGTTTCTGGCATATTGGCATTTTGCTGTTTTCAGTGCGAAGAAAAATGATTTTCCAACTCAATGAATAAAATTATGTCATTATTGAACTCATTGTTTAACAAACCGCGTTGCAGTAAATTTTTCACCTACGCCACAAAAAAGATCGACATCAAAGGGCTCTCTGCAGGACTGCCAACGGGGTCGCCTGATATTGGCATTAAGCTGGGGGAGATAACGATAGAGCCAGAATTCGTGAAAGTATCGGAGCTTCTCATGCAGAAGGATCAACAACAGTACGACCTCTGTGTAACCATCGCGAATATTTCAGACACCGCCGAGCGCGACAGAAAGTTCAGTCAACTGGCAGATATCAAAATGGAAATGATGCGTATGGCTGCAAATCCTGAAGCCTATGAGAACAGTGCGCCAGTTCCAAAAGATATTCCAAAAGAACAGAACCCGATAGATGGAAAACAAATATTAGGTAATGCGGGCAAGAACATCATGCAACTTCTTGACAATCCTGCCACTATTGTCGAAGCTCTGCAACTTGCTGAACATTTACCATATGCAGGCAGTGACCGATTTTTGTTCAATCAGAAGCGACAAAAATATTCGGTTGGAATGAGTGATTATGAAAGGCTTAACTGGATTGGAGAAATGCAAAACTTCCTTGAAAAATACATTTGACTCTATCTCATAACATTCAGAATATCCAAGTCGAATGACCATTGAAAAAATCATCGGGATGCTTGAAAACCCTGCCACTATTGGTGAGGCATTGCAACTTGCTGAAGAATTGCCATTTTCAGGCAGTGATCGATTTTTGTTTAATCTGAAGCGACAAAAATTTACGGTTGGAATGAGTGACAATGAAAAGGTCAACTGGGTAGGGGAAATGAAAACTTTTCTCTCTGTATATAAAGGTACTGGCAACGCTGCTACAGCCGATACACCCAGGGAGCATTTCCAAAACTTAAAGACCGATGTTTTTGTCAGCTATGCCCGCAAAGACCTTAATAGGGTTGAGCCAATCGTAAAGGTTCTTCAAGATTATGGCTGGAGCGTTTTCTGGGATTTGGAGATTCCTCCGGGTGAAACTTGGCGTGGCTATATCAAGAAGAGGCTGGATGAATCACGTTGCGTACTTGTTGTCTGGTCACAGATTTCAATAAATTCCGACTGGGTAATAGCTGAGGCCGAAGAAGCAAAAAAGCGGGGAATTATGGTTCCTGTGCGTCTTGATGCCGTTGAAGCTCCATTTGGATTCAACCATATTCATGCTGCGGATCTTTCTGATTGGGGAAACAATGCTCAACATTCGAAATTCTGCCAATGTATTGAGTCTATCAAATCCAGAATTTCTTTGCCTGATAGTTCTATGGACAGCGCTAGCTTTTTGCCAGCTCCACCAGTTATCTTGGTGAAGGGGCCACCAAACTTTGTTCGCATTAGCAGCGGTATTTTCGTCATGGGTAGCCCTGAGAGTGAAACGGAGCGATACGATGACGAAACGCAGCATCAGGTTAAAGTGAGTGAGTTTTATCTGTGCAAGTATGCGGTTACTCTTGCCGAGTTTAAAAAATTCATTGACGAATCAGAGTATAAAACTGATGCTGAAAAATTGAACAGCAGCAGAGTTTGGGATGGTAAAGAATGGCAAGATAAAGCCGGAATAAACTGGATGCACGGAGTATCAGGCAAAGAACGGCAAACAGACGAATACAATCACCCTGTTTTGCACGTGAGCTGGAACGATGCGAATGCCTATTGCAAGTGGTGGTCAGCAAAAACAGGGAAGAAGTTCAGATTGCCAACAGAAGCCGAATGGGAGTATGCGTGCCGTGCAGGAACAGCAACGCCATTCAATATCGGTGAGAACATCACGACCGATCAGGCGAATTATGACGGTAACTATCCGTACAACAACAATAAGAAAGGGGTCTACCGGAAGAACACGGTCGCTGTGGAAATTTTTGCTCCCAATGCTTTGGGATTGTATAATATGCACGGCAATGTCTTGGAGTGGTGCAGTGATTGGTACGGTGATAAATATTATGACGAATGTAAGGCGAAAGGCATGGTTGAGAATCCCACTGGACCGGAAACCGGTTCGAACCGTGTGCTTCGTGGCGGGAGCTGGTACATCCTTGCCGAGTACTGTCGGTCGGCTTGTCGTTTCCACCGCACCCCCGACTACAGGGACGACTTCACTGGCTTGCGCCTGGTCTTCGTCCCGTAGTCAGTTGGCAGCTCATTCCGGCTTTGATTTTGAGCGACAGGGCAGAACCAACATTTTGGTGAGCGGTGTTGAGGGACGAAACGCCGCACGCCAAAATGTTCTGGAAACCACCGACTACAGAAATGACCACCAAGGTGGTCCGATTTATAAAAAAAGAGGATCTCTTTAAGGATTATAAAACCAGTTTGCAGTTTTGCGATCATGCAGATAAAACTTTTTACTATTCCTGTTGGTGATAGTGGTACTGAACAGGAGATGAATACCTTTCTGAAGGCGCATAAAGTTCTTGAAATCGAACAAAAGCTGATAAGCAACGATAATGGAGCTGCCTGGTGCTTTTGTGTTCGTTATCTTGAGCAAGCTGTTCATGTAGCCTCAGAGAGCAGGGCAAAGGTTGATTACCGCCAGGTACTCGATGAGCCCACCTTTCAGAAGTTTTCGCACCTGCGTGAAATACGGAAAAAAGTTGCAGCAACCGAAGGACTCTCAGCCTTTATTGTCTTTACTGATGAAGAGCTTGCCGAGCTTGCAAAACTCGAAGAGATTACCATAAAGAGCATGTTGGGTATAAAAGGGATAGGTGAGAAAAAAGTGGAGCGTTTTGCTCACTATTTTATTGAAAATCAAAAAACTGATGAAGCGCCAGGGGCAGTTGCTTGAAAAGATTGCGGATCTGAATAATCTTTACGAAGCATGGTATAAGGCGCAAAAAGGCAAAATATCAAAGCCCTCTGTTTGTGCCTATAGTGAGCATGTACAGGCAAATCTGCAGATGTTGCACCTTCAACTCACATCAGGCTCTGTCGAAACTGGGAATTATCGTTACTTCACCATATATGACCCAAAAAAACGGCTGATATGTGCCGCCCCTTTTTCGCAGCGTGTCATGCACCATGCGCTCATAAATGTTTGTCACGCTTCCTTTGAAAAACAACAGACTGTTGACAGTTTTGCAAGCCGTTCCGGAAAAGGCACTTATGCCGCTCTTGACAAGGCAAGGGAGCATAACCGTCACTACAAGTGGTTTTTAAAGCTGGATGTTCGCAAATATTTTGAGAGCATTGACCATACAATACTGAAACAACAGCTTCGTCGTCTCTTCAAAGATCAGCCTTTTCTGCTGATTTTTGAGCAAATTATTAACAGCTACTTCACAGCAGAGCATAAAAGTGTTCCAATTGGTAACCTGACAAGCCAGTATTTTGCCAATCACTATTTGTCGGTGGCTGACCATTATGTTAAAGAGGTTTTGCGTGTACCAGCTTATGTGCGCTATATGGACGATATGGTGTTATGGCATCATGATAAAGAACTGTTACTGGAGATTGGCTACAGATTTCAGGGCAAACAGCAACATGAATGCCCGGCACTGGTAGGACGAGCTGGATAGCCGTTTCGAAGATGACGGGCATTGTTTATGTGGACAGTTACCGCACCCATTTTTGCAGCAGTGCATGAAGAGTAGGTATCATAACTGGTTTTGAGATAAAGTCATCCATGCCGGCTTTCAGGCAGTTGTTCTTGTCTTCCTTCGTTGCATTTGCTGTCATTGCAATGATTGGAATATTCGGGTTTATTATTCCTGTTCCCTGTTTTCTTATCTCTTTGGTAGCTTCAAGCCCTCCCATGAAGGGCATTTGCAAATCCATGATCACCAGAGAGTAGGCGTTTTGTTTAAGGGCTTCAAGCGCTTCGATGCCATTGGCGGCAATATCTACTGTGAACCCCAGCTTATTGAGCATGGCCGTAGCTACACGCTGATTAATGCTGTTATCTTCAACCAGCAGGATTGGGTTATGTATTGGCAAAGCATTCTCGATTGATTGTTGAGGGTAAGCATGTTCTGTGCCCGATAGTGAAACTCTCTCTTGCGGATTGGAGAGTGCTCTCTGTGTATTGCTGATGATTTGTGGCTTTGCGAATGCAAGGATAAACCAGAACTCAGTACCCTCATGTTCAGCACTAAGGAGATTGAGCGTTCCCCCCATAAACTCAATAAGTTGCTTGGCGATAGCAAGGCCAAGTCCAGTTCCTCCTGCTTTCCGGGTCGCTGAAGAGTCTATCTGGGTAAATTTCTGAAAAATCAGCTCTTTTTTCTCTTCAGGAATTCCTATTCCAGTGTCTTTGACTGATATGCGGAGGCTGATTTCATCTGAGGTTTCAAGGAGAGAGTCGATACTGACGATAATTTCTCCCTTATTGGAAAACTTGATGCTATTCTGAACCAGGTTGATAAGCACTTTCAAAAGATAGGCAGGATAACCCAAAAGAGCTGTCGGAATTGAGGTCGGAATGGCGAAGGTTAATCGCAGACTTTTTTTCAGGGCGTCATCGAGCAGGAGGGAAGAGACATCTCCAAAAAGTCGTCGGATATCAAAGATCGATGGTTCGTTGTCGAGCTTTCCTGATACGTTTTTACTGAATTCAAGAATGTTGTTGAGCAACTGATGAAGCTGCTGTGTGCTTATTTGTATGGTATCGGTATAATTTTTCTGTTCGCTGCTGAGTGGTGTAGAACAAAGAAGCTCTGTCATACCGATGACAGCGTGCAGGGGTGTTATAATTTCATGGGATAGATTGGCCAGGAACTCGCTTTTTGCCTGGTTTGCCGCTTCAGCCTCTTCAAGAGCATCTTCTATTTGTTTTTTCTGCGCTTTTTCGGTTTTCTGCAGTTCTCTGAGATCATTGTTAAGAAGGGAGACGAGCGTATAGAGATTGTGGAGAGGATTATCAGGTGCTACTCCATTCAGCTTTTCGTCAAACGTAAAAGACTCATTGAAAAGAATGTGACCACAAAGTGTTGCAAATTGATCGATTTCCTTTTGTGAAATCGTGATCTGACGATTTCGTTCCTCTATGTCAAGGTTCGGTCCGGCGTTTATCAGGTCAAAGGCTTCCTGAACAGTCGGAACAAAAATGAAGAGTTGCTTTACATAGGATGCAAAAAGGCGCAGCATTGTCTTTAAAAGTCGGGATGCGCCGCATATATAGGTTACGAAAGGACGACAGTTGTAGGTGCTGTTAAGGCGGTTCAGTGAATTGGCATAAAGGATTCTGGTGGTGAAAGGTGCGCTGATAACTTCGTTATAATCGGCAATCCTGATATAGTCGCAATTTGTGAGTACACCGCTTTGAAACACCTTCTCAAGGATCTCGATTGCTTTTTTAGCGCTTTCAGGTTGAATATTTCCTCCGAGAAAGGTGATGAACAGTTTCTGGGGGATAATGCCGTTTTTATAGAATACCCCTGTTTTGCTGTCTTTGAATTGCCATTCAGGATTGAAATCAATCATTTCAAGAGAAACAGGCACTCTGTTTCCGTTGTTGTCAGAAATGAGGTTTATGGCGTTGTTGTATAATGAGCCCATTTACTACCTATGCTTCAAGAAGTGCAGGATGAACCATCTCTAATCACATCGTGTTACGGCGGACACTTGGGGGTGTACTCATAAACTCAATATGAAATCTATACTTTAAGTTAAATATAATGTAAAATTTCAACATATTTGCGGAAGGGAAAGTCAGGAATCTATTTGCTTCTTTGGAAGCAATATTATGGACGGAATTTTCGGTAGTCGATATCGAACTTCTTTATCCGAAGCCCCATGATCCTGTCTGAAAGACCTAACTGTATTGCCGCTCTCGACATGTTTCCCTTTGTGCGTTTAAGAGCTTCCATGATCATCTCTTTTTCAATGGCATCAAGCTTCTGCTGCAGTGACCCGGTATAGGGAGTCCCGCTTGATTCGGCAGTCTGGAGTGTTGGCGGGAGGTGATAGCCGTGAATGACATTGTCTTCGCTCAGGATGACCGCCCGCTCCATGCAGTTCTGAAGTTCCCGGACGTTACCTGGCCAGTGGTATCGCATGAGCATGTCGATCGCTGTCGTCGAGATTCGACGGATACCTTTCTGGTTGGCCGCATTGTATTTTTCCACAAAATAATCTGCAAGCAGGAGGATGTCGGTTTTGCGTTCACGCAGTGGGGGAACGGTTATTGGAAAAATATTCAATCGATAGTAGAGATCCTCCCTGAAAAGGCCGGACTGTATTAACTCTTCAAGATTGCGGTTTGTCGCGGCAATGACCCGAACATCAACCTGGATGGTTTTTGATCCTCCTACCCGTTCAAACTCTTTTTCCTGTAAGATTCTCAGCAGTTTTGCCTGTACCGGCAAGCTTAGTTCGCCCACTTCATCAAGAAAAATGGTGCCTGTATGAGCAAGTTCGAATCTTCCTTGACGGGTAGCTGATGCTCCGGTGAAGGCTCCTTTTTCATGTCCGAAAAGCTCACTCTCTACAATGCTTTCGGGCAGAGCAGCACAGTTGAACTTGATGAATGAGTTGTTATATCTGTGGCTTTTAAAATGAATGGCGCTTGCAACCAGCTCTTTTCCAACGCCGCTTTCGCCAAGTATCAAGGTTGTTGCGTTGGTTTTTGCAATTTTCTCGATCATTTTAAAGAGTGAGATCATCGGTTTTGTATTCCCGATAATATTTGCTGGGCGTTCCTCTTCAGAAATGCTCTCTTCATTGTGTTCTTCCTGATGGAGCTTGTGCTTCAAGAGCTTTTCAGCGCTTTTGTTTTCCAGGGGGTTTTTAACACTCTCTTCATGAGCAAGTTGCCGGAGGCGCACTGCCTGTGAAATCATGGCAGCAATAATAGAGAGCTGGTCAACATAGTGCTGCAGCATATCTCCCTGCCCTTTATCGGCTTTGTTTTTTTTCGTGTTTTCTTCTCCTTTGAGCTGTTCAATCTGACGATCCGCGCTGAGAGTGCCGATGATTTCTGTGCCTGCCTTGATTGGAATGCAGATAAAACAAAGGCCATCTTTTTTGGACTTTCCCCGTGAACGGGTACGATCGAGAAAGAGTGGCTCATTGTTAATACAGGGGACTATGAGGGTTTTACCGGTTTTAACTACACGGCCGATAATACCTTCACCTATCTTGTAGCGCCCCCTCTCTTTCTCTTCGTTGGTAAGTCCGAATGATTCGTTGATGACAATTTCAAGGGTATCACGGTTAAGAATCGTAATCATTCCCCTGAGCATGTTCATGTGTTCAGACATGATGAAAAGAACAAGCCGTAACACCTTGTTGATATCATCTTCATTGCTTATGGTTCTGCTTACTTCGGCAAGCAGGCTGATACTGCTATGATCCTCTTCCTGGGCTATAAGCATGTTAAGGTATTGTATTAATCACATTGCTGGACAAAAAGGTGCTGTAAATGCTGTCAACTTCATGTGGCCTCAGGGCCCTTTTCTTTTCAGTGGCTGTTCGGCGGACAATCTCAAGGAGATGACCAGCTTCGTTTCTGGAGAGAAAAATACCCCTGTCGGAAAAAAAATGTTGTAAGGATGCGCTGCCTGAGTGTTTTCCGATTACAAGCTCTTGTTTGCAGCGACCAACCTGATCCGGAAGAAAGGGCTGATAGGAGAGCGGATGTTTCAGAAGTGCTGCGCAATGGATGCCTGATTCATGTTGAAATGCTGACTTGCCCACAACTGCCTTCTGATCCTCGATAGCTCTCCCCGAGGCTTTACTGACTGTTTCGCAGAGATGGGCAAGCTGGCGGGTGTCAATACTCGATTCGTATTTTCCAGATAGTTTCAGGGCGATGGCAAGCTCTTCAAGTGCCGCATTTCCCGCTCTTTCTCCGAGTCCGGTTACCGAAACACTGACTGCTTTGCATCCTGCTTCAAGGGCTGTATAGGCATTGGCTGTTGCCATGCCGAGGTCGTTATGGGCATGAAATTCAAGGGCAGTATAACTTATTGATTTCAGTTGGCTTATAAGCGTTATTATTGATGTCGGAGTTGCTATGCCGACTGTATCGGCAACTCTTATTCTGTCTGCACCGCATGCTTCGGCATCAAGCACAAAATTTTTCAGTAACTCAGGCTCTGCCCTTGTGGCATCCTGTGCCCCAACGCTTACAAAACTGAAGTATTTTTTTGCTTTCGGGATAAGCTCCTGCAATTGTTGCTGTAACCATGGGTAATCTCGATCCATAAGTTGCAGGTAGAGTGCAGAGACAGGAAAGCTGATATGAACTCCTTCGGTGCCGGTCATGACCGCATCTTCAATGTCCTGCCATTTCGCTCTGGCCCAGCTGGTCAGGCGTACAGGAAGATTCATGGTTACAATTTTCCTGATCGTGTTGCGTTCGTCCTCGCTGATGGCGGGGTATCCGATTTCAAGTTCGTTGATACCGGCTTGAGCCAGTAATGAGGCAATCCTGATTTTTTCATCAGCGCTGAACACAACACCTGGAGCTTGCTCTCCATCCCTCAGGGTTGTATCGATTATCCAGGGTTTTATGCCTGAATAAGAAGAGGTTGTGCTTTCTGTACGCATGTGTCGTTAGTTTCTTTTCACCCTGAAATTCAGTGTCGGGATATTTGCTATCGATTGCCAGTTATTTAAGTCATGAATACAATAAACCTAAATAAGTAAGGTTATTTAAATGAAAAATAATAAAATTTCAGACATTTTTGTGTTATTGTGTGAAAATTTTATAAATAAATGTTTGTTGCTGTACGTCAAAACATTTTTTATTAGTGTTTGGGGTGTTAGATGGTAAGAATTCATCTGGTCAGGAGAGGAGTACTCCTAAGAATGGGATTTCCCGGTAGAGTTCATTATAGTCAATGCCGTATCCTACAATGAAGGTATTGGGCACAGTAAAGCCGGTATAGGTTATGTCTACAGGGTATTTTCGGGTATCAGGCTTGTCGAGCAGAGTGCAGATGCCAAGTGAAGCGGGTTTCATGGCAATAAGTTCAGCGGTGATCTGCTGTATGGTTAGGCCTGTGTCGATAATATCTTCTACGATCAAGATGTGGCGGCCCGTAATGGCCAGATTGTGGCGAATAGCGACGATGCCCGAAGAGGTTTTTTTTGAACCGTAACTTGATGCATGAACAAAATCAATGGTGCAGGGAATCGTTATCGAGCGCAGCAGGTCAGCGGCAAAGATAAAGGCGCCTTTCAGAACGACAACAAGCAGGAGAGGGGAGTCTTGTGTTGTTTCTGCATACCCCTCCGATATTGTTTTGCCGATCTCCTTTATGCGGCTGGCAATTTCATTCACTGAAATGAGCGGGGTTATGGCAGTGCCTGGATGGTGTTCTTTCATGGAATCAAGAGAGTAGAGTGGTTAGGTAATCTGTTGGCTGGTGTAGCGTTCAATTTCATTCAGATAAAGTTGTTTATGAACGGTGCTGAGCGATGATGCGATAAATGAGTTTTGTGCAAGTTTGATAATATCACTGCGGTCAAGTTGAAGAGCTTTTGCCGCCTCGATATAGTTTTCGTTGATATACCCCCCGAAATAGGCGGGATCATCGGAATTGATCGTCACTGCGACTCCTCTGTGGAGCATTGTTTTCAGGTTGTGCTCCTTCATGCTTTTAAAGACCCTGAGCTTGACATTGGAAAGGGGACAGACAGTGAGTGGAATTTGTTTCTCTACAAGTTCCTCGACCAGCCTCTCATCCTCCATGCAGTGAACGCCATGATCGATTCGGCTTACATGCAGAGTATCGAGAGCTTCCCTCACAGAGGTTGCGCTGCCCTCTTCACCGGCATGGGCAACAGTGAAAAATCCTTCACGATGTGCCCGTTCAAAGAGCTTTCTGAACTTTTCCGGTGGATTACCTCTTTCGGAAGAGTCAAGACCGATACCTGAAATCCATTGTTTCCAGGGGAGTGCTTTATCAAATATTTCCATTCCTTCCTGTTCGCTCAGGTGACGCAGGATACACATGATGAGCTTTGTTGAAATACCGAGTGAGCTGTTTGCCTCAACAAATGCCCGTTCAATTCCCCTGATAACGGTTTCAAATCCAATGCCTCTCGACGTATGGCTCTGTGGATCAAAAAATATCTCAGCATGGCGAATATTCTGGGATGCAGCTTTTTTAAGGTAGGCGATGGTCAGGTCGTAGAAATCCTCTTCTGTCAAAAGGAGAGCCGTTGCCCTGTAATAAATATCAAGGAATGATTGCAGGTCAGAAAAATTATAAGCTTTTCGGGCGGCTTCGGCATCGGGGAAGGAAAGTGACACCCCGTTGCGTATTCCTAATGCAATCATAAGTTCAGGCTCCAGTGTCCCTTCGATATGGATGTGCAGTTCTGCTTTAGGTATCCCGGCAATAAAATCGTCAAGCGAGTTCATGGTAAAACGAGGTTACACGGTTTTAATTGATTTCCTCTCAATTTATGGAACTCAGTTCAATATGAAGTATGGAAGCGCATGATTGTTCAGGTATCACCTTCCAGTGAGACACCAGTGAGACAATATGTAATATTTTCAGCCCAATGGTATTGAGATGTTTGGTTCTGATTGTGAGATAGTAGCGTATCTGATTTTCAGATGAAAACATAGATCAATCATTAAATCATTTTTTAGTTATAATTTAAGTGTTTCATGATGCAAAAGTATTGATTATCTGGCGTGAAAGTTGCAGAGGGATAACTGATAGCTCCATACTCCCAAAGCATAATAACAAGGAGCAACCAATACATTGAGACATAACAAGAGAGGTACCGCCATGAAGAACCTATTGATTATAAAGAAATGGAACTCTCTATCCCGGAAGAACGGGATGCTGAAGTTGACAATATTGAAAAAATCTATTATCTGTGCTCTATGTTCTGTTCTCTTTTTTGGAACGGTGAGGGCTGAATCTTCTCAACAGATTCAACAGCTGCTTCTTACGGCAGAGCAGGGTGATTCCATTGCCCAGTTTACTCTTGGAGCGATGTATGAAAAAGGTGAAGGAGTTAAACAAAATTATACGGAAGCTGTAAAGTGGTATGATTTCGCGGCTTATCAGGGTTATGCGCCGGCACAATCCAATCTCGGCGTAATGTACGAAAAAGGTCAGGGTGTTGCAGTAAACTATCCTGAGGCTGTGAAATGGTATACTATGGCGGCTCATGAGGGGTTGGCCCCAGCGCAATTCAATCTCGGTCGGTGGTACGAAAACGGCAATGTGGTTTCTAAAAATTATGTTGAAGCTATGAAATGGTACCGTATGGCTGCCGAACAAGGGCTGGCACAGGCTCAGTTCAATCTTGCACTTATGTATCAAAAAGGTCTTGGTGTACCTAAAAACAGTGCTGAAGCATTAAAATGGTATCGTATGGCAGCTTCACAAGGTTTTGCGCAGGCTCAGATCGTTCTCGGTGAAACTTATGCTAATAGCTCGGAACCTAATAAAAGTCGTTCGAATTAAATTGATTCTATAATTGGTATAATGATGAAGTTGTTCGTGCTGCCAAGATCATGTTCAATCATCTTGGCAGCTTGTATGTTTCAAAATTAACCTGGCGTAAGGTGTTTTGTCCCTTCTTTTCATTATGTTTAGCCTGAGTCAAGGCCCTATCTGTCATCAGAACCTTCATAAGCCCATTAAAGTAATAGACTTCTGGGTTTTTTAATCACTCTCCTCAAGAAAACTTTTTGTCTATCCGGACAATTTTTAACACCATAAGTTTTCAGTTTGAGCACAGATTGTGCTGCTTATTTTTTGCTGAAGTATTCTGATGTTATTAACTTGAGTGTACGTCTCAGTAATTGTCATGAGTGGTTAAATACAGCAGCCTCGTAGGGTAATGAAATGAATGGAATCCTAACATAAATGATTTAATGTAGTGGCAAGACAACGTTTTAACCGAAAATCAAGAACTCCGGGCACCAAGAACATCCGACAGTCTGCTACACATACTGGTGAGCGGGTGAAACCAAATGATCATATTCTGATCAACGAATTTTTGTTCCGGCGTGGCGAAAGTTCACTCGCTGCCGAAATTGTAACATTTTTTTCTGATCATGAGGGAGCACGCTTAAAGTCTCTCGACTTGGCTGTAGCACTGGGTTATACTGAATCAAAGCAGCTGCCTGGATTCTGGTATGTGCTGCACAAGCTCCAGGAAGAGGGAGCCGTTGACAAGGATTCTAATCGATGTTACGGACTCTCGCTCATTGAGGCCTCTACCTATGAAGATCATCTTGTGCATGTCAAGCCCTTTCCTCTTCCCGGCAAGGAGCACTACAAGGTTTCAAAGAGCTATACCGGCCATATCTCCACGCATCCCAACGGTTATGGTTTTGTCGATGTAGAAGGGTTCGATGACGATATCTTCATCAAGGCAGGAGATTTGAACTCTTCCATACATGGTGACGAAGTGGAGGTGCTTGTTTCAAAGGTGCCTGATACCTATGCATCGAAATCCACACCCCATCAGCGCTGCGAAGGTGTTGTGAAAAGCGTGATCTCACGAAGCATTACCACTATTATCGGAACCCTCACCAAGGCAAACCGCAAGTTTGTCCTTAAGCCGGATAACAGGAAGCTTCTCACTGAAATTATTGTCCCTATCAGACATTCCCTCAAGGCCAGTGATGGGCAGAAGGTGCTTGTCGGGGAACTTGATTTCAGTAAGGAAGGGGTGATCCAGGCAAAGGTGCTGGAAGTGCTTGGTCAAGCTGGTGATTCGACCGTTGAGGTTAGTGCCATTGCCCGGAGCCGTGGGATCGACGAAACCTTTGATACAGCACTGCTCGATTTCGCAGCCTCTATTCGTGAGGGAATTACGGATGAGGATCTTGTCGGCCGACTTGACCTTCGCGACAAAACTCTTTTTACTATAGATCCAGTTGATGCAAAGGATTTTGATGATGCCCTGTCGATTGAGCAGCTTGAAGAGGGTCTCTATTCAATTGGTGTCCATATTGCTGATGTATCGCATTATGTTCCTGAAAACTCTCCTCTTGATCGTGAAGCATTGAAAAGAGCCACCTCGGTCTATCTTGTCGACAGGGTGATTCCCATGTTGCCTGCAAGGCTTTCCGAACAGGTGTGCAGTCTCAATCCTGGTGTTGACCGGATGGCATTTTCAGTCATGTTTACCATGACTGCCGACGGAGAAGTTCGCAAACATGAGTTTCATAAAACGGTTATACACTCAAAACGTCGTTTTGCCTATGAAGACGTTGAGGAGATTTTAAAGCAGGGTAAAGGTGATTACCTTGTCGAGCTTCAACTGCTCGATCGTCTCAGTATTATCCTGCGTGAAAAACGATTCAAGCATGGTGGACTTGATTTTGAAACGGAAGAGGTGCGTTTCAAACTTGGAAGCAAAGGGGAGCCGCTTGAAGTCATGAAAAAAGAGCGTCTTGGAAGCCACCGCCTTATAGAGGAGTTTATGTTGCTTGCCAACCGCAAGGTGGCTAAATATCTGACCAAGACCTTCAAGGAAAACAAGAAAGAGCCCCAGCCGGTTATCTACAGGGTGCATGATGCTCCCCAGCAGGAAAAAGTACTTATTCTTGCCAATTTTGTAAAAAGGCTTGGTTTTGATCTCAAACTGAACCGTGGAAAAGAGGGGCCTATTGTTTCAGCCTCAGTGCTTCGGCAGCTGCTTCAGCAGGTGAAGGGCACCAATGTTGAGTTTCTGGTCAGTGAGCTTGTGTTGCGATCCATGTCAAAGGCGGTCTATACCGGTGATAATGTAGGGCATTACGGTCTCGGGTTTGAGCACTATACGCATTTTACCTCTCCGATCAGGCGTTATCCCGATTTGATTGTGCATCGCTTGCTCTTTGAATATGAGGGCCTTCGGAAAAAGCGCAAGAAAATATCCGCCACACGCCTTGCTGAACTGTCCGAAAAAATCCGGATAGTATGCCAGATATCCAACGAAAGGGAAAAAAGCGCGGTTGAGGCAGAACGCGAATCAATCAAGCTCAAGCAGGTTGAATACATGGCAAACCATGTCGGCAAGGCTTATCCCGGCATTATTTCTGGTGCTACCGATTACGGTATCTATGTCAGAATGGTTGACTTTGCTATTGAGGGCATGGTACACATGCGTAACCTCACCGACGACTATTACGAGTATGATGAGACCACCTATTCGCTTGTAGGAAAACGGCGCAAGAAACGCCTGCAGATAGGTCAGCGGGTCAAGGTCAAGGTGAACAGTGTGGATATGCAACGCCGCACCATTGATCTTGTTTTAGAGTAAAAAAACTTACAGTTGTTCAGACAAGGCCGGCGAGAGTGAGAAAGTTGTTCATAACTCTCAGGCCGGTCTCGGTATACTCTTTCCGGAGAGTTTCAAACTGCTCCATGAGTGATATGTGATCCATACGTTTCAGGTCGCTGTCGATATTGAGCCAATCGGAAAACATGGTATCGGTCATTTCAAAATGGCATTGCAGTCCGTATGCATTTTTCCCAACTCTTACGGCTTGATTTGTGCACCCTTTGCCTGTAGCAAGCAGAGCCATTCCTGTGGCTGCCAGTTCAACGCTCTCCCCGTGAAGCTGAAAGACGGGAAAGTTATCTGGAAGGCCAGCAAAAAGCGGGTCATCTTTACCTGATTGCGTCAGTTCTATCCTGTATACCTCACCTTCAGGGTCAAGAAATCCGATCTCCTTTACCCTGCACTTCACCACATCTCCTCCGCCCGCCTTTACAAGCGTCTGCATACCGAGGCAGATACCAAGGTAAGGTATTTGTTCGTGTAATGCGTTTTCAATCTGCCGGAGTTGCGTCTGCATTACAGGCATTGCATCATTGGCGCTTTGAGGTCCCCCCAGCACAACGAGAGCACTGTAGTGGCGGGGATCTGGAAATCTCCCTCCCCTTGAAAGATCCTCACAATGAAATGCAATACCGTGTTGAACAAGCGCGCTTTCAAGAAGTCCTGCTCCTTCGTGGGTAATGTTTTTAACGATAAGTATTTTTTTCATCAATGCAGATGCAAGTGGTTCAGCTCCTTTACAGTTTCGGCATAAACGGTTTTCATGATCTGAAGCCATGAGTCATTGTCAGGCCATTTCCCTTGATGCGAAAACTCGTTGATGTATCTTGAAAGTACATATAATTTATTGGCACCAATACTTCCTGATGAGCCTTTGATTGTGTGCATGATTGTATCGAACTTTTTCATATCCTTTTTTTCCGCAGCATCATCAAGTTCACAGATCAGTTTGTTGGACTCTTCGATGAATGTTTCAAAAAGACTTGTAATCAACTCTTCACCGCCGATATCTTTAAGGCTGTTGATTGTTGAGATGTCTAAAATATTTTCATGTTCAATAGTCTCCCATAACTTTGCGTCGAGCTCTTCTGGTTGCGATGAATGTTGACTGTTCATGATATCGTTCCGGTAAGTATTGTTTTTCAGTATAACAGCAATGGCTGATATAAGTTCATCCTTGAAAACAGGTTTGCCGAGATGGAAGTTCATGCCCGCGGCCTTTACGTTATGCACACTTTTTTCATCGGTATTTCCAGTCAGGCCGATGATAGGGATGTTGTTGAATGAGCTGAATCGGGTGAAATATTCGCCACTTCTAATGGCTTTTGTTGCCTCGATGCCTCCCATAACAGGCATCTCAACATCCATCAACACAAGATCGTAATCCTCATGTTCAAGAGCATCAAGAGCTTCTCGGCCATTTGTGGCTTGTGAAATAGTGCATCCGTAATGCTGTAGCACCATGCTCATGAATTTTCTGCTTGTTTCGTTGTCGTCGACAAGAAGAATGTGTTTGCCATCGATAATCTCCAGTTGGTCATTTTTTATGAAGGATAATTCCGAAAAAAAGTATTTCTCAATGATCTCGTTGATATCTGCTCTTTTGATTGGCTTTGCAAATACCTCATTCATACCGCATTTTTGACCTCTTGCCGTTGCCTCAGCTTTAGGCAGTGCCGTGATACCGATAATTGGTGTTTGGAGATAATGCAAGGCCAGGGAGGGATCGATATTCTGTGCTGAACGGATAAACTTCACAACATTATCACCGTTCAGTAAGGGCATCTCAAAATCCATAAAAATAAGATCATAGCGCTTTTTTGACAGCAAAGCAACAGCCTGTTTGCCGTTTTCTGCCATATCATACTCGCAGTTATTTTCCAATAAATATTTTGCAAGAATCAGCCGGTTGCCGATATGGTCATCGGTGATAAGGATTCGTTTACCTTTGAGGATTTTATTTTTTATATCCTGGATTATTTTTGAGTCATACTTTGGAAGAGTGATAATAAACTCAGTCCATTCGTCTTCCTTCGAGTTACAGACAATTTTTCCCCCGAATGATTCGACAACTCTTCTGCAGAATGATAAACCAAGACCATTTCCGCCTGTTTTGTTTAATGTGTAGAAATTGTCAAATATCAGCTCCCTTTTGTTTTTTGGTATACCTGGACCAGTATCCCTGATCCGGATATTGTTCGCTGATGGAGTTGAATCAGCGGTTATGTCTATGCGGAAGCCACGTTTATTCTTGTAGTAAAGGGAGTTTTTCAAAAGATTAAAAAGCACATAAGCAAACAGGTCGCGATCTCCCAGAAAATCAAAGTCCTGAAAGGTATTAACATGGATAAAAGATTTTTCATCTGTATCAGAGTAGGGAAAACTGTTGACTGCAGCCTTGATTGCATCGACAGCTTCAATACAGATAAATCCTTTGGTAGTTACTTCGCCCCCCTGCATGCTTGTCAGGATTGAATCAATAATTTTATTGGCTCGGTTAAGGGTGTTTGAGCTCTCTTCGATGACATTATGAATGCTGATCAGGCTGGAATGGCTGATATCGTAGCGTTGTGCAATGTTGCTGCTGTCTGGTTTTTTGGGGAGCCGGGCATGTAACGATGCGATGGCACTTGTAATTGAATTGAGTGGGTTTCTCATTTCATGGGCTATACTGCCACTCAGGCTTTTCATAAGAGTGACCTTTGACTTGTGCGCATTTTGCTGTCTGTGGCTGACAATAATGCCTCCTATAAGAGCAAAGAGATAGGTTGGGATATATTCTGGTTGAAAATGTGTATACGAAACATGCCCGTCAAGAAAGAGTACTGCGGCATAAGCCATTGTAAAACCAAGAGTTGTTATCAGACAAACCAGCACCCAGTCGTAAATCAGAAGGATCAGCATTAACAATCCCCCCATTGATGACATGACCCATGCTATTGACCATTCGTTTTTCAGCATCATAAAATAGAAAAAAATGGCAACAGTAATGGTACTGAAAAAACGAAGTAAATTGGAAAGAGAGCTTTTAATTTTTTAGAAAGGGAGGGGTAAAAGACCCATGGAAGGCTTATAACTGCCTCAATAAGACGAAATTGAAGATTCTCGTAATGCTGTGGTAAAATATTTTTCCATAGGATATAAAAAATAGGATATCCTATGGTCGCGAATAATCCAATAACCCCAAGATTGGGTTCGGCTTGTTCAACGATAGCTAAGACTTTTTGATTGAATTGACGCATAAGCTTTACCAAAAGCATCTTTGCTGCGTCTTTTAACCTAATGGGAACAATATTTTTGTCCAATTGATTGCTGCGTTAAATCAGGAGCAAAAACTATCACTAATCTATGGTTCATATATCATCGTCCCGAGCAAATAGGGTATAAAAACAGGGAATAGTATTTAATATACTAAAATATATAATCTTAGTGGACTTGTTGTGGTGAATTGCATTTATATATTAAATATAGGCCGATATCCTTGGTTCATACCTTACTGTAGTTTATTAAATCTCTAAGAGTTAATTCCCAGATGTTCTGCGGCCGTGAATACTTTCCATAATTGCATGATAAAAGAAAAAAATGACTTAATTTAAAAAAAGGAAGCAGTAAGCCTTTAAAAAAAAATAAAATGGCGTATAATTACCTGAGTGGGGGTAATAAAAAAAAGAATATCTTTTTTCCAGAGTTTCTTGAAAAAAAACTGCAGGCTTGTGACCAGGAACTATTCAGGCCTCGTAAAAATGGAAAACCCCTTGTTATTGGGAGCAAAACTCCGGCAGCTGGCTCAATAATGCTCCAGAGTAATGACTACCTTAATATATCGAGTCATCCACTAATCCGGCGCGCACAGCTTGAAGTTCTTCAAAAAGAAGGCAATGAGCCTGTTATGTCTGCTGTCTTTTTACATGAAGGCAGTGATAAATATTTTTTTGAGCAGGCAATGGCTGAGTTTACGGGTTTTGAAAGTTCGATTTTATGTCAGTCGGGCTGGGCGGCCAATGTTGGCCTTATGCAGGTCATTGCCGATCAGAGTACGGCGGTCTATATAGATTTTTTTACGCATATGTCTTTATGGGAGGGGGTAAAAATATCGGGAGCTACTCCCTACGCCTTCCGACATAATGATTCTGCGCATCTCGAACGCTTGATCAATGAACATGGTCAGGGTATTATCCTTCTCGATTCGCTCTACAGCACCAATGGAGATATAGCTCCTCTCCTTGATATTATTGACATTGCCAACAGGCATAATTGTATATCTGTCGTTGATGAATCGCACTCTTTAGGCACACACGGTCCTCATGGTGCTGGTCTGGTAGCATCGCTTGGGTTGAGTCACAAGGTTCATTTTATTACCGCAAGCCTTGCCAAAGCCTTTGCCGGTCGCGCAGGCATTATTATTTGCTCCAGGCACTTTGCGAAATATTACCCTTATATGGCCTATCCGGCTATTTTCAGTTCAGCACTTCTTTCCCATGAAATTGCAGGACTGAGAGCTACGCTTGAGGTTATTAAAAATGATGATTATCGGAGAGAAAGTCTACGTGAAAATTCTGAATTTTTTCGTGAAGGTTTACGGAAAATCGGTTATAACATTTCAAGTCAGTCGCAGGTTGTTGCCATCGAGGGCGGATTAGAATCGGATACAGAACTTCTTCGGGATGCCTTGGAGGAAAGGGGCGTTTTCGGTTCGGTGTTTATGTCCCCTGCAACACCAAAAACTCGCTCCCTCATGCGCTTTTCCGTACATAGTGGGCTGAAAAAATTCGAATTGCAATATGTTCTTGATGTTTGCGAGACGATAAGGGATGAAGTAGGTATGTGGAACTGGAAATCGACCAAGCGGAATAAAGCTGGTTAAGTACTGCTTGCACGTAGCTGCCAACTTTTTTTCTGCGCTGATTCTGTTTTTTTTTGTTAAAATTACATATTTCCATACATTGTACTTAATTGGTAATAGTTGTACCAATTTTCCCGTTTTGTTGTATCGTATCCTCTGCGAAAAAAAATGGAAACCACCTATGGCTACCACACAACTCAGTTCCAGCAACGTCATTAACGACAAATCACAAAGTCTGCAGACCTTTGATTTGCTTGACCTCCAGCAATACACACAGGAAAAAGCATACTCTACAACAGCAAGCAAGGACTTTCACCTCTTTTACGTTGGTCGTGACGATGTTCACGACATTCTCAAACATGTTCTTTCCAGAGTCAGTGTCTCCCTCTATCTCAACATGTTTGGTTTTGATGATGATGAGCTTAATGACATTTTGATGGCAATAGCAAAAGATCCCCAGATTGTAATGCTCATTACCCTCGACAAGAGTCAGGCAGGAGGCATTCATGAAAAAAAACTGCTTGACAGTGATATTGCTCATGATGCGACAGCATTCAACACACATTTTGTTATTGGCGAGTCTGCAACCCACCAGATCAGTCACACGAAGGGTTTTGTAGCTGACGGAAGGGTTGGTGGTGAAGGTTCAACGAACTGGTCAACTTCGGGTGAAGGCAGTTTTGTCGTCACTGGAAAACCTGGAGGCCCAGGTTATAAAGCACAGAATAATACGCAGACAATTTTTACCGATCCGGATACGTTAAGCCGCTTTCAGGCTGAGTTGATTGCAGAACACATGACAGCACAGGCGCAAGCCTCAAAAGCAAAAAGTTAATATACAGCCATAACGCGCTTCCCGTGTTTTGGCTTCCTGACCTGTGTTCAACAATGGTTACGGCGTTCCGGGTTTCCAGTCTCATTATCCTCAAAACCGAACAGCCACTCATCGCGGAGAAGCATCAGGATACCATGTTCAGTGGCTATACCAATGCTCATCCCGACTGGCAGAACACACTCTTTGCAAGTATGCACGACAATGACGTCAGCTTCTTTATTTGTGGTCATTAACTACAACGGAAACTTTGCGGCTGCAAACTTTCTGTAGCGCATGGCCGGAAGCCCTGGGAACAATGTTTAATCGAATTGAAGAATAATTTTTGAGAGGTGCTCTTTGGTTTTGGCAGTGGTAACGGAACTACAACATTTTGGTTAAAAATATATGTCAACGTCTCAACAATCTTTAATGGGCGCTTCTCTTAACCAGGGCGGCACGACTTTTCGTGTTTGGGCACCCTTTGCATCTCAGGTTTATGTGGCAGGAGATTTCAACGACTGGTCAACAACTTCTGACCCGCTTTGTTCTGAAAACAATGGCTATTGGTCTGTCGATGTTCTGGGCGCAAGCGTTGGCCAGCAGTATAAGTACGCCATTGCATATCAAAATCAACCACTGGTGTGGCGAAACGATCCCTATGCTCACTCTATGACTCAAAAAAGCGGCACACTGAACAGCCTCATTGCCTCTTCTGATGAGCCCTATGCAACTCCTGGTTACGCAGCACCCTCCTGGAACGACCTTGTTATCTATGAGATGCATATTGGAAGTTTTATTTTTGACCCAGCAAGTCTTCGCAAGCAGGGCTCCTTTACCGCGGCAATAGGCAAGCTCGACTATCTGCTTGATCTTGGTATCAATGCTGTAGAGGTTATGGCCATATCAGAATTTGATGGTGATGTTTCATGGGGCTACAATCCTGCATACATTTTTGCAATTGAAGATGAATATGGTGGGCCTGACGGCTTTCGTAACTTTGTCAATGAGGCCCATAAACGGGGTATTGCAGTCATTCTGGATGTCGTGTATAATCATCTTGGATTTCCATGCGATGACATGTGGCAGTTTGATGGATGGTCTGAAAACGAAAAAGGAGGGATTTACTTTTACAATGACGGGCGAAGCACAACCGCATGGGGCGAGACACGCCTTGATTATGGTCGCAGTGAAGTCCGGCAATATCTCTGCGATAATGCACTTCGCTGGCTCGAAGAACGCTTTGTTGATGGACTTCGCTGGGATTCCGTCGGCTCAATTCGAAACATCAACGACCAGAATAACGATCCTGATCACGATATTCCTGATGGCTGGAGTTTGATGCAGAGTATCAATTCACAGATCAAACAACGCCAGCCCTGGAAGATTTCGATCGCCGAAGACCTTAAGGATAACGAATGGATTACCAAAGAGGTTGGTTCTGGTGGTGCCGGATTTGATGCCCAATGGGATGCCGGATACCTGTGGACTCTCCGCAATACCCTTATAGTTTCTGATGACAACAGTCGTGATATGTATGCAATTCGTGATCTAATCACTCAACGTTATAACAACAATGCCTTTGAGCGTGTCATCTACACCGAGTCTCACGATGCTGATGCCAATGGAGAGTCACGGCTTCCGGAGATGATTTCACCAGGTAACGCCGGAAATTATTATGCCAAAAAACGCTCAACCCTTGGAGCAGCACTGTTGTTTACCTCCCCCGGAATCCCCATGATTTTTATGGGACAGGAGTTTCTGGAGTCCGGGTATTTCCAGACTAATCCGCAGGAGCTTGACTGGTCCAAAGCGACAACCTACTCCGGCATACTCCAGCTCTATCGCGACCTTATTCATCTACGCCGGAACTGGTTTAATACCACCCGTGGACTCCATGGTCAGCATGTCAATGTCTACCATATAAACAACCAGTGGAAAGTCATCGCCTTTCATCGCTGGGATCAGGGAGGAAACGGGGATGATGTGGTCGTTATCCTTAACTTTGCAAATATTGGGTACACCGGCTATACCATTGGTTTTCCTCAAAGTGGGAGATGGAGAGTACGTTTCAACAGTGACTGGAATGGATACAGCTCAGATTTTCAGAACTGGAATAGCTACGACACGGAGGTCAGCGACAGCTCTTATGATGGAATGCCATGCAGTGGGAAAATCGATTTTGGCCCCTATAGTGCCGTAATTCTTTCACAGGATTGATTGTCGATTGAAGGCAACCACTTTTTATTGGAAGCAGCGCGGCATAATATTTTCCTTGATTTAAAATAATTTCATCATTATGATGGAGGCAGTTCCAGAATATTTTGCAACAATATCAACATAACAATGAAGAAAGTATTAGTAGCCGGTTCGACCGGCTATCTCGGACGCTATGTAGTGCAGGAGTTGAAAAATCGTGGCTATTGGGTGCGTGCTCTGGTGCGCAACCCTGAGAAAATCAACAAACCCGGTCCTTATTTCGCACCCTCTCTTGAGCATCTGGCTGACGAGTATTTTATCGGTGATGCCACGAAGCCGGAAACTATCGCGGCGGCATGCGATGGCGTGGAAGTTGTTTTTTCATCGCTTGGCATGATCAAACCTGATTTTGTGCATTCGAATTTTGATGTTGACTATCAGGCAAACATGAATCTGCTGAATCTTGCTCTGAAGGTCAAGGTCAGTAAGTTCATTTACGTATCGGTTTTTGATGCACATCGGATGATGAATATTCCGAACATCCAGGCTCATGAAAAGTTTGTCAGGGAGCTGAAAGCATCGAAAATTGAGAGCACAATCATCCGCCCAACAGGCTATTATTCTGAGATCGGACAGTTTGTTGCCAGGGCACTTCGAGGATTTACGCTTATGGTCGGCGATGGTTACCAGCGGTCGAATCCCATTCACGGCGCTGACCTTGCAAAGGTTTGTGTTGATGCGATTGAGGGGACGGCAAAAGAGGTTGAAGCTGGAGGACCTGAAGTGTTCACCTATTGTGAAATGGTTGATCTTGCTGCTGAAATTGCTCAAAACCCTCCCTTTGTTCTCTCTCTGCCATTTTGGCTGGCTGACGGGCTGGTCGCAGTAACCGGCATCTTCAATCGCGATGTCCACGATGTCGCCCTTTTTGCGACTACTGTCAGCAGAATTGACACCATAGCCCCTCTTTATGGTACACATCGTTTGCGTGATTTTTTCATGCAGTGTAAAACGCTCCCACATTAACCTTCCTTTTTGGTCAACCTCCTTGATGGCCGCTACCGCTACCTGTTTCCTCTCTCAGCCAGCCTTTGATGTTCTGAGCCTTATCGGGTAAAGATTGAGATCAAAGGCTGGCGCAAGAGGGCCACAATTGCGCATCTATTCGCCCAATTTATCGTAACAAAAAGAGGAAAAGTGGGAGTGATTTGAAAAAATAGTTTTTGGATTGGTCCTTGTTTTTTTATTAGATTAACGTTGAATGATTTAATATTAACAAATATGTAATGCTTACAGGAATTGCAACATATTCTGATACTGAACAGAGAGCTTTAAGCGCATACACCAAGCTGATGAGGGCAGCTGAATCAGTAACAGGACGTACCAGCCGCATCCTCTCCTCTTCAAATCTTACCGTCAGTCAGTTCGGAATTCTCGAGGTTCTTTTTCATAAAGGCTCTTTTTGCCAGTGTGAGCTTGCCGCTAAAATTCTAAAAAGTACGGGTAATATTACCATGGTTATTGATAACCTGGAGAAGCGAAACCTGGTGAGACGCGAGCGTGATCATGATGACAGGCGTTTTATAGCCATACACCTCACAGAGTCAGGGCGTTTGCTGATTGAAGATGTTTTTCCTTCTGTCATGGCTGCCATTGTCAAGGAGATGAGCATCCTTGAGGAGAGTGAACAGGATGAGTTGGCAAGACTTTGCCGTCTCATAGGTCTACAGGAAAAGAAGGAACTGGAGTGTTGATTTTTTTTGATATATAATTCAAGGTTAAATAACTCTACTATCAATCAAAAAAAGGAGAACGGAGATGAGAAAAAACTTCACCAGGGCAATGCTCACTGCAGCAATCTTGGCTTTGCCGTCATTGGCCACAGCAACTCAGTGGAATATTGACGCCGATCACTCAAATGTTGGATTCAGTGTCAGCCACTTAATGGTGTCGCACGTCAAGGGCAACTTCAACAAGTACAGTGGCATTGTTGATCTTAACGACAAGGATATCACAAAATCAACGGTCAACGTCACCATCGACGCTGCATCTGTCAACACGAACGTTCAGAAACGCGATGAACATTTGAAGAGTCCGGATTTCTTCGATGTAGCCAAATACCCGACATTGACTTTTGTCTCAAAAAAATGGACACGGGCAAGCAAGGGAGCGCTGAAGGTTACGGGAGATCTGACGATCCATGGTATCACCAAACCGGTGGTGCTGAATGTGGCTCCGTTCTCAAAGGAAAGCAAGGATCCATGGGGTAACTTGAGACGTGGAACGTCGGCAAGTACAACCATCAATCGCAAGGATTACGGGCTTGTATGGAACCAGGCGCTGGAAACTGGCGGAGTGGCTGTTGGCGAAGAGGTCAACATCTCCCTCGACGTTGAAATGATCAAGTCACAGCCAAAATAACTAAAGTAAAGGTCCGGGAGTTATAGACTTTCAACAATATAAAGGAGAACTGCAATGGGAGAGGTAATGCCGGCTGTTTTTTTTGGGCATGGCAATCCAATGAATGCGATTCAGTCGAACGCATATACTGAAGGCTGGCGTCGGTTAGGGCAAAGCATACCACGCCCCAAGGCGATACTTGCCATATCTGCCCACTGGTACGGGCCTGAAACTGCGGTTTCTGGCAGCCTCTTCCCTGAAACCCTGCACGATTTTTATGGATTTCCCAGGGAACTTTTCGAGGTTACCTGGCCGGCTCCGGGTAGTCCGGAACTTGCTGAGCGTGTACAGCAACTTCTCAAGCCGATTGACGTTCGTTTCGATGCTTACCGAGGCCTTGATCACGGTACCTGGGCAGTGCTCTGCCATGTTTTTCCGAATGCCGACATTCCGGTCGTTCAGCTCAGCATCGACGAGAGGCAGCCACCCGAGTTTCATTATGAGACAGGGAGGTTTCTTCAGTCGCTTCGGGATGAAGGGGTACTGATTGTCGGAAGTGGAAATGTTGTTCACAACCTTCAGGTCTATGTCTGGGGCAATAAAGCGGTGCAGCCATTCGACTGGGCAAATCGATTTGAATCTGCAATCAGAACACTGATACTTGAGGGAAAAGATCGTGAACTTGCCGGGTACAAAAGCCTTGGAGAGGACGCATGGTTGTCTGTGCCATCCCCTGACCATTTTCTGCCTCTGCTCTATGTGCTGGGTTTACGCCTGGACAATGAGCAGGTCAGCTTTCCTGTCGAAGGTATTGAAGGGGGGGCGCTCTCCATGCTCTCGGTTCGCATCGGCTGACAGGAAGCTCTTGTGGTTTGTCGAAACGAGTTATTCCCCATGATTTTCAGTAAATTGCATAACTAATAAGGAGACAATCAAAATAGCCGCGACAGCATAATGACTATACCAACTTTTGATATTAATTGCCTTAACGCATTTGCCCAGAAAATGGTGCAAGAGAAAAAGACGGCCGTAGGTTTCCCTTGCAACCAGAACGTCAAGCTGGCAGATTTCTATCACTGGTATGCAGTTTCAGGACTGGCAGATTTAGCCATGAACAATGTGGGTGATCCTCGCCGGCCAAGCTTGTACTCCCTTAACACCCATGAATTTGAAAACCAGGTTATTGATTTCTTTTCGCCCTTATACGGATTTGCACAGGAAGAGGCATGGGGTTTTGTCACCAGTAGTGGCACCGATGGTAACAATCACGGTATTTACTTTGGCGTTAATTTCTTAAGCTCACAGAGCGATATCAAGCCTGTTCTCTATGTTTCAGAAGAGGCACACTACTCTATCATGAGGATCAGTGACCTTCAGGGTCTGGAGATGAGGCAGATACCGACCAGCATCAAGGGTGAAATGGAGGTGCAGGCATTCGAACAGGCATTGGATACAACTCGTCCAGCCTTGATTGTTATTGCAGTCGGCACAACTTTCAAGGGAGGTATCGACAATCAGGATGCAATTGATGAGGTGCTCACAAGAAAACCGCCTGTTGCAGTATACCGTCATGTTGATGCAGCGCTTTTTGGTGGGTTCCTGCCTTTTACAGAGTATGCCCATCTGCTTGATCACTCTGCATGCAATTATGATTCCATTGCTGTGAGTGGCCATAAATTCTTTGGTTTCGACGAGCCATTGGGCCTGTTCATTACCACAAACGAAGTTCTGGCAAAGCAAAATCCGTTTCAGGTCTCCTACCTCAACGATTCCGTCCCTACAATCAGTTGTTCGCGTTCAGCCCTTGCACCACTGAAGTTCTGGTGGCAAATCCACACTACCGGAGTTGAAGGGTACAGACGCCAGGCTGAGTTGATTCTAAAGAATGCGGTATATTTGAAAGAGCGGCTCGACGAGATCAGCTATCCAGCATGGAAGAATGATATTTCAAATATTGTCTATTTTCAGCGACCGAGCGACTGGGTCATGAAGAAGTGGAGTCTTGCACCAACCGAGGATAAGCGCCTTGGAGGCAAGCTTGCGCACGACATTGTCATGCGGCATGAGGGGATGCACACGATCGATCATTTCATTGATGATCTTTTGCTTATGATTGATCAGAACTCCGGGCAATAACGGCATTGCAACACTCTCTTATGCTGGGAACGCCGAGCCCCAGCTCGACATTATGTCCCTAAACAGTGACTTGTTCAATGAATACATGAGGTGAGTTTATTAACAGACATTTGAGGATAACCAATGAAAAAACGAATACTTGGCAACAGCAACCTTGAAGTATCTGCTCTTGGCTTGGGCTGTATGGGAATGAGTTTTTCTTACGGCCCTCCTGCCGGCAAGCAAGAGATGATATCGCTTCTTCGGGCAGCCGTTGATCGTGGCATCACATTTTTCGATACTGCGGAAGTTTACGGACCGTTCACCAACGAAGAACTTGTAGGCGAAGCGCTCTCGCCCATCCGTGATCAAGTGGTGATAGCCACCAAGTTTGGGTTCAAGCTCAATCCCGATGGAAAACCAGGCTGGATGGGGCTCGATAGCCGCCCTGAGCATATCAGGCAAGTTGCTGAGGCCTCACTCAATCGACTTAACATCGATACCATTGATCTTTTCTATCAGCACCGTGTTGATCCTGATGTGCCGATCGAAGAGGTAGCCGGAGCCGTCAAGGAGCTGATTTTGGAAGGGAAGGTAAAACACTTCGGCATGTCTGAGGCTGGAGTAGAGACGATTCGTCGCGCTCATGCCGTCCAGCCGGTAACCGCTGTCCAGAGCGAATACTCACTGTGGTGGAGAACCCCTGAAGAGGAGCTGCTGCCTGCTCTCGAAGAGCTCGGAATTGGGTTTGTTCCATACAGCCCGCTGGGCAAGGGATTTCTTACGGGTAAGATCAACGAAACCACGACCTTCGACAGCACCGACTTTCGCAATAGATTGCCCCGCTTTACACCTGAGGCTCGGCATGCCAATCAAGCATTGGTTGATCTGCTTGGCAGGATTGCAGAGGGTAAAAAAGCTACGCCTGCCCAGATAGCGCTCGCCTGGCTGCTTGCCCAGAAGCCCTGGATTGTGCCAATCCCCGGTACCACGAAACTGGAGCGCCTTGAGGAGAACATGGGGTCGGTTGATCTCGCCCTTACTCCGGACGATCTCCGTGAGATAGATAGCGCCGCCTCAAAGATTACAGTGCAAGGTGCCCGATATCCCGAAGATCTGCTTCGAATGACCGGTCGATGAAAGAGCAAAAAATTATATCTGTTTGCCACAACCTCTGCCGGTGGTAAATACTTTTATTTGTTTATTAATAGTTGACGAAATTGTTAACATTGTTTCATGCGTGAAATCATCTTTTATAAGAACTCATCAGGACAAAGTCCCGTCAAAGATTTTATAAACCAGAAAACACCACCACAGGAAATTGCTTTAGCAGAACAACGAAAAAAGGAATATCAAGAGGGCAAAAAACATGGATGAATTACAGGAATTTATTGATGAACAAAAAGCTACTGACCCAGAGTTTGCAGCCTCTTTTGACGAAGGCTATAAGAACTTCAAGATCGGAGTATTGCTGAAACAGGCAAGGACTGATGCCGGTATGACTCAAGATGAAATTGCTCTAAAGCTCAAGACTCATAAGTCGGCTATTTCGCGGATCGAGAACCATGCAGAGGATATAAGGCTTTCAACGCTCTCTCATTATGCTGCAGCCTTGGGCAAAAAACTTGAGATATTCATACAGTAGACTTATGAGTACCTTCCCTGATTTGCAATACTCTTCTTGATATTCTCTATGGTCATCGTTTTATGAATGGCAAGGGGAGCTTAACGTAACAAATATTTTCAAAGAGGAGTACCATTTGTTTGAGCAGACTTTCAAGAATATTGACGACATCCTTCATAAAGACGCCGGTTGCGGAAGTGAACTGGATTATATAGAGCAGACCTCATGGATACTTTTTCTCAAGTACCTTGATGATCTTGAGCAGGACAAAGAGACAGCTGCTGCACTTACCGGCAAACCCTACACCCCTCTTCTTGATCCATACTACCGCTGGGAATCATGGGCAGCTCCAAAAACTGCTGACGGCAGGATAGACCACAACAATGCTTTGACCGGTGATGATCTCAAGGATTTTGTTGACCGGGATCTCTTTCCCTACCTGAAAACCTTCAAAACCTCTGCCGAAAGCTCAGCCACCATCCAGTACAAAATTGGTGAGATTTTCAGTGAGCTGAAAAATCGCATTCAGAGCGGCTACAATCTGCGTGAGGTTATCGACAGGATTGATGAGCTTCGCTTTCGGACCAATGTTGAAAAGCATGAGATGTCGCATCTCTACGAGAGCAAAATCAAGAATATGGGTAACGCCGGTCGCAACGGTGGAGAGTATTACACACCACGTCCACTCATCAAAGCCATCATCAAGGTTGTCGCTTCCGTCATCGGCCAGAAAATCTATGATGGTGCTGTCGGGTCAGCGGGCTTTCTTGCCGAAGCCTATGAGTATCTGAAGGCAGGGAAGAACCTGACAACCGCTGATATGGAGACGCTGCAGAAAAGTACCTTCTACGGCAAGGAGAAGAAAGGGCTCGCCTACATTATCGGCATCATGAACATGATCCTGCATGGAGTTGAAGCACCAAACATTGTGCATACCAACACCCTGGCTGAAAACCTTGCAGACATCCAGGAGCGCGACCGTTACGATATCGTTATTGCGAATCCCCCCTTCGGCGGCAAAGAACGCGCTGAGGTGCAGCATAACTTTCCCATCAAGTCCGGGGAAACCGCATTTCTCTTCCTCCAGCACTTCATTAAAATACTTAAAGCTGGCGGCAGGGCTGGTATTGTTATCAAAAACACCTTTCTCTCCAATACCGATAACGCCTCAGTCAGCCTGCGCAAGCTCCTGCTCGAAAGCTGCAATCTGCACACCATACTCGACTGCCCCGGCGGCACTTTCCAGGGGGCAGGGGTTAAAACCGTGGTGCTTTTTTTCGAGAAAGGCGTGCCCACAAAGAAAATCTGGTACTACCAGCTCGATCCCGGTCGCAACATGGGCAAGACCAACCCGCTGAACGACAACGATCTGGCGGAGTTTGTCGAACTCCAGAAAACCAAAGCCGATTCCGATAAATCGTGGAGCATCAGCATCGAAGATGTTGATCACTCCACCTTTGACATCTCAACCAAAAACCCCAACAGTGGCGGGGAGGTTGTGCACCGCACTACGCAGGATATTATGGACGAGATTGCCGCTCTGGATGCGGAGAGTGCAGAGGTGTTGGCGAATATCAGGGAACTTTTAAATAATGAATAATGGACAATGGTGTGGAGATTTAATTCTCCAACCATCGGTTGCATAAACAGGAGTCTGGCTTGTGTTTAATGCATCCCATTTGAATGAATATAGGTGCCCTTAAGTTGGGCAGGGAGTTGTTTGTAGAAGTGTACGTTAAGAATATCTTCCCCCCTTCTGGGGATTTGATATAAGCAGTTATGCAATATTGAGTTACATCTGATTAAATGGTTTATAAGAGCGCAATAGATTTGTATATTTTGTGATATTACATTTCAGTATCCAACAATTTCAAGATTTAGCTTCACCGATGTGGCGCTTTACGTCATAGTAACTGTCACTCTTTGAATTGTTGGAATCAAAATGATAAATGTATGGAAAGGTGATCTATGAAAATTGAATCCATTCGGTTAAAAAATTTTAAGGCATTCAAGGATGCAGAATTGAATGATCTGCCAAATTTCTGCGTCTTTGTTGGAGCCAACGGAACAGGAAAGAGTACTATTTTTTCGGTTTTCGGTTTTCTGAAAGATGCTATTACCAGTAATGTCAACACGGCACTTACAAAACTTGGAGGTAGTAAGGGTTTTTCAGAGGTACGCAGCCGTAATGCAATCGGGCCTATTGAAATAGAGCTGAAGTTTCGAGATGGCCCTTTTTCACCGTTAACGACCTATTTCCTGCAAATTAATGAGGTGAATGGGCAGGTGTTTATTGAACGTGAAATATTGAAATACCGCAGAGGGAGTGGTGGGCAACCGTGGCATTTCCTCGATTTTTCCGGTGGTAAAGGTACTGCTGTGACTAATGAATTGATGTCGGTAAAAGATGTCAAGGATCTAACCCGAGAAGAGCAGACGCTTAAATCTCCCGATATTCTTGCGATTAAAGGACTGGCACAGTTCAAACGGTTTCCCGCTGTGGTTGCACTTGGTAACCTTATCGAGAACTGGCACGTTTCTGATTTTCACATCAGCCGGGCTCGCCCGGAACAGGATGCCGGATATGCGGAGCATTTGTCACGTGAGGGAGAAAATTTATCACTTGTCATCCAGTATCTACATAATCATCACCCAGCAGCCTTCGGTCAAATACTTGAGTTGCTGAAGCAGCGAATTCCGGGGATCTCCCAAGTGGAATCAAAAACCACTGAAGAAGGTCGTGTTCTGCTCAAATTTCAGGATGGCTCTTTTGAAGATCCCTTTTTGGCACGCTATGTTTCGGACGGTACTATCAAAATGCTTGCCTATTTAACCCTTCTGTATGATCCCGCTCCTCATCCTCTGTTATGTGTAGAAGAGCCTGAAAACCAGCTCTATCCAATGTTGTTGCGGGAGCTTGCCGAGGAGTTCCGCAACTATGCAAATCGCGGAGGGCAGGTATTTGTTTCTACCCACTCACCTGATTTTTTAAATGCAACAACTGTCGATGAAGTCTTTTGGCTTGTCAAAAAAGAGGGATATACGCAAATCCGTAGAGCCAATGAAAACTCTCAGATTGTTGCCTATATGAAAGATGGTGATCAGATGGGCTATTTGTGGAACCAAGGCTTTTTTGAGGGGAGTGATCCCCAATGAAGACACTTGTTTTTTTTCTTGAAGAGCCATCTGCCCAGAGGATGCTTGAGGGTGTATTGCCGAAACTGATCTCTGCTGATGTTTATGTTCGATATGTGGTTTTTCAGGGAAAAAGCGACTTGGAAAAACATCTTGTCCGAAAACTTCGCTATTGGCAGCTTCCTGATTCAGTTTTTGTTGTGATGCGCGATCAGGATGCCAGTGATTGCCTTGATATCAAGATGAGACTTGTAGACCTTTGCAGGCAATCGGGGAGAAACGAGGTTTTGGTTCGTATTGCTTGCCGTGAGTTGGAAAGTTTTTATCTCGGCGATTTGGAGGCGGTTGAACGGGGGCTTGGTATCAGGGGATTGGCTGCGAAACAAGGTCAAAGTAAGTTCAGGAATCCTGATAGACTTGGGTCGCCTTCTGAGGAATTGAATAAACTGACTAACGGAATTTACCAGAAGGTCGCAGGTTCCCGTGCTATTGGGGGGTATCTGAATCTGGAGAATAACAGCTCAAGGAGTTTCATTGTGCTTCTTTCAGGAATAAAAAAAGTGCTTGGAAATTGACAAAGGGTGTATGGATGCGTGGCCTTTGTTAATTCTCCAACCATTAGTTGGAGAATTAGAACTGGTCAAAATAATTGATGTTTATGGGGCGCGCGGTAAATGTCAACAAAAATGTCGCTGTTTTTAAAAAAAATTACTAATCCTAATCGGGGTTTAAGATAACCGTTTGAGGAGCCTCCCATACCTTG
>JABDHK010000042.1 GCA_012972835.1 Chlorobiaceae bacterium | reverse complement strand
ACCCGCCCTGTTTTTTTTAGCGTTTAAAAACGCAGGGAGGCTTATTTTCGAACAGTTAAAAAATAAGATTTGTGAATGTCAATATAGGATGTCCCCTATTGGTTATTATTGGTGGAGGGGCGGCAGGGATGCTGGCAGCAATTGCGGCGCGGCGGGTGGCGGAACTTTCATGTATGGATTTTTCCATAACGCTTTTGGAGCGTAATTCCCGGCTTGGAACGAAAATCGGGATATCGGGGGGAGGGAAGTGTAATGTAACCCATCAGGGCACTCCGGCAGAGATGCTTGAGCAGGGCTTTCTTCGCACCAATGAACGGCGTTTTTTGCGCAATGCTCTTTACGGGTTTTCAAGCAGTGACCTTCTTGAGCTCCTGCATTCCCGGGGAGTGGAGACTGAGGCAAGGGCCGACGGGAAGCTCTTTCCTTTAAGCGGAGATGCATCTTCCGTGGCCATGGCGTTTGAGGAGTTGCTGAAGGAGTTGTCGGTTCAGCTTCTTTTTTCCAGCAGGGTAAAAAGTGTTGAGCCAAAGGGGGGCAGGTTTCTGATTACTACCTACGCTGAACCCTTGACTGTGGATGTTGTTATTCTGGCTACAGGGGGCGTCTCCTATTCAAAAACAGGCACCACAGGTGACGGTCTTGTGATTGCCCGAAAGCTGGGTCACTCCATCAAAGAGCCTTCGGCAGCTTTGGCGCCTCTTTTTACCCTCAAGGCTCCTCCCGCCTCTCTTTCAGGTGTATCGCTTCGTTCGGCAGGGCTTGTTGCTTCTGCTGGCGGCAAAACTATTGAGCGGCGCGGTGACCTGCTCTTTACACATCGTGGTTTCAGTGGTCCTGCTGCACTGTCGCTTTCGCGTGATATCGCGGAGCTCTGCCGTGAGTTTGGTGGTGCCCAGCTTTTTGCTGATCTCTTTCCTGAACATACACCTGCTGAACTTGATAAGCTGCTTCTTCTGCATGCACGGAAATATGGTGCCCAGATGGTGCGAAAGTTCCTGCAGATATGCCCCATGGCTCCCTTCAAGGGTGCATTCAGCGAGGCGCCGCATGGAACTATTCCCACCGCTCTTGTCCCTTTTATTATTCGCCATTCGCTTCTTGAAATCGACATAACCTGGAGCACACTTCATAAGGAGCTGAGGCAGTCACTGGTTGCCGTGCTGAAACGGTTTCCGCTTGGCACTGTTCGTGACGTACAGCTTGATCAGGGCGAGGTTTCTGCTGGTGGGGTTGCGCTTGGAGAGGTAAACCCCAAAACCATGGAATCAAGAGTTGTACCGAAGCTCTTTTTATGTGGTGAAGTCCTCGACTATGCCGGTGAAATAGGCGGTTATAACCTGCAAGCCGCATTTTCCACCGGCTGGACAGCCGGCACCAACGCTGTTAAAAAGTGCTCAGCACTATTTTTACGAGCATGAAAACGCTGGCTCTTTTGTTGCGGTATTCATTTTTCTTATTTCAAACTTGGTGTGTTCGAGGTCGAAGGTGAATTTCGGGTTGTCGTGAAAAATGACCCGTTTCTTTTCGAACCGAACTTTCATGGGAATACTTACTTTTCGTTCATCACCGCAGACGTTGTTTTTTACTCCGGGATGGAAGAGTTCCGTGTCATTCTTTACTGAAACGTGCACAGCGTGGTCAACGGTACTGAGCGCCTCAATGCTTCCATCTTCTGAGAGCTGTACAGAGTTGATGTCGCCATGTATCCCGTTCGGCTCGTTATCCCATGAGGTTATGACGCCTATAGGGGTTGAGATGTCAATTTTTTTCTGTGGTTCGAACGAACGGATTGCACCTGATTCGTAGAAGGCAAGGCCTTTGCGCACAGTGATCTCTCCCATTGGGGTTGTTACCGTGAGTGTCTGACCTGGCCATAGGGTTATGCTTTTCAGTGCACCGCTTTCGTAGAACTGCAAACCAATCAGCTTTGCCGTAAGAGGACCTACCGGAGAGTTGAAGGTAATATCTTCAGCAAGGGCAAATTCGTTTTTCCATGACCAGAAGCCGCTCAGCTTGCCGTCGAGCGAAAATATTCTTTTGATGCTGCCGCTTTTATGAAAAGTTACCAGCTCAGCAGGGATGGTGCCGACGGGTGTTTGAAGGGCGGTTTGTGATTGCAGGGCGATGGACTTTATTGAGCCATCCTTGTGGAAATACATTGGCTTTACCGAGCGTCTTCCCATATCTTCGGCTTCGTATTGGGGCACAAGAGTGCCGTATGGAGTTTGCAGGCTGTTTGGTTCGGTAACAAGACACCCATCTGTCTTGCCATTCGAAAAGAGGGTGCGGAACTCTACTCCTGATAAATCCCCGTATGGTGTGCTGAAGGTAGTCATGATTATTGCGTTTAGTGCTGTGGTGTATAAACCTTTCCACATATATCATAGCAATAACTATGCCGATAATTTTTATCTTATTTTAAGTTATCTTATTATAACGTATTAGATCTTGTTGTGATTCGGGAGAAATTGATAAGAATAAGCACAAATTGGTGGGAAGATGGTTACTGCTCTACATTATGGTAGGAAATAAGATATCCACAGAGAGCGTTACCTCTCTGTGGATGGAGCAACTCTATTTGCCGTAGAGATGCATGGTGTTGACTGGTTTCCCTTGCAGTTTCAGGTAGTAGAAGAGTTGTGCTTTGTGCTGGTTAAAATGGTCAATCATCTGCAACAGGCGTTTTCCAAGGAGTACTGGAGTTGGATCCCATGGTGCTGAAACCTCTTTAGAGGCGAGATCTTCCTCGCTGCACAAGGCGATAGAGTCAAGTGCAATTTTTTTATTGGTTGCAAGCAGTGTCAGTGCCTCGTCAAGTGTAGTGACAGTTTGTAATTTTTCGGCTGGAGGAGGCGTTTTTTCAGCTTTTTTGTCATTCATATCACTGTGTGCAGGTATTTCCCACTGACCGGTAGTAAAGCCTTTTATAGGCATACCGCACGACTGGCCAAGGTGAAAAAGCAATTGTCCTGTTGTCATCCAGTTATTGGTTTCCGATGGTTTCCATGACAGATCGTTTTCGTTGAGAAAATGTACAAGGCGCTCGGCTACCTTGTAACCGTCATTGATTTGCTGCTGTAAAAGTTCGTGCCAGTTCATGGTAGATTTTTTTTAAGGGTTCTTACTCTTGAATAAATATCTCATTCCTATGGTCAGTTCCATCTGTTTGGCGTTGAGTGTAAAAACAGAGTCGTTGAATTTAGGTCCGCCCATGCCGATTTTGGGATTAGTAGATATGCCACATCCCTCTTTGGGCATGCCGAGCCAGTTTTTATCCATTTTTCCATTGCTGTTTTCATCGTGCAAAACGCTGATGGCATAGGTGCCGTAGGGAATTTTTTCAAAGACAACGGTATCCTCAGTGCGGGTGATTTTTTTAATAAGTGTGGAATAAGAGATTTCAGGTGTATCGGGAAATCCTTTTTTCGATGCATAGAGTGAAACACCAAGCATGCCCTCAAGGTTTCTCAGATCTTTGATATGTACGATAATACTGCCGGTCTGGGTAGGATCGACAGTTGATTGAGGGGCGTTTTCGGCCAGAAGTGGTATGGTTGCGGTAAAAAAGAGCATAACAACAAGTGCGAGGAGTTTTTTCATGGCTTACAACATGCTTTTCGGTTTCTGAAATTGGTGTGCTTACTTTCTGCCTTTCTGGTACATGGCGGCAAAGCAATATCGATATTCCGAAATTCCCTTACAAGAGTTGGAAAGAAGTTAACAGGATTGCAATCCCCTCAGAGAGACTTTACGTACGATCAGGGTGACAGATGGATGGAGGAGGAGATTAGCATATTTGGGCGAAATAACGTAAGTTTTTAAAACATTGCTCCGCAAAAAGACAGATAGAGCACCTTTCTGCAATCTCAGAGCTTGGTGTTTTTTTTATAAATCAATTAGTCAAAACAGCCATGACGGAAGAGAGTGCAGTTGTACAAATAAAGCCGACAGCTCAACCGGGTATTCCTGGAATAGTCAAGCTGGTTCCTGTGCTTGCGATTCCTTTAGCTCTTCCGTTGGTTCTGCACGCGGTACACGGTATTGCAGTAGGTGGTATAGGGGTTTTGGCTGCAACGCTGGCACTTGGCCCGAAAGGCAAGGAGCTGATTAAATCATCTGGTGATGTGCTCTACAAGATGTTGCCTGTTGCAGGGAAGAGAGGAACGGGGAGAGAGAATGGGTAGATATCAAGTACTCCCTCTCTGGCTGATTGCAGCAGCTCCCTGGCTCCCGGAGTGCCAGCCTGCAGCCTCTCTCTCCAGTGTTCAGGTTCGAGGATGACCTGACCCGTCTGATTTATACCATTTTTTGAGAATTGTCTCCGCATTTGTGATTCCCTCTACTTTCGATGAAGTGACGACTTCTGTAAAAAGCAGCATATTTTCATTGGCCAGGCAAGTGACTCAAAGGCTGAGCAGCCTGGTTTGAGTGCTTGTGTGAATAAGTTGAAGAATGGGGATACTTTGATTGTCTGGCGGCTTGACCGGTCGCTGCGGAATCTGGGAAACAGATGAGTATTTTGTCATGAAATAGGGCTTTTCCGGCTGTCAAGATAGGGGTTACTGGAGGAGAGGTATTGTTGCACATACTCTTTTATGCCATCCTCAAGTGAGGTGAAAGCCTCGCTGAATCCTGCCGCACGAAGTTTGGCGATCTCCGCGCAGGTGTAATACTGATATTTGTCGCGTAAGCTTTCGGGCATGGGAATATAGTTGATAACTGGCTCCCGGCCTAAAGCAGAGAAGGTTGCCTTGGCAAGGTCTTTAAAGCTTCTTGCTGTTCCTGTGCCGACATTGAAAAGTCCTGCCACTGAAGGGTTTTCAAGCATCCATGCCATAATTCTGGTGCAGTCCCGGACATAGATAAAATCCCTCAACTGTTCCCCATCACGGTACTCTGGTCGATGCGACGTAAAGAGATTCAGTGATCCTTTTTCGCCGATCTGATTGAATGCCTTATAGACCACGCTGCTCATATCTCCTTTGTGATACTCGTTTGGCCCGTAAACGTTGAAAAATTTCAGACCAGCAGCTTTGTCCAGAATCTTTTGCTTGATTGCCCAGCAGTCAAACAGTTGCTTGGAGTAACCATACATATTAAGGGGGCGCAGACCTTCAACTCCCTGAATGCTGTCGTCATACCCGTTTGATCCGTCACCGTATGTTGCGGCACTTGACGCATAAAGAAGCCGCACATCATGAGCCATGCAGAACGATGCAATTTTTTTTGAGTAACCGAAATTATTGTTCAACAGGTGGTCAGCGTCAGTTTCCGTGGTCGAACTGTTCGCACCCATGTGGATAATGGCTGAAATATCCTTGAGTGCATTTCTGTCGAGGAGATCGGGAAGAAGATCTATTGGTATTAAGTCTGTAAAATGAAGACCGGAAAGATTGCGCCATTTTCCTGTTGTGGTCGACCCAAGATCGTCAACCACAATGATGCGCTCCTCACCATTACGGTTAAGCTCCCAGAGCATGGCGCTGCCGATAAATCCTGCACCGCCGGTTATAATGATCATGGAAAAAAAGATAGAGTATGATTAATGCAAAGGTAAGTCGAATATAAAGAGGCCACCATAAAAACAAAAGGCCGCTTTACATTTAAGCGGCCTTTCTGTGAAAAGAGATTCAGGCTGAAGCTTGAAGCTGACCGTCGTTAGCCAGAAGTTTTCTGCCCCAGTAAAGCCACAATCTTACTGTTTCAACAGGTTTTCCTACTATCTCAGAGATCTGACGGTGTTTCAGACCGGATATCTCCTGTAAAAGAACAGAGAGCTTGATATCGGCCGCCCATTGTTTCAGCGATTCAACAAGCTGAAGATTGCTGTTGCAATTTTTTCGCCCGATGCAGAAATCAGTGTGCTGTCCAAACTGGTCAACATAACATCGTCTCAATGTTTTGATTAAATCCTCCTCCCGCGTCATGGTATTGGCGTAGAGATAGGTTTTGTTTACCAAGTCATGAGATGCACCCTCAGTTCCGGTCATCCAGTAAGCAAGGCTATATATATCGTCAAGAAGATCAAGAGGTGTTTTTTTTATCCGTGTCATGATTGCTCCTTTATATTGGATAAATTTAATCCTGATTTAATGTATAAATAAAAATAGGGATTGTCCAGATTATTTTCATGAATTGTGTGAAAAAGATGCTTTTTTACACAATGACAACAACTCTTGTCACTTTATGCTTCAAGTTTTTAAGATTTACAGTACAAACACAGTTACACCATGCACAACGATATACAGCGTCTTCTTAATCCTGCACTGCAGAATATTGCTACATACAAGGTTGAGGGCGGACAACAGGCTGAGATCAAGCTCAATCAGAACGAAAGTCCTTTTGATGTTCCGATGTGGCTCAAGGAGGAGATTATCCGGGAGTTTATCAAAGAACCATGGAACCGCTATCCGGATATTCTTCCCTACAGAGGCATGAAGGCCTATGCGGATTTTCTTGGAATTTCCCCTGATTCAGTGATGATGAGCAACGGATCGAACGAGATGCTCTATACAATTTTTCTGGCATCACTTGGTCCGGGCCGAAAGGTGCTTATTCCTGACCCATCGTTTTCGCTTTATGAAAAAATAGCACTGCTTCTGCACTCTCAGATTGTCAGTGTGCCCATGCTTCCAGATCTTGATTTCGATATTGATGCGATTCTTCGTGCTGCGCGTGACGAGCGGGTGGACTGTATCGTTCTTTCAACACCGAACAATCCCACCGGAAAATCCCTCTCCTTTGACTCTGTTCGTCTGATAGCAGAATCCTGCGATGCCATCGTGCTGGTTGATGAGGCCTACATTGAGTTTTCCCGCCAGCGTTCTGTTCTTGAGCTGATTGATGGACTCCCGAATCTTGTTGTCCTTCGCACCATGTCCAAAGCTCTTGCTCTTGCAGGTATCAGGATTGGTTTTGCCATTGCAAATCCTGCATTGATGGCTGAGCTGGCCAAACCGAAAATTCCTTTTGCTTCCAGCAGGCTTGCAGAAATAACATTAACACATGTACTTGCGAATTATTCACTGGTTACCGACGCAGTATCGTATATTCTCCATGAGAGGGACAAGCTCTATGACGAACTGCTTGCCATAAAGGGAGTTGAACCCTTCCTGAGTGATACTAATTTTTTAATTATCAGGATCAGAGATGCAAGGGCTGTTTTCCAGAGCCTTCAGAGTGAAGGTATTCTGGTGAGAAATGTTTCCGGATACCATTTAATGGAAAACTGTCTCAGATTCAATGTTGGCCTTGTTGAGGAAAATCAGTGCCTCATTGAGAAACTCAGGACATTGTAAGGATGCTCGATTTCAAAAAACTGCATGGCACAGAGATGAACAGGCTCAACGCAGAAGAGTATGCAACAGCATCCAAACACCCAATTGTTCTGATGCTGCACAATATTCGAAGCATGTGGAATGTCGGATCAATGTTTCGCACTGCTGATGCTGCAGGTATAGAAAAAATAATTCTTTCCGGTTATACGGCAACACCGCCAAGAAAAGAGATCAGTAAAACTGCGCTGGGAGCCGAAGAAAGTGTACTATGGGAGTATTATGCTGATCCGCTTGAGGCTCTTGAAGTGGTTAAGAGAGAGGGATGCAGGATATGCGGATTAGAGATTACAGAAGGGAGCAAGCCTTATACGGCGGTTGATCCCGCTTGTTTTCCATGCTGTCTTGTCGTCGGTAATGAAGTTGGCGGTCTCGACAATGATGTGCTTGCCAGGTGCGATGAGGTGCTCGAGATTCCGCAGTATGGCACCAAACATTCGCTCAATGTAGCGGTGGCATCAGGCATTGTATTGTTTGAGATGGTGAATGTTTTTCGCAATAGGGTGTAACTTTTTGTTTTTTGTTTTTGTTTTGTTTACTTAGAGATTAAACGTTTATAACTGCGGCCTTCAATGCTTCATTACAAGACATACGAGTTGGATGACTCCAAGGCCCCTTGGGTGGTGTTTGTTCACGGTGCCGGGGGTAGTTCTTCTATATGGTTTTTACAGATCAAGGAGTTTATCAGGCATTTCAATGTTCTACTTGTTGATCTGAGAGGCCATGGCAAGTCAAAAAGCATCGTTGGGCACAAGGAAGAGCGTCATTACGACTTCGAGGACATTACCCGCGATATCATCGAAGTGCTTGACTTGCTTGAAATTCAAAAAGCGCACTTTATCGGTATATCACTTGGAACCATTCTCATCCGCAACCTCAGTGAAATTGCCCCTGAAAGGGTTAGCTCAATGGTTATGGGTGGCGCTATCATAAGGCTTAACATCAGGGCAAAGGTTCTTGTCACCCTTGGCAACATGTTCAAGAGATTTGTGCCCTATATGTGGCTCTACAGCTTTTTTGCCTGGATTATAATGCCCAGTGAGCGGCATAAAAAATCGAGGCTTCTCTTTGTCAATGAAGCCAAAAAAGTTGCACAGAAAGAGTTTATGCGCTGGTTCCGCCTGACCTACGAGATTACTCCGCTTTTAAAATACTTTGAAGAAAAAGATACCGCCATTCCTACACTCTACCTTATGGGTGAAGAAGACCACATGTTTCTGCCCGCTGTCCGCTATATTATAACACGGCATACCAACTCATGGCTTGAGGTGATTGTGAATTCCGGACATGTCTGCAATGTCGATCAACCAAGAGAGTTCAATGCCCGCGCCATTGCTTTTTTGAAAAAGATGTCCGCTGCAGCGCCTCCTGCTCCTTCTGACAGCTCACTTGTCAAGCTTGCTGCCTGCTAAATAACCGGTTTGTTGTAGTTGTTCATGGCGTGCTCGATCCCGTTGATTGCAAAGTCGAGAGCGGCATCCCTGCAGACAGGCAGCACCTGATCCACTACCTTACGCTCATCCTCACTGAATCTACCAAGCACAAACGATGAAAAAGAGCTCAAAGGCTGTTCATTGAGCCTTATACCTATTCTCAACCGTGCAAACTCCTCGCTGCCGACACATTCGATAATATGTTTCAGCCCATTCTGCCCCCCGGCAGATCCTTTTGCCCTAATGCGAATTGAGCCAGAAGGAAGGTTAAGGTCATCGCATATAACAAAGATATCCCGAAGCTCGATTTTATAAAAATTCATGGCTGCTACGACAGCATGGCCTGAAAGGTTCATAAAGGTCATAGGCTTGACAAGGATCACAGACTCCTTTCTATGGGAAAGTTTCGCACTGAGATATTTTCCTTTTCCTCTGCTGAATTTTGCTCCAAAAGAGGCTGCAATAATTTCAACAACATCAAAACCGATATTGTGCCGTGTACCAACATACTGGGATTCAGGATTCCCAAGACCAACAATAAGTTTCATAGCGCAAACAAGTTATTCCGGGCGAGCAAGCCGGCTTTTTTTTCCTCAAGAGTGCAAACAGAACTGCACAGAATATAGAGAGAGGCGGAGCAAAATCAGTAACAAAAAACACGTATTCTGATCCTGTAAAAAAAGAGGAGAAGAGTGATGGGATAAATAGTATGAAACCTGTAAGAAGTTCTACAAAAAGGTATTGAGAATCATGAAAAAAGTTGCAAATTATAGCTTCCTGTTGTTGACAGGGCTGTTCTTTGCCATTGGTTAGCTGAAAATATTTTTTGCATGAGTCAAAAAAAAACAGTGAAAAAAAAGCAATGAAAACATCGTTTAAAGAAAGATGGTTAGCCAGAGCTGTACCAGTTCTGGGAGGCCTTGGTATTTTGCTGCAGGCGCCAAATGCCTGGGCAAGCGAGGCTGATTTATTGTTACCTGATCTCCACTCAGTAACATTCCTTGGAGGCATACCGGGGAGTACGCTTCTGATGTGGGGTCTTGTTGTCTGCCTGTTTGGTATGGTTTTTGGAGCCATACAATACATGGGCATCCGCAATCTTCCTGTTCACAGTGCCATGCGCGAGATCAGCGAACTGATCTATGCAACCTGCAAAACCTATCTGATAACACAGGGTAAATTTATCCTTGTCCTCTGGGTTCTTATCGGCGCAATTATTGTAGCCTATTTCGGTTGGCTTCGACACCTTCCGGCAATCAAGGTTATTTTTATTCTTGTAGCCAGTCTTATCGGTATTCTCGGCAGTTACATCGTTGCCTGGTTCGGCATGAGGATCAACACCTTTGCCAACTCAAGGACAGCATTTGCAAGCCTCGGCGGAAAACCATTCCCAACCTACGCAATTCCGCTAAGGGCAGGCATGAGTATCGGTATGCTGCTCATCAGCATCGAGCTCTTTGTTATGCTCTGCATTCTTCTTTTTGTACCTCGCGACTTTGCCGGCCCTTGTTTTATAGGGTTTGCAATCGGTGAATCTCTCGGTGCCTCTGTTCTCCGTATTGCTGGAGGTATCTTTACAAAGATTGCCGACATCGGTTCCGATCTCATGAAGATCGTCTTCAAGATCAAGGAAGATGATGCCCGCAACCCTGGTGTTATTGCTGACTGTGCCGGTGACAATGCCGGTGACTCGGTTGGTCCTACCGCCGACGGTTTTGAAACCTACGGCGTTACAGGCGTAGCCCTGATCTCCTTTATCCTCCTTGCCATCAAGGCACCTGAAGTGCAGATCATGCTGCTTGTCTGGATCTTTACCATGCGACTTGTCATGATTTTCGCCAGCGCAGGCTCCTACTGGGTCAATGCCGCTTATGCCAAGATGAAGTACAGCAATGCCGCTGAGATGAACTTTGAAAAGCCACTGATCACTCTCGTATGGCTTACCTCCATTGTCTCAATCATCCTTACCTACATAGCATCCTACTACCTTATCAGAACACTCGGCGATGGCACCATGTGGTGGAAGCTTGCTTCGATTATCACCTGCGGAACGATTGCCGGTGCACTGATTCCTGAACTGGTAAACCGCTTTACCTCCACAGAGTGTGCCCATGTTCGTAACGTTGTCCAATGCTCCAAAGAGGGAGGCGCAGCCCTGAACATTCTTGCAGGTCTTGTTGCCGGTAATTTCAGCGCCTACTGGATGGGCCTCGCCATTGTCAGTTTGATGGGAGCTGCCTACGGCCTCAGTACTCTTGGCATAGCAACTCTCGGTTTGACTCCTGAGCTGATTGCTTCGCAAGGGATCCTTACTGTCGGTCTTACTAAGGTGATCATGCTTGCACCTTCGGTCTTTGCTTTCGGTCTGGTTGCTTTCGGCTTCCTCAGCATGGGACCTGTTACTATTGCAGTTGACTCTTACGGTCCGGTAACCGACAACGCTCAGTCAGTCTACGAGCTTTCGCTTATCGAAACCATTCCGAACATCAAGCAGAAGATCCAGAGCGAGTTTGGTTTCCAGCCAGACTTCAACAACGCCAAAAGGTACCTTGAAGCCAATGATGGCGCAGGCAACACCTTCAAGGCAACTGCTAAACCGGTGCTTATCGGTACCGCTGTGGTTGGTTCTACTACGATGATCTTCTCGATTATCATGATCCTGACCAACGGACTTGCCGATACGGCAGCAATTGCAAAACTATCCATTCTGTCGCCTCCGTTCCTCCTTGGCCTCATGATGGGCGGTGCAATTATCTACTGGTTCACCGGTGCCTCAATGAACGCTGTCACCACCGGAGCATACTATGCAGTGGAATTCATCAAGAACAACATCAATCTTGACAGTTCCGTCGAAAAAGCCTCCATTGAGGATAGCAAGAAGGTTGTTGAAATCTGTACCAAGTTTGCACAGAAAGGAATGATCAACCTCTTTCTTACCGTATTCTTTACGACACTGGCTTTCGCCTGCCTTGATTCATTCTTCTTCATTGGCTACCTGATCTCCATCGCGCTTTTCGGTCTCTACCAGGCCATCTTTATGGCCAATGCCGGCGGTGCCTGGGACAACGCCAAGAAGATTGTTGAAACCGAACTCAATGCCAAGGGCACTCCGCTTCATGATGCCTCAATTGTTGGCGATACGGTTGGCGATCCATTCAAGGACACCTCTTCAGTTGCCCTTAATCCGATCATCAAGTTCACCACCTTGTTTGGTCTTCTTGCCATCGAACTGGCCATCGAACTTCCTGCTCAGCTCGCTCTTTCTCTGGCAGCAATCTTCTTTGCCCTCTCGCTGGTTTTTGTACACCGCTCCTTCTTCTCCATGAGAATCAAGGTTGACGAACATTGACCTTTCGGTTATGTTTTTATCAACAAAAGAGCTGCAGCAATGCGGCTCTTTTGTTGGTATTGAAAAGGAAGGAGTCGGAGAGCACAAAAAGATCTGACAAGCAAGAGCTCAGTGTCTCAGGACTTAAATTTTTCGTTAGTTTTTTTTGAGAAAATTGCAACAATAAGGAGAGCGTTATATATATTTAAGTATATAGAAAGTGTTTTGATTATTAATCGGGTTGAAAAATCCAGCAATCAGGTCTGAAAAATGAGAAAATCTTTTCGAATTATTGTTGTTGCATTTTTTGCTGTAATAGTTGCACTCCCTTCGACTTATGCGGCTAAAAATTCAAAAAATCTCTATGCAACTGCTGCGGCAAAGCTTAAAGCTAATAATGCACAGGGTGCCATATCTGATTATACTGTTGCTATTGATCGTAACCCAAAAGACACGTATGCTTATCTCCACCGCGGGATTGCAAAAGGTACTATTAACGATTCCCAGGGAGCTGTAGCAGACTACACAAAAACCATAGAGCTCGATCCCAGAAATTCTTTGGCCTATTCCAATCGGGGAATTGAAAAAGAACAACAGGGAGATGTTGCAGGAGCTATAGCGGATTACACAAAGGCAATTGAGCTTAACCCTAAGTACTCTTTGGCTTATAATAATCGTGGAAACGCAAAAACAAAACTTAAAGATAACCAGGGAGCAATAGCGGACTACACAAAAGCTATTGAGCTCAACTCGAAATATGCGTTAGCATATACGAACAGGGGAACTGCAAAAGGCATAATCGGAGATAAGGAAGGTGCCATAGCTGACTATAAAAAGGCGGCACAGCTTAATGACCCTGATGCAAAACAATGGCTGTCAAACAAGGGGCTATCCCCAGATGGAAAAGAGTAAGATATTCATTGTACTGTTCTCTTTTCTTCTGTATTTCACCTCCCTGAGGGCGGAATCCTCTGAAAAGCTTCAGCAACTCGCTTTTTCAGCTGGGCAGGGGCTTGTTAAGTCGCACTATAACTTTGGAGTCTACAACACAAGCGGCCAGGGGCTCAACAACAACTATGCAGAAGCACTGATATGTTATCGGCTTATGGCGGCAGAGGGTCTTGCTGTTGGTCAGAACAATCTTGGCGCTGCCTATGCCCATGGTCACGGTGTCACTCAAAACTATACAGAAGCGGTTAAATGGTACCGTCAGGCTGCAGCCAAGGGTCTGGCACAGGCTCAGTTTAATCTTGGAGTAATGTATGAACATGGTCAGGGTGTCCCTAAAAGTTATGCTCTTGCCTCGCAGTGGTACCGACTTGCTGTAGCGCAGACCGACGCAGCAACCCAGCCTGATCTTGCACTGATGGCTGATATGAAACAGGGGATCAGTCAGAGTGATATTGCGGATGTTAAGAGCTATCAAGAGGCTGCAGAAAAAGGTGTTGCTTCGGGGGAAAACAATCTCGGTGCCATGTTTGAAATGGGTAAGGGAGTCCGTAAAGATTATGCCGAAGCGTTGCGTCTTTACCGTCGGGCCGCATTGCAGGGACTTGCACAGGCTCAGTATAACATTGGCGCAATTTACCAGAATGGTCGGGGGGTTCCGCAAAACAATGAGGAGGCCATACAATGGTTTCGTTTAGCCGCAGCACAGGGTCTCGCCCAGGCTCAGTATGCGCTTGGATGGATGGTTTCTCAAGGTCAGGGTGCTGTGCAAAGCGATTCTGAGGCAGTCAAATGGTTCACCATAGCCGCCAGGCAGGATGTGGCAAAGGCCAATGCGATTTACAAAAGTGGTCAGAAGTTCAAAAAGACATACTCTCTGGCAGCAGAGTGGTATCGTTTGGCTGCTACAAAGAATATTGAACAACCGCTTTTTAATTTTGACAGTGGGTACTACTCCCAGGCTCGGGCTAACGACAAAAACCATCGTGAAGCTGTTGAATGGTACAGTCGTACCGATATTCATGGAGTTCCGCAAGCTCACTACAACCTCGCGGCACTCTACTATCAGGGCAAAGGGATCAAACAGGACTTTGCTGAAGCGGCAAAACACTACGGTCATGCTGCAGCCCTTGGGTTTGCCATGGCCCAGTCCGATCTTGGTGCGATGTATTATCAGGGAGAGGGAGTCCAGCAAAATTACAAAGAAGCGGTTCGATGGTTTCGTCTTGCGGCCAGACAAGGGCATGCACTTGGTCAGTTCAATCTTGCGAGAATGTACTATCAGGGTCAGGGTGTACGCCAGAACTTTGCTGAAGCAAAAAAATACTACCGACTGGCGGCAATCCAGGGTCTTCCACCGGCTCAGTTCAACCTTGCCAACTGGTACTATAATGGAGGAGAGGGAGTAAGACAGAACTATGCTGAAGCAGCAGGATGGTATCGGCTTGCAGCTCAGAAAGGACTTCCCCTCGCTCAGTTTAACCTCGGGGCCATCTACTATAAAGGAGAGGGAGTTCAGAAAAACAATTTTGAAGCTGTTCAATGGTACTGGCTTGCAGCTCAGCAGGGGCTTGCCAATGCTCAGTACAATCTTGGTTGGATGTACGCCAATGGTGAGGGTGTGCAGAAGAACAATGCAGAAGCCCTGAAATGGTTCCGTATGGCAGCAGATCAGGGCGATGCGCATGCTCAGTGCAATCTTGGCTGGTTATACGCTCAAGCACTTGGCGTTCAGAAAGACTATACCGAAGCCCAAAAATGGTACCGTTTTTCAGCAGTGCAGGGAAACCCGAACGCCCAGTATTATTTAGGCGAGATGCTGGAAAAAGGGGAAGGATTACCCCAAAATAAAACTGAAGCCCGGCAGTGGTATCGATTAGCAGCCGAACAGGGGCTGTCGGCGGCCAAGGCAGCACTTCTGATACCTTAAACTTTCAATTCAGCGAAAATGAAGCCTCGAAGGCACACGCGGCTAATGAAGAAAGGGATAGTTCAACCTTTAACGCCTGTTACAGTAATTCTCTTCTTTATATATCTACTTGTTTCAACACCATGTGCGTTCTGTCAGGGAGGCGGAGCAAGGGAACGGTTCAGGAGTGCACCAACTCACGCTTCTACAGCTGTTTTATCAGATGATGAATTATATTTGTACAGATTGATCATGAATTACCGCCAGGATAGAGGCTTGCCCTCTATTTCCTTATCACCAAATTTGTCCTATGTTGCCAGACTTCATGCTCGTGACCTGCAGCTGCATCCGCCATCAGAGCCATGCTCAATGCACAGCTGGTCTATGTATGGCCCATGGAACCCTGTCTGCTATACTGGCACTCGCAGCGCAAAGTACATGTGGAGCAAACCGGCCGAGCTGACAATGTATTCAGGTAAAGGGTATGAGATAGTTGCGTGGAAAAGTGACAGGATAGATATGGATCTTGCACTTTCAATGTGGATTGACTCGCCAGAGCATAATAACGTTATTCTCAATGCCGGGATTTGGTCAAGGTCTCGATGGAGGGCTATCGGCATAGCTGTCTCAGATAACTACGCCGTTGTCTGGTTCGGCGAAGAGCCCGATTACGACAGATAATAAAAACTCCCAAACTATCGACGATTAGTCCCATCAGTGCTATATCTCCTCTTTCCCGCTCAGAACTTTTTTCTCTTCAGTCGCAGCGAATTGCTCACCACTGAAACGCTGCTTCCTGCCATAGCAAGCCCTGAAAAGACCGGGTTGAGAAAGATGCCCCAAAGAGGGTAGAACGCACCTGCGGCCAGCGGAATGCCGATAATGTTGTAGATAAATGCCCAGAAAAGGTTCTGACGGATAACCCTCATGGTGGCACGTGAAAGGGTGATTGCCTGAGCAACTTTGTTGATATCACCCATAAGCAGCGTAATACCGGCACACTCCATGGCCACATCAGTGCCTGTTGCCATTGCAATCCCGACATCAGCCTGGGCCAGAGCTGGTGCATCGTTGATTCCATCTCCCGCCATGGCTACCTTTTTTCCTTGAGCCTGAAGCTCTTTAATCTTGTTCGCCTTTTCCTGAGGCAGTACTTCAGAGATCACCTCGTCAATGCCAACCTGCCTTGCCATGAAGTTTGCTGCCAGGCGATTGTCACCGGTCAGCATGATAACGTTGAGCCCTTTGCGCTGAAGTGCAGCAACCGCCCTTTTTGCCTCCTCCTTGACGGTATCGCTCAAAGCAATCAACCCTCTGCATACCCCGTTCCGCTCAATCACAACGACCGTCTTACCCTCTTTCTGCAGTCGCTCCACATCAGGTAAAGGTTGTTCTTTCTCTGACGGCTTTCGTACCATTACCGTAACACGATCAATCACAGCCGAAACTCCTGCACCCTCAAGTGCTTCAAATGCTGAGATCTCGCTCAAGGTGAGCATCTCTTTTTTTGCCGCATGAACAATAGCCTCTGCAAGTGGATGTTCCGAGCGGCTTTCCACACTGGCAGCTGATTGCAGCAGGGAGGTGATACTTGTTTCCCCGTCAAGTGTGATGATATCGGAAACCTGCGGAGATCCGGTAGTAAGAGTCCCGGTCTTGTCAAACACCACGGTATCGACGGTACTCAGTTTTTCAAGACTTTCAGCATTACGGATAAGGATTCCGTATTCAGCCCCTTTGCCAATACCGACAATGATCGCTGTGGGAGTTGCCAGACCAAGCGCGCAGGGGCAGGCGATAACAAGAATACCGATAAGCCCCGAAATAGCGTAAGAGAGTGCGGCAGAAAATCCCAGCAGATAGCTCCCGATGCTGAGCCAGATGATAAAGGTAGCCGCAGCGAGGATCAGTACAACCGGCACAAAAACTCCCGCGATCTTGTCGGCAATGTTCTGTATTGGAGCTTTCGACCCCTGGGCATCTTCGACCATTCTTATGATGCGGGCAAGCAGTGTATCAGAGCCGACGTTTGAAGCCGTGAAGGTAAACGATCCCTGTTTGTTGATGCTGCCTCCGATCACCCGGTCACCCACCTTTTTATCAACAGGTATCGACTCACCTGTTACCATTGATTCGTCAAGAGAGGAGTACCCTTCACTAATTATCCCGTCAACCGGGAGTTTCCCGCCAGGTTTGACAATGACAGCATCGCCTCTTCTGACCTCTTCCACAGGAATCTCCATCTCTTTTCCCTCTCTCATCACAAGGGCTGATTTTGCCTGCAGGCCAATCAGTTTCTCGATAGCCTCACCGGTCTTCATCTTTGAACGTGCTTCAAGATATTTTCCCAGCATAACAAAGCCTATAACGACGATGGTAACATCGAAGTAGGTATAGTCCGGTATCTGCAGCAGTACTCTTATTGAGGGAATCAGTGTAATAAGAGCGCTGTAAACAAAGGCCGTCACGGTACCGATACCGATCAGTGTATCCATGCTTGCTGCACCACTTGTAACGTACATGGCTAAACCATGCAGGAAGGGATCTCCTATACGGAAAACCATATAAGTGGCAATGACCATGGATATAATGTTCAGCAACTCCATGGGAATCGGCAGGTTCGGGATAAAGGCGAAAAACCTTGAGCCGGTATCCCACATCATAAGGATAAAGACCAGCAGAGCTACTGGCAAAGCAAACTGCACCTTGACAAACTGCTCCTGAAGCTCTTTATCCTTCTCCTCTTTCAGGAGGAGTGCCCGGGGCGTGGCATTCAGCGTGAGGTTGGAGCTCTCCACCGTTTGTTCTGCGTCGAAAGTAAAGCCGTATTTGCTGATCACATCATTGATTGCCTCCTCCGACAGCGGCATGTTCTCAAACTCAAGCTTTGCCTTTTCAGTGGCCAGATTGACATTGACCTGAGTAATGCCCTCAACCTTTGAAAGCTTTTTGGTAATGATTGCCGCACAGCTTGCACAATGCATGCCTTTGACGATGTAGCTTCTCGTCGTCATGGATGTAGATTACTCTCAGGAATGTTATACCACTCTTTGCGCCACTCCCTGAGCATTCTGAGGCTTTCGTGGAGAGCATGCTCAACCCTCTCTGCATTGTCCAGCACATCGTTCCTGCTTGATTTCAGGCGGATCTCCCGGGTCAATTGTATTCCGTTTTCATGATGTGCGACAAGGGCATTCAGAAAGCGCAGGTCAAATGTTCTGTTATAGCTCCCAAGATGCACACTCTCGGGCTCCTGCACCGGTTTTATGTCACTATACCACTCCTTTTTCCATCGGTATAATTCCGCTATAGCCAAAGGTTCGGTTTTAAGGATATCAGCACTCAGCCTTTTAATTTCAGGTTTTTGGCTGATGCCTGCTTGTTCAGCAAGGCGAAGAGCTTCCCTGTGATGGGATATCATGGCATCCAGATACCGTAGGTCAACCCATTTATCCGCCTGTCCAAGATCCATCATCTTCTTGTCGTACATGGAGAGACTATACTGCGGAGTGTACCAGTAACCAACACCGATTCCAGCTACAGCCGAAATAATGGCCAGCGCCACCGCCAGAGATATAGAAATTTTCTGCATTAGCTTATAAGTCTCATTAGTCCCATTCGTTTCATCAGTCTCATCAGTCCCATTCGTCCCATCACCCCTATTTCACAACAATAACCCCGCGATTTATGCCCATGGCACAGGTTATTTTATAAGAACCAGCATGTTGAGGGGTAAATTCCATGACAATTTTTTTTCCCTTGATAATAGGTTCAGGTTTGTCCCACAATCCAGGCACCATAATGGTATTCATGCATCCTGAAGCGGTATCGAGGGGGTTGACCTCAAGACGTACCCTCTCACCTGTTTTTACGGTAAAGCTGTTTGGCGCAATATTTTTGCTGTTCGAATAAAGTATTGTAAAGGTTTTTACACTGCTGTTTTGAGATGCAACTTTTTTTGTAACGTTTGCCGGTGAGTTTTGGTCAGTAGCAAAAGATAGTGTCGGCGTTATAATGGTCAAGAGCGTTATAATGTTCAGTGTGCTTTTTTTCATGGTTTTGGTTCTCTTATAGTTGATCTGGTTACATTCATCAATGATCATCATTTTTCATGCCAGATCAAAAAAGCCAGTTATGACGTGCCTTTTGATGTTGTCTGATTGAGAGGATATGGAGAATATTCAACACAAGCAAAGCATATTCTTCAAAACAACACTATACAAAACTTAATAATACGGGGATTTGTTTTATATCATAGAGAATGCAATGGAGCTATCAATACAAATTTTTTAAGGGAGAGAAAAATGAAAAAGGCATTGGCTGTATTTGTGGGTTTGATTCTTTTCAGCGTTTCTGCTCATGCAGAGCCGGGCGATGATATGAAATCTATGAAAATGGATAGGCCATGTAATAATATGCCTCAAAAGTGTCCGATGATGGGTGACCAGCCCATGCCCATGAAAACTCCTATGAGCGGGATGATGCACTCCATGATTGATATGATGAAAATGCAGCAGAAGATGTTGAAAGGGCTGACGGCGGCGGAGAAAAAGGCAATGGTGATAGAGATGGACAAAAAGATTGAACGGATGGAAAAAATGATGGCTGATATGCCCTGTATGCCTCCATCCCCATCTCTTCACGAACATGAGGCGATGGGGAAGTAAAGAACACGAGTAGTCAGTGCTTCATCCCTGAATGGTGCAGACGGCCTTTTTTAAGATCCCGTGTTTTCATCAGCACAAAGATGACCGGTGTCATGATGAGCACATGAACTGCAGAGGAGATCATTCCACCGATCATGGGTGCGGCTATTGGTTTCATGACATCAGCTCCGGTTCCTGCTGACCACATGATGGGAATAAGTCCGAGGAGGGCAACAGCTACGGTCATGAGTTTGGGTCGCAGTCGGAGCACGGCGCCTTCAAATGCCGCATCGTAGATATCCTGTTCGGTGCATGGTCCGTTGATCAGCTTTTTGTCAAGAGCTTCGTGCAGGTAGATTACCATGACCACACCGGTTTCAACAGCGATACCGTAGAGGGCAATAAACCCTACCCAGACAGCAACGGAGAGGTTGTAACCGAGAGCCGAGACCAGATAGACACCGCCAACGAGTGCGAAGGGTACCGAGAGCATCACCATTGAAGCCTCCAGGGCCGAATGAAAGGTAAAGAAGAGCAGGATGAAGATGATCACCATACCAAGTGGAATCAGCACCTGTAATCGTGCCTTGGCTCTGATCTGGTTCTCCCACTGTCCAGACCAGGTTATGTAATAACCGGCTGGCAGCTTGAGCTTTTGTTCCAGCACCTGTTTGGCTTCGGTCACAAAACCTCCCATATCGCGTCCACGGACGTTAAGATAGACCAGTGAACGCAGAAGTCCCCCCTCGCTGTTGATCTCCGGTGCACCGGTGGAAATTTTCAGTTTCGTGACCAGCGAAAGCGGTATCTGGGCACCTTCCATACCGCTTACCAGAATTCGGCGGATGGAGGCAATGTTATCGCGGTAGTCGCGCAGGTAGCGGATTCGGATGGGGAAGCGGTTGCGTCCTTCGACGGTGGTGGAGAGCATATCACCTCCAAGGGCGGTCTCAATGACATCCTGGATATCTCCTACATTGACACCGTATCGGGCTGCAGCCTGCCGGTCAATATCAATATCCAGGTAGTTGCCGCCTGTCACCCGTTCAGCCACCACGTCAGCCGCACCGTTGATCGGCTTGAGAATTGTTTCAGCCTGAATGGCAAGATCCTTGAGCACATTGAGGTCATTACCGAAGATCTTCACCCCAAGGTCAGTGCGCACGCCGGTCGAAAGCATGTTGATGCGGTTGATGATCGGCTGGGTCCATCCGTTGCGCACACCGATCTGTTGCAGCTTTGAGTCCAGTTCTGCTATAATGTCAGCCTTGGTCAAACCCTTACGCCATTGCTCTTTAGGCTTCAGGATGATGATGCTTTCAAACATGGAGACCGGAGCCGGATCGGTGGATGTTTCAGCCCGTCCCACTTTGCCGAGTACATGCTCAACCTCCGGAACGCTTTTAATGATGGTGTCCTGCACCTGAATGATCCGTTTGGCCTCCGTGATCGAGACGTTGGGCAGGGTTACCGGCATATAGAGCAGCGACCCTTCATCAAGTGGCGGCATAAACTCCGAACCAAGATTCATGAACAAGGGTACCGCGATGGCGAGAGCCAGCAGATTAAGTGCTATTGTGGTTTTTTTCCATTTCAGCACCCACCGGATCACCGGGGAGTAGAGTTTAATGAAAAAGGTGGAGACCGGATTTGAACTCTCAGCAGGCATCTTGCCGCGCATGAAAAAGAACATCAGCACAGGCACCAGCGTTATCGCAATAATGGCCGATCCCATCATGGAGAAGGTCTTGGTAAAGGCAAGGGGGTGGAAGAGTTTGCCCTCCTGTCCCTCAAGCATGAAGACTGGCACAAAGGAGAGAACAATGATTGCCAGGGAGAAAAATATCGCACGTCCGACCTGCTGAGCCGAAGTAATGATAACCTCCAGCCGTTTTGCTGCACGCTCTTCCGGCGGCATCTCTGAAAGGTGGCGATAGCAGTTTTCCACCATAATCACCCCCGCGTCCACCAGCACGCCAATGGCAATGGCAATACCACCAAGCGACATGATATTGGAAGTGACTCCCATAAGCTTCATGGTGATAAACGCAATCAGCACCGAGATCGGCAGGGTCAGCACAATCACCAGCGCACTTGGAAAGTGGAGCAGGAAGACCAGAATGACGAGTGAGACAACGATTGACTCCTCAAGCAGGTTTTCCTTCAAGGTATCCACTGCCCTCGATATCAAGTCAGAGCGGTCATAGGCGACCTTTATCCTTACACCAGGAGGCAACCCCTTCTCCAGTTCCGTTATTTTTGTTTTTACCCGGTCAATCACCTCTTTGGCATTTTCGCCGTAGCGCATTACCACGATGCCGCCAACCTTTTCCCCCTCGCCGTTCATCTCCAGCAGGCCACGCCGGATGGCTCCGCCAATCTGAACGGTACCAAGATTTTTCAGGTAGACAGGGGTGCCGCGCATGTCAGCTCCAACAACAATGTTTTCCAGATCAGCTTTCGATTTCACGTAGCCACTTCCCCGGATCAGGTACTCGGCATCAGCCTGTTCGATAAGCCTGCCTCCCACATCCTTGTTTGAAGCCTTGACCGCTTCCATTACTTTGCCAACCTTGATGTTGTAGGCAAAGAGTTTGTTCGGGTCAAGATCAATCTGATACTCCCGCACGAATCCGCCTATTGAGGCTACCTCAGCAACTCCCTGTACCGTGTTGAGCTGGTAGCGCACAAACCAGTCCTGCAGGGTTCTGAGCTGCTCCAGATCATATCCCTTTCCCTCAATGGTGTACCAGAAGACATGCCCTACGCCGGTACCGTCAGGGCCAAGCGTTGGAACCACCCCCGATGGCAAAAGCGACGCCGCATAGTTCAACCGTTCAAGCACGCGGGTTCTTGCCCAGTAAATGTCAGCCTTGTCCTCAAAAATGACATAGATCATGGAAAAGCCGAAGGCGCTCGATGCTCTAACGGCACGAACCTGAGGCAGCCCCTGCAGATTGACCGCCAAGGGGTAGGTGACCTGGTCTTCCACCACCTGCGGCGACCGACCGGGATAGTCAGTAAAAACAATTACCTGGTTGTCGGAGAGATCAGGAATGGCATCTACCGGCGTGTTATAGACCGACCATCCACCCCAGGCAATGACAAGGGCAAAAAACATCAGCACAATAACCCGGTTTCGGGCGGAATACTCTATGATCTTTTCTATCATTTCAGTTGGGATTCAGAGTCAATGAGGTATCCGCCCGATACTGCCACCTTGTCGCCAGAGTGGAGGCCTGATAAAATTTGAACTTTTTCGCCCGACTGCTGCCCAAGCTGAACCGACCGTGATTCAAACATTCCCGGTGAGCTCTCCACCCAGACAACCTGGCGCTTGCCGGTATTCATGACAGCCGTTGTAGGTACAACAATCGACGGAACAAGCGGCACCTTGATGATTGCGTTGACAAACATCTCCGGCTTCAGTCTCATGCCGGGATTGCCAAGCTCAACCCGAGCCTTGACTGTTCTGGTCTTTGGATCGAGAAATGGATAGACAAATGCAATTATTCCGGTTGAAGGTTTGTCAGGGAAAGATTGTGAGCGAATTTCCACCTGCTGACCGATGTGAATATTCGAAAATTCATTCTCATAGAGCTCCATCTCCACCCATACGCTTGAGAGATCTGCGATGTTGAAGAGTACCTCTCCTGCTGCAACATACTGCCCCTGCTGAACCATTTTTTCAATGACCACGCCTGAAAAAGGAGTATAGATCGGGATTCTCATATTTGGCTTGCCACTCTTTTCAAGTTCCGCAATCTGACTCTCCTTGACACCAAAGAGCAGCAGCCGCTGTCTGGCAGATGTCACGAGACCTTCACCATTCTGGGAGATGGAGGCGATCGGTGAGTTTTTCAGCTGTTCACGACTTTTAAGGGCGAGAATGTACTCCTGCTGGGTTGCAACAAGATCGGGAGAGTAGATCTCTGCCACAGGCTTCTCTTTGCTGACGAAGGCTCCAACACTGTTAACATTCAATTTTTCAAGGCGTCCGGCAATCCATGCGGTGACTTTGGCTTGTCGCGACTGATTGTACTGCACAATGCCGGCAGCGTTGATCTCCTTGTTCAGGGTTTCCGTTTTTGCCTCAACCGTAGCGACATTAGCCATAACCCGCTGTTTCTCTGACAGCGAAACATGCTCGTGTATGTCCGCCTGCTGCATCTGATCCGCCGGCTTGGCGACAGCTTTTACAGGAGTATTAATTTTCTTGATCAGCTCCATACCGCATACCGGGCATAGGCCGGGTTTCTCCTTTATGATAAAAGGATGCATGGAGCAGGTGTAGAGCTGCTTAACCCCTGCTTGATCAGTTGCCTTACCGCCCTCTTTATTCTGCCACAGATACCAACCTCCACCGCCAACGACTGCAAGCAGAATAATTATCAGAGGAATTGCAAATTTCTTGTTCAGTGCCATGGCTCTTGAGGTTGGTATCGTTATTTGTGAGGATGTTCGTGGTTTTCAAATGCAGGTGTTGAAGGTCTTAGTGTCACCTCACAGCCCACCACAGCTTCAAGTTGCGCAAGCTTCATCATATATTCAGCCTTCGATTCGTAAAGTTCCCGTTCATAATTGAAGAGGTTCATCCTGCTGTCGAGCAGTGTCAGAAAATCCACCTTGTTGACCCTGTAACTGATAAGTGCCGATTCCAGAGATTGTTCCGACTGAGGGATAATACCCCCTTTGTAGAGTTCAACCTGTTGACGACGTCGGTCAAGCTGGGCAAGGGTTTCGTTGATGGTATAGTTTATGCTGTTCTTCAAGGCATTGAGCTCCTCAGTTGCCATGCTTGTTTCAAAGGTTGATTCCGCCACCATTGCCCGGCGTTTTTGCTGCTGAATGGGCAGGTTGAACGAGAGTCCGACACTGAACATGTTGTAGCCCGGGTCAGTAGCCATGCCGGATGCTATTGGTTCGCGGAACATATACTCTGCGGAGATGTTGAAATCAGGATAAGACTCCTTTTTTGCCAGGCTGCAGGCCGCTTGAGCCTTCATGATAAGACTCGCCAGACTATTCACCTGAGGGCGATTATTGAGAGCGCTCTCGTTCAGTTGTTCCCGGGTCATTATGATGCGGGGGAGCGTGAATTCAGCAATAGAGCCGATCGGGATATTTCCCTGTCGATTGAGCAGGTAGTTGAGGTTGGATTCAAGGCTTTTGCGTTGCTGCTGGAGGCTGATCTGCATGTCGAGCATCTTTGACTTTTCAAGTCCCGCCTTGTAGATATCCTGCTGCACTCCCTGACCGACGGAGTATTTCAGCTCATTAATGGTCAGAAAATTAGAAAGGATTTTCACGTTTTTATCAATAACCCCGAGCATCTTGTTCACGGCCCAAAGCTGGTAATAGCTCTCCTTCACCATTTTTGTCAACTCAAGCTTGCGCTCTTCAAAGGCCCACTTGTATGACTCTGCTTCACTCTGCGCAACTTTCTCCCGCAGAGCGCGTTTTCCCCAGAAGGGGAGTTGCTGCGATATGCCGACTACCTTTGCGGAGTTGGGATCCAGGTTAAAAACTCCTGGTTCATGGGACAGCATATTCTGCAGTCTGAACATCACCATCGGATCATCGAGCGCCTTTGCCTGCTTTGCTTTACTGGCAAACATCTGCCACCGTGCTTCCGAAGCTTTCAATTCAGGGTTGTTGGAGAGTGCCGTGCCAACAAGAGCAGCAACGTCTTCCGCCGGGTCGCTCAGCTCTGCCGACCTTGCCAGTGCAGGTATAAGAAAAAACTGTATAAGTAAGGCAAATACCAGACGCTTTTTCATAAGATTTCGTGACAATAAGTTGTCGATCTACCTCTATATACACACAAAGCGTGCCATTCCCCGTTCATCACGGTACTACTGAGCTAAGCTCTTCAAGGTGTGTACATTATGGAGAATATTCTTCACTTGAAGGAGAATAATCCTCATAGTCGATCCAATTCCCCCCCTTGTTATCGATACCACCTCCGCCTCAATCTGGAGTCGTCCAGTTTTCTACCCTGAAGCCATCTCCAATCATACTGAAAGCTTTATCACCCGTAACAAGATTGGCATCGACTGCTTGAGCATGAGCGGCAATCATAAGATCAATGGGGAATAGCGTCACACCGTCGGCTTCGCATGTCGCGCGGAGATCTCCATAGACAGTGGCAGCATTTTTGTCACCTTTGTGATATATGTCAAGGTATTCATCATCTGTGCCGCACCGCAATAGGGGGACGACATTTTTATCGTACACTTTCTCCAAACAACCCCTCTCCAAACTCAATCTTTCACTGCACAGGAATAAATAGAGGTGCCCATAATCCCCTTCAGTCTCACTCAATGCATAAGTGTGTGAGTACTGGCGTATCATAGACATTCTGTTTGTTCTAAAAAATATTATGTCTTGCCTTTCGTGGCAGGGTAGTATAAGGTCTGTTACAGGGATCAGTCTAATTATTTAGGCGCCATAACAGCACGAGGAGAACCTTATGCACGCAAGCAACCTCTTGGGTTCGACTAAACGAATCGGGATTGGTCTCTCTTTCATCATTTTCCCGATAGTTTTTGTCTTTGCCTTTTCGGTTCATCCGGGTTTACTCCATCCTCACTTTCTTGGTTCATGGTTTAATCGCTATTCAACAACGTCACTGTTGGCTTATTTGATACTTTTCAATCCGGTAGATGAGGGTATGGCGGGGAATTCTTAGAAAACGGGCGGCGGCAGTCTGGTTCCATGCATTGCGCTCCAATGCCTCTACTACAATCTCGCGTTCAAGTTGCTCAAGAGAGTAGCCTTCATCAGGCAGCCTTACCACTTCATTTTTTCGGGTTTCTTGTTCTCGGAATTTATCCGGCAAATCGCTGTAACTGATCACATCACAGCTCCGCATGATAAGTAGCCGTTCGACGGTGTTTTCAAGTTCTCGAACATTTCCAGGCCATGAGAACATGGTGAGAGCTTCAAGTGCCTCTTTTTCAAATGATATCTTGTTGTTGCAATGCTTGGCAGAGAAATATTTGAGAAGAAGCGGAATATCCTTGCGTCGCTCGCGGAGTGGTGGTAGATGGATTGGGATGACCGAGAGTCGGTAAAAGAGATCTTCCCGAAAAGCACCCTCTGCGATGGCTTTGTCGATGTTCAGACTGGTGGCAGACAAAACACGAACGTCAAGCTTCTCAACCTTTGATCCCCCCACAGGCTCCACCTCCTTTTCCTGCAGTACCCTGAGCAGTTTTGGCTGAAGCTCAAGCAGCAGTTCACCCACCTCATCAAGAAATATCGTCCCGCCATCCGCCAGTTGAAATTTTCCTCTCTTCTCTTTTACAGCTCCAGTAAAAGCTCCTTTCACATGCCCAAACAGCTCACTTTCCAAAAGGTCACGAGGAATTGCCGCACAGTTTATTGCGATAAACGGTCTATCCCTCCGTGAACTGTTGGTATGCAGGGAGCGGGCTATCAGCTCTTTTCCTGTACCGGATTCTCCTGTAATAAACACGGAAGCTTCGGTGTCGGCTACTTTGCGAACCATTGCAAAAACCTTCTCCATTTCAGGCGATGAACCGACAATGGAGCGGAAATCAGCTTTATATCTCAACTCATCTTTCAACCGCTTGTTCTCTTCAGCAAGCCCCGAGAACTGGAGTGCTTTCTTCACCGTCAGTTTGAGAGCATCCCTGTTGAATGGTTTCGTTATGTAGTCGTAAGCTCCGGCCTTCATGGCCTCCACTGCAACGTCAACCGTGCCGAATGCCGTGATGATAATAACAAGTGTATCCGGTGCACTCTCCTTGACGGAATTGAGTACCTTTAAACCATCCATGCCTGACATTTTCATGTCGGTGATGACAAGGTCAGGCTGAAGCTGTTTAAACATTTTCAGCCCATCCTCTCCTGATGCCGCAGTCTCTACCTCATACCCTTCTTCCTGAAGATTATATTCAAGCACTCGCCGAAGCGAGGTGTCGTCATCAATAACCAGTATTTTTGCTTTCACACTCTTTCTCCATTGATTGTATCCTGTATCGGTAATCTGACGGTGACGGTGGCGCCATGTTCAGGCTTACTTTCAATCAGCAGTTTGCCGTTGTGGCTTTCAATGATTTTTTTTGAGATGGCCAGTCCCAGTCCTGTTCCTTCGGGCTTTGTGGTATAAAATGGTTCAAAAATTTTTTCCAGCTTATCGGCTTCAATTCCTGGCCCTGTATCCTGGAAACTGATATCACAGAAATCGTTTTCAGAAACCGATGTCGAGATGGTGACGTTTCCACCGGGTGGTGTTGCCTGTAAAGCGTTGATAACAATATTCAGAAAGGCTTGACGAAGTTTTTCACCATCAGCATTGATGATGACCGTTACAGGTTTTTGGAGCAGCACAAGGCTGACCTTTCGATCTTTGGCTTCATTGGATACCAGGGTAACAATGGTATCCAGTTCTTGCTCTATCTTACAGGGCTGCATGGCAGCCTGTTGGGGGGGAGCCATGTGCAGAAAATCCTCTACAACCCGGTTCAGGCGTTCGGTCTCCTTGATCTGAATTTCAATGAACTCGTACTTTGGATCGCCTGGTTTATAGTCATCTTTAAGAATTTCAGCAGTTCCACGAATGGAGCCGAGCGGGTTACGTATCTCATGAGCTAAAACAGCAGCCATCTCGCCAAGGGTTGAGAGCTTCTCTGCACGTCTCAACTCTTCTTCAATGACAATAATCTGCTCCGATTGATGTTGCAGTTTCTGGTATGACTCCTTCAACCCCTTGGCTGTTTTTTCCAGTTCAACGCTTCTCTCTTGCTCCCGTTGCGACAAGAGACCCGTCACTCCGCCGACAGTATTGTAGATGATTATTTCCATATATTTTTCCATCTCCATGGTTAAATGCCCACCCCACTGGAAGAGAATGTGAGGAGCATAAACTATGCTGACGATTAATGAGCAGCAGAGCCCTCCTCTCAGTCCAAACCAGAAGGCTGCGAGTATGATTGGCAGATAGTAGAGGCGCTGGAAAATATCGTGCAGATAGTGGAGATGAAGAGGCGTCAGGTAGTGAAGCAGAGTGATGCCAACGATACATCCAGTCAGGATCAATGTCTGGGAAATGTTTTTTTCCATATTAATCGCCGGGCAGGCCATGGCCTGCCCTTACAGTTCATCCCTCGGTTTGGAATTCAGAGGTAGTATGGAACGCCAGTTCAGGGTAGTCATCCTTGGCGATTTTCAGCATCCATTCGCTTTCAGCAAAAAATACAGGATGATGCTCCTTGTCGAGTGCAATGGCGTTCCATTTGCGTCGAAGAAACTCTTCAAGCATCTCCTTGTTGCTGCTGGTAATCCAGAATGCCTTGTGGAATCGCAGGGGAGTGAAGTCGCACTGCGCACCGTATTCGTGTTCAAGACGGAATTTGATAACATCGAACTGCAGCTCTCCCACAGTGCCAATAATTTTTCGGCTGCCATGCTGTATAAAAAGCTGTGCAACGCCCTCCTCGGTAAGCTGCCGGACACCTTTGTCGAGCTGCTTTGCCTTCATCGGGTCGCGGTTTTCAAGTGCTTTGAAGATTTCAGGTGAAAAACTCGGGATTCCACGGAAATGAAGCATCTCACCTTCGGTAAGGGAGTCGCCGATTTTCAGTGAACCGTTGTCATACAGACCGATCACATCTCCTGGCCACGCTTCATCAATGACACTTTTTTCATTGGCCATAAAGTGCGTGGGGCTTGAAAACCGTATTTTCTTTTTCAGCCTTGTATGGTAGTAGAACTTGTTGCGCTCAAACCTGCCGGAGCAGATTCTGAAAAATGCGGTACGGTCTCTGTGGTTCGGGTCAAGATTGGCATGAATCTTAAAGACAAATCCACTCATTGGCTCTTCCGCAGCTTTTACCATGCGTTCAGTAGCCTCCCGTTCAACAGGGCTTGGCGCAATAGCAAGAAATGTTTCGAGCAGCTCCTTGACGCCGAAATTGTTGATGGCACTGCCGAAAAAGACCGGTGCAAGCTGCCCGTCTCGATAAATCTTTTCATCAAATGGATCATAAACTCCCTCAATCAGCGTTACTGCTTCACGGAGTTTTTCGCAGAAACTTTCCGGGATCCATTTTTCCAGTTCAGGGTCGTAAGGATCCTTGACCTTGATCAGGCTATCGCTGATACGGGTGGTATTGGCTTCAAACAGGTTGAGCTCTTTTTTATAAAGATTGTACACTCCCTTAAATGTCTGGCCCTGGCTTATCGGCCAGGTCAGTGGCCTGACTCTGATATGCAGTTTGTTTTCAAGCTCGTCGAGCAGTTCAAAAGGGTTTCTGCCTTCACGATCCATCTTGTTGATAAAGATGATAACCGGAGCATGGCGCATACGGCACACCTCCATCAGCTTTTCCGTCTGCTCCTCCACTCCCTTGACGCAATCGACTACAAGAATAACGCTGTCAACGGCGGTCAGTGTCCTGTAGGTATCTTCGGCAAAGTCCTTGTGTCCGGGTGTGTCGAGAATATTGACCCTTTTGCCTGCATATTCGAACCCCATGACCGAAGTTGCAACCGAGATTCCCCGCTGCTTTTCGATCTCCATGAAGTCACTTGTCGCTGTTTTACGAATCTTGTTGCTTTTGACGGCACCTGCTGTCTGAATTGCTCCGCCAAAAAGCAGAAATTTTTCTGTCAGCGTTGTTTTACCGGCATCAGGGTGGCTGATGATAGCAAACGTTTTCCGTTTAGCGGTCTCTTTTATTAAATCCATTGTAACTATTATTGCTCTCTCAGTTTCAAGTGCACGACCATTGCATTATCCGTAAAAAATAGTGTAAAGTACTGTATCTATTGGTAAAATCCTTCAGGTATCCATTTTAGCGCAACGATAACTGGTGGAAAAGATACAAAGAACCATGATAATAAACAGAATCTCTCTTTATCGATCGATCTTGATTTCAGAATTCTCTATTTTTGTTCATCTTGATTTTGAAAAAATCGCTATAATAGCTCAGCATTTTAACAAATATAAGCACTCTACCATTATGAATTTTAATCCCTGGCACGATGTTGAGATTGGAGAAGGCCAACCGCATATCGTTAATGCTATTATCGAAATATCAAAAGGCAGTAAAACAAAGTATGAGCTTGACAAGAAAACCGGAATGCTGAGGCTTGACCGTGTGCTTTTTTCCTCTATTTTTTATCCGGCCAATTACGGTTTTATACCGAAAACTCTCGGCGATGACCATGATCCACTGGATATTGTCGTTATTTCACAGTGCGACATTGTGCCGATGTGTATGGTAAGAGCGAGAGTAATAGGCGTTATGCGCATGGTAGACCATGGTGAAGGTGATGACAAGATTATTGCGGTTGCTGAAGATGATATCAGTTTAAGCAATATTTATAATATTGATCAGTTGCCACCCTACTTCAATTCAGAGTTGCAGCACTTTTTTGAAGAGTATAAGGCGCTCGAACAGAAAACGGTTCTTGTCGAGGATTTCCAGGATGCTGAAATTGCCCGTCAGAGCGTTTCGCATGCCATTGAAAACTATAAGCGTGTCTATGCATAAGCTGTGGTGTTCCGCGGCCTTGAATTGGTCATATATTGGCCGGTTAAAAAATTTGGGACAACCTGATACATGTTATGATCTCATTGACGCCTGAAGAACTTGCGAAAAGAGCGGAAGGAATAAAACTTGTTATTTCCGATAATGACGGTGTTTTTACGGATAACGGTGTTTATTATTCAGAAAGGGGAGAGGAGATGAAACGCTACTCCATCAGGGATGGCATGGGTGTTGAACGTCTTCATAATGAAGGCATCGATACCTGCATCATGACTGGTGAGATTTCGCCAAGCATCAGGAAACGTGCTGAAAAACTTGGTATCAAGAGGCTCTATCTTGGGGTTACGGACAAATTTTCCATGTTTGAAACGGTTCTTGCTGAAACCGGACTTCAAAAGCATGAACTTGCCTATATCGGTGATGATGTCAATGATGTGGCAATTATGAAAGAGATTGCAATTGAAGGGCTGACAGCCGCCCCTGGTGATGCCACTCTTTTTGTGCTTCCCTTTATTCACTATCGCGCGCAATATAATGGAGGATATGGTGCATTCAGGGATTTTGCTGAATGGCTGATAGCGCTCAGACAATCCTGATCTGATGGGTTGCCAGGAGAGTTTTATGGTATAAATTTTTTATTTGAATTAAGCAGCTCTTTATAACAACATCGATTCGGGGGCTGAAAGAGAGCCCGGATATCGTTTTATCCAAAGTAATGTAATGGCGGAAGTCACCATAGGAAACAGAGGAGTAGGGGAGGGCCACCCCGTTTTTGTTATTGCCGAAATCGGTATCAATCACAACGGGTCGATGGAGATCGCAAAAAAACTTATCGAAGGCGCTGCTCTTGCCGGATGTGATGCTGTCAAGTTTCAGAAGCGTACTCCGGAGCTTTGTGTGCCGAAGGATCAGCGGGATATTGAGCGTGATACCCCCTGGGGACGCATGAAGTACATTGATTACCGCTACAAGGTTGAGTTCGGGCATGAAGAGTATCAGGAAATAGACCGTTTCAGCAAAGAACACGGGATTTTATGGTTTGCCTCCTGCTGGGATGAGGATTCGGTTGATTTTATGGAAAAGTTTAACCCGCCCTGTTACAAAGGTGCTTCAGCATCGCTCACCGATCATGCTCTGCTGAAGAAAACTGCCGAAACTGGAAGGCCACTTATTATATCGACCGGTATGTCAACAATGGAAGAGGTTGAAAAAACCGTTGATTTTCTGGGAACTGATAACCTGCTTATTGCTCATACCAATTCAACCTATCCATCGCCGGTTGAAGAGCTCAATCTGCGGATGATCACAACCCTTAAAACCCTTTATCCCGGTGTGCCGGTAGGATATTCAGGTCATGAAGTCGGGCTTGCCACCACCTGGGCTGCAGTCGCCCTCGGAGCAACTTTTGTTGAACGCCATGTCACTCTTGACCGTGCCATGTGGGGTTCCGATCAGGCAGCTTCGGTAGAACTCTCAGGTATGGCAAGACTTGTTTCAAACATTCGGGATATTGAAAAAGCGCTCGGCGATGGTGTCAAGCATCTCTATGCCGGTGAGGCTGCGGCACGTAAAAAATTGCGGCGCTCCTGAAGGCTGTCAGGACTCTCTGCAATTTTAATTTCAGGTACTTGTTATATTTCCTTATCTCCATTAAATTTACCCTTCAATTCATCGGCAGTTTTTCCTCTCACTGAGAGTTGGTTTAGCTGCCGGGTCTGAATATAATGACATAAAGCATACAATATTATGAGCAATAACAGTAATAACGGTACAGTGCCTGTTCAGGAGTTTGAATACAAGGCTGAAATGAAGCAGCTGCTCGACCTTATTGTCCACTCACTCTATACCCATCCGGAAATATATCTCAGAGAGCTGATTTCCAATGCTTCCGATGCATTGAGCAAAGTGCGTTTCAACTCCCTCACTGATCAGGATATTATTGATAGAGAGGCTGAACTTGCTGTAAGGATAAGCATTGACACGGCAGAGCTTACCTTTGTTATAGAAGACAGCGGCGTTGGCATGACCGAAGAGGAGCTGATTGCCAACCTCGGCACAGTAGCCAAATCAGGGACACTTGGCTTTATGCAGGCATTGAAAGAGCAGCAGAAAGAGCTTGATGGCAACCTGATCGGACAGTTTGGTGTTGGCTTCTACTCAGTATTTATGGTAACCGATGAAGTGACCGTTGAAACGAGAAGTGCCAAGCCCGGTTCGGATGGCTTTCGCTGGCGTTCCTCAGGTCAGGGAACCTACACCATTGAAAAAATCGACAAAGCTGAAAGAGGAACAAAAATATCGTTCAAGTTTAAAGAGTCATCCAAAGAGTTTGCCGAAGAGTACCGCGTTGAACAGATCGTCAAAAAATATTCCAACTTTGTTGATTTTCCAATCTATCTCGGCGAAAAACAGCTCAACAGTATTACTGCGCTCTGGCAGCGGTCAAAAAGTGAGTTGAAGGATGATGAGGTCAATGAGTTCTACAAGTTCATTGCCAATGACTATCAGGATGCTCTTGATTATCTGCCGGTCTCTGTTGAGGGTATGGTAACCTTCAAGGCTCTTTTATTTTTACCGAAAGAGGCTCCGCCGGAGATGCTTTACCGTCAGGGCGATCTCGAAAACCGTGGCCCGCAGCTCTATGTCAAAAAAGTGCTGATCCAGCAGGAGTGCCGTGATCTTCTTCCCGAGTACCTTCGCTTTATAGCTGGCGTTGTAGATACCGAGGATCTTTCGCTCAATGTATCGCGTGAAGTTGTTCAGTCAAGTCCGGTGATGGCAAAAATCCGCCAGATTCTTACCGGAAAGATTCTTGGCTGGTTTGAAACCCTTGCCAAAGAGCAGCCGGAGAAGTTTAAAACCTTCTACAAGGCTTTCGGTCCTGTGATCAAGATCGGTTTGAATACAGATTATACCAACCGCGAAAAGCTTATTGAGCTGTTACGCTTTGAAAGCACAAAAACCGGAGCGGATGAGTATGTGACTCTCAAAGAGTACTCTGAAAGAATGGGTGCTGACCAGAAAGAGATTTATTATCATTCCGGTTCAAGCCGTGCACAGCTTCTTGCTCATCCTAATCTTGAGTATTTTCAGAACAAGGGAATTGAGGTTCTGCTGCTCAGCGATCCGGTAGACGTTTTTGTGATTCCATCAATCCATGAGTACGATAAAAAACCTCTCAAGTCTATTGAAAAAGCTGATATCGATTTTTCAAGTCAGAAAAATGAAGCAGCTGAACCGCTTCCAGAGAATCTTCTTAATCCTGTTCTTAAGCTCTTTCGTGAAACCCTTGGCGAAGGGGTTGAAGATGTCATTGAATCTCACCGGCTTGTCAGTTCTCCAGTGACGCTTGTAAGTGGCAAGGATGGCCTTGACAGCCAGATGGAAAAGATGATGAAGATGATGAAGAGTGATATGCCTGCTGGAAAAAGAATTCTTGAGGTCAATACTTCACATCCGATTATCCGGAATCTTGCCGGGATGATCATGGCCAATGAAAATAATCCACTTATCAGAACAGCCATGAAGCAGCTCTATGAAGGTGCACTGCTTCTTGAGGGAGGACTTGATTCAACCACTGCATTTTTATCGAGAATGAATGAGCTGATTGAAGCTGCAACGCTCTCCAGATAAGAGGATTCAAAACTTTTCAACTACTGAATTTGTGAAAAAAGGAAGCGATTTCGAAGCAAGGCAACTCGCGGTTTTTCAGAAGAATGAGATAACCGAGCATTATATCTACAAAAATCTCTCTGCCAGGGTCAGTGGCGTTAAAAATCGCCGTATACTTTTCCAGATTGCCGATGATGAGATGCGTCATTACAACGTATGGAAAACCTATACCAGAAAGGATGTCAGTCCAAGTCGTTTCAAGGTTTGGTTTTACACGCTTATCAGCCTGGTATTTGGTTTTACCTTCGGCATCAAGCTGATGGAAAATGCAGAGAAAAATGCTCACGATATCTACAGCCGCATTCCCGGTTCATTTACGGAGATCAACGGCATTATCCGCGATGAGGAAGAACACGAACAAGCCTTGCTTGTGCTTTTGGACGAAGAGCGCCTCAAATACACAGGCTCCATTGTCCTTGGTCTCAATGATGCCCTTGTTGAGCTTATGGGTGTACTTGCCGGCCTGACCTTCGCCCTGCAGAACACCGCTCTTGTGGCTTTGACGGCATCAATTACCGGGGTTGCAGCAGCCCTTTCCATGGCTGCATCCGGGTATTTGTCAACAAAATCAGATCCGGGAGGCAAAAATCCCTTTATTGCAGCACTCTATACCGGCGTCGCTTATGTTATTACCGTACTTTTGCTGATTGCGCCCTATCTGTTTTTGACTGATCTTTATATATGTCTCGCCCTTGCCTTTGTTGTTGCGGTATGTATTATAGGGTTTTTCAACTTCTATATCTCAGTTGCGCGCGATCTGCCCTTCAAAGGTCGTTTCTTTGAAATGGTTGGCTTAAGCTTTACCGTCGCTGCGCTGAGCTTTCTTGCCGGTTATGCAATACGTTTTGCATTTGGCATAGTGATTTAAATCAGCACTCAGCACTTAAAAGAAACCCCACAATCCTCCCCATATCGACCGGTTCAGCCGTGTTTATGTGCATACTGACAGCTATTTCTTCCGTTGTCAACGCTTCCAGCTTCTCAAGCTGTGAAGCAAGCACGGCACTGTCGGCTTCTGATGCATCGTTGCCCATCAGATAGCGCTTCTTTACTCTTTCCATTAAAACCTCTCTTGGCGCATCCAGGTGTAGAATCCGGCAGGGACACTTCCACTGTTTTGCAAGTTCAATAAAAAGGTGCCGGTTTTCAGCTTTGAGAAACGTTGCATCCACAATCACTCTCAGTCCACTCTCAATGCAGAGAGCAGCAACATCAAACAGTCGTCTATAGGTCTGCCGACCAATCTCTTCCGAATAGAGTGAAGCTTTTGTTTCCTTGTTGCTCCGATCAAGTGCATGCATACCGGCAAGCCTTTTTCGCTCGATGTCTGACCGGATATGCAGCCCATGTATTGTCTGGGCAATATCGCCTGAGACTCTTGTTTTGCCGCTGCCTGAAACTCCGAAAGTCAACACCAGCAAGGGATTTTCTTTAAGGGTGTATCGCTCTGCTGTCCGGAGGTATGAACAGTGCTCTTCGAGCACCTTTTCCCGCTCACTCTCTTCTGTTGTCTGAATGTAGCGGATAGCGGAAACCTTAACCCTTACCATAGCTCTGTAGAGTCCATAAAACCGGAGCAGGGGCAGCGCCTCATAATCACCGCTCTCCTTCAGATAGTTATTCATGAGTCTCCATGCTAATGCAGGGTATCCGGCATGTTCAAGATCCATGAACAGAAAACAGAGATCACTGATGACATCAATAATACTGAGGTTTTCATTGAACTCGATACAGTCAAAGATATATATCCGGTTTTTCCACCAGACCATATTGCCGGTATGCATGTCCCCGTGGCATTGCCGGATAAATCCGCCTTGTTTTCTTGCAAGAAAAAGAGGATAGAGTCGTTGATGTTCTTTGAGAGTCCACGCTTTGAGAAATGCAAGCACACAGGCTTCATCACTGTTTGATACCACCGGTTCGGTATGGGTGAAATTATCCAGAATGGGTTTGATAAGGTTATCAGGATGCCCGAATCCTGTTTCAGCCTCTACCGAGGTAATGTCCTGATGAAATCCAGCGATAAGTGAAGCAAGCATATCGATATGCCCATTGTCCAGCATGCCTGAGGAGAGCATCCTGTCGAGCTCCATTGTCCGGTCAAAACGGAGCATTTTAACAGCATAGTCAACAATTTCGCCCTCACCCTCAACAATAAAACTCTCCCCAGCCTTGACAACAGGTACAACTGAAAGGTAGATTTCAGGACAGAGCCTCTGGTTGAGGCGAAGCTCCTCACTGCAGTAGTGCAAACGCTTCTCCAGTGTTGAAAAATCAAGAAATCCGAGATCCAGAGGTTTTTTTACCTTGTAGGCATACTTTGCTGTAAGGAAAATCCATGAGATATGGGTTTCAACGACCTCGATTCTCCCCGTTGGATGAGGATATGCTCCCGGATGGCTCAATGCCTCAAAAAAACTCTTCATGCTCGCTCTTTGCTATGATTTGTGCCTTAACAAACAAATAGATTAGGTAAAAAATATTGTAAATTAAAAGTTTGTTGCAGGGCTATTCTGTAAGTCACTCTTTCCATTCAACCCACGCCTATGATACATCTTTCAAAGATACTCTGCCCTACCGATTATTCCGCCACTTCGGACAACGCTGTCCGTTATGCCGTTGAATTTGCACGTAAAGTTGGCGCTCATGTCAGGTTTCTGCATATCCTGACATCCGGAAATAGTGTGGAGAAAATTCCAGCCAGCCTTGAAGACTCTACTGTTTCTCAGGACGAAGAGGATGATGTATTGCCAGAAAATTTCTCCACGATACTGATGGCAGAAAAACGAAAAGGGTTGAGTGCCGATATCCGTGTTCTCAAGGGCGAAGCTCATAAGGTTATTGCTGAACAGGCAACCTCCTGGGGTGCCGATCTCATCATCATGGGTTCCCATGGCAGGAGCGGACTGCATAGACTCATTATGGGCAGTGTAGCTGAAGAGGTATTCCGCGCTTCCGATATTCCCGTCTTACTGGTCAAGCAGGATGCCGCCAAAAAAATCGTTACCGATTGACATTTCAAATCAAGAATTCCATAATTATTTTAACAAAGACCATGAAAAATTTCAGGGAATCCATACTTACTCTTATTACTGAAACATCGGCAAACCTTCCGAGTGATGTCCGATGTTCCATTGCGAAGGCTATTGAACAGGAAGATCCAGCCTCTCAGGCTGGGCTTGCCATGTCAACCATATCGGTCAATATCGATATGGCGGTGGACAATGTCTCCCCGATCTGCCAGGATACCGGTATGCCGACCTTTTTCATTCATACCCCTCGCGGAGCCGACCAGCTTCAGATGAAACGGGAGATAGAAGGAGCAATTCAGGAGGCATCAAAAACCGGTAAACTTCGTCCCAATGCTGTGGATGCCATCACGGGCAAAAATTCAGGCAACAATCTCGGTTTTCATTTTCCGGTTATTCACTTTGAACCATGGGAAAAGGACGAGATAGAGGTCAAGCTTATTCTGAAGGGTGGCGGCTGCGAGAATAAAAATATCCAGTACTCTCTACCTGCGGAGATTCCCGGCCTGGGAAGCGCCTCACGTGATCTTGATGGTGTACGCAAATGCATGTTGCATGCGGTCTACCAGGCTCAGGGCCAGGGCTGCAGTCCAGGTTTTATTGGCGTTGGCATTGGCGGAGACCGTACCAGTGGATTTGAACTGGCCAAAAAGCAGCTCTTCCGAAGAATTGACGATTGTAACCCCGATACAGAGCTTGCCAGCCTTGAACACTATATCATGGAAAAAGCCAATACGCTGGAGATTGGTCCGATGGGGTTCGGTGGAAAAGCCACTCTGCTTGGTTGCAAAATTGGCAAATCGCACAGGGTTCCCGCAAGCTTCTATGTTTCCGTTGCCTATAACTGCTGGGCATACCGGAGGCTTGGTGTGCTGCTTGATCCCGCGACAGGCGCTATTACTCGCTGGCAATATCGGGATGCTGACGAGATTGTTCGCATGGCAAAAGGTGAAGGCATGCCATTGACCGGCAGAGAGGTGACGCTTCAGGCTCCGGTCACTGAAGATGAGATTCGAAGCCTGAAAGTCGGCGATGTGGTGCTCATCAACGGCACCATGCATACCGGACGTGACGCCTTCCATCACTATGTCATGCACCATGATCTTCCCGGCCATCTTGACACTGATGGTGGGATTCTCTTTCATTGTGGACCTGTTGTCATGAAAAATGAGGATGGCACCTACAGGGTTACAGCTGCAGGGCCAACCACATCGAGTCGTGAAGAGCCATATCAGGCTGATGTTATTAAAAAACTTGGACTGAGGGCTATCATAGGCAAAGGTGGGATGGGCCCGAAAACTCTGCTGGGGCTTCAGGATCATGGAGCTGTCTATCTCAACGCCATTGGAGGCGCTGCCCAGTACTATGCCCGCTGTATTGAAAAGGTCACTGGTGTCGATTTTCTCGAAGAGATGGGCGTACCTGAAGCAATGTGGCATCTGGAGGTGAAATCCTTTCCTGCTATTGTCACCATGGATGCACACGGTAACAGCTTGCACAGCCGGATTGATGAGGACTCCTTCAATCAGCTCACGACATTTACCGAGGAGAGCCACTGACAATTCAATGCATTGTTTAATAGAAAAGGACAGAGGATATGAAAAAAATAAAATTTATGGACGTCTCCTTTCGTGACGGTTTTCAGTCATGTTTTGGTGCAAGGGTAAAGACAGAGGATTTTCTGCCTGCCCTGGAAGCGGCGGTTCATGCTGGCACCTGCCATTTTGAGATTGGTGGTGGTGCCCGCTTTCAGAGTCTTTACTTTTATTGTGAAGAAGACGCATTTGACATGATGGATGCTGCCCGCAAAATCGTCGGGCCGGATATCAACCTTCAGACCCTGTCGAGGGGAGCAAACGTTGTCGGTCTTGTATCACAATCACGGGATATTATTGATCTTCATGCCCGACTGTTTAAAAAGCACGGAATTACAACAATCAGGAATTTTGATGCCTTGATGGATGTCCGCAATCTTGCCTACTCGGGTCAATGTATCCATGATGCAGGGCTTAAACATCAGGTAGTCATTGCCATGATGGGCCTTCCTCCCGGATTGAACGAGAGCTATTGTCATACATCGAAATTCTATCTCGACAAGTTGCAGGAAATACTTGATGCCTTTATCCCATTCGATAGTGTTGCCTTCAAGGATGCCTCAGGAACCACAACCCCTGCTGTTGTCTACGAGACTATTCAAGGAGCAAGAAAGATGCTTCCCAAAGATACTGAAATCGAGTTCCATACGCACGATACCGCAGGCATGGGTGTTGCCTGTAACTTTGCGGCAATTGAAGCTGGTGCTGATATTATCGACCTTTCGATGGCCCCAGTGAGCGGAGGTAGTGCCGCTGTCGATATTCTAACTATGTGGCAGAGACTCAGAGGTACAGGATATACGCTCGACATTGATCATGAAAAATATCTTGAAGTCGAAGCGCTCTTTATCGATCAGATGTACAAATATTACATGCCGCCCGAAGCCACAGCGGTCAATCCAGTTATCTCTTTTTCCCCGATGCCCGGCGGAGCCCTGACGGCAAACACCCAGATGATGCGCGACAATAATACACTCCATCTGCTGCCCGAAGTCATTAAAAATATGCGTGATGCTGTGGTAAAAGGCGGTTTTGGTTCATCGGTTACACCGGTTTCTCAGTTCTATATTCAGCAGGCATTTGCCAATACCATACAGGGCCCCTGGAAAAAGATCACCGATGGATATGGCAGGATGGTGCTCGGTTATTTCGGCCAGACACCTGCCCGCCCGGATAGTGAGGTAGTCAGGCTTGCGTCTGAACAGCTCGGTCTTGAGCCAACTACTGAAGACGTTCACGATATCAATGACCGTAATCCTGAACTTGGGATATCCTGTAACAGGGAGCTTCTTAAAAAAGCTGGATTACCGCAGAGTGAAGAAAATATTTTTATTGCAGCAACCTGCGGAGCTAAAGGTATCGCCTTTCTCCAGGGAGAATGCTCTACCGGTATCCGTTACAAGGCCGATATTGCCGTTGAAATCAAGGCAAAAACAAGAGAAGAGGTGGTTGCGGCATACCATGAAGTCCACAAGCACGATGTCCACCAGGAAGAGGTCAACAAAAGACTCCTCGATCTCTTCTCTAAACCTACGCCCCAGGAGCCCGCACCGGCATCCTCTACGGGATCAAAAGTCATCTCAATGGCGGGTAATTTTACCGTTTTTGTCGACGGGGCCCCCTATACAGTAACCTTTGCCGATGGATCAGCCATAAACCCACAACCAACACCTCTCACCCCTCACCCCTCCCTGCTCACTACCCAGGACTCAGCATCCGGTACTCAGCCCTCATCCCCCGGAACACCTGTTGTGGCAGTCATGCCAGGCAATATACATTCGATCTCTGTCAAGGTTGGTGATGAGGTCAAAGAAGGGGAAGAGGTTGCGGTTATCGAGGCCATGAAAATGGAAAACCAGATCAAATCCCCTTGCTCAGGCAGGGCGCTGACTATTTCAGTCGATCAAGGTGCAACTGTAGCCATTGGAGATGTGCTGATGACCATCGGGTAGTGCAACCATGTTAAAGTTACTGTTTCAGAATCACTTCGCAATCAGGATGAAGTTCGATAAAACGTTCAAGTTCAGTTCCGGGAATATGACCTGCCGAGAGTTCCAGTTTTTCAAGGTACTGAAGATGCATGATCGGGCCGATAGAGGTGATCGGAGTGTTCGATATATCAAGCTCCTCGAGGTTGATAAGCTCTTCCAGAGGATCGATAGTAATGAGTGGCGTATTAGCGATGCTCAACTCCCGAAGATCAGAAAGGTTTCTTAGTGGCTCAACGCTTGTGATACCCGTTTTGTTGCAGCGGAGATATTCAAGATTGTTCAGCAAAGAGAGTGGCGATAAATCGATTACTTCGGAACTGTTAATTCCCAGTTCGATAAGATTTTCAAGTCTCCTGAGCGGTTCAAGAGAGGAAATTTCTGTCTGGTAGCAACTGAGTTTTTCAAGATTGACAAGATCCTTTAGAGGGGAAAGGTCATTGATAAGCGTTTCAGAACAATATAACTCCTCAAGATTGAGAAGGTTGCGTATCGGTTCAAGTGAACTCACTTGAGTGCTTGAGATCCAGAGAAGTTTCAGGCTTTTAAGGTGGCGAAGGGGCTCGAGCGATGAAAAGTTGCAGTCAAATGCATAGAGACGCTGCAGCTTCTCCAGATGCAAAAGAGGCTCAAGATTTTCAATCGGTGATTCATCACAGCGGAGCTGCTGGAGATTTTCAAGTACCCTTACAGGCAAGAGATTATGAATTCTCCGGTTGTCACAACGCAGATGTGTCGTTTCAAGAAAGTCAAGTAACTCTTGATCCGATGGTTCACGGAGAACTTTCAGGGTTGTTTTAACAATATCTTTCCAGTCATCGGTCAAGGAATTCCACCATTTTTTCCGTGCAGCGTTGCTTTGCAGCAGCTCAGATTTGGTAATGGTGCAAAGGTACTCAGATTCATCGGTGCGTGAGGGGGCTTTTTTTGCATTATCCTTGCACTCGGAATCGTCAGAAATACTTGCAGGTATGTTTGTGCTGAAATTGAGCTTTTCAGTAAGGCAGTACGTATACCATGCTGCTTTTTTTTCCTCAATGTTGTGATGGTGCAATTCTCGGGATTGCTGGTCAAGGGAGGAAATATCTTCAAAAATATCATTTCCGCATCGTGGACATACAGCGCTGTTCGCAGTTAGGGGATAGCCACAGACCGGGCATTGATTATAGGTATTTTGCTCCAAAATTCTATGGTGGTTAATTCATTGAACAGAAAACAGGGGAGTGTAGTTAAATAATAAGAAAAAAAGCGTTACCGCCATAAAGGTAGAAAAAAATAGATGTTTAATTTTTTCTGCCGGTACATGCCGCACAATAAAGAGAAAGCCGTGAATAAACTTTTTGAATGCAGAGTTTGTTGACCTGAAATAGGCAAAATTAATGTTTTTTTTATGGAGTTGAGGCGAGTAACACAGCTTGAGTGCCCTTGATTAAGTGATTAAAAACGGAGAGATTGTTATGGTTAAGAATGTTGTGCCTGAAATGCCATCAGGCGGGTTGTATCCAGAGCAGTTGCTTACTTTGTCAGATGAGCCATGGTTGCTCAGGCGGGAGGGTTTTCTCGGTACACCGAAAAGCATTCAGGTCAACGAGTCGCTCTTGACCATTGGCAACGGTTATCTCAACATCAGAGGATCTCTTGAGGAACTGCCGCCTGGCCATTGCGGAGGTATGTATTTGAGCGGGATTTACGATAAATCCGAAGCCGCTGTTGAAGAGTTGGTCAAATGTCCGATGTGGACTGATGTATCGATATGGAGTGAGGGAGAAAAATTCTGTCTCTCAACCTGTAAGTCCCTCAGGCATGAGCAAGTTCTTGACATGCAAAAAGGTACCCTGCATCGCACCACTACTGTCAAGAATCCTTCAGGAAAGACCATCACCCTTGAAACGATACGCCTTGTCTTTATGCACAATGTGCATTTGGGCTATCTGCTCGTAAAGATCACCCCAAGGAATTTTTCCGGCCCCATTCGCGTGCTCAGCGGCTTGAACGGAGAGGTGTACAACAGAGGCTATTTCCCTCGGGAACAGCTTAAGCATCTGCAGCTTGAAAGAATCGAACGCGGCAGGGCTTTTATGTACCTTGAGATGAAAACTCGTGAACACGGTATACATATTTCAGAAGCGGCTTCATGGAAGCTTGTTTCACCCGGGCTTCACAGCTATAACTGGGAGCCGAGAATCTACGGTGAAAAGTTTACAAGTGAAATTACGTTTGACGCCCACGAAGGAGAGAGCTATGTTTTCGAAAAACTGGCAGTTGTTGCCACAAGCAGGGAAATCCCTGCAGAAGAGATGTTCAAGGGGACCATCAGCAAACTGAAATATTTTGTGAGGAGCGGAGCGGCAGCCGAAATAGCAGCTCATCTTCAGGTCTGGCAGGAAAAATGGAAACAGGCAGATATTGTTCTCAATGGGGATGCCAAGGCCCAGCATGCCTTGCGATTCAATATCTATCAACTGCTGATCAACGCTCCTGTTCAACCGGCTGGTATTGGTGCAAAATTTTTGAGCTCCGAAGGCTATCTCGGCCACGCATTCTGGGATACCGAGATTTTTATCCTCCCCTTTTATATCTACAACTTTCCGGAAATTGCTCGGAACATGCTCCTTTACCGGTACAATACTCTTGCCGGAGCAAAGCAGAATGCCCTTAAAATGGGCTATAGAGGGGCTAAATATGCGTGGGAATCAGCGACTACCGGCGTGGATGTTACCCCAAGATTTGCTTCAAAACTTGAAAAAACCATACGGCTGATCTATACAGGGACAGAAGAAGATCACATAGTGTCAGATGTGATCTACGGAGTGGAAAAGTATTATCGAGTCACTGCCGACGAAAGCTTTCTGTTGGATTACGGACTTGAAATGGTCTTTCTTACCGCCAGATTCTGGGCTTCGAGGGTTATTCGGGAAGGAGAAAATTATGAGATTCGTTGTGTCATAGGTCCCGATGAGTTTCATGAGCATGTCAACAATAACACCTATACCAATTTTCTGGTGAGATGGCATCTCAGGCTTGCGGTAACGACCTTCAGGTTTATGGAGCAAAACAATACCTCGGTTCTTGATGAACTTGCAGCCCGTTTAGAGCTCTCCAAAGATGAGGTTGATGCATGGCTCGATATCAGCAGGCATATCAAGATATTGTACGATGAGGAAACAAAGCTGTTTGAGCAGTTTGACGGTTACTTTACCCTGAAGGATTATGTCATTGAGGAGCATGACCTGGACGGCCAGCCAATGCTTCCCCGTGGTGTTACTGATTACAATATCCAGTCCACCCGTCTCCTTAAACAAGCCGATGTCATCAGTATGATGATGCTCTTTCCTTATGCATTCAGCTTTGAGCAAAAGAAAGCGAATTTTGATTTTTATGAACAACGGACAGCACATAAATCCTCATTGAGCCACTGTATTCATGCCATGGTTGGGCTTGCCTCCGGGTGTCGCTCAATGGCATACAATTATTTTATGAAAACTGCCCTGTTTGATCTGGATAACCTGCATGGCAATACAGCGCTGGGTATTCATGCCGCCGCCGTGGGCGGTACCTGGCAGACGGTGATCCATGGTTTTGGCGGCTTTTCGATCAAGTCCGAAATGTTGGTGCTGAAGCCATGGATGCCGATCGAATGGCAAAGTCTTTCGTTTTCTGTACGGTGGAAAACGAGAATGGTTGAGCTGACGATTTATCAAGAGTATGTTTCAGTGCTGATACGTTCGGAGGAACAGATCTCGCTGCCGCTAAGCCTTTACGGAAAAACATATAAATTGATGACCAACCAAAGGTATGATCTTCCCGAGCAAAGAAAAAAAAGGAGGGACTGAACAATGGAAGTTTAAGAGATGCCGAGAGCGTGCTGTCTGGGGTGAGCAGTGCATATGGTTGTCAATACCAGCGAAAGATCCCGAAAAAATGTACTACTTTGACCATTAAAACCCATAATGCAATTTGAACTACGGATGGAGTGAATGCATATGGCGTTACGTCACGATGTCACCCTGAAACGCTGAATGGTCTCTATCTCTATGGATTTTGTGCACTTACACGCTCATACGCATTATTCGATGCAGAGCAGCCCTGTTTTCCCTGGTGAAATGTTTTCCACTGCACTAAAGTTTGGCATGAAGAGCATTGCAGTGACCGATTATTGCGCAATATTCAATATGCCGGAGCTTTTCAATGAGGCCAAACATGCCGGAATCAAGCTTATTATCGGCAGTGAGCTTCTCCTTCTTGAAACAGATGCACACCAGACCAACCGTGTTTCTGTATCTCCCTCTCTGGTGCTTCTTGTTAAAAATGATGCTGGCTACCGGAACCTCTGCATACTCCTCTCCAGGGCAGCCAAAGATGGCTTTGTCAATGGCATGCCACATATTGAGAGCCGTCTGCTCGAAACCTTTCATGATGGACTTGTCTGTCTTTCCGGTTACTCTTCAGGAAGAGTAGGAAGGGCGCTTCTTGCTGGAGCAATTGATGAAGCAGAATCATTTACTGAATACTACAGGGAGATTTTTGGCGATAACTTCTATCTGGAGCTTCAGCGTCACGGCACTCCTTTCGATGACAATCTCAACAGTCAGACCATTGCCCTCGCACAAAAATTTTCAGTAGAACTTGTTGCCACCAACAACGTTCACTATCTCGAAAGAAAAGATGCCGGTTGCTACAGGGCGATGGTTGCCAACAGAACCAAGGAAAAACTTTCCAACCAGAATCTTCTTGCCCTACCGGGAAGCGATCACTATCTGAAATCCTCTGAAGAGATGAGCCAGTTGTTCAGCGATGAACACCGGGAGCTGAGCAACACCCTGCTGATTGCCGAAAAGTGCTCCTACAGCTTCAGCAACAAAGAACCGGTTGTACCACATTTTCCTCTTCCAGAGGGATTCAAGGATGAGTTTTCCTATCTCCGGTACCTGACATGGGAAGGGGCAAAAGAGAAGTATGTTGATTCCGAAGCTTATGGCATCACTGCTGAGGATGTCAGGTCGCGCATTGAGCTTGAGCTCGGTGTTATCGAAAAAATGGGGTTCAGCTCCTATTTTCTCATAGTCAGTGATCTGATTGCCGCATCCCGTCGTCTCGGCTACTCGGTCGGACCGGGTCGGGGTTCAGCGGCAGGCAGCATTGTTGCCTATCTTACCGGTATAACAAGGATTGACCCACTGAAATACAAGCTGCTTTTTGAGCGCTTTTTAAATCCGGAACGCTCCTCCATGCCGGATATCGATATTGATTTCACTCCGGTTGGCAAGCAGAAGGTTCTTGAATATACGGTGGAAAAATATGGCACAGAGAGTGTTGCAAAAGTCATTGCAATCGGTACGCTCGGCGCCAAAGCAGCCATACGTGATGCTGGCAGGGTTCTTGAAGTTCCTCTCTCTGTTGTGGATAAACTCGCAAAACTTGTTCCTGTCAGGCCCGGCATCACCCTTGAAAAAGCTTTGAGCGAAGCCAGGGAGCTGAAGGCTTTCTCGGAAAGCACTCCTCAAATCTGTGAGCTTATGACCCATGCCCGTGCTCTTGAGGGTCGGGCGCGTAATGTTTCAATGCATGCCGGAGCAGTTGTCATTACCGACGGCCCGCTTGAAGAGCAGGTGCCACTCTATGTTTCCAACAAGATCGAAACCGAAGTCCGGAAATTTGCCGACGAATTTGATCTTGACGAACCGGATCATGTCAGAGGTAAATCCTCCGACGGTATCGATGAGAAACAGGTTGTTACCCAGTTTGACAAAAACTGGATTGAAACAGCCGGACTTCTCAAAATTGACTATCTCGGACTTGAAACCCTTGCCGTTATTGACGAAACCCTTAAAATGATCAAGCGACGGCACGATCTCGATATCGAGCTTGAAAAAGTCCCCATGAACGACCGGAAAACCTTCAGGATTTTTCAGGAAGGCAAGATGGCCGGTATTTTCCAGTTTGAGTCATCCGGCATGCAGAGCTATATGACGCGTCTCCAGCCCACTCAGATCGGCGATATCATAGCCATGAGTGCGCTCTACCGTCCAGGTGCTCTCAATGCACGGATCGATGAGCGACGCAACGCCGTCGATCTTTTTGTCGACCGTAAGCATGGAAGGGAAGCCATCGATTATATGCACCCTATGTTGGAGGAGATTCTCAAGGAGACCTATGGAGTTATTGTCTATCAGGAACAGGTGATGCAGATATCCCAAGTTATGGGAGGTTTTTCTCTGGCCAAGGCGGATAATCTCCGCAAAGCCATGGGAAAAAAGAAGCCTGAGATCATGGAGAAATATAAAGTTGATTTTGTTCAGGGCGCTATTAAGCAGGGAGTGCACGATACGCTTGCCACAAGGGTGTTCGAGCTCATGGCAGAGTTTGCCGGTTATGGGTTCAACAAAAGTCACTCCGCCGCTTACGGGGTTCTCGCCTACTGGACAGGATATCTGAAAGCTCACTACACGATTGAGTTTGTAACCGCCGTTCTGAACAGTGAAATAGGTGATACTGAACGGATGAAACACCTGACCGATGAAGCAAAAAGCTTTGGCATAGCAACCCTGCCTCCCTCAATCAATAAAAGTGATGCGCTTTTTTCTGTCGAAGACCTCAACGGTCGTTCCTACATTCGCGTAGGACTCAGTGCCATCAAACAGGTCGGGGGGGCAGCACGGGCAGTTGTAACCTCAAGACTCCGCAGAAAACGTGATTTTGTAAACCTTTTCGACTTGGCGGTATCAGTTGATTTGAGAGTCATGAACCGTAAGGCCCTTGAGTGTCTGATTCTTTCAGGAGCATTTGATGAGATCGACAAGCATCGTGCCAGACTTCTGGCCAATGTCGACAAGGCAATTAAATTCGGTCAGATGCAGAACCGCTCGGTTACCCTCGGTCAGTGTGGCTTTTTTACCGCAGAGGAGGGGGCTCAGTTTGAGGAAGAGCACTATCCGGATATGGATCAGGCTGATCCAATGCCGGAAGCTGAAAAGCTGCTCCATGAAAAAAAACTTGTCGGCTTTTACTTGAGCCACCATCCACTTTCACCCTATCGCCGCGATTGGCAGGCTTTTGCAACACTTCAGCTTCAGACAAAGGAGGTGGTTGCGGCAAAACAATATAAAGTAATCGGAGTTATCGTATCAGTGAAGCCCTACCAGGACAGGAAAGGAAAGCAGATGCTTTTCGGTACAATTGAGGACTTTACAGGAAAAGCGGATTTTACTGTGTTTGCAAGTCTCTTTGAGCAGTATGGCCATCTTATCAAACCCGAAGAGGTACTCATGTTTGTTGCCGAAGGAGAGGTGAGCGGTGGCATGCTTAAACTGCTGGTCAGAGAGGTGGTGCCAATAAAAAAAGTCAGAAGCAGCCTGACAAAAAAAATTGTTCTTAAGATTGATGCCGATGACCAGATGCAACTCGAAAAACTTGCCGGGGTAAAAAAAATATTCACCTCTCATCATGGCGGAACACCAGTCGATTTCGAAGTAAAAGCACAGTCAGGAGAGAATATTGAAACACTCACCCTCTTTGCCCGCAACACGCCGATCGACCCTGCCGAGAGAACCATAGAAAAGCTCGAGGAGCTTCTTGGCCCCGACAATGTTCGGATTTCAGGGTAGCTCGATTTATTTAATTAATTATTTTTATTACTTTCATCACTGATCTATTGTATGGATATTCAGTTTTAAACATTCACTAATTCAAATGGGTACAATAAAACAATGAGCGGTAAATATTTTGTAGCTACAGACCAGAATTTCAAGGCAGAGATCCTTGAGTCAGATAAAGTTGCTTTGGTTGACTTCTGGGCAGCATGGTGTGGCCCGTGCATGATGCTCGGTCCTGTTATCGAAGAGCTTGCTGGTGATTACGCAGGAAAGGCTGTCATTGCAAAACTCAATGTTGATGAAAATCCAGCAACTGCAGCGCAGTATGGTATCAGAAGCATTCCCTCCCTTCTTGTGTTTAAAAACGGTCAGGTTGTCGATCAAATGCTTGGAGCCATGCCGAAAAATCAGATCTCAAAGAAAATCGACGAGCATATCGGCTGAAGGCCTTCTTAGCAACGTTATTCGTTATCCCGGCGGCGGTCGTCGGGATGCGCGGAAACCCCTCCCTGTAACTACATACACAAAAGCAACCATGGACTGTGAAGTACGCGATATAATTATTATGGGTACAGGCCCTGCCGGATATACCGCTGCCATCTATACTGGGCGGGCAAACCTAAAACCTCTTGTAATCGAGGGATTCCAGCCCGGTGGCCAGCTTATGATCACAACCGAGATCGAGAATTTTCCCGGTTTTCCAGAAGGCATCCGTGGCCCGGAGCTTATGGCAAAAATGCGCGAGCAGGCAGCAAAGTTTGGTGCAGAGTTTAAGAGTGGGAGCGTGACTGAGGTCGATCTCTCAAGAAGTCCATTCTGCCTTACGCTGGAAGATGGCCGTGAATTTTTTACCCGCTCACTTGTTATTGCTACCGGTGCAAATGCCAAATGGCTCGGTATAGAATCAGAAAACCGGTATCGCGGCAAAGGCGTCTCAGCCTGTGCGACCTGTGATGGATTTTTTTTCCGTGACTGCAATGTCTTTGTTGTTGGTGGAGGCGATACGGCAATGGAAGAGGCTCTCTATCTCACCAAATTTGCTTCCCATGTCACCCTTGTTCATCGCCGCGAAGAGTTCAGGGCATCAAAAATCATGACACTCCGTACCCGTAAAAACCCGAAAATCAGCACGATGCTCAACGAGGTCATAGATGAAATTCTCGGGGATGGTCAGAAGGTAACCGGAATTCGCCTGAAAAATGTTCTGACCGGTGAACTCGCCGTTCACCCATGCGATGGAGTCTTTCTCGCCATTGGTCACTCGCCCAACGCTCAGCTATTCAAGGGGCAGCTCGATACCGATGATTATGGCTATATTCTGACAAAAAAATCATCAACTGAAACCACTGTACCGGGTGTCTTCGCCTGCGGAGATGTTCAGGACTATACCTACCGCCAGGCAGTTACCGCTGTAGGAACCGGCTGTATGGCAGCCGTCGATGCCGAACGCTTTCTTGAATCAATTCGCTGACCTTTTCTGCATTGTTCTCGGGAAGTGATGAAAATCACAGCATCTCTTCCCTGAGGCTCTTGAAAAAGTCATTCAGCACCTCATTGAACCCATATGCAAGCTCAGTTGCTTCCGTTTCCTTCTGCGAAAACCAGCGCAGCATCTGCCCCTCATGAAGGACCATACGCTCCACATCAAACTCCGCCGCCTGGCTATAAACGTGCTCTGTCCGGTCTGAAAACTCATAGACTCGGAAAAGCGTGCATCCCTCAACACTAACTTCAATCTCTTCCAGCATCTCCCGTACAATACACTCCGCAGGTGTTTCACCGCTTTCAACATGACCTCCCGGCAGATCCCACATATTAGGGCAGGCAATTGAGGGTTTATCATCTCTCAGCACAAGCAAAACCTCATGCCGGCGGTTGAAAAAAATAATACTCGTGCCAACGTGTCGCATAACAATTTTTTTAATCAATTATTACACCTTCCTCATCAAGCTGCGGGTATGGGTCACCGTTTTGCTTCAGTTTCCGGCTTAGTTGAGGATAGGAAAATTCAAAAAGCATTCGTTCAAAGCATTCCGGCTCCAGCTGCGGTACACTATACATTCCCTTTTGCGCCCGCTGGCGCTGTGCTTCAAAGAGAATGACCGCCGTAGCTACTGAAACATTTAACGATTCAAGCATGCCAAGCATTGGTACCGTGATGGTGTGGGCCGCTCCCTTAATGGCCTCTTTTGAAATGCCATCCCATTCAGCACCAACTACGAGTGCCGTAGGTGCAGTATAGTCGATCTTCCGGAAATCCAGGCCATCCTCCATGTTTGAAGCGACAACTATCTGCATCCCATCTTCCGATAATTTGCTGTAGACCATTTCAATGTTGTGGTAGAGGTTCAGGGTCGACCATTTACTTGCACCGGCGGCAGCATTCTGTTCGGTATAAATGGTTTTACGGTATGAAACGGCATGGATTTCACAGATGCCGACACTGTCACAACTTCGTATAATTGCCGAGAGATTATGAGCTTTATTGACATTATCCATGACAACCGTCAGATCAGGTTGCCGATGAAGCAGCATTTGACGGATTTTTAGAAATCGTTCGGGGGAGATCAATATATTGATAGAAGATTGTTGAATTGTTGCGCGCTTTGTTTAACCCTAAGAAAGCAATTTATTTCCTTTTTCCTCAATTCGTAAAATTATGAGCCTTCGTAATAAAAAGCATCCCCAGCTTGAGCGTCTGCTTCAAAAAGCAAGGCCAGTTACTCTTGATTCATCCTCAAAAATTCTTATTCTCAGCGATCTCCACATGGGTAATGGAGGCCGGCGTGACGAATTCCGCCGAAACGCCGAACTGGTCAGAACCATGCTCGGGAGCTATTATCTGCCTGAAAAATACAGTCTTGTTCTCAATGGCGATGTTGAGGAGCTCTTTAAATTTCCACTTGAAAGTGTTGTGGCAGAGTGGGGCGATCTCTACGACCTTTTCCTCAAATTCCAGCACAATGGTTTTTTCTGGAAAACCTACGGCAACCATGATGCCGAGTTGCTCGAAGAGAAGGATTACCCACTTGCATCATCAATGGTAGAATCGGTGAAATTCCACTATGACGATGAAACTATCCTGATTCTTCACGGACATCAGGCATCGGTGCTCTTGTGGGAGACCTATCCAATAGTCAGCCGTTCCGTGGTCTTTTTTCTCCGATACATAGCCAAGCCAGCAGGCATTAGAAACTTCTCAACAGCCTACAACAGTCGCCGCCGGTTCGCTATCGAAAAATCCATTTACGAGTTTTCCAATCAGGCGAAAATTGTCTCTATCATTGGCCATACCCATCGCCCACTCTTTGAGTCGCTCTCCAAGGTCGATTTCCTGAACTTCAGGATCGAGGAGCTCTGCAGAGCCTACCCTTCGGCGAACAGCGAAAAGCGCGCAACCATTGAAAGAAAAATTTCCTCATTGAAAATTGAACTTGCAGCCTGCTATAAGCGAGGAAAAAAAATTGGTCTGCGGAGCGGTCTCTATAATAACCTAACCATTCCAAGCGTTTTCAACTCCGGTTGCGCTATAGGTAAACGAGGTATCACTGCCCTTGAAATCGAAGGCAACAAAATCAGGCTTGTCTACTGGTATAACGGCAAGCAGAGCCGCAAATTCACCAGCGACCGCGACAACCGCCCAATGGAACTCGGCTCAACCGGCTTCTCCCGCATTGTGCTCAACGAAGACTCACTCGACTATGTTTTTTCCCGTCTCCATCTTCTGGCCTGAACGGCTATATTGGGAATCAATAGTTCAGGTACCTGAATCAGAGGCGAGATGGTAACTGTTTTCCAGATAACTTCATAAAAATCATTGTGAAAGATCATAAAACTTTCAATTTTAATGTTTTGTTGTGATATTGAAGTGAAGATAACTTTAATGTGAATTATGACTCTGCCCCATTCAGAGCGACCAGCAGTTATGAAGGATTGTAACGCTAAGGGACTCAGTCATTATAAAAATACCGTTTTAGGTCTGATGCTTATATCCCACCACTGTAGGTCTTTTGATCGCATCAGTCTTTTTTCAAGATTCTTTTTTTCTTTACCGCAGAGCCTTATACCCTTTTGGTATACCGTATCGATGAGCATTG
>JABDHK010000041.1 GCA_012972835.1 Chlorobiaceae bacterium | reverse complement strand
TGGTTTATTCAAAAAATGGGTAAGCCTGAGGGAGAAGGTAAAAAGTTTGTCATCTCAGAATTACGCTATTTGTTAAAACGTGCTCCTTGGGTGGTTCCGTCTGCTGCAGTTCGTAAAGGAATGAAGCTGGTTGGTTACAAGATGGGTATGAGGGAACAGGGAATTTTGTTGAATTTAAAGCAAAAATTGAGTATGAATAAAGGGTATTGGATCCCTTGTCGGTAAAAAATGCTATTTAAATAATATCCAAATTGCTCTTCTTTTTCGTGACAACTTGTGAAATTTCTGGATCAACCAATTTCTTCATTTCCTGTAGTATCTGAATGACAGTTCCCTCAAACCCCCTTTGGCTCCGTTATACTCCAGCACCAATCCGTCGACGTATTGAAGGTCGGACCAACCTTCACTCAATCATTCATAATACAGGGTGGTTGCTTGCTGATAAAGCCTTGCGACTTGGGATGGGCCTTTTTGTTGGTGCATGGGTTGCTCGCTACCTTGGTCCTTCGCAATTTGGGGAACTTTCCTATGTAATGGCATTTGTGGCATTCTTTCAGGTCATCAGTCTTCTCGGTCTTGATGGAATTGCTATCCGTGATATTGCCCGAGAAAAAAAGGCATCACCTGCAATTTTAGGTACTGTATTACGGCTCCGGTTAACCACAGGGTTTATATGCTGGTTTGCGGCTGTTGCAGGTATGGCTATGTTCAGGCCAGGGGATACTCATACCCTCATATTAACTGCGATTATAGCCGGTTCTCTCATATTTCAGGCTGCAGATACTATCGATCTTTGGTTTCAGAGCCAGACGCAAAGCAAAAGAACGGTTTTTTCAAAGACTGTATCGTATATCATGGCGAGTGGTTTAAAAGTATGGTTAATATTAGCTAAGGCGCCTTTAATTTTATTTGCAACTGTAAGCCTTGTTGAGTTAGCACTTTCAGCTATAGCACTTATGGTTGCCTATCGTCAATTTCCAGCGCCATTCCGCTGGGGATGGGACATTATATGGGCGAAAAGACTCTTACATGAGTCCTGGCCATATATGTTGTCAAGTCTTGCAATCATTGTGTATATGCGTATCGACCAGATTATGCTTCGCGAGATGATTGGTGTGCGTGAATTAGGAGTATTTTCAGCAGCTTTACCCTTGTCATCAACATGGTACTTTATACCTATGATGATTTCACAAAGCATTGGTCCTACAATAGCGCAAAAAAAAAAAATAGTGATCCTGTTGGCTATGAAAAATCAATTACCCAATTATTTAGTTTGATGTGGTGGACAATGTTGCCTCTTAGTGTTGGAATTGCACTGTTCTCTCAGTCCATCATAACATTGCTTTATGGTACAGTATATAATGCAAGTGCGAGTGTCCTCGCAATTCATGTTTTTTCAAATATTCCTGTTGCATTAGGTGTTGCACAAGGAATTTGGATAATAAATGAAGCGAAAAACACCTTGTCGCTCTCTAAAACTGTTATTGGTGCCATTTCGAATGTATTGCTGAACCTGTTGCTAATTCCAAAGTATGGTGCATTGGGTGCTGCTTCAGCAACAGTTTGTTCACAAATGATAGCGGCTGTTGTATCTAATATATTCCTCGATCCTGCAATCTTTAAAAAACAGATAATCAGTATTGCTGGATGGCAAAAATGAAGACTGTAATTGATTTCGTAAAAAAAATATTAATCACTAAATAGGTAAACCGCAATTATAAATGAAAAAAATTACTACTGTAATTTACTTCATAATAAAAAAGTTATATATTTTTACTTTTGCTCGCTCGTCGATGCAAAAATATAATAAAATATTATTTAATCTTACTTTGCACGGAATGGGATATAATAATTTTACCACTAGAAAAATAAGTGGAGAGGAGAATTTTATAAAACTATTATCAAAATATAACCCAAAGATTTGTATAGATATCGGTGCCAATGTTGGTAATTATTCATTATTTCTTCTTGAAACGACAAAAACTAAGGTTATAGCGTTTGAGCCCCTCCCAAATGCATTTGAAAAGCTGTCTAAAATTCAAAAACTATATCCTAATAGATTGATAGCAATCAATAAGGGTGTTGGGAATGAAAACAAAGAAATGAATATATATTTTACTGAAGAGAGGACAGAGCACGCATCATTTAGTGCAGAGGTAAATCTAGTCTCTTATGTAAATAATGTTAACCAAGTAAAGGTTGAGGTTACATCTTTAGATCATTGGCTAAAAAATAATAGATTTGATTATAATGAAATAGATTTACTTAAAATAGATACAGAGGGCTTTGAATATGAGGTGTTAATCGGAGCAAAAGATACAATTAAGACGATAAGGCCAAAATTTATACAAATTGAATATAATTGGCATCAATTATTTAAAAATCAATCCTTATTTTCTCTGGGGTTATTGTTGGAAGAATATACTGCCTTTCAGTTATTGCCTAATGGATTATGCAAAAGAGATTTAAAAAATCCAGAATCAAACATATATTCATTTTCGAATTTTATATTTATAAGAAATGATATTAATAAAGATTATTTTATCTATTGATGTTGATTGATTTGATTTGGATGTGCTTAAGTCAAATAATTGGATTAAATATAAACCAAAATCTGTTATCGCAGAAGGCATAAAAAATGAGTTAGGTATGATAACATCTGATCCTGTATTATATCCCGTATGCAATAACAGGTAACAGTGTAATTTTTATCAATCAATAAAATCTTTATGACTAAAATCCTCATAACCGGTGGTGCCGGCTTTCTCGGGTCTCATCTCTGTGAACGCCTTTTAAACGAAGGCAACGAAGTAATCTGCGTCGACAACTTTTTCACTGGAAGCAAAAGAAACATTGCTCATCTTCTCGGTAACCCATATTTCGAGGTAATTCGCCACGACGTCACCTTTCCGCTCTATCTTGAGGTAGATCAAATATATAACCTAGCTTGTCCGGCTAGTCCTATTCACTACCAGCACGATCCGGTTCAAACGACAAAGACCAGCGTGCACGGTGCCATCAATATGCTTGGGTTGGCAAAGCGGATACACGCCCGAATCCTGCAAGCTTCAACAAGTGAAGTCTATGGCGACCCCGAAGTTCATCCACAGCAAGAATCTTATTGGGGAAGGGTTAACCCCATAGGTATCCGTAGTTGCTATGACGAAGGTAAGCGCTGTGCTGAGACACTCTTTTTCGACTACCACCGCCAAAACAATCTTGATATCAAGGTAGTCCGCATATTCAATACCTATGGTCCACGCATGCATCCAAACGATGGACGGGTGGTCAGCAATTTTATAGTTCAGGCATTGAAGGGCGAAGATATTACTATCTATGGCGAAGGGAATCAAACACGCAGTTTTTGCTACGTCGACGACCTTATCGAAGCAATGGTAATGATGATGGCAACTCCAACAAGTTTTACTGGCCCCGTCAACATCGGTAACCCCGTAGAATTCACCATTCTTGAACTTGCCGAAAAGGTTATTGCACTCACAGGCAGTTCTTCGAAGCTTGTTTTCTCACCACTCCCATCAGACGATCCAAGGCAGCGTAAGCCTGATATATCATTAGCGCAGAACGCACTCAATTGGCAGCCGAAGGTGACTCTGGAAGAGGGTCTTAGGAGTGCCATTGCCTACTTCAGTAACCTGTTACAGGAAAACTAAGCAAATGCGCAGTCCCATATTATTTCTTGTTTTTAATAGACCTGATACAACCTGTCAGGTATTCGAAGCTATTCGAGCAGCTAAACCCCCTAAGCTTTATGTTGCTGCTGATGGCCCAAGGCTTAATCGCAAAGGCGAACGAGAACGTTGTGAAGAAGTTCGGCAAATTGCAACAGCTGTTGATTGGGACTGTGAATTGAAAACATTGTTTCATGATGAGAATTTGGGCTGCAAAATGGGGGTATCCGGCGGCATAAACTGGTTCTTTGATAATGAGGAAGAGGGTGTCATACTTGAAGATGATGTCTTACCAATTCAAAGCTTTTTTCCTTATTGCGATGAACTTCTTGAGCGCTATCGCCAAGACGAGAGAGTTGGGGTAATAAGTGGCTGTAACCTTATTTCAAAACGTTTTGAGCCACACGAGAGTTATTTTTTTTCCCATTACAACCATGTATGGGGTTGGGCAAGTTGGCGTCGAGCATGGCAACACTATGATGTAACGATGCAAGCCTGGCCAGAATGGCGTGATGAAAATGGGGTTCGATCTATTTCCGATGGGAGCAGTCTTTTTGAATCATATTGGCGTGAGACGTTTGAGAATGTATTTCTAGGACGTATAGACACATGGGATTATCAGTGGACATTTGCCTGCTGGAGGATCGGAATGCTTACTGTCTTACCTGCATCTAATCAAACACACAACCTTGGCTTTGGCCTAGAAGCAACACATACGACGATAGACACGCCTGATTATGTCCAGGATTCAATCCCGATGCTTCTGAATATTCCCATGCGGCATCCATCTTCGGTAAAATGTAATATAAAAGCGGATAAACTAATCTCACGGTATATTGTACATCTAACTATATTCGAAGATTTGAAAAGGAAGTTGAGAGCAATACCTTTTTTTGTGAAAATAAATAATTTATTACAAGAATTAAATATGAAAAATAATTTCGAAAATTTTTGAAGGTATTTTTAATGAACCTAATTATACATGTATGACTTCAATATCTAAATTAATTTCTAATAAGATATATCACGTGCTTCAAATAGCTGGGTTACAAAAAAAATATTACCGAGATAAAAGTGTACTTGAACAATTATTTCATTCTTTTACAACAATAAACGCTCGGGTTGCTTTGGATATAGGATCAGGTCCTGAACCTAAAAATCCATTTAAAGCTACCCAAGTATTTGGAGCTGATTTAAGGGCTAACCAACTTAAGAATGTTGTGCATTCTGATCTTTCTTCAGGTTATTTACCATTTGAAAACGAGACGTTTGAATACGTAACTGCATATGATATTCTTGAGCATATTATACGAGTTTCTTGTATCGCTGGAGAGACAAAGTTTCCATTTATTCTTTTAATTAATGAAGTGTTTCGTGTACTTAAACCAGGTGGAATATTTTTTAATATCCAGCCCTGTTTTCCAGCAAAAGAGGCTTTTCAAGATCCAACCCATGTAAATATCATGTCGGAGAACACCATGCAAAATTACTTTTGTGAACCTGCATGGGCACGTATTTATGGTTTCGAAGGGTCTTTTGAAATGATTAATGATGGATGGATTGGGTCTCATTATTTTTCTTTTATGAGAAAATCATTTGATAAACCGATTAAAAATCTGGGATTTTTACAAAAATAAGTAGTAATGTGTAGAATAAATTTGTAATCCGAAAAAGTAACAATGCATTATCATAATAAAATTTATCGGATATGGAAATAACAAGACCAATATTAACTATAATTCTTCACTATGGATCTGAGTTATATACATGGAACTGCGTTGAATCACTGATTGATTATAAATTATTGGATATATTAATTGTTGATAATGATCCTTCACAAAATATAGATATTCCATTAAAATATTTGGATAGAATCCGTCTATTAAGAACAGGTGGTATTGCTGGTTTTGCCCAAGCAAACAACATGGGCGTTAATTTTGGAAGAAAAAAATATCATGATTGTATTTTGATATTGAATAATGACACGTTCGTAATAGGCAATGCTTTACAAGAAATGAGGTTTGTTCTTACTCGGAATGATGTTGGAGCTGTGGGGCCTTGTATGCCGTATGCTGATGAACCAACGAAAATATGGGCTTGTGGTGGCGTTGTCAAAAGTTTTCGTCTCAGGGTAGGGGGTATCGAAAATATGCATGATGTTAAAGCATATGATGTTGATTACCTTCCTGGTGCGGCGATTATGTGTAAACTGCATGTTTGGGATTTAGTAGCAGGACTTCCGGAAAAATATTTTCTAGCTTACGAGGAAGCGGAGTTTGCATTAAGAATTAAAGCCTTTAACTACAGAATAATGGCTTTGCCGACAGCGCGTATACTCCATCATGTTGGGATGTCAATGGATATACAACCTATGTATATATATAATGCGATTAGAAACAGAATTATATTTAGTAAGTATTTATTTGGCAGATATTTTGGTTTCTTATATGCTTCGATTATAACAATTCGGGAAATATTTAAATCCAAAATTGGCTTTAGTTTGTGGTTGTGCGCTATAAGAGATGAAATTACTGGGGAACCCTTAAATAGGTCATCTCTTCAAGTAATTAAAAATAAATATATAAAATAAGGTTTCGAAGGTATGAATGTTATTAAATATCAAAAAAAAACAATAAAAAATATATTCAGATATTTTGGTTTTGATATTCAAAGGCATGTCCCTGGATTATCTAATGCTGATATAATTACTTCCACCCTGAAAAATTTTAAAATTGATCTTGTTTTGGATGTTGGTGCTAATATCGGCCAGTTTTCATCCGATTTGCGAGAAAGTGGATATAAGGGGAATATCATTTCTTTTGAACCTCTTTCTGAAGCGTATTCGTTTTTGCAAAAAAAGGCTGCAAGTGATCCACGGTGGATTGTACATCCGCGCTGTGCAGTGGGGGCGGACATTTGTGAGATTGAAATAAATATTGCAGGAAATTCGGTAAGTAGCTCTATTTTATCTATGTTGGATAATCATATATCGGCATCTCCAGATAGTGAATATATAGGAAAAGAGTCTGTCCCCTTAGTAACTATAGACTCTGTCTTGCCTGATATCATAAAAAATAATAATAATTTATTTCTAAAAATTGACACTCAGGGATTTGAAAATGAAGTCCTTAATGGAGCAAAAAATGTAATGCCTCAAATTAGAGGGATTCTTCTTGAGTTGTCGCTCGTTCAACTATATGAAGGGCAGCATCTGTGGCAAGAAATGATGTCGAGATTAAATGATGAAGGTTTTGTTCTGTGGTCAATTCTGTCAAACTTCACTGATATAGATACCGGAAGGACACTTCAGGTAGATGGAATATTCTTTAAAGCATAGCGTAATAAGCTCTTCACTTGAATTTGTTACGTAATAACAAGTCCAGACACGAACAAACACATATGTATATTATTAAGCAAATTTTAAGCAAATTATCTTGGAATTATCTCCTGACGTACATAAAAAGTAACAATGCCCAAACCTTTGAAGTCATTTTAGATCCTCCGTGTAGTCAGGTATTATATGACTATTCTATCCATTGACCAACCTGTTATAGCATTATTTGACTAGTTATGCGTAACATGCAAGTCCATTTGAGTAACGTTCTGGCAACTCCAAAGCATGCTGGTGGATTGCGATTAAATGGAGTGATGAAAACATCTTCCTATGACAGGCCAATTATTTCAATAATAACTGTAGTCTTTAATGCGGGTACGCAGCTTGAAAATACCATAAAAAGTGTAATCAATCAGGTATACGATAATATTGAGTTTATCATAATCGATGGGGCCTCCACGGATAACACTCTTGAAATAATAAAAAAATATGAAAATAATATCGATTATTGGGAAAGCGTTTCTGACGCAGGTATTTATGATGCAATGAACAAGGGATGGGCGCTTGCAAATATTAACTCTAAAGTGTTATTTCTTGGAGCAGGAGATACGATTGAAACTTTGCCGATAGAACTTATTATAAATAATAAGTTTAGTGAATCTATTCTTTATGGTGACGTTGATATTGAACAAGGTGTATTTAGATCAGTAGTAAACTGGAAATTGCATATAGGGAATACTATTCATCATCAGGCATTACTAGTTCCCAAAAGTCTACATGTTAATCCACCATTTAATATAGAATATCCAGTGTATGCAGATTATGATTTTAATGTTAAATTATACAAAAATAAACATTGTTTTAAGTATTCAAAGCAATTTAAATCTTTTGCATATCAAGGCGGGATCAGTTCAAGATCTAGCCATATTGAAATGGTAGTTATATCAAAAAAAAATTTTGGTTTATCTTGGTCAGCTCTATCACTAGCTTATCATTTATTTTTAAAAATAAAAGAATTATGGTCAATTTTGCTCCATAGATTATGCTTTTAGGTAAATAATCATTATGAAATTGGTAATTGTGAATAAATGCAAAAATTATCAGAATTAAATAATATTCTTTTTGTAATTGTCATATATAAAAGACACATATCCCAATCCGAAACGTTTATATCATTGCAGAAATGCATTTGTGATTTATTTGAACAAAAAATTGATATATATATATATGATAATAGCCCAATTCCACAAGATATTAATAATAATAATAAAATTAATTTTATTTACAAGCATGATCCAAGTAATCCTGGAGTTTCAAAAGCATATAATCAAGCGTGTATTGAGGCGGAAAAAATGGGTAAACAGTGGATTTTAATTTTTGATCAAGATAGTACACTCCCGTTAAATTTTATATATACATATTGTAATGCGATTAATGAGGTTGGGCATGATGTAAATGTTATTGCGCCAATAATATATCATAAAAATATTTTAATATCACCATGTAGATATTTTTTGCATCGTGGTTTTAGGTTATATAGAATAAAATATGGTAAGTTGATAATTAAGGGACATTCATTAATAAATAGTGGATTACTAATTAAGGTAAAATCAATTAAAGAAATTGGTTATTTTGATGAGAGGTTGTTTGATTATAGTGACCATGATTTATTTTTACGATTTTCAAAAAAAAATAAATATATAAAAGTTATAGATCTTGCCATTGCACATGAATTGTCGGTCTTAGGAATAGGGAATAATGTGGATGATATATATAGATTTAAAAAGCTTGCCCTTTCTTCAAGTCATATGGCAAAAAAATATTCAACATATTATCCGTACTTATGGCTTTCTTATAGAGCGATTAAGTTATTCTTTGTTACAAAAAAAATTGCCTATATTCAAGAGGTTGTCAAAATATTAAGATAGTTTTATATAGTGTTAAAGATTCATACAAAGGCAGTATTTAATCCGTTTTATTTATATTCTATTAGTAATATATTTGTTTTAGTTGTTTATAATTTCAATTGGTCAAATTTGTTGCCAGCATTAAATTATGAGCTTAAATTATTTTTATATATTTCCTCTTTAGTGATGGTTGTACTTGGGTATGTGTCAGGGTACTTAAAATTGATTCCACATTATAGATCAATTTCTGTTACACATAATTCGCATAGGGTATTTTATTTTTTAATTGCAATTGGTTTAGTTGAGTTGATTAATAACGGCGGGATACCTTTGTTGATGCTTGGTGGACGTAATTATGATTATATGCAATTTGGTATAAAAACGATACATCCAATATATTTTACTTTTTTATCATTTTACACAGTTTATTTATTTTATCTTTATTTATCAACAAAAAATAAAAGTATATTATATCAACTATTTCTACTTGCTTTGTATCCAATTTTAATTATGAATCGGGGTGCGTTTCTCATTAATGGGACTGCAATGTTATTGGTTTATTTAATTTCAATTCGTACTATTAAAATTAATAATATTATTTTATTGCCACTTATCCTGTCGATATTTATGTTCCTCTTTGGAATGGCTGGCGATTTGCGCTCTGGTGGGACTAATGTCTTAGTATCCTATTTTGAGCCAAGCGATACGTTTATAAAAAGTCACATTCCTTACGAGTTTTTATGGCCTTATATATATATTACGTCTCCTTTAGGAAATTTACAGGAGACAATAAATAACGGTATAGCATCAAATGTATATTACGATCTTTTAATATTGCAATCATTTGTGCCCGATTTTATTTCAAAACATATTGAGTTTCAAGGTAACTCGCTAAGTCGAATAGCTCCCTTCTTATCTGTCGGTGGTGTTTATTCTCTTGCATATGTTAATATGGGGTGGTTTGGTATTTTAACTATGTTTTTATTCGTAACAGTATTTGTATTATTATTTTTAGTATTCTTACCAAGAAATACGCCATATACTATTCCTGGTATTGCTATAGTATCAACATTAGTTATCTATAATATATTTGATAATATGATTGTGTTTTCAGGATTGAGCGTGCAGTTGTTGTATCCTCTTATTATGGGCTTTTTATATAAACATAAAATTCGTCTATAATATTTATCTACTACATCTATATGCTGTACTATATTTATCGGTTATTTATAAATATATTTTAATTTAATAGTAAAATAATAATAAAATTATTAGATAGACAAAATAACAGTAAATGTTCTTATAAATAGATAGCCATCATTGGATACTATATTTAAAATTTTAAGTTAATATTTTATATTATTATATAACTCAATAATTACAACAATTAATCGGCTATAATATTTACATATATTACGTTCAAAAAATCCTTAAAATCTATTTTCAATACTAATGAAAAAATAGATATATTTATATATATCATCTAAAATATATTCCTTTAAATTTATTTATTATAAAGATTCTATTAATAAACTTATAACTCTATGCTTTGTTTTTGAGAGGTTTAATAAATAATATGTGAAAAAAACTATAGATCAAAGCTGTATATGATAGAATATTGGTATTCTATTTGAAAAGAGAAATGTTAAATATTAGATAATCATTTGTTAGGAAATAGTTTAATTTATTGTATTGTTTATGCTTAAAAATAAATACATAAATACATCAGATATAATGCTTGCCTATGAGAAGTTTCGTGGTAAGCGGACTTTAATATTACTTTATAAATTACTTAATATTTTTTTTAAAAATAAACGAATTGAGAGTTTATGGACTCCAGATAAATTTAATGATACTGTACATTGGGGAGCAATTCAGTACATCGAAGAAAGAAATAATTATTTTATATCGGGAAGCAAATACAACTCATTCGGTAAATATATTATAAATAAATATATTAAACCTAAATCACCTGATGCTATTGGCCTTACTTTAGGTTGCGGTATGGGATATCGCGAAATCGAATTGGCTGAAAGTGGATGTTTTATGCATATTGATAGTTATGATCTTTCAGAAAGCGCTCTTGATGAAGCAAGAAGAATAGCAAATAATAAGTTTTTGGATAATATTCTTTATTTTGAAAAAAAAGACATAAATAAATATGAATTACCAAAAAATTATTATGATATAATTCTTGTAGAGCAATCATTGCATCACTTTTCTCCACTAGAACCATTAATGAAAAAAATTAACAATTCGTTGAAATCTGATGGATTATTTATTATTAATGAATATGTTGGGCCTGATAAATTTCAATGGACAGAAAAACAACTTAATATAGCAAATGGGTTGTTAGCAATTTTACCAGATAGATATAAAATACAATCATATAACAAAAAGATTAAACGTCAGATTTGTCGACCTGGACTAGTTAGAATGAAAATATATGATCCATCTGAAGCTGTAGAGTCTTCAAGAATTGTTCCAATTGCTAAAAATATATTTGAGATTATTGAAGACGTTAATTATGGCGGAACAGTTATATCCCTACTATTTCAGGATATTGCAAATAACTTTAATGAAGAAGATGAAACAGCACAAAAATTACTTAAGATTGTTACTGAATTAGAGGATTGCATGATTAATTATGGTGAAATTAATAGTGATTATAAGTTCCTTGTTTGCAAAAAAAAGATTGTATAAATCTATATAATAAAGTGTTTCGTATGATCTTTCAGCTATTATTTACTAATTTATTAAATATAATTTATTCTTGCAAGGGCTGAATTGCTGTTTCTATAGAAGTAGAGTAGCAACCCTTTATACACTTATTCCGAAGAAAGAATACTTTAGAAAAGCAGTAAAACTTGAAAGAACATGATAGCACACCCTTAGAATGCATATAGTTCATGCGAAAAACACATAGATATTCAGTGAATTCGCTACACTTTTTTATAAATTCTAAGCAGCAATAGTTATGAAAAAACATTTTTATTATTAATTTATTTATAATATTACAATTTTAAGAAACTATAAATCATAATAATCTATGAATTTAAAAAAAAATGAAAAAAACAGTCTGCATCGCAACATATAATGGAGAATCTTATATTGAAAAGCAGTTGCAGTCTGTCATTACTCAACTTTCAAATGGAGACGAATTAATCATCTCAGATGATTCCTCAAACGATAATACATTAAAAATAGCAAGAAAATCCGGATTCAACAATTTAATCGTTCTTGAAGGTAATTCATTTTATTCTCCAGTATTAAATTTTGAAAATGCTCTTAAATACGCAACAGGAGATATTGTTTTTCTCTCTGATCAAGATGATATTTGGGTTGATAATAAAATATTGATTATGTCAAAATATTTAAGATTTTACGATTTGGTAGTAAGTGATGCTGTAATTATAAATGAATATGATAAAATTATCAGCCCATCTTTTTATAAAATAAGAAACTCCGGATCTGGTTTTATTAAAAACTTGTATAAAAACACTTATACAGGTTGTTGTATGGCTTTTAACAGGAAAATACTTGTAAAAGCTCTTCCTTTTCCATCCAAAATTCATATGCACGACTGGTGGTTGGGAATGGTCGCAGAAATGTATGGCACTACATATTTTTGTAATGAAAAATTAGTTCGTTATCGAAGACATTCATCAAATGCATCTCCTAATTGCGGGAAAAGTATTTATAGTACTTTAGATATGATTAAGTTTAGATATAAAATGATTAAAGCCCTTTCTGAAAGATATACATTTAATAAATAGTTAAATTAAATATAATTTAAAGTAAAGCATAAAAATATTGATTTAATTAACTATTTACATTTTAGTATAAATCAATAAAAAAATAAAATATTAATTGTAACTTTATAGTATGAAAAAAAAATATAATATCTTACATTGATTAATACTAATAAGCTTTTATCTATTTTTTGTATTCAATAGGGAAAAAATATTTTTAATAATCTAGAAGATATTTATCAAAATTTGGTATTTAGTATATTATTTCAAATAGTAATTAATTTAATATTAACCGCTCATCAAAAATTGATTCCGTAGTGGGCAAGCCAGAGCGTAAACTGATCCACATGTAAATCAAGGATGAGACGCCATAATTCTGAATCTTGATTCAGAACGAATTACGGAGTGACTGTGCGCTGTAGAAAGAAGTGCAAGAGATGATGGTAGGTCCATCGCACTCGGCTTGCAGGAGCAGGGTGCAAACCACCGTAAGCGGCGTTGGTCAAAAGCTCTCATCGTGAGCATTACGGAAAAGTCATCGTAAAGATGGCAGGTGTGAACCAAGGAAGACGAACACAAGTGAACTGCCGTAAACGTGTCGAAAGTAACAGATGACATCAAAACTGAGTAGAGTCATTGATTCAGGAAAAGTTTGGCGGAAACCTGTTTACTGGCCAAGCGGTGTCCGGCATAAAGGCAGCGTGATTCTGGTTTGGGCTCTTGCATTGAACTACAGGATCCTTCGTTGGCGATGCAAAGGGAAAGGCACAAGCGTAAAAAGCGAGGCTGATAATACCAATGCGCCATCAAGGGGCGGAGCGACTCATACGAGCAATGAAAGCATTGTAATGAGGCTGGAGCAAAGGAGTCGCGTCATCTGGTCATACAGTCATGTCAACTGTGCAAACAGAAGGAGCTTTTCTGTATGACAAAGCCGTATCAAATTTCCAAACATCTTGTCTGGGAAGCGTATCAAAGAGTAAAAGCAAACAAAGGTGCCGCCGGAGTTGACGGTGAATCGTTACAAGCATTTGAAGCAAAGCTGAAAGATAACCTGTACAAGATATGGAACAGGCTCAGTTCCGGCAGTTATTTTCCGCCGCCGGTAAAGGGTGTAAGCATTCCGAAGAAATCCGGAGGGGTGCGTATGCTTGGAATCCCGACCGTAGCAGACAGGATAGCTCAAAGCGTGGTGAAAATGGTGCTTGAACCCATATTGGAACCAGTATTTCATGAAGATTCATACGGCTAACGTCCGGGGCGTTCAGCCCATGACGCTATAGCTGTAGTGAGGAAGAGAAACTGGGAATATAACTGGGTTGTAGAATTCGACATCAAAGGACTGTTTGATAACATTGACCATGAGTTGTTATTGCGTGCTCTTCGGAAACATTGCCAAACTCCGTGGGTTCTCCTGTACGTTGAGCGGTGGCTAAAGGCACCGATGGAGACCCCGGAAGGTGAGCTGATAGAAAGGACAAAAGGCACGCCCCAAGGGGGAGTGGTGAGTCCACTGTTGGCAAACCTGTTTCTGCACTATGCGTTTGACCGGTGGGTGAGAGAAAATCTACCCGGTGTGCCGCTTTGTCGGTACTCCGATGATGGAGTTCTCCACTGTAAAAGCAAGGCACAGGCAGAGTTGGTAAAACGAAAGATTGGTGAGCGTTTTCGTGAGTGCGGATTAGAGCTACACCCTGATAAGACGCAAATAGTGTATTGCAGGGATCGCAATCGCAAGGAAGAGCATCCAGTAAATCAATTTACGTTTCTGGGCTTTACCTTCTGTTCACGGCAGGCTGTTGGTAAAAATGGAGTCTGGTTTACAAATTTTTTACCGGGGGTAAGCCGTGATGCTCTGCGACACATGAGGCAAACCATCAGAAGGTGGAAGCTACAGTTCAAGAACAGTCTGGAACTTGCTGATTTATCAGTACAGTTCAACCCGATATTGAGGGGATGGAAGAACTACTACACGCGATTTTACGGTTCAGCAATGTCACCGGTTTGGCAACACATGAACCATTACTTGGTACACTGGATGATGAGAAAGTACAAGCAATTGAAAGGGCATAAAACCAGAGCATGTAGAACGTTGCGGCTTCTGGCGAAAGAAAAGCCAAACTTATTTGCGCATTGGAAAGCGGGGTATACCTCGACGGCTGGATGATGGGAGCTGTATGAGCCGTGAGGCTCCCGTACAGTTCTGCGAGGGGCTGGAGGTGAAATTCCTCTGGTCTACTCACTTGTTACTGAGCGCTTATACTTTTAAAGCACATATAGTTATTTGAAGATATTATTATGGCATACAAACATATGATTGGGTTGGTACTCGTATTATCGCTTGTATTTTTACTAATTCTACCATCTAATGCTCATGCTTATACCGACCCTGGCTCAGGTATTCTTCTCTTTCAGTTGCTTGGTTCATTTTTTATTGGTTTACTTTTCTATTTTCGTCGAATTATTGCTGTTATAAAAAAGATTTTCAATAAAAATGATAAATGTTAGACATCCGGCTTCATTTCGTGATCCTGCAGGTTACGTTATCAAATGCGATAATCGTCTTATTCGGGTCATAAGGCCAGAATTTATAGAAGAATATCGAGAGTTGCTTGCAACTTCTTGGTTGCATGAACAATGTCAAAGCCGCAATGTTGCAGCTTTTCGCGTTTTGCACGTGGATGATGCTATTGAGTTGCTTGGGCATGAATCGGCTGATTGTCTTTGTTTAGAGCACAAAATTATCAGTTTCCCATCTTATCCTTCTGAGTGGCCATTGGAGATGCTTTGTGCAGCTGCAAAACTTACGCTCAACCTTTGCCAGAAAGCGCTGCCAAATGGAGTAGGTCTTAAGGATGCTACTCCATATAATGTCCTTTTTGATGGAGCATACCCTGTTTTTATTGACATTCTTTCCTTTGAAAAACGTACGGCAGGTGATCCTGTATGGCTAGCACATGGTCAGTTTGTAAGAAACTTTCTTTTGCCCGTATTAATTGATGTGCATTATTCGCAACCATGCCATACTGGATTTTTATTATATCGAGATGGTATTGAACCCGAGGTGGTTTACCGCATGTTGAGTCCATTTGCAAGATTTACTCGTCCGTTTATTGGAAACGTGACGATACCTATTTTTCTTGCTGCAAAGGCTGAACAGCAGAGAAAAACAATGTATACCAAAAAAATACTTTCAAATCCAGAAAAAGCAACATTCATTCTTGAGTCACTCTTTTCTCGTTTAGCTCGAACTATTCTAAACTCTTCTCTTCGCAAACATCCTCATAATAGCTGGAGTACTTACAGCGAAACTTGTACCTATTTATCCGATGAATATTCTAGAAAAATAATATTTATTGAGTCGTTCCTTCAAGCATCACGTCCGAAAAGGGTATTGGATATTGGATGCAATACTGGACATTTTTCCTTTATAGCAGCTCGTTTCGGTGCTGAGGTGGTGGCAACTGACCTTGACTCTGAAGTGGTAGGCTGCCTTTGGAAAAGGGCATATGCTGAGAACGCTAACATTCTTCCTTTAGTGGTTAATTTGGCGCGTCCAACACCGGCACAGGGTTGGCGTAATCAGGAGAGACTTTCGTTTATTGACCGTGCCGAAGGATATTTTGATGCTGTAATGATGCTTGCGGTTGTGCATCATCTTCTTGTGACTGATCAGATACCTCTTGTTGAAATTATAAAACAAGCATCCAAACTAACTACAGAATGGATGGTCATTGAATATGTTGGTCCTGATGATTCTCAATTTAAGCGTTTATTGAGAGGCCGTGAAGTCCTTTACGGGTGGTTTGATAGAAATGTCTTTGAAATGGAAGTTAGCAAGCGCTTTGAAATTCTTCGTAAAGAAGAAATAGCGAGTAGCGGTCGTTGGTTGTATTTAACGAGGAGAATCAATGCGCAATAAAAGCGTATCGAAAAATATTTTGGTTTATCTTTCTCTTGCGAACCTCATCATGCTGAAGGTTTGGTTTTCGTTACTTCCATTTAATATCGGCAAAAGCTTTTGGTTACGTCATTCTCAATTTAACAGTTATGAAGCGGCCATAATCTGTACGGTTTTGATTGCAGCTACTCTATGGGGAGCCTCGTTCATAGCAGGTCATTGGCAAAAAATAATGCCTGGGGTATGGTCTGCTATATATGGTATGACTTTTTGCTTTATCTTGAATGGCATAAGGGTACAATACGGCTGGACAAAGGATACTATATATAATGCACTTGGAGCATGGGGCTTTTTGCTGTCAGGTATTGCTATTCTTCTTGTTATAGCAAGTATTGTATTTGTGATGATACGGTATTGGTGTATAATTGATAGACATCATTATAGAGTGCCTTTGATGCTGACTCCTTTTCTATTAGTTACATTCGGCCAATCTGCGTTTGCATTATGGAAGGCAGAATCAGAAATTTTATTTATCTCCCCCGCATATCACCATCTCCGTTTTACTGAAAATACTCATTCTATGTCGGTTATATGGATCATCTTTGATGAACTTGACTATAGAATTGCATTTGGGCATCGTCCAAAAGAACTCTTGTTGCCAGAGTTTGATAAATTGCAAAAATCGAGCATAGTGGCTATCAATGCATTTTCTCCAGCGAGTGACACTTCCATATCCATACCAGCGTTACTTATTGGGATACCTTTGAAGAATACAAGACCTATGAGTTCGACTAGCATGATTATAACGGAAAATAACGGGAAAAATAGCTCTTTTCAGACTACTTCAACCATCTTTGCTGATATGCATCATCATGGTAGCAGAACGGCGCTTTTTGGTTGGTTTTTCCCTTATTCGAGATTATTTGATGCTATTGATGTAATCAAAGACTATTCTAATGATTCAATGACTTCTGACTCGTTATTACAGTCAATTGTTCTCCTATTGCGTAGCCTAGTTGAATCATGTAATTACTCCCTTTTTGGGAATTCAATTCCTATAAAAAATCATATAATGATTACAACATCTATGCATAAGGATGTTGTACAATATCTTCAAACTAATCTATATGGATTTTGTTTTCTTCATTATTCGGTGCCACATAATCCCAATATCTATAATCGTCGAACTCATACATATGGTACAAATCGTGATATCAAAGCGGGATATCTTGACAACGTAGCTTTAGCTGATCAGATATTGGGAGAGATAAGAACCACAATGCAGAAGACTGGCTCATGGGACAAGACTCTGGTAATAGTTTCATCAGACCATCATTGGCGTGTCAATACTTATGATGGTATTATAGATCAAAAGCATGTCCCGTTTCTGGTAAAGATGCCAGATCAACGGAAAAGTATTTTAATTTCTGACCGCTTTGAAACTGTCAATACAAAGCAGATGATCTTGAATATTGTTGATGGAAAGATAAAGACTCCTGAAGCGTTAAAGCAGTGGATGCAAGGGTTAAAATCAACATCATATTAAGCAATCATTCTTGTTCCTATATGACGGCAGCAGAACGTCAAAAGTTACTTGGCCTTTCGCATCAACCATTCGTTTTCTGGTTTACTGGTTTGTCTGGTGCTGGCAAATCAACCCTCGCCTTTGCATTGGAACGGTGCTTGATTAGCAGGGGAGTGCCGTGCGCTGTTCTTGATGGAGACAATGTCCGTCATGGCTTGAACCGTGACCTTGGCTTTTCCCCACACGATCGAACTGAAAATATCCGCAGGGTAGCTGAAGTCTGCCGACTCATGCTCGATGCAGGATTAATTGTCATAAAATCGTTTATCTTACCGTATCGAGTCGACCGTGCGATGGCGAAGGCAATCATAGGTGAAGAGAAGTTTGTGGAGGTCTACCTGAGTGCATCTCTTGAAGCCTGCGAAAAACGTGATACCAAAGGGCTCTATCGCAAGGCCCGTGCAGGGGAGCTACCCAGTTTCACAGGAATATCTTCACCCTATGAACCCCCCGAAGAACCAGACCTGATCATCCACACCACAACCCTCACCGTCGAAACCAGTCTCAAACCTCTGCTTAACCAACTGGGACATCCTATATTGACATTCACAAATCTTATTTTTTAACTGTTCGAAAATAAGCCTCCCTGCGTTTTTAAACGCTAAAAAAAACAGGGCGGGT
>JABDHK010000040.1 GCA_012972835.1 Chlorobiaceae bacterium | reverse complement strand
AAAGAGTTGCGAGATGAAATTCACCGGTTTATAAAAGTCCATAACACAAAACACGCAAAGCCATTCAGATGGACGAAAAGTGCTAATGCGATTTTGGCATCTGTTCAAAAGGCTAAAGATAGTCTTGCTATTACTGTAATGAACTAACCAAACAGGATACTAGTCAAGACGATCGAAGAGCAAACTCTCGTCTAATAACAGTCTTCAATCGTTTATATGAGCTTGAAACAAAACGCGAACCAAATCGTATAAACGACTTTCCTTTTCACTTTCTTTTTACTGGAGGAACTTATGATCGTTTATTTTTTGGTAACGAAAAATTGAATCTTCCCGCCCTTCCTGACGATGTTGCTGATTGGTTGAAAAATGCATGTGGTGTGACACGTCTAAGAAACACGACTGATGGCGGAGTCGTTATTCTCTCATATCTTATTTGTCAGCGCGAGTGTAGCATTATTTGGCCATTCTTAGCACCTAATGCCGCTCATTGGCAACGCAATGAAAACTTGGCACTCACAAGACTTTGCGACCAATGGCACGCAAAACGTCTTATGAACGTAGGGTCAGTAATGTCATGGTATTATACTGAAGCTGAACTTGATGCGAACAGAAACATTCAAAGCTGCCCACCAAAATTAAGCCTAGAAATAAAAGCAGGAGATACCATATCAGTTCCATTAGACAATCCAACTCATGAAAGAATATGGAGATCAGAAGAGTATCACCATGTTAAACTTGTAGACAATCGAAAAAAATTCGAAGCCATGACGATTGCTCTAATTGCCCATAATGAGATGAAAAATAGAATGGTTGAGTTTGCTGTTGATCATGAACACGAACTAAATCAGTTCGGAACGATCTTGGCGACTGGAACAACTGGTCGTGAAGTGTGTGCGGCAACTTCACGAGACATTACCAAGAAAATGGTTCGCCATCATTCTGGGCCAAAGGGTGGAGATATTGAAATTGCTACTGCAGTTTTGCTAGACCATTGCGATATAGTGATTTTTTTCGTTGATCCACTTAGTCCCCACCCTCATATAGATGATATACGTGTAGTATTTCAGGCATGCATGGTTTCTGATCGTGTAGTCATGATTACTAATGAAATGCATGCCAGAGAATTCATGTCTCGAGCGGTGCGCGGCAAAACAGAACTTATACTTCAAAAAAATCAATAGTTTGTTTAAAATGCTTGCTTTAAATCATACTGGACAAAATAATACATTTTGTCCAGTTTTGACTTTGTAAGTTTTTGGCATAGTGGGTATCTTCGCCACTTTTTTTTCTACCTGTTGGCCCACACGACGATCTCCTGTTTTAATTGAAGTGTCATACACTGCTAAATCCACCCCCAGCAGTCACCCCAAATTCCTGTGAGTGACCTTTCCTTTTCCCTTCATGCTTTCAAGCTTTCAAGCTCGCAGTAACCGCACTCTTGAACTCCTTCGATATCTTGAATACCGGCACCTCTTTTTCATCAACCATCACCTTTTCCCCCGTTCTCGGGTTGCGTGCCTGGCGCAGGTTCTTGTGCCGGATATTGAAGCTGCCGAAGCCTCTGATCTCAATGCGTTTCCTTGTTTTCAGCGAATCAATGATGCTGTCAAAGAGGCTGTTAACCGCTGATTCACTTTCATTGAGGGTCAAGCCGGTTTTCTGGGCAACGGTTCCAATCAGATCAGCTTTTGTTGTTGTCGTTTTCATGGTGTGTGTGGTTAAGTTGTGCATTCGTTATCAAGAAAGTGCAAGTTCATTCAGATAGCTCTTTATGGCATCATGCTTGCCAAGTCCAAGCTTTTTGTGTGTCCTGTATCGTATTGATTCCATGCCTCTGGTGGTGATGCCGGTAGTGTTGGCAATGGTACAGGTGTCGTAGTTCAGTTTGATAAAAAGGCAGATTTTCAATTCGCGCATGTTGAGGTTGGGATGTTTTTTCTGGAGTATGGATAAAAATGCAGCGTCGTTTTCTGTCAGTTCAATATTCATGCGTTTTTCCATGATATCGATATTGATCAGACGCAGGCAGGTATTGGTCATCTCCCTTTTCGTCTCGGTATCAATATCAAGCGCATAAATATCTACAAGCATGTCGCGCATTGTAGGAGTACTGCTCTTTTTGCTTACTGCATCCACTCTTGCAAGTTCCCTTTGGTTGTCAGCAAGTTTTTCCTTCAGCTCGACAATCATCCTTTCAAGTTCGGCAGGGGGAGCTTTGGCGATTTCAGCAACTTCTGCTACTGTATTCATGGCTTATCCTCGTTATAGTTAAAATAAAATCATCTCAGTATATATTGCGTGACAAAGTAAATTTACAGAATTGCAAAACGATATCATAAGTATAAATAATCAATCAGCCATAAAAATAGTGCAGGGCAAAGCAATTATTGACGTAGGCATTTTATCCGCGATTCTACGCCTTTTGCTGTAACCGGTAAAAATAGTTGAGGTTCTGGAAGATTTATTGAAAGAAAAGCCAGGCGGGTGCGTAGTAGTTAATAGGATACAGGAGAATGCCTGTTCCAAAAAAAATTATCAAACCATAAACTAACAGACACATGAAAAAGAATTTTATTGCTGGCGTTATCGTATCACTTGCTATCTCCGGAATCTTCGGTGGCGTTTCTTTCGCAGCTGACAAAGCAGCAGCAAAAGATGCAAAAGCTCCTGCAGCTGCCGCAGCTCCTGCAGCACTAGCAGCCGATGCAAAAGCTGAAGCAAAGCCGGAAGTAAAGGCAGAGAAGAAAGTTGCAAAGAAAGCTAAAAAGGCAAAGAAAGTTTCAAAGAAAGCAGCTAAGAAAGTTGAAGCAGCAGCACCTGAAGCAAAGTAAGCTTTCCGCTCCTTGACAAGACCGATATATATTGATGGCTCGTGATGCATAGGATGGGGAGTAGATGATATAAAAGCTGTCGGTATTATTAACAGAAAAGCCCCTTCGCAAGTTGGGGCTTTTTTTATAAGCATTGGCAGGTGTGTAATATTTTACCCTGGGTCAGGATTGTTTGAAAGAAAGTGCAACGGCCTGCGTATTAGTAATAGGAAGCAAAATAATCTGTCTTCCAGGTAACTAAATAAACTCCATATACTGACTCAAATGAAAAAGAATCTGATCGCTGGCATTATCGTTTCACTCGCAATGACCGGAATTTTTGGTGGCGTTTCTTACGCCGCTGACACAAAGGCAGAAGTAAAGACTGAAGCAAGAATCGAAGCAAAAGCCGAAAAGAAAGCTGAGATCAAAGAAGAGAACAAAGCTGATAAGAAGGCTGAGAAGAAAGCTCGTCATGAGGCGAAGAAAGCAAGACACAGAGCAAAACACGAGGCAAAAAAGGCAAGACACGAAGCCAAGAAAGCAAGACACGAAGCAAGGCACGCAGAGAAAAGAGCTGAAAAAAAGGCTGAAGCGAAAGCAGAAGCAGGCAAGTAAGATTGACACTGCTGTAAAAAGATCGATAGTATTGAAAAGAAAAGCTCCTTCGCAAGAGGGAGCTTTTCTCATTTCTGATGGTTATCGCCGATGGTACCTTAGTCAGCAAACGGATTGGCAATATTTTCTGCAGGTTTGATGCTGATTTTGTCCGGTAGGTCGCCTTCTTTCATCTTGGCAATAATATCGTTGAACAGCGCCTGCAGGGTTTCAGCATATGCAAGGCCTTCCTTGTCTCGGGTGATGTCAATGCTTCCGTATAGGGAAATGCGATCCACCCGGTTCTCTACAGTCAGTTCTCCTATGCTTAGCGAGTCTGTTTCATTGGCAAATGGGACGACATTTGCTGCTTTCTTTTTCATCGTGCCTCTTTTGAATTAATATACTCGATTATTCCGCCATACCTCAGTAATTCGATCTGGAACGAT
>JABDHK010000039.1 GCA_012972835.1 Chlorobiaceae bacterium | reverse complement strand
CGTCCAGCCACACCGACCGGACAAGGCCTCAAATGATCATCGACAATTTCAATGATGGTTGTTCCTGCCACAACATGAAGATGGTCATGCTTTGGGCACTGGAGAGCCAACCACCCGACCTCTTCGCAGGAATAGCGATCAATTATTTTTGCACCCCCGAAAGCTCTGTGGCAAATCTCCCGTTGTTGAGGAGTAACCCGTTCCGATTGTGAAAAAATTTGCAATAGAGGGAGGGTTTTGCCTTGCGAAATGAGTATCTCACCAATTTCAGAGGCTCTATAAGAAACAGTCGCCAAATAAGAGGGATGATTCTCCAGAAGCCAAGCTGCATGATCAAGAGACGACATGTTCATGATTGACCTTTTCATTACGGCTCCCTTTCCCTGGAGCGCTACAAGTAATGATCCCCAACCAAGATGTAAACTATCCTCTTCACCAAGAATAATAGCTAAAGACAGCCTCGCGTCTCTCATATGCCATTCATGATCAACAAGTGCCATGGCCTCATAAATGAGATTATACGCAGCACTATATTTTTCCACTCTGACAGGAACCCCGGTTGAGCCTGACGTTGTGCTGGTAAACATATCTTTGTCTGACCAATCGCTGCGCCAGGCTCTCATGGTTACAAAATGCTCCTGCAAATCAGTACGCAGAAGCGGAGGGATATTCTCAAAGAGTGAAAAAGATGAGATATTGCTGTCATCAGGAATATAACCAGCCTGAGAGAGCCGTGTACGCCACCAATCGGAACAGTGCCAGGCATGATGGAATAAATCCCTTAACTGCACCTCCTGCATCTTGTGTTGTGACTCAATCGGCATAGATTCTGTCGTGCGTAACCATGACTTTACCTTCAACACTGAAGCAATAAAGGAGTCGGTCTTTGCATACTCATCCTGCAGCGAAGTTTGACCTTTTTCCCCATTCATCGTTATTAACATTTACAACGTTTCATCACTGACTATAACTACCACCGCAGCAATGCACGAAAATAGCTGATAGTTTCCCTGAGTCCGTCATCAAGACAAACCGATGGCGACCAGTCAAGCATCTTCTTTGCCAAGCTGATATCCGGCATCCGCTGTTTGGGATCATCTTCCGGCAATTGCTGAAAAACAATCCTTGACTTCGAATCCGTCAATGCGAGAACCTTATCTGCCAGCTCCAGCATGGTGATCTCCGTAGGATTGCCAAGATTGACCGGCCCAATGAGCTCAACAGGAGAGTCCATCATACTGATCATTCCATCAATCATGTCATCCACATAACAAAAGGATCGCGTCTGACTCCCATCCCCATAAAGAGTGATAGGCTCACCCTTCAATGCCTGCACAATAAAATTGGTTACAACCCGGCCATCATTGGGGTGCATGCGTGGACCATAGGTATTGAATATTCGAATGACCTTGATTTCTACTGCATGCTGCCGCCAGTAATCGAAAAACAGCGTTTCCGCACAACGCTTTCCCTCGTCATAACAGGAACGTATCCCAATTGGATTAACTCTTCCCCAGTAAGATTCTGGCTGGGGGTGTACCTCAGGATCACCATAAACCTCACTGGTTGAGGCCTGCAAGATCCTGCCATTCACCCGCTTTGCCAGACCAAGCATATTAATGGCACCGTGAACGCTGGTCTTTGTTGTCTGCACTGGATCATGCTGATAATGCACGGGTGAAGCCGGGCATGCAAAATTATAGATTCTGTCAACTTCCACATAGAGCGGAAAGCAGACATCGTGCCGCATTAACTCAAAAGATCTATGCCCTATAAGATGTTCAACATTGCGACGTGATCCCGTAAAAAAGTTATCGACGCACAAAACCTCTTGGCCAGCATTGATCAGTCTATCACACAAATGGGAGCCCAAAAAGCCTGCACCTCCTGTAATCAAATAACTCATTCCGCGACTTTTCTCACATAAAGTTGATAAAGAGGGGCAGATATAACCTTGACTTTGCGAAAATAGCAATTGATGAAAGCATCGATGGCGAGTTTTGGGCTACGAAGCAAATCGCTTCCATACTGCAGCTCTTCTGACCATAAATAGTCGTCAAAAACCATAATACCTCCAACCCGGAGCAACTTGAATGACATCACGGCATCGGCAAGAACATCAGGTGCCTGATGGGAACCGTCCACATAGACCATATCAAAAGAGTTGCCATGGTTTTGGCTTATAAGAGCAGCAAGTGAGTAATCAGAATACCCTTTATGCAAAACCAGCCTAACGCTCATTGATACCTTGCTCAGAGCGAGGCTTGTATTATGTAAAAATCTTGATTCCACAGCGGCCATATCAATGCCGCAATCCTGGTGTTCGATACCGCCCTCCCAAGTGTCGATGCAATGAATTTCGATTGTTGAATCAACAGCTAATTTCTCAATTAAATAACAGGTACTTGCTCCTTCATATGAGCCGATTTCCAATATTTTTTTTGGTTTGAACTGCAAAAAAAGATTATCCCAAACATTTTTTGCGGTCGCATCAAACCAATTATTGGTGTACCTGAAACTTTGTTCTCGAAGGTGATGCTCTAACCCCATATGTTTTATTTCTTTTTTTTCTGGGTAATGAAATAGTTCGTTAAACTTCGGTACTGCTGCTTAATGCTCGACTCTCCCTACAGCCGTTTTGCCGTTTACCAACTGAACAATACGCTCCAGGTAGAACTGAATTATTTTTCTAAGCTCCCCCCTGTCTTCTCCTACCATTGTTCGATTTTCACGCAACGCCTTACTCATAACAACTATACAGTAGCACGCCTCCATCATCGTCATGTTTATATTCTCACAAAGTCCTGTGAGCAAAACCCGCCCTTCTTCGCCCGTTAATTCAGGGAAAAATATGGGTAATAAAACTCCACGAATCTTTGTTTTTTCCTCATCCAATCCTAATTGATTATTGGTGACATTTCCTTCATGACGTCGGCGGTAAATGTCAACAAAAATGTCGCTGTTTTTAAAAAAAATTACTAATCCTAATCGGGGTTTAAGATAACCGTTTGAGGAGCCTCCCATACCTTG
>JABDHK010000038.1 GCA_012972835.1 Chlorobiaceae bacterium | reverse complement strand
TTTTAAATGTCAGCTTCATAGATAACATACTCTTTGTATGGGGTTCCTCCGATAACCTTTGCCAGTTTACTCATAGCCTCGTTTGCTTTGAGCACCCAGCTCATCTCACTGGCAAACACCCCGTGTTTTCCTCCGTAATCGGCAATCTCGGTATTGAGAATACTGTCGACTCCCTTATTGCGATATTCCGGCAGCACACCCATGGTAATGGTACGAACCATGGTAATATTGCGACTGTACCAGAGATATTTCAGCAATCCAAGAGGTGAAAACGGGTTTCCATTCACATGTTTCAATGCCTGGTTAACATCAGGCAGGGAGAGCGAAAAGCCGACCGTACGCTTGTTCCGATCTTCGACGAAATAAATATAGTGTGGATTTGCAAGTGGCTTGAGGCTTTTTGCAAGAAAAGTAAACTCCTTGTCGGTCATGGGAACAAAGCCCCAGTTTTTCTCCCATGCCTTGTTGTAAATATCACGAATACGATCGATTTCGCGGTCAAAGTCCTTCATGTTCATGATCCGTACCGTCAGTCCTTCCTTTTTCTTGACATGTTCAGCTATACGTCGCAGACGCGAAATATCAATAAGTTTCTGATCAATATACCAGGCAAGAAGTTCCTGACCGATACGGTGCCCATAGTTCAGAACAAGATCATTGTACCATGGAGGATTGTAGAGCATAAGAAAAACCGGTGGGCTGTCGTACCCTTTTGTGAGCATGCCGCACTGATCGTTCATCGATGGACTGACAGGACCGCGCATGGCGTTGAGCCCCTTCCCTTTCAGCCACTTGGCCGCTGCATCAAAAAGCGCATCGGCAACTTTCTGGTCGTTGACACACTCAAAAAAACCCCAGAACCCGACCTTGTCGCTGTGCACCTGGTTGTGCCGCCGGTTTTCAATTGCCGCTATAGTTCCCACCATAGAACCTTCTTTCCATGCTGTAAAAAGAGCCAGGGATGCATGATCATACAAGGGAAACACTTCCGTATCAAGCGTCTTCATATAATCATCAATAACCGGTGGCACCCAGTATTTGTTAAGCTCCGGATCATTGCGATAGATCTGCCAGGCAAAGGTAATGAACTGTTTCCTTTCCTTTTTATTCCGTACCTGCCGAATCTCTATTGCCATATTCTTCTCCACTGCTGTGTTATAGTGATAAGATTTTCCGCTGAAGCAACATCATGGAACAGGGTTTTATCTGATAAGCTTATGAATGACTGCAGCCCCTTCACGAAGCATGCGTTCAGTCTCTTCCCAGGAAAGACACTCATCGGTTATGGAAACTCCATACCTGAGTTTATCGGGATCTTCTGGAAAAGGCTGATTACCGCCACAGATATTGCTTTCGATCATAACGCCGGCAATGCTTTTATTGCCTTCAGTTTTCTGCACAAGAATGTTCTCCCAGACTTTCAGCTGCTGCTCATGTTTTTTGCCGGAATTGGCATGGCTGCAGTCAACAAGAAGCGATTGTTCCAGACCTGCCTTTGCAATCCAGGATTCAGCAAGAGCAATACTGTCCGGTTCATAGTTCGGTGTATCGCCACCACGAAGCACAAGATGTCCGAAGGGATTCCCTTTTGTAGTAATGACGCTGCTGCGGCCTTCCTGATCAATGCCAAGAAAACTGTGCGGATGCATAGCGGAACGGATTGCATCGACAGCCACGTTCAGGCGGCCGTCAGTTGAATTTTTGAACCCGACAGGCATGGAAAGACCGCTTGCCATCTGACGGTGCGTCTGCGATTCTATTGTCCTTGCCCCGATAGCTGCCCAGCTCACAACATCGGCTACATACTGCGGGGTTATTGGGTCAAGAAATTCTGTTGCAGCCGGCAGCCCCAGGGCATTGATGTCAAGCAGAAGTTTTCTGGCATAGAACAAGCCGTGTACAATATCATACGTATCATCAAGGTGAGGGTCATTGATAAATCCTTTCCAGCCAAGAGTGGTGCGGGGCTTTTCAAAGTAGACCCGCATCATGATGCACAGATCATCCTGCAGTTCAGTGCGCAATGCGGAAAGTTTACGGGCATACTCAAGGGCTGCTTCGGTATCATGTATCGAGCAGGGTCCGACGATCACAAGCAGCCTGGAATCCTTGCCGGTCAATATATTTTCAACTTCACGACGTCCTTTAATAACGGTGCCAGCTATCCGTTCATCCACAGGCAGCTTTTCCTTGAGATCCTTTGGGGAAGAAAGACGGATAATGCGTGAAACTCTTAAATCATATAACTTTTCCATTCGTTTTCAACAATAATATCTTCATAGAATTAAACAGGATGCAAGATAAAAAAAAACACAATATATAATCAGCGCCAATGCGTATAAATTCCCTCCGCCATGAAGCTCTCACTACGACGGACGGAATTTTTTAATATTAATGCCTAAAAAAAAGAAATATATTGACCAAGTAAAGAAGGAAATTTTCAACAAGGGCAATCAATAATCAAAAAAAACATGAACGTACTGATCACTGACGGTGTTGATCCGCAATGCGGTCAAATCCTCTCTCAGAACGGTTTTGACGTGACCGAAATACAGAAAATCAGTAAGGAAGAACTCAAAAAGATCATCGGAGGCTTTGAAAAGCTGATCGTCAGAAGCGCCACAAAAGTTACCGCAGAAATTATCGAGTGCGGCACCAAGCTTAAACTTATCGGAAGAGCGGGAGCCGGGGTAGACAACATTGACATAGAAGCTGCAACCCGCAACGGCATTATCGTCATGAACACGCCTGGCGGAAACACTGTTTCGGCTGCTGAACATACCTGTGCCATGATTCTTTCTGCTGCACGCCGCATTCCCCAGGCAACAGCAGATCTGAAAAACGGAAACTGGAATAAAAAGAAATTTACCGGCATAGAACTTGAAGGAAAAACCCTTTCCATTATTGGTCTTGGAAAAATCGGCCGTGAAGTAGCATCCCGCATGCAGGCGTTCGGAATGAAAACAATCGCCTATGACCCCATGATCCCCGATGAATTCGCAACTCATCTCAATATTGAGCTTCTCCCCCTGCATGAAAATTTCATGCGTGCTGATGTTATCACCATCCATTCATCGCTCAACGAATCAACGCGTAATCTGATTTCAAAAGAGACGATTGACCTGATGAAACCCCGTGTTATCATCGTCAACTGTGCAAGAGGAGGAATCATTAACGAAGCCGACCTTGCTGAAGCCATAGAATCGGGAAAAGTTGCCGCAGCAGCACTTGATGTGTTTGAGACTGAACCGGTCAACCCCGAAAATCCTCTTTTGAAGCTTGATGCAGTTATTACCACACCGCATATCGCTGCGTCCACGAACGAAGCACAGGAGAAGGTTGCCATTCAAATTGCAGAACAGATTGTCGACTGGAAACGAAAAGGAAAGCTCGAAGGCGCCGTGAATGCATCAGCCGTTGAACTTGCTCAGATTCCCGGGGTACGATCATATCTTACCCTGGCCGAAAAACTCGGAGCATTACTGGCACAGATGGCTCCAGATCAAGCCAGCAAAATGACTATCAGAACCTCCGGTGAATTCCTTCAAAAATTTAATGAGGTTATTACCGCTGCGGCTCTGAAAGGTTTTCTCGATATCCGTCAATCCAAAGATACCAACTATATCAATGCATTCACGATGGCAAAGGAGTGCGGTATAAGTCTGGAGCAGAAGTTTGAAAAGGAAAATCCGAACTATACCAATCTGATCCGCATTGAGCTTGAAAACGGTGAAGAAAAACGAATGATCGGCGGTACCGTCTTCAGTGACAAAGATGTTCGGATTGTTATGATAGATCAGTTTCTTGTTGAATTCAAGCCGGAAGGCAACATTATTATCTATAACAATATCGATAAACCTGGTGTCATTGCCAATGTCACCCAGCTGCTGCTGCAGCATAACCTGAATGTTGCTTATATAGCACTCTCAAGGGACGAAGAAAAGAATGTCGCCATGACAGCCATTGTTGTCGATGGAAATGTGCTGCCCGAACTGATTGATGAAATAAGAAGTGTCAATGGCGTCAACATTGCTCATCTTGTCACGCTCTGAAAATACTTGAGATATCAAACAAAAAAACCTGCCGTCAAAGCAGGTTTTTTTGTCTTTAACAAGGAATTTTACTAAGCCTTGGCAAAATCGATGCTGAGCCACTTATCTTCGTAAGAAGCTCCGGTTGACTCCATTCCAGCAAGAAAAATCGGTAAAGCAACAATCTTCTGGTAATCGCCAATACGGATAGTCAGATCATCGCCAAGTTTGAGAATTTTCGGCTCAAGACCCATGTTTTCCATAAACGGCAATCTGACACGAACCTTATAGTGCCCTTCAGAAACCTTCTTGATATCAATCGGATTTTCCGAGAAGAAAATATCGAGCGGATTGAGATCTCCATAGACCTTTTCGCCTACCCTGCGAAGCATCGCCACACCGACAACCTCATCATCAAACAAGGGTACTTCAGTAATTGGAATTGGAGCAAATGCTTCCTCAATCTGGTCAATATACTTCTGCTGAATAGCACGCCATTTCTGGAAATAAGGATCGGGGCTCTGATCCGGCATAACACGGTTAATGGTAATCCTGTCGACGGTAATTCCGTAAAGGTTAAGATAGGTCAAAGCACGCATTGACTCTTTGATAACCATCTTTTCGGGATTCATGACAAGACGCATGGTGGTTTTTGAACTGTCGGCCAACAAATCAATGATACCTTCTGTTGAAGAGAAGAGATTGTCGACCTTGTCATAAACCTCCACAGGAGCAACAAAATCGTTTATTTTATTGATTTTTTTTGAAAGAGGCCTGATAACCGGCTTTACCATAAATTTTTCAACATTGCGGATAAGCTTGATAAACCAGCCGAATGTTTCAGGCAGAGAGAGAAGGCGAAGGGTTTCGCCGGTAGGAGCACAGTCAACAACAAGAAGATCGTACTCATTCTGCTCATTATAACGCTTGATATAGGAAAGTGAAAAGAGCTCTTCCATACCTGGAAGCACACCCATTTCCTCAGCATAAACACCTTCAATCCCACGAGATTCCATCAGGTGGGCAAAGTGCTCTCTCACTACATCCCAGTTCAGATTGAGGTCACCGAATACGCTGACTTCCTGACCCCAAAGATTTTCAGCAACCTTCACCGGCGAAGGTCCCAACTGAATATCAAGCGAGTCGCCAAGGCTGTGTGCCGGATCGGTAGACATAATAAGAGTCTTGTACCCCATATCTGCTGCTCTGAGCGCTGTGGCTGCAGCAACAGAGGTTTTACCAACACCACCCTTACCGGTGAAAATGATATTACGCATACGTTTTAATGATTCTTATTTTAAGAATTATTGAATAAGGCTCTTTTCTACCAAACACTATTCTCTGTAAGTTGAGCAACTTGAAAAGGCTTAAGATAATAAAATTTCCTTTTAATGGAACAGGCTCTAAAACAATTACTTATTGAAAAAATCGATGGAGTAAGTGAATATCGCTGCGCAAGGAACACTGCCCACTGAACTACCGCCTCCGTTTTCGGGAAGAACCCGAGTGTCCTCCTTTTCTGTCTTTATGACTTTTCACGCTCTTATCTTTATGACTTTTCAAGCCTTTACCGATTCTTGCACCCCTGGAGTGACGGGATGAAAAACGCGGTCTTTCGGATGAGACTACCTCTTTTTCAATTTTCAAACGCTGACCACGAACAAGAGTCATCCGGTGATTAAGATTGTTCAACTCCGCAAGACGCCGGGCGCTGGTACCATACTTCCTTGCAATGGAAGCAAGAGTTTCGGACTTCCCTACCCTGTGCATCACTATCTTTTTCTTAACTGGACCCTCTCTGCCAGAATCGCCCTGTCCGGAATTGCTGTTATCACCTCCGGAAAACACTACAAGTTTCTGGCCGGGAGTAACATCAGGATCTTTCAAGTTGTTCCAGACAATGAGCTGACTGATATAGGTACGATAAAGTCTGGCGATGGAACCAAGATTTTCACCCTGCTGTACAATATGAACCCTCTCTCCCTTTCCTGCAGCGCCCTCACCTCCCGAACCGGAATTAAGACTTTCAACCCTGGCAAGCAGCTGCTCGCGTTCAGAGGCTTGCGGCGATTTGTAAGCATAAATTTCCTGCTCACGTTTCTGGAACTGCGCGATATATTGTTTTGGCAGCTTTATAACGCTACCGGTTGAGCCAGTCGCAGGAATAATACCAAGCTTGTATTGAGGATTAAGAAAGTGGAGATCGCGCATCGGCACTCCGATCGTTTCACTTATCTGTTCGAACGACAAAAGACGGGTGGTTCTGAGCGTGTCGATATCGTGATACAAAAATCCAGGCTCCACCGGACGTATATTGTGCTCGTTATAATAGTTCATAATATAGTTCACGGCAATAAATGCAGGAACATACCCCCTCGTTTCAGCGGGAAGGTAATCCCAAATTGCCCAGTAGTTTTTTACCCCGCCGGCCCGCCTGATCGCCTTGTTGACATTTCCCGGCCCGGCGTTATAAGCTGCAAGTGTCAGGAACCAGTCGCCATAAATATTGTAGAGATCCCTTAAATATCGGCATGCAGACACAGTCGCCTTCTCCGAATCGTAGCGATCCTCTATAAATGAGGATGACTGCATACCGTACATTTTTCCGGTGCCATACATAAACTGCCACAGCCCTTTGGCTCCGGCAGGAGAGACCGCTGTTGGATTAAGGGCCGATTCAACGATGGCGAGATACTTCATCTCAAGGGGAATATTGTAGGAATCAAGTTTTTCCTCAAACAGAGGAAAATAGATTTTGGTGAGTCCGAGGATTTTAGCCGTCGTATTTCTCTTGTCGACAGCATAAAGTCTTATAAAACCCCTTACATGATCATTAAAAACAAGATTGAAGGGGGTTTTGCGGGCGAGCAGGGAAATCCTTGAGGCATAAACAGAATCGCTGTACTGAGGCACAAAATTGGCGGGAAATCCAAACTTTTCACCTTCTTTCGAAGGGGCTGAAAAGTGTTCATCCTGGAAATATGTTGCATTGACAAGACTGTCAAGAATATCTGAAACCGAAGACTTCGGAAGCGATCCTCTGATAGTTTTCACTGGATCGTCAGCACGAACCGGCAGAGCGGAAACCAGAAAAACAAGTGCCATTAACGACACCGTGAACATGGAAACAGCTTTATTATAAACCCTTATTTTCACAAGCGCACATTCGTTAAGAAAGGAGATTACTAAAAGATCCATGCTGAAACAGCAGAGATCAACCTTGAAAAAGTAACAATAAAAACCGTTCCTGACTAATAGAATTATCTTTTACGTCAATAATATCCTGCAACTCCTGTATCAGTAGGTAACTTTCCACAGGAAAAGTCCGCTGGCATCAGCAGGTTTGAGTGAACTCGACAGAACCCCGCCGTCAAGCATCCTCTGGAATTCTTCAGCATTAAGAGTACCCTTTCCAGCGCTTATCATTGCATCTACAAGATAGCGCACCATACTGCGTAAAAAACGGTTCGCTGATATCTGAAACACCAGAAAGCGATCGGTGCGGTACCACTCGCTTGCAGTAACAGTACAGAGACGGCCTGGATTATCCCTGTCTTCCTTTGAAAATGCAGAAAAATCATGGGTGCCAAGCAGAGAAGCTGCAATCTGCTGCATGACCGTAATATCGGGTTTTCCAGACAAACATCCCGCAAAACGGCCATAAATCGCTGATGGCTCCTCAAGCAGAAAATATCGGTACTGCCTCTCTCTGGCACTATGCCGTGCATGAAAATCATGAGAAACTTCCACAGGGTCGCTTACCCTGATAGTTTTCGGCAAAACCGAATTCAGCGAATGTATTATCCGGGAAAGATCCATCGTTGAAGAACTGAAAAAGTTTGCTGTCTGAGCTCTCGCATGAACTCCCTTGTCGGTTCTTCCGGCGGCTGCAAGAGAAATTTCTTCCTGCAGAATCATGCCGAGTGCTGCTTCTATCTCCCCCTGTATGGTTGTAATCCTGCCGGACTGTCTCTGCCATCCGGCAAAGGATGTACCATCATATTCAACGGTAATCCTGATGTTCTTCATAAGAGAATTAATATCTTTGTACGTTGGTTACTTCTATAATAGTTATCTTCCCGTTTTCTTCCCTAATTAACATAATATCACACGTTGCAGACAACTCACCTGGCATCGCTCCTTCAGGCGCTGGAAAGCCTGGACATGCATTTATCCGCAGGCACCTACAGGGTTCCCGGAATCTGGACCGGAAAAAATAACGGAATCGAACTGGTCAACCCGGCCGAATACTTCAAAATAATACTTGAAAACATCCTTGAATGCAGTGTTCCCCACAGCCCCCGACAAAATAATGCAGACTGGAGAGAGAGTGCGGTAGTTTACAATCTGTTTATTCGCCTCACCACAGCATTTGACCATAACGGCGACGGCACAATCGCTTCTGAACCGCTTGCATGCGGTTTCAGGGAAACAGGCACCTTCCTTAAAGCAATTGCACTCCTGCCGTATATAAAAAATCTCGGCGCAAATACCGTCTATATTCTCCCTGTCACTGAAATTGGTTCTCAGAACAGAAAAGGCTCACTGGGCTCTCCTTATGCCGTTAAAGACCCAAGAAAGCTTGATCCGATGCTTGACGAGCCAGCACTCGGATTTTCTCCGGAATTCCTGCTCAAAGCATTTGCTGAGGCTGCACATATCCTGGATATTCATGTTGTGCTTGAGTTTGTGTTTAGAACATCTTCTATGGACAGCAACTGGATACAAGAGCACCCTGAGTGGTTCTACTGGATCAGAGACCATGAAAATACATGCAACTTCGGGCCACCACATTTCGATCCTGATACCCTGACATGGATTCATGAGATGGTAGATCGCCACGAGATGCACAATCTTCCTGCCCCATCTTCCGAATACCGTGAGCAATTCGTCACCCAACCGGTGACTGTCCATGAAAAAGACGGGATATATAAGGGTACCGCGAAGGACGGCACTCTATGCCGCATTGCAAGCGCTTTTTCTGACTGGCCCCCTGATGACAAGCAACCGGCATGGAGTGATGTGACTTATCTGAAAATGCATAACCATGATGCGTTCAACTACATTGCCTACAATACCATCAGGATGTACGACTGTGCGCTTGAGAATCCGGAATACAACAATACTTCACTCTGGAATGAGATTCTGGATATCATCCCAAGCTACCAGAAGCTTTACGATATTGACGGTGCCATGATTGATATGGGCCATGCCCTGCCTTCCGAACTGAAAAAGAGTATTGTACGTATTGCCCGTGAAAACAAACCGGGGTTTGCGTTCTGGGATGAGAATTTCAATCCTACACCCGAGATACGCGATGAAGGTTTCAATGCAGTGTTCGGTTCCCTTCCCTTTGTCATTCATGATATTGTCTTTATCCGTGGATTATTGAATTACCTGAACAAAACCGGTGTAGCTCTACCGTTTTTTGGCACTGGTGAAAATCACAACACACCACGCGTCTGCTTCCGTTACCCCCGTGAAGAAGCCGGAAGAAACTTCTCTATCTTTATATTCACGCTCAGTGCCATACTGCCAGCCATCCCTTTTCTGCAGTCAGGAATGGAACTCTGTGAATGGCATCCGGTAAACCTCGGACTTAATTTCAACGATGAAGACAGAGCTCTCTATCCTCCAGAAAAACTTCCGCTCTTCAGCGCCTGCAGCTATGACTGGGAAAACTGTAATGGTCTTCTCCCTCTCAACACCTATATCAGGCGCATTCTTGATATCAGGAAGCAGTATCTTGATCTGGTGCTATGCGGAGAAACCGGATCGATGACCATCCCTTATGTATCTGAACCTGAACTTTTTGCCGTCATGAGAACATCGGACGGCAGCTCACTGCTCTTCATCGGGAACAGCAATCTTTATCATACAAGAACCGGTGCACTCGAATTCAGCATGAACAACATTTCGCTCTACGACCTGATCGGCGAAACATCGTGGCCAATCAGAGAGCATAAACTCACTGTGACCTGCAATCCGGGCCAATGCATGCTCTTTGAACTTCCTCCGGAGGTTTGACGGGATAACCGGCGAAAAACGTATCTTTTGTAATTTTTCATCAACCAAATCATTATCCCATTATGTCTATTCTCATTGTCGGCTCTCTTGCCTTTGATGATATCGAAACCCCTTTTGGAAGTTCTTTTGACACGCTTGGAGGATCATCCACCTACATAGCACTCTCTTCAAGCTATTTTACCGACGAGGTTAAGCTGGTCGGCGTCGTCGGCTCGGACTTCGAGGATAAACATTTTGACCTTCTGCATTCCAGAAACATCGATACCAAAGGAATCAAAAAAGTTGAGGATGGAAAAACCTTCCGATGGGCAGGACGCTATCATTACGACATGAACACCCGCGACACACTCGACACTCAGTTGAACGTGTTTGCGGATTTTGATCCTGAAGTACCATTACAGTACCGTGATGCCAAATTTGTCTGCCTCGGCAATATCGATCCGGAACTTCAACTCAAAGTTCTTGACCAGATCAACAAGCCGACACTGGTCATCTGCGACACCATGAATTTCTGGATAGAAGGAAAACCTGAAGAGCTCAAAAAAACCCTTGAACGAGTTGATATCTTTATCATCAACGATAGTGAGGCGCGAATTTTAAGCGGTGATCCAAACCTTGTCAAATCAGCCCGGATAATCCGCAATATGGGACCCAAAACCCTGATCATCAAAAAAGGGGAACACGGCGCGCTTCTGTTTACCGACAAAGGCATTTTTGCGGCTCCGGCTTTTCCACTCGAATCCATTTTTGACCCGACGGGTGCCGGCGATACTTTTGCCGGAGGCTTTATCGGACATCTTGCACGCTGCGAAAGCATTAACGACCTTGAGATGCGCAGAGCAGTGCTGTACGGCAGCGCCATGGCAAGTTTCTGTGTCGAAAAATTCGGTACTGAGAAAATTGCTTCGCTGGATATGCTTGAAATTGAAGACCGTTACCAGAGCTTCCGTGAGCTTTCACGGATTGATGAGTAAATAAACGCAGGTACCAGAGAGCCACAGGAATTTCGGAGCACCTGAAAGAAACTTTTAAGAAACAAGCGATATGGATCAGCTCAATATTCTGGATTACAGTTTCATCGTCGGATACCTGCTCATGACGCTTGTTATTGGACTGTGGTTCTCTTCACGTGCTTCGGAAAATGTCGATGAGTTTTTTCTTTCGGGACGCAAACTTCCGTGGTGGATTGCCGGAACCGGAATGGTTGCGACAACTTTTGCTGCAGACACCCCGCTTGCCGTTGCCGGTTTTGTAGCCAAAAACGGCATCGCCGGCAACTGGGTATGGTGGACGTTTGTTTCGGGCGGCATGCTCACCGTTTTCTTTTTTGCAAGACTCTGGAGACGGGCAGAAATTCTTACCGACCTTGAGTTTATAGAACTGCGATACAGCGGAAAAGCAGCAAGATTCCTTCGGGGGTTCAAGGCGGTCTATTTCGGACTCTTTATCAATTCGATCATTATCGGCTGGGTCACTCTGGCTATGTTCAAGATCATAAAGATTATGGCACCGGAGTTGAACCCCGTATGGATCATTATCGCACTTGTCCTGCTTACCACCTTTTATTCCGGGCTTTCAGGCCTTTGGGGGGTATCCATCACTGATAACATTCAATTTGTTATCGCCATGACAGGCTGTATCATTCTTTCGATTCTTGCTGTCCATTCCCCTGTCGTCGTCTCTGCCGGCGGCCTTATGAAAGCTCTTCCGAAATGGATGTTCGACTTTTTCCCCTCGTTCAGCTCCGCAACATCATCAAGCACCGGACTGACAGGTGCTGCGGCCCTTCCCTTTGCCTCGTTTGCCGCCATGGCGTTTGTCCAGTGGTGGTCATCCTGGTACCCCGGTGCTGAACCGGGCGGAGGAGGCTATATCGCCCAGCGCATGATGAGCGCCAAAAACGAAAAACATTCACTGCTTGCAACACTCTGGTTTACCGTTGCACACTACTGCCTGAGGCCCTGGCCATGGATCATCGTCGGCCTGGTGAGCCTCGTCATGTTTCCACACCTTCCGCTCAACCAGAAAGAAGACGGCTTTGTCTATGTGATGAAGGCTGTTTTACCTCCTGGACTGAGAGGCCTGCTGATTGCAGCCTTTCTGGCGGCTTACATGTCAACGCTCTCAACTCATCTGAACTGGGGCACAAGCTATCTTATCAACGATTTCTACAAACGCTTTCTGAAAAAGGATGGCAACCCAAAACACTATGTCAATGTTTCCAAATTGACGACATTCCTGACCGCAGCCTTTTCCCTCTGCATCACCTTTTTTGTGCTCGAAACCATAACAGGTGCCTGGGAATTCATTATACAGTGCGGTGCCGGAACAGGTTTTGTACTTATTCTCCGCTGGTTCTGGTGGCGACTCAATGCGTGGTCTGAAATCACATCGATGATTACACCGTTTGCTGTGCTGGCATGGCTGAAGTTGTTCACCACTATTACTTTTCCCTTTTCGATTTTCATCATTGTCGGCATTACCATTGCCGTAACCCTCGCGGTAACCTTTCTGACACCTCCAACTGAAACAGCGCAGCTTGAAACATTCTACAGAACCACAAGGGTTGGTGGAGTGCTGTGGAAAAAAGTCGCAAAAAATCTGCCCGATGTGAAATCCGACACGGGGTTCACCATGCTTTTTGTTGACTGGGCGCTGGGCATCATTATGATCTATGCAATCCTGTTCGGGACCGGAAGAGTTATTTTTGGAGATCTTTTTCAGGGATTCATATTTCTCGGAACCGGATGTATTGCAGGAGCGCTGATCTTTGCAGACCTTAACCGAAGGGGCTGGAACAACCTGAACTGATAAAAAAAAACATGGCCAGACCAACGCTTATCCTTGCCTCGCAATCACCGAGACGAAAGGATATCCTCTCTCTGATGCAGATACCGTTTGAAACCGCAGCCGTTGAGACCGAGGAAATTTTTGACCCTTCATGCTCTCTGGAACAGAACGTCACGTCCATCGCTTTAGCGAAAGCGGAAGCTGCTGCTGCACTGATATCAAGCCACAAGGGGAAAACTGTTATTCTCGGCGCAGATACCATGGTGGCAAAAGGAAACCAGATTCTTGGTAAGCCTGCTGGTTTCGATGATGCATTCATCATGCTCAAAAGCCTGCAAAACAGATCGCACCGAGTCTATACCGGTTTTGTGCTGCTCTTCGGCGAAAAAACCTACACGGAATGTGTTGCAACAACCGTTGAGTTTGAGCCGATGTCCGACAATGAAATCCAGCGCTACCTTCTTTCAGTAAAGCCATACGACAAAGCGGGAGCATACGGCATTCAGGATCCTCTGATGGCCTGTTATATCAAACGTATCGAGGGGTGTTACTATAATGTTGTGGGGCTCCCTCTCTCAAGGGTCTGCAAGGTCTTGAAACCTTTGTTATGCTGATAACAGACCAAGGGGAAACTGTGCATCGCGCAACTTCGGATCAAGCCGTCCATGTTATTCTCGGTCCTACAGCTTCAGGCAAATCGGCACTTTCTCTCGCACTTGCAAAAAAAATCGGAGCAGAAATCATTTCCGCAGATTCCAGGCAGATATACCGCGAGCTCGACATTGGCTCAGCAAAACCTTCTCCTGAATCCCTTCGCGATATTAAACATCATTTTATCAATGAAAAAAATATCGGCGAACCGTTCACTGCGGGTGACTTTGCCATTGAAGC
>JABDHK010000037.1 GCA_012972835.1 Chlorobiaceae bacterium | reverse complement strand
TGCGATCTGAGCAAAGATTCCAGTTCCTGACGGTCCTCTGCCTTTATTTGATAAACTTTGTTTTTTCGTGCCATAATTGCATTTGTAATAATAGGTTATATGCAATATAGCTTTTTTCTTATTTATAATGAAGGACTAACCAAACATGACACTAGATCATAAATCTATTGAGACAATTTATTCGGATCGTTTGTTAAAAGGTACTATTCATCCAGCGAATGAAAATGAAGAACCGCTTCAATTTATAAAGTCATGGCTCCCAATGAATAAAGAGGAGAAAATTCTTGATGCAGGGTGCGGAAATGGTCGATATGCTCTTGCAGTTGCTAATGCTGGTAACTATGACCTGACTGCTATAGATTTATTTGAAAGTATAGATACTTCATCTCTATTCCGCTATTTCAGGGCAAGCATTGATGATACAAAACTTACTGATTCACTTTTCACTCTAATATATTGTATGTCTGTTATTTTTTATTTACCTAATCCGAGAACGGCCATGTCAGAATTTTACCGAATTTTGAAACCTGGTGGTTTCGTGCTTCTTTCCGCTCATACAAAATACTCATTATTTACTCTTGATAGAAAAGTGCAAAGAGCCTTTGGTGCAGCGAAACATCTTAAGGGGGTAGCCTTCTACTCTGCCAAGGAATATACAGATATGCTCAGTGCAGAGGGATTTCAGATTGTGGATGTTGACGGATATGAAATGTTCTATTCGCCATGGATGGTTCATAAAAAGATTATTGGTGCATTTAGAAAAGTATTTGGACTCAAGCAAAAGGCAAGATTAACAGTTGTCAACTGTACTCGAAAAATCAGGCCAGCTTGGTTGAAGTGGCTTTATTCTGAACTTGGTTATCACTCTCTTATTGTTGCTCAAAAACCGGATGTTCATAACATATGATGAGCTTATTAGTTTATAGACCTAATTATGCGGTAGAATCATGTGACTGGATATTGGACACGATTCTTAGGTCTAGGCTTGGCATTAGTTTTGATTGCAAGGATAGTGTTGATAACGAGTTCCGGATAGAGCTTGCTCACGATAGCTGTTCTTTAGAAAGTTCTATATATGGAGTGGGTCTTACGCTCACTCTTCCCAACATTTTCTTCTCCAATGCTGCGAATGCCTGGCTAGAAATATCGTCATTGCCATTGCTACCTCTTGCCTCTTGGGATATCGTTGCGTGCGACCTTGATGCTACGATTGTAAGCGATACCATTCCAGTTCTCTATGGTGAATCCGGTTTCTTTCAAGATGAATCTGGAAGCGCTCATCTGAAGCTTGACGTTTTTGGGTCTGCTTTCTTTATGCTCTCCCGATATGAAGAAGCAATATCCACAGTTCGAGATAGCCACGATCGTTTTCCCGCTAAAGCATCTATAGCTTATAAAGCAGGTTTTCTTGATCGTCCGATTATTGATGAGTATGTAGAAATTTTGTGGGCTGCAATGCAACGGGTATGGCCAGGGCTTGAACGCAAGCAATGTACCTATCGTACTCTACTTAGTCATGATGTTGATTGGCCAAGTTGCAATGCTTTCCACTCCCCACTTCAAGTATTGCGCAGTAGCGCTGGTGATCTACTTAAGCGTGGGGATTTGGTCGGGGCTATCCGAACTCCTTGGCAATGGTTGAAGAGCCGCGATCGACTTCATCCATCAGATCCCTATAATACCTTCGAATGGATTATGGATTTGTCTGAAAAACATGGTTTGACGAGCGCGTTTTACTTTATATGCGGTAACACAGATCCATCCAAAGACTCCGACTACAATATTGAACACCCTGCGATTCGTCGTTTGCTACGAAATATACATGCACGTGGCCACGAAATTGGTTTGCATCCCAGCTACAATACCTATAGAAACCAAAGCGCCATCGTTGCTGAGGCCGACCGCCTTAAAAGGGTCTGTGTTGATGAGGGAATTATTCAGGCTGAATGGGGAGCGCGAATGCATTTCTTGCGATGGGAGACACCTGTCACTATGCATGGTTTGGTCAGAGCTGGAATCACTTACGATACTACTTTAGGCTACGCCGACCATGCTGGCTTTAGATGTGGCACCTGTCATGAATACCGTGCTTTTGATCCGGTTTCTCGTCAAGTTTTACTAAATCTGCGTCTTCGGCCACTGATTGCGATGGAATGCACTATCATCGATGAGCGCTATATGGGATTGAGTGTAACTACGGACGCCTTTGAAAAATTTATAAAACTCAAGAATGCATGCCGTATTGTTAGTGGGGATTTTACATTGTTGTGGCACAATAGCCAGTTCGCTTCAGAACAAAAGCGGGAACTTTATCAGAAGATACTTAAGGGATGATTGTAGGAAAGAATCTAAGCCATAAAAGCGACTGCTTATCAAGTTGAGCAGAAACAGATTAAATAATGCAGCACGCCGATTAAGGTGTTATAGAAAAAATTGTTAACCATGTTATGAATTATAATTATCACCAAGATACCTGGAAGAGCAAAGGTTCTATAAAGAGTGAGTCTATAGGTACCCTTGCTTTCTTTGTGCTTTCACTTTACTGCATAGTTCAGCACTTGTTTACATATAATTTTGTTGTAGGCAATGTACCATACATTCCATTGATGGCTGGAAGTTTTTTATATGCGTCCTATTTTCTTGCAATTAGCTTTTTTATACGCATCTCAAGAGGTTCATTATTACTAAATAACGAGATAGCGATACCATCGTTGTTTTTTGCATTAGCGATATTGATTGTGCTGTTAGGGGATGAGAAAGCTAGAAGCTATGGAATTCAAGACAACATTACCCAGTTGAACCTTTTCTACTTAGGTGGTTCGATATTGGCGTTCATCGTAGGATATTCTATGATGCAAGTAGGTCGTTTCAAACAACACATAATTGTAGGTTTTGTTCTGTTGGTAATCAATGTTTTGGTCAATATAAATTCAACGTATTTTCGACTTAACCTTAATATTATTAATTCCGATCAAGAAGGTATTTATCTTATGTTGGGGGACACTTTCGGGCTGTGGGCATTGCTTTCTGGTGCGGTGGTAAAGAAACGTTTCAGCCGTTTGATAATTGTACTGGTTGCCTTATTCTGCCTGACAATGCTTAATACAAGAACGTCCCTGTATGCTTTTATCATGGCAATCCCTTTTTTGTTCAGGTTAAAACTAGGGAGAGCAGGAATCTTAATGGCCATCATAGTGTCTGCTTTAATTTTCTTGGCACCCATGTTGCAGAGTCAGGAAAATCTCATTGGTCGGATGTATGGCAGCATTTTCTCTGGCGAAGACTCATCCATGAAATCCCGGCTGATTCAATTTGATGTTGGATTAACAGCTCTTGCTGAGCATTGGTTTATAGGTGATTATGCTGGCCAGGTTCGTGATTTTGGAGAATATGGCGCATATATGCACAATATTCTTTCTTACTGGAGCCAGTTTGGCTTAATTCCGTTTTTGCTAATAATCTCGATCTGGGTTAGGGCAACTCGTCGCGCATTTAGGCACATTAATAGTTCCAATAATTGGGAGGATCCGGATTCGTTGTTTTTTGTTTTAGCATTAGTATACTTTGGCGTTGAGGTATTTGCATCACGATCCTATTTATATTTTATGGCTTGGCTTGTTTTGGGGATGAGTGCGACGCCTCGATATGACCGGCCAGATCAACATAGTCCTGAAAATATTGGGATCACTGATGAAACATGAAAATAAATAATGAGTAATAAAATTGTTACAGTAATTGGCGCTCGGCCCCAGTTTGTTAAAGCGGCTGAAGTGAGTCGCGCTCTGCGCAAAATATCAGGAATTGCTGAGGTACTGGTTCACACAGGGCAGCATTATGACGACAACATGTCTGCAGTTTTTTTTGATGAATTAAGTATTCCCCCGCCGGGTTACCATCTTGGCGTTGGCTCAGGGATGCATGGAGCACAGACAGGGTTGATGCTTTCGCGGATTGAAGAGGTACTTATAAGAGAGCGTCCAGATTGGGTCTTGATCTATGGCGATACCAACTCGACCATGGCAGGCGCTTTGGCAGCAGCAAAACTTCACATTCCTGTTGCACATGTGGAGGCAGGGCTTCGGTCGTTTAACCGTAGCATGCCTGAGGAGATCAACAGAATAGTATCCGACCATGTGTCCGATGTGCTTTATGCTCCAACAACAACAGCAATGGCCAACCTGACTAATGAGGGGCTCTCAGCTAAAAGCCTTTTGGTGGGTGATGTGATGTATGATGCGGCCATATTTCATGGGGCACAAGCTTCGGATCGAAAGAAACTGTTGGACAGTCATAATCTTGAACAGGGCAACTATTTACTTGTGACTGTCCATCGAGCCGAGAACACCGACTCCCTTGCTCGTCTTACAGCTATAGTGGATGCGCTAATTAACTTGGCTATGCGGTATTCTGTTGTGTTTCCCATTCACCCTCGTACTTTACGGGTATTGCAGGAGGCTAATCTTATGACAAAACTTGAGGTTGCCTTGATCGTGCTACCACCGTGTGGTTATCTGGATATGGTAGCACTGCAGAAAAATGCAGCGCTGATTATCACTGATTCCGGAGGGGTACAGAAAGAAGCGATGTTTTTTGGTGTGCCGTGTGTAACTCTTCGTGATGAAACCGAATGGGTTGAGACGCTGGAAGGAGGGTGGAACATTCTGGCTCCGCCGAACTCTGCAGTGTTTATACAGGGGGTCGTGGAAGCTGCTTTGACGAACCAGCATAATTTAGGTGCTCGAACCAGTGCGTTTGGGGATGGTAAGGCTGCTGTTCATATTGTGGAAGACCTAATACAGGGTATCCGAAGGAGGGCAGGATAATGCGTATTGCCTACCCCATTATCTGGGATGCCTATTCATCATCCGGTGTCTTGGCAAAGGTTGAGAATCAGGCGCGGATATGGAGTGAACGTGGTCATGAAGTAAGGGTTTTTGTTGTGACTCCTCCGTGTGACGGTCCGTTATGTATTGATGAATCAATGACCACCCCCATTATTCGACCATTCAATTTATTCAGGAAGTTCTTGTATCTCAATAAAATATCTTCTGCGCTTAGTGTTGGTATGCTTGAGAGACACATCTGGAAATTCCATCCTGACGTTATATATCAGCGGACTCCTCTTTGGCAATCAGGTCTTCTTAGTAGGCTACCCGGAATAGCTCCATATATCCTGGAACTCAATACAATTGCACAGAATGAACGCCAGTTGCTAAGTAGGGATGGAGTTTTTCAAACATTTAAGGAAAGGTTGCTTCTGGGTGGTGCTGCGGGAATTGTTTCTGTATCTGAAGAGATTTCCAAGCACTATTTTTCTGGTAGTGTACCGATGAAAGTTGTGGCGAATGGTTTTCTTGTGACTAGGTTCGAGCCTCGTCCACCTCCAAAAAATAAGCGTCCTCAACTGATCTTTGTTGGGAGTCCAGGGATGCCGTGGCATGGTGTAGATAAAGTTATTATACTTGCTGAAAAACTACCGGATTGGGATTTTCACCTCGTTGGACCCGGACCATCTGACATAGCTCTGGGAAACTTGACTAATGTCTATGCTTATGGGTATCTGCAGCAATCACAAATTGGTAATCTCTATCAGCGTATGGATGTAGGTATTGGTACCTTGGCACTGCATCGTAATAATATGAACGAGGCGTCTCCGCTTAAAGTGCGTGAATATGTTGCGTTTGGTCTGCCTGTAATTTCAGGATATCATGATACCGATTTATCAGGCTGCAACTTCTATTTAAATATTGGAAATACGGAAAACAACGTCACCAAACAAGAAGATAAGATTCGTGCATTTGTCGCATATTGGAAAGGGCGGGCAATTGACCGCACAAAAGTTTTGGAAAGGGTTGACTCGGATGCTAAGGAAACAAGGCGCTTAGAGTTCATGGCAAAAGTTATGGATCGTAATCGCAAAGCCTCGGTAATAAAATAGAGTGTCATGTCACTCATTCAATCACGTATAAAGATGTAGTAGCTTGAATCTAGCTTTTTCTGTTATAAATCGTCAATACAAATCGCAATGATTGTATTGTTCAGTTTAGTATAATGGACCCCATCAGGTAGACACAAACAAAGCGGAATTTAAGCACCTAACACTGCACCGGAACAGAATCCCTCGATAAAAAAATTATCAAACGCACGATCTCTGCCATCCATATTGATGCTAATATTTGGATACGTCTACGGGTAAGGATAAAGGCATCACTGACGAACTCCGTTGATTACTGTGAAAGATTTTCTGGGATTCAGTTTTTCCAGAATACTACCCATAAACAATTAAACATCAATTGAAAAAAATATTATTTATTACAACGTATCTATATCCAATGCATTTCGGTGGAGTAGAAGTTTTTAATTATAATCTTATTAAGTCGCTAATAAACAAAAATGAAATAAAATATGCTAGTTTATGTAATATAGGTTGCGAAAAAGCAGAGTATATCCGAATAAAAAATAATAAATATATTGGTCCATATTTTAGCTTATTATTTGCGATTATAACAACTATTAAAAATGTTGATGTATATATATTAAGTTTTACACGGTCAAAATGGTATAACTGGATAATTTTTCCAATCTTAAAAAAAATATACAAAAAAAAATACATAGTAGTTATTCATGGCGGAAGAATGTCTAAGTGGTATTTTGCATTGCCTTACAAAATATTTTTTAAAAATGCTGACAAGGTTATCGGCGTATCAGAAATAATATGTAAAGAGTATTCAAAACGAGCAGGTATTGTTGTCAATTTCATTCCCCCACTCATACCGTTTAAACAGAGTTATATCTCTAAAAAAAATTTAAGAGTTAATTATAATGTAGATATAGAGTCTTTTATATTCCTTTACGTTGGATCATTAAAAGACCTAAAAAGGCCAAAAATGATTTTAAACGCAATAAAAAATATTGGGATAGAATATATTAAAAAGAGGAAAGTTTTGGTATTTTTTGCAGGCAATGGACCTTTGTATAATGAAATGAATGAGTTTATAAAAGTAAATAATTTAGAACATTGTGTGTATTTGTTGGGTAACGTTAGTAGAGATAAGATTGATGAGTATTATTCACTAACTGACGCATATATAATAGCAAGTAAATATGAAGGAACACCTATATCGCTTTTGGAAGCTATGTTTAACTCATTAATAATTATTGGGGCAAATTCTCCGGGCATTAATAGTATTATAAGTCATGGAGAAAATGGGTTAATATTTGACGATGAACTAACTTTAGAAAAAATGATGAAATATGCTATTGATAATCATTATCATTTAGATTGTATTAAAAACAATGCATTTTCAGCTTATAATGATAAATACACATACTTACAAGTTGTAGAAGAATATCAAAAAATATTTTCTAGTTTATGAAAAACAATAGTATTCCCGTCTTAATGTATCACTCAGTTGGCTTTGTTGATAACAATTGGATTTGGTCTCATCTAACTTGTCCAATCAAGGTATTCGAAAACCAGATTATTCAACTCAAAAAACATGGTTTTTATACCTGCAATATGTCTGAGTTAAATGATCATTATAAAGGCCTTATTAAATTGCCGAAAAAAACGGTTGCACTGACTTTTGATGATGGGTATTTAGATAATTATGTTTACGCCTATCCAATCATGAAAAAATATGGATTAAAGGGTACTGTATTTATAAATCCAGAGTTTGTTGAAAAAAAACAAATACTACGTGAAATATATACTGAAAATGATAAAAATATAAAAAAGGATATACATGGGTATTTATCATGGAATGAAATAATAAAAATGGAACAAGAAGGGGTTATCTTCGCTGAAAGTCATGCGATGACGCATACTTGGTATCCAAAAAATAATAATATTATTGATTATAGGCATCCAGGTGATCAATATATATGGATGACATGGAATAATAATATTGAACAAAAACCTTTGTTGCAATGTGATAATAAACAACTCGTTATATATGGGCAGCCGGTTTATGAACATGGAAAAAGCTTAGAAACAATAAAAAATAATGTTGATGTATTGCTGGATAAATATATGATAGAATTTGTAAAGAAAAATGGGGATGATAAATTCTTTTTAAAAAGAGACTGGAAAGATATATTAGATAAAGAAGTATTAGAATATAAAAAAAATAATATAATAGCATCAAAATATGAAAGTAAAAGTGATTATGAGCAAAGAGTATTCGATGAACTTATAAGTTCCAAGAAAATATTAGAAGAAAAATTAAATAGGGAGGTATTGTGCTTATGTTGGCCTGGAGGAAGCGCAACAAAAGAAGGAATGAAAATAGCAAGAAATATAGGATACCAGTTATTTACTATTGGTAATGATATGAGTAAAAAAGAAAAAATAAAATATGGTAATGTTGTGGGCAGTCCAGGAAGAATTAAAAGATATACTCCAATACAGTATAAAGTAGTAATAAAAGGAAAGGAATATCTTGTGTATTCTAAAGGTAAATATTATATTCTGCAAATTCTTCTAAATATGTATTATGGGAATACACAATATGTTCTTAAGATATTTGATAGGATATACAGAGGATTAAATTCTTATGCAGTAAGAAGAAATTTGCATTATTTAGCCGAATAATGAAAAGATATAGGAAATAAAAAAATTATTTATTAATGACTAATTAAGTTTTACATAATATATATAAAATTTATGCCAATAATTATCAAAGGAAGCCATTTCTATTATAGATTGATTGAAGCTAAAGTAAAATATTATAATTTGCGGTATACCGATGAGGAATTTATTAAATATATGTATAGAAAATCATTTAAAATGGAGATGGATTTAAAAAATCCATTAACGTTTAATGAAAAAATGTCATTATTTAAAATAAAGTGGAATGATAGCACAGGCTCAAGTTGCGCTGATAAAGTATCCCTTATAGATTTTATAACAAAAAAAGGATGTGAAAAGTACTTAAATATTGTTCATGGAATATATAGTAATTATAAGCAAATAAATTTTAAAGAAATCCCTAATAAATTTGCTTTAAAATCATCACATGCAAGCGGTTGGAATTTTATATGTCACGATAAATCAAAAATAGTACATAAACAACTTAAGGCATCTATAGCCTTTTGGAATAGAAATAATTATTATTTATTTTGGCGAGAATTAATATATAAAGATATGCCAAAAAGAATACTTTGTGAGAATTATCTTGGTAATAATCAAAACCAGGAGCCGGATGACTATAAAATCTGGTGTTTTCACGGTGCGCCTTTATATATTGAAGTCGACTCAAATCGATCAATAGAACATCAGCAAGAAATATTTGATATTGAATGGAATAACATGCCATTTAAGACACGTTATCCATTGTTAAGTAAAAAACCTGAAAAACCTATTCAGTTAAAAGAAATGTTGGAATTAGCTGCTCATTTATCCGATGGATTTTGTTTTGTTAGGGTAGATCTATATTTAGTAAATAATAAAATATATGTTGGAGAAATGACTTTTTTTCCAAGAGCAGGATGCAAATATTTTGGTTCATATGAATACGATTTGATGGTAGGTAGTTATCTGAGTATAAATTCCGAAATAAATATACTACAAAAAACTAATAAATAAATTATTTGAATAATATAAAGTATGGTATAGAATATCAAGCATATGCTTTTTATAAATACTATTTATTAAAATATTATAATCATGCTTTTCCTAATTACATTAATTCTGAGCACTATAAATAAATGAGAATTCTTATTATTAATTATCATTACTTTATTTATGGAGGGCCTGATAGTTACTTTTTTAATATCACAGCTGCGCTTAAGTCTGCTGGTCATGAAGTGATTCCATTTTGTTTCGACTATGATGAGTCGTACGAATCCCCTTATCGATCAAATTTTCCAGATCCGATTACAGGAAGAGGGCCTTGTCTTCTTCGCAGTCAAAAACTTTCTGTAGGAAAACAGTTTCTAGCTGCTACGAGGATGTTCTGGAACCCTGAAGTTGATCGCAAGTTCCGTCAAGTGTTAGATCAATATAAGCCCGATCTTGTGTACAGCATTTATCTTTCCTCATCGATGCTTCCCCGTATTCTTCATATAGCGAAACGAGAATTCGGCATCCCTGTTATATATAGGCTTTCGGACTATCATATGTTCTGTGCGAGTTATCATTTTTTACGCAAAGGGGTTATCTGCAAGGAATGTGTGGATCGTTCATCAGCCTGCATAAGTCATCGATGTATGCAAAGCTCATTGGCAGCATCGCTTCTTCGGTATCTCCAAATGCAGTTTGTAAAGCGTATGAAATGGTATAATGCAGTGGATTACTTTATATGTCCCAGCCAAGTGATGGCTTTTTGCTTAACCAATTATGCTGGAATATCAAAGGATAGAGTCATTCATTTACCATCATTTACCAAAGATTTGATGGTTGAATCGGATATTGGTCGACCTATTTCGACACCTTATTTTCTTTTTGTCGGTAAGATAGCGCATGAAAAAGGTGCTGAAGTGCTTGTTCGTGCGTTTAATTCCATCCATTTTCCATCAATGCGTTTACGGCTTGTTGGTGATTGTGATCCAATATATAGGGATTATTTGAGTTCTCTTTTGGATATAGAGCATCTAAAACTGGTTGACTTTGTTGGTAGGAAGCATGGCCTTGAACTTGTTTCGGAAATCAAATTTTGTGCATTTGTGGTGGCTCCTTCGATATGGCTGGAAAATATGCCTAACACAGTTATTGAAGCGCTGAGTGCAAATAAGCCAGTTGTGACATCCGATATTGGTAGTCTTCCTGAAATTATTAATGAAGGGGATGAAGGACTTCTTGTACCACCATGTGACGTTGAAGCACTTGCTATGGCACTTGAAAAATTATGTGATGGTCATGAGTTGACTGCCTTCGGAATGCGTCCAAGATTAGCTTTCAAAACGCATTATACATCAAAAGTGCATATGAATAGACTTTGTGCGGTACTCTTAAACGTAAAAAAATATATCTAAAGGAAAATATATATTAGAGTATATTTATTTCTTAAAAACAATAATAAATAAATTAATAATGATAGTATTCTAACTGGTGTGATAAAATACCAGAAAAGTATTGAAGAAAAATATTATTTCACATAGGTGATATATCCTTGAGTGTCAATATATTCTCAATTTTTAATAAAAAATATACAATGAAAAGACTTCGTGTTCTTATTTCTTCGCCTTCTTTTTCTCCATTCCAAGGATCAGAATGTGCTGTTGGTTGGAACATAGTGTCTCGATTGGCATTATATCATGACGTTACTGTATTATGTAGTGAAGGCTCTCTTATTTACCCTCACCCAAGTGATTGTAGAGAAGCTTATTGTAAGTATATAAATGATAATGGAGAAATTGCAGGTTTAAAAGTTGTATTTGTCAAGCAGCCAAGGACAGCGTTGCTTTGTGCCATTATTTATCAAAAGTTATTTAAAATAACGAAAGGATTTGCCTGGCAGATTCTTTTTTATAAGGCCCTCGATGCGTGGCATAAAGAAGCGTTTTCAGTCGCACAAAATATTGGTTTTGATAAATTTGATGTTACTCATCAGTTAACACCTGTTTCTTTCATTAACCCAGGTTATTTATGGCAATCTGATTTACCCTTTTATTGGGGACCAGTAGGTGGTATGTTTAAAGTCCCATTGAAATTTGCAATATCTCAAGGTATTAATTCATTTTTATTTGAATTAATGCGTAATGTTAATTTTGAAATTAAAAGTTCAAGTAGGCTCTTTAAATCTGTTGTAAGAAAATCTGAACAGATATGGACTATTAGCTCTCAAGATCTTTCAGTTGTACGTCATATTGATTGTAATAAAGGTGTACCACTACTTGAATCTGCAGCTCCTGAAGTTATTAAAGGTTTTTTACGAAATTTTGATGGTACAAGGCCATTAGAAATAATGTGGTCAGGGCAACATGAACCAAGAAAAGCATTGCCATTATTGTTGTATGCTATGTCAAAGCTTTCTGATATTGGAAAAGTATATTTGAGTGTTCTCGGCACAGGGCCTAAAACGAAAAACTGGAAAAACCTTGCTGAAAGCTTGTCTTTAAATAATATTAATTGGTATGGCAGATTGTCTTATGAGGATGCAATTCAAACCATGAAGAATGCTGATGTATTTGTTCATACCAGCTTTCGCGAAGCGACCTCCCTTGTCCTGCTTGAAGCAATGGGCTGGGGTTTACCGGTAGTCTGTCATGATACATGTGGGATGGCTTTAGCTGTTGACGATACCTGTGGTATTAAAATTCCTTTTTTGAATCCCCAGGAGTCTATTAATGGATTTTATAATGGAATTAATAAGTTGCTTAATGATCCTCAATTAGTCATGAAATATTCTAAAGGTTCACTATCTCGTTCACTTGAATTAAGTTGGGATATAAAGGTAAAAACAATAGCAAATGCCTATAAAAAATAATTTGTTACGTTTTAATATTAAGAGTGATAGAATTATTATTTCATTTCAATTTTATATTTTTTTTTGTTTATCTCCATCTCGTGTTAATATATATTGAATATGGACGCATCTGTTATTGTTACCTATCGCTGCCCTATGCGTTGCCAGATGTGCAATATCTGGCAGCACCAGACTGATCCTAAAACTGAGTTTAAACCGGAATTGTTGGCAAAACTACCCCGGTTAAATGCTGTGAATGTTACTGGAGGGGAGCCTTTTGTTCGTGAGGATCTGGCTGATATTATTCGCATTCTTTTCACCAAGACCGAGCGTATTGTCATTTCAACCAGTGGCTGGTTTGAAGATCGTATTTTTGTGTTGGCGAAGGAGTTTCCTCAGCTTGGGTTTCGTATCAGTATTGAGGGGTTGTCGCAAAAGAATGATGAGTTGCGGGGGAAGTCTGGTGGGTTTGACCGTGGTTTACGTGTCTTGCTTGGTTTGCGGCAAATGGGGGTGAAGGATATCGGGTTTGGTATCACGGTTTCTAATCATAATTCACCGGATATGCTTTGGCTGTATGAATTGTCGAAGGGTTTGAATCTGCAGTTTGCTACGGCTGCGTTTCATAACTCATTCTACTTCCAAAAGGATGACAATGTCATCACCAATATTGATGAGGTTTGCGGAAACTTTGAGGAACTGATTAATCGTCTGTTGAAAGAGACGCAGTTGAAGTCCTGGTTCCGGGCATATTTTAATCTTGGGCTGATCAATTATGTTCGCGGTGGTCGGCGGCTTTTGCCTTGTGAGGCTGGTTCTGAAAACTTTTTTATTGATCCCTCTGGTGAAGTTTTGCCTTGTAACGGAATGGAGGAGAAGTATTGGAAGCAGAGTATGGGTAATCTTCATGACGCAGTGGACTTTATGACCATATGGAATGGTGAGGAGGCTGCTGCTGTTCGGCATAAGGTTGCCTCCTGCCCCAAAAATTGCTGGATGATCGGCTCAGCCTCGCCTGTTATGAAAAAGTATGTTCGTCATGTTTTGCCTTGGATTGTGACCAGCAAGTTTAAATCTCTTGCTGGAAAGCGTGTTTGTGGTGATTGTTTTACATACGCTGATGTCGGTCAGGATCCCCGCCAAGGGGCAGGCGTAGCGTGAATATCTCATTTCTTGTTGTCAAGCACTTGATGCTTGGCGGTGGTATTGAAAAATATACACGTGAGGTCGCTTCGCGTCTGGTACGTAGAGGCCATACTGTGACGGTATACTCCATGAAGCATCATGGGCCGGCGCTGATAACTTCGGAAGGAATTCGAATTGTCCATGTGCCATGTTTGCAACGCTCATCAACGGAAAAGATAACAGCCGGCGCAGCAGCGGCTTTGATCGAACTGTTTCGTCGTGATGGTGCCGATGTTGTTCATCTGCATAGTGTTGCTATAGGAGCTTTTGCATGGCTATTCAAGTTGCGGGGGATATCTACAGTCCTTCAGATGCACGGTGTTGAGTGGCAACGAAGTCGATGGAGTAATTTTGGCAGAGGCACGTTAAAATTTCTTGAGAAACTTTCTATTAGTCATGCTGGTGCCTTGACAGCCGTCTCAAAAACTCAATGTGAGTTTTACAAGCGGGAATATGGAATCCAGATGTCCTATATCCCCACAGGAGCCGACTTGAAAGATTCACCGCCAGCTCTTGAAATTTATAAACTTGGCTTACAGCCGGATAAATATATCCTTTTCGCATCCCGGCTTGTTCGTGAGAAGGGTGCTCACTACCTTATTTCCGCCTACAAGCAACTTGACACCGATTGCTACTTAGTAATTGCTGGAAATGCAAAAGGAGAGGAGGAGTATAAGGATGAATTGCGCGTTTTGGCTGATAACAATCCTCGCATTCTCTTTCCAGGATTTGTTCAAGGCCGACTCATAGACGAACTTTTCAGCCATGCAAGACTCTATGTTCAGCCATCCGAAATCGAAGGTCTCTCAATAGCCCTCCTCGAAGCTATGAGTTATAGCAATGCCTGCCTTGTCAGCGATATCCCTGAAAACCGTGAAGCTATTGGTGACGCCGGATTAACCTTTCAAAGTAAAAACGTTGAAGATCTCACGAAACAAATACAAAAGGCTCTGTCTGATCCAAAGAAACTCATTGAAACAGGAAAGCTTGCCAGAATCCGTGTTTGTGACTTTTATTCTTGGGATACAATTACCGATCAGTTGGAAGCTGCTTATGAAGAGTGTAGGAAGTAATCAACAACATTAGCATGAATAAATTCCACGAAGCATTCATTCGATAAGGTAAAAAAATTAAGTGATTATATATAATTTATGGACAATTTAAAATCATAATATTTAAGTGAATTATGCAGAATCACAAGCATAATGAAATACATGTATTATTACACGGAGGTCTTGGTAATCAGTTATTTCAATATTTTACAGGATGTTTAGTGGCTGAAAGATTTGCATTGCCATCAATGAGCTTAATAACTGAAAAACTCGAAAAATATACAACTTCGCGTGCTTTTGAGTTACAGGTATTGCTTGAAAACGCGATATTGCCGGTTACAGTGGTTGAAAAGGCGGATATTATAGCTCAAATGCGGATACCGAAAATTATTTGGAAGTTTACTAAAAGGGAGTTGTTATTCTCATTTCCCGGCTACGGTTTAATTATTGATGGTTACTTTCAATCCTTAAGTCAATATCAAAAATATAATAATACTGAAGCAGGAAAAGTTCTTGAAGTTTGGCGACATGAACTTTTAAGTGCTAATCTCCTGAAACCTGTTGTTCGGCAAAACGTTACGCATGTGCGACTCGGTGATTTTTTTAGGTCATCAACGGAAGCGAGAGTTTTTGCTCGGAAATGTTTACTTGATCTTAAGACAGATACTGATCTAGTGACTGACCAGGAAAGCCTTCTTGAAGAAGAGATAAGCAAGATAAAACTACCGTTCAACATACAGATTATTCCATCAGTAGGATTAACTGCATGGGAGCTAATATCAATTTTTAGTGAATATCGCATTATTCAGACAAATGGATCTTCTTTGGCATTTTGGGCTGCCATTTTATCTAAAGGTCGTTTAAAAACGAGTAATACTAACCATCAAGCTATATGGAAACGTCTGACAATTAATTAGTTGGATAATTTATTCATAAGTAATTGATGCAAATATTCTTTTGAATGACATGGATAAAATTTTTTGACTACTCAAGTATTTGGTAATAAAATATAAAAGTTAATGAAATTATGGCATGTTTGAGTGTGAGAAGGTAGATAAGTAAAATGGGCTACCATTAGATTAAAAATTTATGTTACTATTTTATTTTTATACTTTCGAAATAGCAAGTTAAAATAAGATTAAGTCTTTTTATATTGATTAAATATAGGTTTTGAAAAAAAATGAAACAAGCATTTAAATTATCAATTAAGTTATTAGCAAGGCCACTAATGTTTCTTGGTTTCAATCCTTTCGCTCTAATCAATCTTCGCTACTTTCCACTTTTTATTAATCAAGCTCGAACTTTTAAGAAAATGGGTGGAGAGATTACTCACTACTTCCCAATTCTTTCGGACTATAAAGATCAATCCGGTTCAGCCAAAGGTCATTATTATCATCAAGACCTTTTGGTAGCCTCATTTATTAATGAAAAAAAGCCAGATCGTCATATTGATATCGGATCACGTGTTGATGGTTTTGTGGCACATGTCGCATCATTTAGACCTATTGAAATTGTTGATATTCGACCACTTACCAATGGTGGCCATGATAATATAAGATATCATCAGGGTGATTTGATGAATGAGTTTAATGATCTTCCAATATCAGACTCAGTTAGTTGCCTACATGTTATTGAACATTTTGGTTTGGGCAGATATGGAGATATCATTGATCCTGATGGTCATAAAAAAGGTTTTAAAAACTTACTTAAACTGGTACAAAAAGGTGGGACTCTTTACATCAGCTTTCCGATCGGAAAAAAAAATGAAATAGAATATAATGCACATCGTGTATTTCACCCTCTCGATATACTTAATTGGTATAACGATAAATCAATTGAAATTATTCGCTTCGATTATGTCGATGATGAAGGGGTTTTGCATAAACATGCTAATCTCTTTGATATTACAGCTCCTCTTATATTCGGTTGTGGTATATACACAATTAAAAAAAATTAAATTAAATAGTTTCATTTGATAAATGCTCTCTGTGTACTTTAATATAAAACCTCACCTTAATTCTTTTAACACTTTCTATTTAAAAATAAAGTCCAATAACAAATGACTACCTACCTACGAAATAGCTACCCATATCGATTTTTTAAATTTTTAGGAGATTACGCTGCTTGGGTAACGAACAAATATTCTGCTCCATCTCCAAATTTTATAAAACAAGCATGTCTTATTAGAAATAGCATTCCTAATGCAACTTGGATTGAAACTGGAACATTTTTAGGTCAAACAACAGAGTTGTTATCCAAAAATGCTTCTAAAGTTTATAGTATTGAGCCTGAGCCAACTTTATTTGCTAATGCAAAAAAGCATTTTAGTGGTTATAAAAATGTTTCAATATTAAACGGAACAAGTGAAGATGTTTTTCCAGGCTTACTTCCAAAAATAAAGGGAGATGTTAATTTCTGGCTTGATGGACACTATTCTGCTGGCATAACTTTTAAAGGACCTCAAAGTACCCCTATTATTGATGAATTAAGAAATATTAGTGAAAATCTTATTAATTTTAATAAGATTTGTATTCTTGTAGACGACGTTCGTTGCTTTAATCTAAATATTCCAGAATTTTCAGCATATCCTTCTATAGAATTATTAGTTGATTTTGCAAGGAGTCATAAGTTGAATTGGCACATAGAGCATGATATTTTCATTGCCAAAAATTGGGTGTAATATTTTGCTCTTCGTAGGGACGGTAAAGGCGCAAGAACCGTCCCCACAGGGGGACATCCTATATTGACATTCACAAATCTTATTTTTTAACTGTTCGAAAATAAGCCTCCCTGCGTTTTTAAACGCTAAAAAAAACAGGGCGGGT
>JABDHK010000036.1 GCA_012972835.1 Chlorobiaceae bacterium | reverse complement strand
AAAACTGTCTTCGATGAAATCTCCTTCGGCATCCCATTCAAAGACACCATCGGCCATCTTGCCGATCGCGTTCAAAGCTACGACCTTAACTTCTTTGTCATCTCGCTCAAGATCCAGCACGAAACTGGCGGCAACCTCACCGAACTACTTGATGGGTTGGCCAGAACCTTGCGCGAACGCGTCAAACTGCGCGGTAAAATTCGTACGCTCGCAGCCGAAGGACGCGCATCAGCATGGGTACTGGGCAGTATGCCATTTCTGCTCGCCGGTCTCCTCACGCTCGTAAACCCCGGCTACATGTCGCTGCTCTGGACCACTTCCCAAGGCCAGACCGTCATCCTCATCGGTGGTGGGCTTATGGCTTTTGGCTTCTTTGTGCTCAACAACATCGTCAATATCAAGGTTTAAACATAGTCACCCGACACCATGCAAACCATTCTGCAAATCCTGACTATCGTGCTCTCGGGGGCCGCTGTCACATCGGGTGTGCTCGCGTTGTACAATTGGGTGGTCAACAACGCCCTCAAAAAACGCCTCTCTAACATCGCTCGCCAAGGCAGAGCCCCAGCCGACAGCTCATCGTCAAAGACGGCCAACACCCACAAAGTAGCCACAGTCATCAACATCCTCCTGACTTGTGCCAAAATTTGAAAAAGCGCTGACCAAGAAAATTAAGTTCTTGATTTTATTGCAGTTAATATTTTCGGGTTCCTGAGTATTGGCACTAATGCTATCTTCTCCCTATGCGTGGGGACTTGAAAATCAGAAAGGTGCAGACTGCATCCGGAGCAACTGCCGTACAGGTAGTTCAGAATAAAGGAACGGGGCGTCCTTTTCTCAAACATATTGGCAGCGCCCACGACGAGCACGAGCTTGAATTGTTGCTGGATGAGGCCAAACAATATGTCGAAGCCCATTGCCGCCAGCCACATCTGTTTACTGATACTGGTACTGATACGCTGTCTTCATCATCACTGTTCAAGGCGGTTCTTGACAAATCAAGAGCTGTTGGCATCACCCATCAGTTTGCCCGCAATGCGATGCTCGCCTGCGCCCGAAAATGCGGCATGGGATCTTTGCCGGAACTGTATCTTGATCTGGCACTCATGCGCATTATCGAGCCGACATCGAAGTTGCGCTCGATGAAACTTCTTGAGTTGCATTTCAAGGTCACCTATGCGAAGCGAACCCTCTATCGCCTATTTCCGAAGCTCTTGGAGCATCAGGAGGGGATAGAAGCCGCAGCCATCAAGACCGCTCAAGGAGAGTTGCAGGAGCAGTTCAGCCTGGTATTGTACGATGTCACCACCCTGTACTTCGAATCCTTCAAGGAGTACGATTTTCAGAAGCCGGGCTTCTCCAAGGACAACAAGCCAATGCAGCCACAGATCGTCATTGGCCTCATCACCACTCGTTCAGGTTTTCCGGTCATGCATGAGGTGTTCGAGGGCAACACCTTCGAGGGAAAAACGATGCTCAAGGTCATTCAACGGTTTCAGGAGCGTGTTGGCGAAACCAAGCCGGTTATTGTGGCCGATGCCGGTATGCTCTCAAAAGACAACATACTGAAACTGGAGAATGAAGGATACCGCTACATCGTAGGGGCTCGGTTGGCGAGTACTGCTGCGAGCTTCATCGATCAGATTCACAAAACACTACCGCGTACCGATAAGGCTCTACGGCGCTTCAGCTACAAGTCTGCAGTAAAGAATGCCACCATGATCTGTGAGTTCTCGGAGTCCCGGTACAAGAAGGACAAGCGAGAGTTCGATAAACAGGTCAAACGGGCGCTTGCCCTGTTGGATAAAAACGAGTCCGGTCGGCGGGCAAAGTTTGTCAAGAAAACCAAGGACACCGACAGGCCATTTATCTTCGATACCGATCTTCAGGCAAAGGCAGAGAAGCTTCTTGGCATCAAAGGTTATGTCACCAACATCCCTGAGAAGGAGCTGTCGAGTAGTGCAGTTATTGACTACTATCATGATCTCTGGAACGTAGAGCAGGCGTTCCGCATGAGCAAATCCGACCTGCAGGCCAGACCGATCTTTCATCGCACGGAGGATGCCATCAGGGCTCATATGCTCGTCTGCTTTATGGCCTTGATGATGGGCAAATACCTCGAAATAAAAATGCACCGGTCATTACGAAAAGTCCAGGAGGAAATCTGGCGGGTCCATGAAATCCATCTTTGTTATGAACGAACCGGTGAGGTTTATGTCAAACAGATGGGTACAAGCGAATTTACAAACGAGGTTCAGCGACTTCTTGAGTTCTGAGTTTCGGCACTAACTGGCACAACTCAGGAAAACTGTCTTCGATGAAATCTCCTTCGGCATCCCATTCAAAGACACCATCGGCCATCTTGCCGATCGCGTTCAAAGCTACGACCTTAACTTCTTTGTCATCTCGCTCAAGATCCAGCACGAAACTGGCGGCAACCTCACCGAACTACTTGATGGGTTGGCCAGAACCTTGCGCGAACGCGTCAAACTGCGCGGTAAAATTCGTACGCTCGCAGCCGAAGGACGCGCATCAGCATGGGTACTGGGCAGTATGCCATTTCTGCTCGCCGGTCTCCTCACGCTCGTAAACCCCGGCTACATGTCGCTGCTCTGGACCACTTCCCAAGGCCAGACCGTCATCCTCATCGGTGGTGGGCTTATGGCTTTTGGCTTCTTTGTGCTCAACAACATCGTCAATATCAAGGTTTAAACATAGTCACCCGACACCATGCAAACCATTCTGCAAATCCTGACTATCGTGCTCTCGGGGGCCGCTGTCACATCGGGTGTGCTCGCGTTGTACAATTGGGTGGTCAACAACGCCCTCAAAAAACGCCTCTCTAACATCGCTCGCCAAGGCAGAGCCCCAGCCGACAGCTCATCGTCAAAGACGGCCAACACCCACAAAGTAGCCACAGTCATCAACATCCTCTCTAAACTCTCGCTCCCGGAAGAAGGGTGGCAAAGCTCCAAGGTTTCGATCAAGTTTTTTCAAGCCGGCATTCGCCAAAAAAACGCACCTCAGTACTACTTCGCCGTTAAAACCCTGCTCTCAATGGTGCTACCAGTGGTGCTCGCTTTGTTTTTGCATTTCACCCAGCCCGACATCACCTTCATTCGAGTCATGCTCATGGTGCTGCTCACAGCCGCAGCAGGCTACTACCTGCCCGAAATATTGCTGGGCTTCATCACAAAAAAACGTATCGAACGCATGCGAAACAGCCTGCCCGACATGATCGACCTCATGGTCATCTGCACCGAGTCGGGCATGGGCATCGATGCCGCCATTGCCCGTATATCGCACGAAATGGCCCGCAACAACCCTGACCTGGCCCAGGAGTTTTACCTCTCGGCCCTCGAAATGCGCGCCGGCGCCAACCGCTTCGAAGCCTTGCGCAACCTTGCACTGCGCTCACGCCTCGAAGACCTGGAAGACCTTGTCTCAGTGCTCATACAGGCCGACAAATTTGGCACCAGCCTGGCCGAAGCGTTGCGCGTGCAGTCCGACATGATGCGCTCACGCCGTGCCCAACGCGCCGAAGAGCTTGCCGCCAAAATTCCCGTCAAAATGACGGTGCCGCTCATCTTGTTTATTTTCCCGGCGCTCATGATGGTCCTGCTGGGGCCGGCAATCATTCAGCTGATGGAAGTCTTCTCCAAACCCTCGCCATGAGCCTCAACTACATGTTGCTTTGGGCACACTGGCCATGGTGGTTGGCCGGTGCGTGGGTTGGCCTGTGGCTGGTGTCCCCGGCCCGCATCATTCCGCGCGAGGTGTTAAAGCATTACACCAAAGCCCCCGGTAACTTATGGCAGGGCCCCGGTGGCGGCCTGGAGCAGCCCATTCCGCTGGCCCGACGCTTTTGGGTGCCGGTGGTCAACGCCAGCTTGTGGGCCTATGCGGCTGACACCGCCACCCACCCTGCATTCTGGGCCGTGCTCTCAGGGGCCAGTCTGGCCAGCACTCTGCTATTGCTCGCCCTCATTGACTGGGACACCACCCTGTTGCCAGACTGGGTTGTCTTGCCGCTGGGGGTGGCGGGCCTTGCCAGCAGCTATGCCGGGTTTAACCCGCACAGCCTGCTCGTTAGTGCAGCATCTGCCGCTGTGGTGCTGGGACTGTTTGGTGGGCTTGCCTGGGTGTTCCAGCGCATCAAAGGCGAAAGTGGTATCGGTGGTGGTGACCTCAAACTTCTGGCTGCTCTCGCCACTTGGTGGGGCGTTGTCGGTGTGCTCTACGTGGTGTTGTGGGCCAGTGTGCTTACCGTGGTCTGGTATTTGGTGTGGCGCCGTTTCAAAGGCCTTAGCCCCCAGGCTGAATGGCCATTTGGTCCCGCCATTGTGGTGGCTGCACTGTTATGGGGCTTGTAGGGTGTCTTGGTTGTTTTTAAAAATACATACGGGATGAGTGTTTGATACAAATTTGTGCTTTCTGGCGGGATGTTATAATCCGATCTCTGGTTGGGGGTTATTATGCCTTTTCAGCAGTGGTTTGTCTGCAATATGGCATAAAACACCTGAAAGGTTTTGATCCTCAATTGCCGCAAATTTACTCTGTAAGTAACGCGCTCTCTGGTATTTCAATGGGTCTCTTTTCGCTGACCATTGCAGGGCTTTACGTGGTGCGTTTGCCTGCAGTCAGTAAATTTGCGGGCACTTTCCCTGCAATCGCTTCAATTTTAGGAGCTTATATGATGTGGCCTTTAATAGTAATAGGGCCATGCAAAGATTTGCCTTTATGGGCGAGCATTTTATCTTGTTTTCTTCTTATTGTGAGCAACATGCTTGCAGTGTGGATATTGTTCTGGCTTGGGCGTTCTTTTTCGATTCTGCCAGAAGGACGAAAGCTTGTGACGCATGGTCCTTATGCTTTTGTGCGTCATCCGTTATATTTGATCGAAATGGTTGGAATTTTGGGAACTGTAATCAATTTTCTTTCATGGCAGGCGGTACTTCTATTTATTGCGCAGACGGCGATGCAGTTTACGCGTATGCATTATGAAGAACAAGTCTTGAAGAAATCTTTTCCCGAATATGAAGCCTATGCGGCGCAAACGCGGCGGGTTATTCCATACCTCTATTAGTACCAATAAAGATATGGTGAAATTATGAAATACATTTTTGGTCCAGTATCGTCCAAACGACTTGGCCAGTCACTCGGTGTTGACTTGCTTCCTCCGAAAAGCTGTACCTGGAACTGCGTTTATTGCCAGCTGGGGAAAACAAAAAAATTTATCACCGAAAGGCAGGAGTTTTTTCCCCGCGAAGAGATTCTGGAAGAGATTCAAGAGGCAATTACAGCCAACTCATCTCTTGACTGGATAACCTTTGTTGGTTCCGGGGAGACCATGCTTTACAAGGGAATAGGATGGCTTATCGGGGAGGTTAAAAAGTTTACCACCACGCCTGTTGCCGTCATTACCAATGGCTCACTTCTTTATCTGCCTGAAGTGCGAAAGGAGCTGCTTTCAGCCGATGCAGTGCTGCCATCGCTTAATGCCGGGTCGGAAGCCCTGCATAGGCAGATAGACCGTCCTGCAGCAGGGTTGACCTTTCGCCAGCATGTTGAAGGTCTTGTGGCTTTTCGCAGGGAATATAAAGGGCGGCTCTGGATTGAGGTGATGCTGCTTGGTGGTATCAACGACTCCGATGAAGCGCTACATGAGCTTGCCGCTGTTCTTAAAGAGATCGACCCTGATATGGTGCACCTTGTGCTGCCCACCCGGCCAGCTCCTGAACAGGAGGTTCACCTCCCTTCCGAAGAGCGCATTGAGCAGGCGATTGCTATCCTTTCAGAGGTAACAACAGTTGTCCATCCGGTAAAAGGTACCATGGATCTTCGCAGTGCCCCTGATATGCTTCAGGCGGTCACAGCTATCGTTTCACGTCATCCTGTGCAGCAGCGCGAACTGGAAAAAGCTATTGTCGACTGTTTTCCCGGAGAGAGCGATAAAGTATCCTCCGTTATGCAGGATATGCTTGCAACCGGGATGTTCAAACTTGTCGACCATGACGGAGATCCCTACTGGGTTTTCAACACTGAACCCGACTGAACTGCAACAAGCAAAGCACTCCTTGTTGTGAGAGCTTTGCCTGTTGTGTAATAGTGGGTCTTATGAAACAGTTATTTCCTTGCCCATTTTTGGTTTAGGCTCTATTTTAGGGAGTTTGATTTTAAGCACACCATTGTCATAGGCCGCCTCTATGTTTCCGCTATCGACATTTTCACCGACGGTAAAACTTCTGCTAAGGCTTCCCCATGAACGCTCAACACGGTGATAGCCTTTTTTCTTCTCCTCCTCCTTTTGGGTTCTTTCAGCGCTGATAGAGAGCACATCATCCTCTATCGACACCTTGATATCTTCTTTTTTTACTCCCGGCATATCAGCCTCAATAAAAATAGCTGTGTCATCCTCGCTGATATCCACCTTGAAGGATGGTGTCACTATTGAAGAAAAAAAAGGTGATACTTTGTCGTTAAAGACATCCTCAAACATCTTCAAAGGGTCTCTTCCGTAAAGTGTCAGTGCCATGGCTACATCTCCTTTTTTAGAGGTTTAACAATTGATTCAGATTGCCTTGTACAGAAATAATTAATAACCTTGTTCTATTCGAAAAAATTCCCGTAAAATATCTTCTGCGAGTGCTGGCAACTTTGGGGGCAATCGTGGTGTTTTCAAAAGCAGAAAAGCAGCGCAGAGGTTCCATTACTTTACAATCTGTTAACAGGAGAGGCTATCTATGAAAAAAAATATGTGGTTGGTTGCCGGAATCGCAGGAATGCTGCTTGGTATGTCCGGTGCCGATGCCAAGGCTGAGTTCAGTATACGACTTGGCGACATTCGTATCGATGCAGGAGATAGGCCAGCTTTTGTTATTGAATCACGGCCCAGCTTTGTCTATCTCGAAGACCAGGGCTTTTCAGTTTCTATGAACAGTCCTTATGATATCGTTTTCTACGATGATTTATATTACCTCTATAATGAGGGTATCTGGTATAGTTCTTCAGACTATAGCGGGCCGTGGCTTGTTATACAGGAGTATGATCTTCCTTATAACATAAGAAGACATCGTTGGGAAGATATCAGAAGATATCGTGATTTTGAGTACCGCAGGCATGACCACAGCTACTGGGAAGAGAGAGATCGGCATGATAGAGAGCGGTATGAGAGAGAAAGGCTTGACAGGGGAAGAGAGAGAGCCCGGCAGAACGATAATGGCCCAAGGGGCAACCAGGATCAACGTCGTGATGACAACCGTGGGAATAATCGTGGCAACGACAACAGGAAAGCGCCTGATCAACCAAAGAATAGTACCCTTTTCAGGGCTCCCGATCAGCCCAACAGGGATGCCAATATGAGGAAAGGCCCCGATCAGCCCAACAGGGACGCCAATATGAGGAAAGGCCCCGATCAGCCCAAGAGTTCCAGTCTGTTTAAGGCTCCTGAACAGCCAAAAAAGGATGCCAATATCAAGAAAGCTTCGGATCAACCCAGGAAGGATTCCAAAAAAGATGATAAAGAGAACAATCCCAATCACTAATGATAACGGGAAGGGTGTGAGGAATTGTTGTTCATGATTTTTTACTGAAATAAACGGGGAAAGCGATTGATCAAAAGTTTACCCGTTTATTTCAGTTATGCTGTTTCACAATCGGCCCAGTTATTGGGTGTTTCATACCATCGGAGCTGTTTGAGTGTGACGCCTTCAGGCAGATGATGCCGAATCTGGTTGAAAGCCCATCGGGCAAGGCATTCAGCGGTAGGTGGCTCATCGGTAATCAGCACCCGTGAGTTGCGCTTTGTAATAAAGTCGAGATCTTCATAGTCATCTCTCCATACGGCAAAGCCGTGGTCAAGCTTGTCGTGGATATGCTGCAGCATGATCTCTTTTAAAAATTTGAAATCCATCACCATTCCTTCCTCTCCATCTCCTTTGCGCTTGATCAGATCTCCTTCGACCGTAGCAACAACCACACCACGGTGGCCATGCAACTGATTGCAGAACGAAAAACTGTTGGGTAGTGTATGGCCGTAATCGAGCTCTATTTTTCGCGAAATGCGCATGGTTGTCACTGGATTCTCTTTATCGGGTTCTTTGTAGAATGCACAAGTGTACGCAAAAAATTACTTTTTCACCAATGTATGGTTGAGTGATGGTTGCACTGGTAATAAAAACTGGCGGAGGAAAGCAAGATAGCTATCTCTACACAATATTGTATATTGTGAGTATTGATTCATCTTTCCCAACACATTGGGAATGTTCAGTGATGAGTAAACCTTCTGATATCAGGGAGAAAAACAATGATACTTCAATTTTACGGTGCAACGGAAAGGGTGACGGGTTCCTGTCATATTCTCAGGGTAAATGGCTGTACACTTTTGCTCGATTGCGGCCTGATACAGGGTTCAGCGGAAGATGAAGCGCTTAATCGTAAGCCTTTTCCTTTTGATCCCTCATCTATACATGCGGTTGTGCTGACTCATGGGCATATCGACCACTCTGGGCGCCTGCCCCTTCTTGTAAAGCAAGGATTCACCGGGCCGGTCTATACGCATCAGGCTACTGTCGATCTCTGCCGGGTACTGCTGCTTGATTCAGCCTCTCTTGCCGAGCGTGATGCCGAGTATCGCCGGAAACACCCTGTTACGAAAGCTGATCACCATGCCGAACCGCTCTACACCCGTGATGATGCATTGCAGGCTCTTACTACCATGATTGGCTTCCCTTACGGTGAAAAGCAGGAAATTCTTCCGGGTATAACCATACGCTTCAGGGATGCCGGGCATATTCTTGGTTCAGCCCTGGTTGAAGTGTGGTTGAAAGAGGGAGAGGATGCAAAGAAACTGGTTTTCAGCGGTGATGTCGGGCAGTATGGAACTCCGATTCTGAAAGATCCCGAAACCATTGAGGAGGCGGATGCTGTAATTCTCGAAAGTACCTACGGAGACCGTCTGCATCGGGAACTTCCTCTTACCATAGCAGAAATAGGAGAGATTATTAAAGCGGCGAGTCAAAGAAACGGCAACATTCTTATTCCTGCTTTTGCGATTGGCCGAAGTCAGGAGCTTCTCTGTATTTTCGGGCACTATTACGAAGAGTGGGGGCTTGACGAGTGGCAGATATTTCTTGACAGTCCCATGGCTATCGAAGCAAGTGCTATCTATCTGGACTATCCTGAACTCTATAACAGAGAGGCTGTTGCTTTTCGAAATGACAAAAGCATTATGCCTCATCTGAAAAACCTTCATTTTACTCCAAGGCCGGAACAGTCAAAGGCTATCAACGCAATAAAAAGTGGAGCGATCATTATTGCTGGAAGTGGAATGTGCAATGGAGGCAGGATTCTGCACCATCTGAAACACAATATTGAACGTCCTGAATGTTCCTTGATTATGACAGGATTTCAGGCAGAAGGAACCCTTGGGCGGTCTCTTGTAAACCGACAGAAAGAGGTGGAAATTCACGGTAGAAATTATCAGGTCAAGGCCGCTCTCCATACCATCGGAGGGTTATCAGCGCATGGAGATCAGAATGATTTGCTTCGCTGGATAAGCGGGTTTCTCAATAATCCGGACATATTTGTTGTTCATGGTGATGTTCCGGTTAAAAAAATATTCCGGGATGCGATAGAGGAGCACCTGGGTTTGAAGGTAACAATTCCTGAGTCCGGTGATGTTATCTCATTGAATTCATGATCTCCGTTTACAGCCCGGACATTTTCGGCTCATTGTTACCCTTTTGTTAAACTGCTTTGCCGTGAGTTGCATGGGTTGGATTAATTTCTATTTTAACAGTGTTTTATATGTGATGGTTATCGGTGCCATAAGGGCTGCAGTTATGATGATGACGATCGTTTTTTTATGTTACTAACAAGGATACAATGTCAGTTACTTCATTCAGGGAGCTTGTCCCTATTCTTCAGACCTCTATAGGCCCGATGATTCTCATCTCCGGCCTCGGTCTTCTTCTTCTAACCATGACCAACAGGCTTGGCCGTGTTATCGACCGTTCACGATCTTTGCTTGATAATCTGGAGTCCAATCCTGAGGCCTATGTACTGCGGATAAACAGTGAGGTGGCCATTCTGTGGAAACGGGCACGCTATATCCGTGTTGCCATTCTGCTTGCCTGCATGACCTGTCTTGGTGCCTCCTTGCTGATTATCATGCTTTTTCTCAGTGCACTTGTCAATATAGATCTGCCAATGCTCTTGTCAGCTATCTTTATCCTCAGCATGCTCTGCCTGAGCTCCTCGCTGCTCTTTTTCTTTCTTGATGTCAATATGAACCTTCACGCATTCCGTATAGAGATGGAGAGTCACGACAAGAAAAGGCTTATTCTTGAGACAAAGGGATACTGAACCAGCAAATTATCCTCTTGGGTGAAAGGTTTTATGTACCTCCTTGATAAAAGAGCGGTCGATATGCGTGTAGATCTGGGTGGTAACAATTGAACTGTGGCCAAGCATTTCCTGAACTGCACGCAGATCGGCCCCACCTTCAAGAAGATGGGTGGCGAATGTATGGCGGAAGGTATGCGGACTGATATTTTTTTCGATTCCTGCAGTTATGGCATATTTTTTTACCATCGAAAAAAGAGCCATCCGTGAAAGTTTTTTCCCATGTGCATTGAGAAAGAGATAGTCGTCGGAGTTGTGTTTCACCAGCCCAATACGAAGTTCCTTCTGGTATCGGTTGATCCATTCAATGGCTGAATTGCCTACGGGAACAAGGCGCTCTTTTGAACCCTTGCCAAAGATCCTTATAAAGCCGGCTTCAAGATAAAGATTTTGTTGATGAAGGTTGACGAGCTCACTTACCCTGACACCTGACGCATAAAGAAGTTCAAGCATTGCCTTGTCACGCAAGAAATAGTTGCTCTGCGGGGTTTGAACAAGGGGAGCTTCAAGCAGTTTCATGGTTTCATTCACGGTCAGAACGGTCGGAAGATATTGTCCCAGTTTTGGCAGATGAAGGTTTTCTGCTGGATTTCCGTCGAGGGTGTGTTCGGTGACAAGAAATTTATGAAAGGAGCGGATTGCGGAAATATTCCTTGCCATTGAGCTTGCTTCGAGACCTATGGCGAAGAGTTCGTTGATAAATTCATTGATATGATGGGCTGTAATGGCCTCCATTGGCATTGAACACTCTTGCATGAAGAGCAGGTAACGCTTCAGGTCGTTTTGGTAGGACTCTCTGGTATTTGCTGCAAAGTTGCGCTCAATGAGCATATAGTTAAGGAAGTTTTCAAGAACACTCCGATACTGAAGTTGCAGGCTATTCATTCTGCTGTCCTCTGCACTTTGCGCATCCGCTGACAGAATCCGCCATCAAATCCCGCATGTTCCCCTGGAAGAGTGAGAAGATAACCCGCGTCACCACTATTTATTCGGAACTGTTCAGGCACCCTGTCGCCCACAGGATCAACTATAAATTCAGGATGCCGTTGAAGAAATGAACGAACCTGCATCATATTTTCTTCAGCTTCAATGGAGCAGGTGGCATAGACAAGAATTCCACCATCAACAAGCAGCTCTGCTGCATGATCGAGCAGTTCCACCTGTAATAGCTGGAGCTCCTGGACTATTTCGGGGCTCAGTTTCCATCGCAGTTCAGCGCGGCGGCCAAGGACTCCGCTACCTGTACAGGGAGCATCAAGCAGGATGGCATCGGGATTGTGTTCTGGTTTGAACGTTCGGGCATCTGCGGCCTGGGTTCTTATGATGGAAATGCCAAGAGCCTCAGCATGTGACTCTGTTTTAAGAAGTTTTTGTTCATAGAGATCAACGGCGCTGATATTGCCGCTATTGTTCATCAGCTCAGCAAGGAAGGTGGCTTTTCCTCCTGGTGCAGTGCAAAGATCAATCACCCTGCTGCCGGGAGCGGGATTCAAAAGAAGGCAGGCAAGGCCCTGTGTCGGGTTCTGGACGGTAAGCCATCCGTTGTGCACTGCTGGCTCGAAACTGTTGAAATCCTTTGATAGAAAAAAATTATCAATGCCGCACTCTTCGTGTGGTGCAGCCCTCAATACCGGATCGGAAAAAAGCTGCTCCGCTGAACTCAGCAAGGTGTTGATTCTAAATCCGAACAGTGGAAACTGGTTATTATAAGAGAGGATTGCCTCGGTTTTTTCTATCCCGAACGCAGTGATCCAGCGATCAACAAGCCATTGAGGATGAGAGTACAGTATTGCAAGCCGCTCTTCGGTTTTTATATCCTTTAACCACTCCTCAAGGGTTACACTCTCTGGTGTAATTTTTCTCAGGACGCCGTTGACCAGTTTCGACATCCGCTCACCTTTGTATTTTCGTGCAAGTTTTACGCATTCATTGACTGCCGCCCAGTCAGGTACCTTGTCAAGGAAAAGAATCTGATAGACGCCAAGACGGAGAATGTTTTTCATGACAGGCGCTGCTTTTGCAAGATTGTGGTGATAAAATCGGCCAATAATGAAATCGAGCTGAAGGCGGTAGCGCAGCACTCCGTTGACCAGTCCAGTCGAGAGCGCCCGGTCAATACGATTGAGTGTTGTGTGCTGCAGCATTCGGTGAAGGATCTGGTCGGATCGTTGGTTACCGGTTTCAAGTGCCTGCAGAACATTCAAAGCCAGTTCTCTTGCTGTGATCATGGGGTAAATAATTAAAAACCATTTTTATGTACATTGGGCCCTTCGGGTTGTTTGTAAAATAGTAATCCCTGTTGTAGATTAACTAACAAATGTTCTTTTCAAGATTTCAAGCTATCATCCAGAAAGGTGGAGGGACTGGCCCAGAGAAGCCTTGGCAACCGTCATTGCACGATGAGCGGTGCCAATTCCATCCCGGATCAATAACCGGGAATGATGATGGTATGCATGCCTATTCGCAGCTTCATACCTCTCTTCAGACATTTTTCGTTTAAACCTTTTTCTACAAAGGGGTTATTTTCCATGTTCGGGAAGTGATAGCTCTCTTTTTCAACCATTGTGCACAATGAGCGGAGACCGATGAGAGCATATACAGAGATTATTTCCCCAAAAACACACTATTTCGATTTTATCGAGCCGTTTACTCCAGAACTTGGTGGTTTTCTTCCCTCAGTACGAGTGGCTTACAGAACCTGGGGAACCCTGAATCCGCAGAAAGATAATGTAGTGCTTATCTGTCATGCCTTGACAGGTGCTGCTGATGCAGATACCTGGTGGGAAGGAATGTTTTCCAGGGGGGGGGCTTTCGATGAGAGCACAGATTTCATAATCTGCAGCAATGTGCTTGGCAGTTGTTACGGAACAACGGGCCCTATCTCTCTCAATCCTCTTACAGGTACTCACTACGGGACCGATTTTCCATTGATAACCATCAGGGATATGGTTCATGTGCAGCGCCGTTTGCTGGCCGCTCTCGGTATTGATCGTGTCAAACTCGCGGTAGGAGCATCTCTTGGGGGTATGCAGGTGCTTGAGTGGGGCTTTCTCTATCCTGATGTTGTTCAGGCTCTTATGCCGATGGGTGCATCCGGACGTCACTCAGCATGGTGTATAGCTCAGAGCGAAGCTCAACGGCAGGCGATTTATGCTGACCGCGACTGGAATGATGGACATTATGATTTAACTACTCCTCCGGCAAGAGGGCTTGCTGCAGCGAGAATGATGGCCATGTGCAGTTACCGGAGCTTTGAAAATTTTCAGTCACGCTTTGGTCGTGAGTTTCAGCATGGAACAACCTTTAAAGCTGAAAGCTATCTTCGCCATCAGGGACGGAAACTGGTTGAGCGTTTTGATGCCAACAGCTATATCACCCTTACAAAAGCTATGGACATGCACGATCTCGGGCGGGGCAGGGGAGTTTACGAAGAGGTACTTTGCTCTCTGCAGATACCCGTTGAGATTCTCTCTATTATTTCCGATACCCTTTATCCTAAGGAGGAGCAGGAGGAGCTTGCCCGGCTTATGCCAAAGTCAAGAATTCTTTATCTTGACGAACCATACGGCCATGATGCCTTTCTTATTGATGTTGAAAAGGTCAGCCGTATGGTAAGGGATTTTCTTGATGGAAGGGCTTTGGAAGCTCAATCTGCCGCCTGAGTTATCTCGTCAAACCGGGTATAGTGTTGCAGGACATCTGGTACCCTGACGTTGCCTTCAGGAGTCTGGTAGTGTTCAAGCAGTGAGACCATAAGTCGTGAGGTAGCCAGTCCTGAGCCATTCAGGGTGTGCACAAACTCCGGTTTTGACTTGCCGTCCGGCTTGAAACGTATATTGGCTCGCCTTGCCTGGTAATCCTCAAAATTTGAGCAGCTTGAAGCTTCAAGGTATTTCTGTTCCGCCGGTGACCAGACCTCGATATCGTAACATTTTGTTGCGTTTGCACTGATATCACCACTGCAGAGCAGAAGAACCCGGTAAGGAATTTTCAGTGCTGTGAGAATGGCCTCTGCGTTTTCGCGTATCTGTTCAAGCGCTTCGTATGACTTCTCAGGCCGGGTAAACTTTACCATTTCAACCTTGTTGAACTGGTGCACCCTGAGAAACCCCCGGGTATCCTTGCCGTAGCTGCCAGCTTCGCGACGGAAACAAGCTGAATAAGCAGCATAGGATAGAGGCAGCGTCTTGTTATCAAGCATTTCGCCCCGGTGCAGGTTGGTGATCGGTACCTCTGCGGTTGGAATGGCGTAAAGATCATCCTCCTCCATATGGTAGACCTGATCGGCAAATTTCGGCCACTGCCCGGTACCCCTTAGCGATTCCTGGTTGACAAAAAATGGCGGGAAGACTTCGCTGTAGCCATGATTTTCTGTATGGCAGTCGAGCATGAAATTGATCAGCGCGCGCTCCAGACGGGCCCCTTTACCCATATAGACCGGAAATCCTGCGCCACAGACCTTTGCGCCCCTTTCAAAATCAAGAATACGCAGCGACTTGCCCAGCTCAAGGTGATTTTTTACAGGAAAGTCGAGATGATGGATGAACGATACCGGCTCCTTGAAGATCTGGTTATCCTCAGCGGAACGTCCGGTTGGTACTGATGGATGCAGCTTGTTGGGGAGTGCAAGAAGAATATTTTCTATATCCTCTTCAACACGACCGAGCAGGCTGTCCATCCTTGCAATATCCTCAGAAACAGATTTCATCTGGAGGATAAGCTCTTCACCAGAACCAGTACCACTTTTCTTTATTTCCGCAATCTCTTTTGAGACCTTGTTACGCAAGGCTTTCTGGTCATCAGAGCGCTGTACAAGTTCCTTGCGATGTTTATCAAGCGAAAGCAGTTCATTTATTTTTGGTTCTTCGGAGGCAAGCTGGCGCTTGTGCAGCATGGCAATAAATTCCTCAGGCTGCTGTCGAATAAGATTGATATCAAGCATGATGTGCGATAAATGAGTTATGCTGAAAGCAGTGATTTGACCATCTGCTGAACCTTGGTGCCGTCAGCTTTTCCCTTGAGTGCTTTCATGGATTCGCTCATTACTTTGCCGATATCTTTCATGGATGAAGCTCCTGTTTTTGTAACAATATCCTCCACGACAGCCCTTATTTCATCGTCAGTTACCGGTTCCGGGAGATACTCCTCAATAACACTGAGTTCCGTCCTCTCTGTTTCGGCAAGGTCGGGGCGGTTTCCTGCCGTGAACTGCTCAATGGCATCCCTGCGTTTTTTTGCAAGAGAGACCAGGACTTCTATTTCCTGATCGTCGCTGAGTACCGCTTTGCCAGCAACACGGATTGACACCTCTTTTTCAAGGAGTGAGGCCCGGATCGAGCGGATAGCGTTCAGGCGGTCTTTATCGCCGCTTTTCATTGTATTTTTAAGGTCCTGATCTATTTTTTCTTTCAAACTCATGGTTGTGTCTACTCAAAGGTTTGTTTTTAAAAAGATGTATTTGAAAATACAGGAAAAAATGCGGCTTTCCCACAAGATCGTCTTCTTTGTTCACTCATTGATATCTCCGCAAACAGGCCTGAACACCAGCTCTTCCACCGAGGTTCTTTGTGGTAATAAATATGCATTGACTATACCGCTGGAAATATCTTCAGGCATCATCATCACTGATTTCATTGCTTCCTGAACGTCGCCCCACATCGGTGTATACACAGCTCCCGGCATGACATTGGTAATTCTGACATTACATTCTTTGGCATAGAGCCGCATTGTTTCAACCAGCCCCTTCTGTCCAAATTTTGACATCGAGTAGATCGAGGAGCTTTTAAATGCCATTTCAGCCGCAGTGGAAGTAATAAAAAATATATGACCAGATCTCTTCTTCTCCATGACGGAAAACACTTTCTGGGTCAAGAAGAAAGTGCCTTTGAGGTTTGTTGCCATGGTATAGTCAAAGTCCTCCTCAGTGAGTTCAGCGAGTGGCTTGAAGCGGCCAACCCCCGCATTGTTGACCAGGCAGTCAATGGTACTATGGCGCTCAAGTGTTGTCTTGACAAGCCGCTCAATCTGGGCGATATCGGCAATGTCTGTCTGCATGATCTCTGCTTCAGCACCGTATGAGCGACACTCGATTGCAACAGATTCAAGGTCTGAAACCGTTCGGGAAACAAGAATCAGGAGAGGATTAAAATCTCTCTGTGTTTTTGCTGCTTTTGCAAAAGCAATTGCTATGGACTTACCGATTCCCTTGCCGGCACCGGTTATGATAATGATCCGCTTCATTGTTCTTAAAAGGTTAAATATTTTGACTGTATAGATAAAAATTCACTGCTCTTTTGAGTGGTAAAAAATGTATTGCACTTGTGTTTTTATTGCTTAGTGTGAAATAATTGAAAAAAAATATATACATTTAGTTTGTATGTACAATCATTCATTACCCGGTTCCATAATACAGTTCAGGTCTTACTAATGGTAAATGGTACAGTTTATCATGGCAACAAGTAAAGTTAAATGGTTTGATGGCAAAAAAGGCTATGGCTTTCTTTTGAATCCAGATGGAGGAGAGGACATTTTTGTTCATTTTTCAGCTATACAGTCAGAGCAAAGTTTCAAGGTACTGAACCAGGACTCTGAAGTTGATTTTGAAGTTGACAAAACCCAGAAAGGACTACAGGCAAAGAATGTTCGAGAAATTCCTTTGAGTGGTTTTTCAGAAGTACCCTCTTTTCGCGCGGACTCTTTTGGTTAGAGATCGTGTACTTTGATTCGACGATGTTTTCATTTACCCCCTACAGAAAAGAGCGTTCCCGAAAGCTGAACCACTCTGTTTTCGCTACAATGATATGATCAAGCAGTTCGATCTGTATGATGGCGCTTGCCTGTTTAAGCAGATCGGTGACTTGTCTGTCGGCATTACTTGGTTCAACGTCTCCTGAAGGATGGTTATGCACAAGAATGATGGCATGAGCACTCTCTCTTATGGCTGACTTGAACACCTCCCTTGGGTGAATAAGCGCAGCATTGAGTGTTCCTATGGAAACAAGCTCGTTTTTTATGATCTGGTTTTTTGTATTCAGGTGCAGTACAAAGAGATGTTCCTTTGTTTCATCAGGGATGCGGCCTGCCATGTATTCAAAAATATCCCTTGCAGCCTTGATTTTTTTGTTGAGGTTGCGTGAGTAATGCAGTCGCCGGTTCAGTTCGAAAACAGCAATGATCTGCATTGCCTTCACCTTTCCGATTCCCCTGATTGTTTGAAGCTCCTTCGGTGTTATGTCGGCCAGTTTTTCAAGAGTGAACTCAGTGATGAGCTTATTGCAGGTTTCAACAATATTCAGGTTTCTTGAGCCTGTTCGCAGGATCAAGGCCAGTAATTCAGCTGGACTGAGTGATGCTGCACCCGTACGGATAAAACGTTCCTGCGGTCTGTTATCAGGATCGAGATCATGAATTCGCATGGATTCATCGTCTATAGATGGCTTCAAGCCAAAAAACAGGCAAATCGTAATAAAAGCGTATATGTCAAAGTACAGAAAAGAGTGGTAAAGCTGAAAATATTTTACACTATATTTTCAGCTTTTTTTAGCAGCATTGTTGAAATGCTGCTAAAAAAAGTGTTATGCCTGGGGAGTTTTTTCAGTGATGGGTAGTGAGGCTTTCAGGGTGAAGAGATGATAGTTCATACTGTCCTGGAGAGCCTGAAGACTTGCTTCGATAATATTTGTTGATACCCCGACTGTACCCCATGTAAAGCGGCCATTACTTGACTCTATCAATACCCTCACCTTGGCGCTGGTTCCCCGTTTCTCTTCAAGCACACGGACTTTGTAGTCAACCAGCTTGATACTCTTGATTTCAGGATAAAAGTGAATCAGTGCCTTGCGCAGAGCCTTGTCAAGCGCATTGACCGGTCCGTCACCATCGGCTGCAATATGCTCGATCTCTTCGCCAACCCTCACTTTGAGTACAGCCTGATCAACATTTTTTGCATTTTTTGCTGATTCAATATGAACCTTGGTCTCCAGAACCTCGAAGAAGGGTTTGAAGTTACCAAGTTCACTGTGCAGAATCAGCTCAAACGATGCCTCAGCTCCGTCAAACTGATAGCCTTCGTGTTCGAGCTCCTTAATATGGTGGACAATCTTTTTAATAAGATCGCTTTTTTCGGGGAGAGCGATGCCGAGTTCATGTGCCTTGTAGCGAATGTTGCTTTGACCGGCAAGCTCTGAAACAAGCACCCGTTGACGGTTTCCGACAACTTTCGGGTCTATATGTTCGTAGAGCGAACTCTCTTTCATGACCGCGCTGACATGGATGCCACCTTTGTGGGCAAATGCTGATTTTCCTACAAAAGGCGCTCTGGTATTTGACGGCATATTCAGAATCTCATAGACAAACTTCGAAAGGGAGGTCAGCTGATTGAGATGCTCAACATGCGAAAATGAGCGTTGCAGTTTCAGGATGATATTGGGAATAATACTGATGAGGTTGGCGTTGCCGCATCGCTCCCCGATACCGTTGATGGTGCCCTGTACATGGGTGGCACCGACATACACGGCTGCTATGGAGTTTGCTACAGCAAGATCGCTGTCATTGTGACTGTGAATACCTGCAGGTACACCAGCCACCTTCAGTACCTCTGCCATGATCTCTGCTACTTCATGCGGAAGTGAGCCTCCATTGGTATCGCAGAGCACAACTCTTGAAGCACCTGCCTGAACTGCCGCAATCAGCATTTTCAGTGCAAATTCATGGTTGTCCTTGTACCCGTCAAAAAAATGTTCAGCATCAAAAAAAACCTCTCTCCCTTCTGATTTAAGGAAAGCAACAGATCGGTATATCAGTTCAGCATTCTCTTCATCTGAAATGCCAAGACTTTTTACAGAGTGAGCTTTCCATGTCTTTCCGAAAATCGTAATGACCGGAGTTTCAGAGTGCAGCAATCCAAGCAGGTTGGGGTCGCTCTCAACCGTTGCTACTGTCCGGGCGGTTGAGCCAAACGAGCAGAGTTTAGCATGCTTGAGATTAAGAAGTCGTGCCTTGATGAAAAATTCTTCGTCCTTCGGATTACTGCTTGGCCATCCACCTTCAATATAGTCCATGCCAAACTCGTCAAGCTTTTCAGTAATAAGCAGTTTGTCCTGTACTGAAAGGTTGATATGTTCACCCTGTGTGCCATCACGCAGGGTGGTATCATAAAGTTCTATTGGTGTTGTGGTAAGAGTCATAAATCAGTTCTGGGCCATTAAATTTTCCTGCCGGGCATAACCGAAAATGCCCCCTGCCTCCACAATACGTAACACATCGCCAAGCGGATTAAGTTGGTAGGTGACCTTGCTGGTCAGATTTTCTATGGTGTTTGCCTGAACATCGATTTTCAGTTCATCACCCGTCTTGATAAGCTGGTTGAGGTGCTCGGAGGTTTCATAGGGAATAACAAAACCACCATCGACCGAGTTGCGGTAAAAAATTCTCGCGTAAGACTCAGCAATAATGGCCTTGATGCCGGCAACCTTCAGGGCGAACGGTGCATGCTCCCTTGAAGAGCCGCAGCCAAAGTTTGGTCCGCCAATGATAATGGTAAAGTCCGACTGAAAACTTCCCTCCTGAATGAAAGGAATATTCCCTTCAGGAAGTCCACCCTGTTCTGGCGGTACCCCTGAAAGGGCATACTTTCCATATAACTTTACCTCTTCTGGATTGGAGAGGCTGTAGACAAGATGTTCGGCTGGTATAATCTGGTCTGTATCAATATTTTTGCCTAAAACATAGGCTTTTCCCTGAATGACTTTTTCCATTTTGTTTAGAGCGAATAAGTTAGTCCATTTTTCCAATCAAAGGAACTTCCTCGGATCGGTGAGTTTTCCTGTAATTGCCGATGCGGCTGCTGTCAGTGGGGAGGCAAGGTAGACTCCTGCATGTTTGCTGCCCATCCGACCGGGGAAGTTCCGGTTTGTGGTTGAAACAACAACATCATTGTCAACCGAACGTCCGACAGTATCAGCCGGGCCACCAAGACATGCTGCACAAGATGGCAGAGCAATGCTGCATCCGGCATCCTCAAAGATCTGTTTCAGGCTCTGTCCATCGTACTGTTCACGCTCAAGGTCAAGGGCGACTTTCACGGTTGCCGGAACAATGTTCGTGGTTACAGAGACCTTCTGCCCCTTCAGGATCTTTGCCGCCATTACAAAATCAGTCAGCTTGCCGCCGGTGCAGGAACCGATATAGGACTTGGTAATCTTTGTGCCCTCGACACTTCTCACTGTAGCACGGTTATCAGGGCTGTGTGGCTGGGCTACAACCGGTTCAAGTTCACGGACGTTATAATGGTACTTGCTGTGATATTTGGCATCTGGATCACTTTGGAATACTTCGTATGGCTTGCTGCTTCGTGCGCGTACATACCGTTCGGTGACCTCGTCGGCTGCAATGATACCGTTCATTCCACCAGCTTCTATAGCCATGTTGGTAAGCGTCATTCTCTCCTCCATAGGGAGTGAAAAAATGGCCTCTCCGTCAAACTCCATGGCACGGTAGGTTGCGCCATCGGTGGTAATATCTCCGAGAATCTGCAGAATCAGATCTTTAGCGGTAAGGTACTCAGGCATTTGGCCATCAAAGGTGAACTTCATCGATTCAGGCACTTTTTCCCATAGTTTCCCTGTGCCGAGAATGAATGCGGCATCAGTATTGCCGATACCAGAACCGAACATGCCGAAAGCCCCTGATGTGCAGGTGTGAGAGTCGGTGCCAAAGAGCACCGTTCCAGGCAGATTGAACCCCTCTTCAGCAAGGGCGACGTGGCAGACACCCTTGTACCGGTCGGTGCCGACATCATAGTAGTGCTCAAGTCCCTGCTCTTTTGCAAACTCTCTCAAGAGATCAATGTTGCGATGAGCGTGTTCGTTGGCTGTAAAAATATAGTGGTCAGGAAGGACAACAATTTTTTTGGGATCCCAAACCTTTGCGCCGGAACCGAACTCCTCCTTAAAAATATCAAAAGTTGGTGGACCGCATACATCATGAGTAAGCAGTATGTCAACATTGAGCCAGACGCTTTCACCTGCGTCGACAAATTTTCTGTTTGCTGCCTTCGAAAGAATTTTCTGGGTTATTGTTTGTGCCATTTTTTTTAAACCCCGCTGTCTATGGTTTCAGGAGTGTTGGTTTCAAAATAGTGCTGACGCAGGCCGAGAGCCTGTAGATAGGCCTTGGCGCTTGCTTCAATAATATCAGTTGAAACTCCTCTTCCGTTAAAAGTAATATTTTTGTCTCTTATTCTAACCAGTGCCTCTCCGAGAGCCTGGCGGCCTGCAGTGGTGGAGCGTACAGAGTAGGAGGTGACCATTGAATCTATGCCAAGTGCCCGCTCAATAGCCCTGAAACAGGCGTCCACTGGCCCGTCGCCTGTTGCTGACTCTTCAAATATCTGTTCTTTGTGCCTAATCCTCACGGTTGCTGTAGGCACCGAGGCTGTACCGCTGTTGATATGCAGATAGTCAAGCTCATAGGTATTCCGGGGTTTGTTCCTTTCGTCGCCCATAAGAACTCTCAGGTCGTCGTCATAGACCTCTTTCTTTTTATCTGCAATTTCGACAAAGCGTTTGTACACCGCTTCAAGTTCTGCCTCATCCAGGTCGTAACCGAGCGTATGAAGTCGGGATTTCAGTCCATGCTTGCCGGAATGGCGGCCAAGCACTATGCTTGTCTGTGGTACACCTACCGACTCCGGTGTCATCACTTCATAAGTCTGCCGGTTTTTCAGCATGCCGTCCTGATGAATGCCCGACTCATGTGAAAACGCGTTGTCGCCCACAATTGCCTTGTTGGGCTGAATGATGATGCCGGTAAAGGTCGAGACCATCCGGCTGGTATTGTAGAGCTCTTCAGTGACGATCCCTGTGTAGAAGTTGTGCAGGTCACTCCTGACTTTCAGCGCCATCACAATCTCCTCAAGCGAGGCATTTCCCGCACGCTCTCCTATGCCGTTCATGGAGCACTCAACCTGTCGTGCGCCATGTTCAAGCGCGCTGAGTGAATTTGCCACGGCAAGGCCAAGGTCGTTATGGCAGTGCACGCTGATGACTGCGTTACCGATGTTCTGGACTCGGCTGTGAAGGTCTGCTATTTTTCTGCCGAACTCAGAAGGCCAGGTATAGCCTGTCGTATCCGGGATGTTGACCGTTGTTGCTCCTGCAGCAATAACCGCTTCAATGATTTCAGCCAGATAGCCTTGATCGGTGCGGCCAGCATCTTCAGCCGAAAACTCAATATCGGTCGTGAATGTCCTGGCAAAGGAAACAGCGTCAACCGCCATTTTCAGGATGGTCTGACGTTTATCCTTGAGGGTAAGGCCGTAGCGATCACTGCCGAATTTTCCGGCAATATGGATATCAGAGGTACCGATGAAGGTGTGAATGCGGGGCTTTTTTGCCTGTTGAAGGGCCTGCCATGCGGCGGTAATGTCGTTTTCAACAGCTCTTGCAAGTGCAGCAACCACAGCATTCGACTCAGCGCTAATCCGTTGAACGGCTTCAAGCTGCAGAGGTGAGGAGGCGGGGAATCCAGCTTCAATTACATCGACACCAAGCTTTCCAAGCTGCCGGGCAATCTCAACCTTTTCCTGAACATTCAGAGATGCGCCTGGGGATTGCTCCCCATCGCGCAGTGTTGTATCAAATACCAGAATCTTTTCTTTCACATTATCTGCCCGCCTTTATTTAATCAGGCGCCCAGATGCCTGACAATTGCTTCTGTCATCTCCGTTGTTGAAACACTCAACTCACCGGGATTTGCTATGTCTGCTGTCCGCAAGCCTGAAGCAAGCGTAGCCTCAATTGCCTGATAGATCTCCGTTGCAATGTCGGGCATACAGAAGCTGTACTCAAACATCATCGCTACCGATGCTATGGTGGCAATGGGGTTTGCCTTGCCCTGGCCTGCAATGTCCGGGGCGCTGCCGTGAATTGGTTCATAAAGGGCATGGTGTTTGCCGATACTTGCCGACGGAAGCATACCAAGGCTGCCGGTAATCATGCCTGCAATGTCACTCAGGATATCCCCGAAGAGATTGCTTGTAACAATCACGTCAAACTGTTTCGGATTCCGGACAATCTGCATTGCGGCGTTATCCACATACATGTCGCTCAGCTCAACATCAGGGTAATCCTTGTGAACCTCATGAACCACATTTCGCCAGAACTGTGAAACCTCCAGAACGTTTGCCTTATCAATTGAAATCACTTTTTTGTCGCGTTTCTGGGCAGCTTCAAAGGCTAACCGTGCAATACGTTCAACCTCATAGCGATCATAGACCATGGTGTTCCAGCCCCTGTTGTCATCGTAGCCGCGGGGTTGGCCAAAATAGATGCCTCCGGTCAGCTCGCGGAATACAAGGAAATCCGTGCCGCGTATCACCTCAGCTTTGAGTGAAGATGCCTCAAGCAGTGCGTCGTAAACTTTGGCAGGTCTGAGGTTGGCAAAGAGTTCAAGCTCCTTGCGGATATTAAGCAGTGCCGCTTCCGGCTTGTGTTCATGCGGCAGCTTTTCCCATTTCGGGCCGCCAACAGCTCCAAGCAGCACAGCATCACACTGTTTGCAAGCTTCAAGTGTTTTTTCCGTCAACATCTCACCATGCAGGTCGTATGAGGCCCCACCAAAGGGGTGCTCCTCAATCACTATTTCAAAACCATGTTTTGTGGAGAGCTGCTTCAGTACTGCAACAGCTCCAGCAACCACTTCCGGGCCGATACCGTCACCCGGGATTGATACAATCTTGTACATGCTTTTTTCAGAGTTCATTATTTTTTGATCAGCCAGCTCATCATATCGCGAAGCTTTGCGCCCACCTTTTCAATTGAATGGTTGCGGTTCTCCTCTCTGAGTTTGCTAAGGTTTTTGTATCCGCCGTTGCACTCATCAATAAACTCTTTGGCAAAACGACCATCCTGTACCTCTTCAAGGATCTTTTTCATCTCAGCCTTGACCGCAGGGGTAATCAGGCGTGGTCCGCGGGTCATGCCACCATACTCAGCCGTATCGCTTACTGAATAGTTCATTCTCGACAGGCCACCTTCATAATAGAGATCGACAATCAGTTTCAACTCGTGCATACATTCAAAGTAGGCAAGCTCTTCAGGGTAACCGGCCTCAACAAGGGTCTCAAATCCAGCCTTGATAAGCTCGGCTGAACCACCGCAGAGGACTGCCTGCTCACCGAACAGATCGGTTTCAGTTTCATTTTTGATTGATGTTTCAATAACGCCAGCCTTGGTACCGCCAAGAGCTTTAGCCCATGCAAGTGCCTGCTGTTTTGCCTCTCCGGTGGCATCATGATGTACTGCGATAAGGCAGGGGACACCATTGCCCTGGGTAAAGGTACGGCGCACAAGATGGCCCGGGCTCTTAGGAGCGATCATGATAACGTTGATCGTCTCCGGAGGAATGATCTGCTTGTAATGAATATTGAAGCCATGACCGAAAGCAAGGGTGTTGCCTGGCACAAGGTTCGGAGCGATTTCAGCATCATAGATTGCCTTCTGGTTCTGGTCAGGAAGAAGCACCATCACGATGTCTGCCCATTTGACAACTTCGGCAACAGTATCGACATGAAGTCCAGCCTCCCTTGCTTTGGCACAGGATAAGCTCTCTGTGCGAAGACCCACGCGGACATTCAAACCGCTATCCTTCAGGTTTAAGGCATGGGCATGGCCCTGGCTGCCGTAACCGAGTATTGCAATATTCTTTCCCTGAAGAAAACCAAGATCGGCATCCTTATCGTAATAAACATTCATCAGTAAAATAGTTTTGATTGATAATACAGTAAAATGGTGTCACTCTCCACGGTGGATTGCTACAGCACCTGAACGAGCTAACTCCTTGATTCCGTAGGGCTTGAAGATATCAATAGTTGTGTTGATCTTGTCCGGTGAACCGATGACCTCAATAGTAATGGATTTTTGTTTTATATCCACCACTTTTCCTTTAAAAACATTGATAAGCTCAAAAATCTCATGCTGCTGTGTTTTGCTCAGTTTCATGGTCATCAAGAGCAGTTCACGCTCTACATGAGGCTGCCGCGTCAGGTCGGTAACCTTGATGGTATCAATAAGCCTGTTCAGCTGTTTAAGCACCTGACTGATGATCTGGTCGTCGGCATGGGTCACAATGGTCATGCGTGAAATTTCCGGATCCTCAGTTTCGCCAATGGAGATACTTGCAAGATTAAACCCCCGGGCGCTGAACATGGCAGCAACCCTGTTAAGTGTGCCGAACTTGTTTTCAACGAGTACTGATATGATGTGTTTCATGAAAAATATTGGTTGAATCGTAATAATCTAATATTGTAAAATACTTTACGCCGATATTTACATATCGGCTGATAGTATTTGGTTACAACAAATTCATAAACACGCTCTAAAAAAACACCCGGAAGGTAAGAAAAAAGAGCGCTGCTTTACCGTAAGCAGTATAATAATATAAAGTTTTTTTTTGAATGGTACTGCAGGGCAGGCAAGCCTAGCTCCTTCTTCCCCAACTTACCCAAGCCTCGACCTTGCCGAAGATCTACTTGATGAACACGTTCCGGCATTATGAGCACAATAAACCTGTAATTCCAGTCCGCTCCCAGTCATCCCGAACTCCTGTGAGGGATCCATCCCCACCAACACCAGTTTTTATAGGCATCATTAGACCTATCCGCCTTATACCTCCTATTTCTCTCTTCTTTTATTACTAAAGCGCCATGCAGCAGAAACACTCAGATGCCTCAATATTGAAGCAAGCGAAGGTCAGGCACAACAGGAATATGCAACAGGCAAGAGTACTCAGGTGCAAGTACAGACCACCTTTAATACCGGCCAGCGTCGCATCAGTCGAAAGTTAATGCTGGGAAAACGCTCAATCCTCTATGAAAACGATTACAGCTCAAGAGCATAATCTTATTCGCACTCCGCTCCATTTGCGCAGCCCAGCGGTGAACCCTGTCCCGCCCAACCATCCGCCAATGCAACGCACAGTGTACCGCCTTGCACTGCTCTCCTGACTCCACCCGCGCCAGACCGATCACCCTCATCACCTTTGCCAGCACCATCTTCGCTCATACCTCATTCAGTTTTACTGGATAAATAGAGCTATTTTTCTATCAGTGGTTTCTTGGTAATTGTTTATTATTAAAAGTATTGCATGGCAAAAAATCCAACATACATTTTGAACCCCATTAATAAGCAACAAAAGAATGAACGGCGAAACCCACCATCAATTAGCTGACTTTATCTGGGGTATTTGTAATCTGCTGCGTGGCCCTTACAAACGCAACGAATATCGCAAAGTGATTTTGCCGCTTACGGTTTTGCGGCGGTTCGACTGTTTGCTGGCACCAACCAAAGACGCTGTTCTTGAGGCACATAAGGCACTCAAAATAAAACCAGAACGAGTTATTCAAGCCAGTTTACAGAACATCACTGGCCACCGGTTTTACAACCTCTCAAAAATGCAGTTCGATCAAAAAGCCGACCACTCACTTCTTGACGACCCCAACAATCTTGGCCCCAACCTGAACAGCTACATAAATGCATTTTCGCCCAACGTTCGGGTCATTATGGAGAAGTTCAAATTCAGTGAACAGATTGCCCACATGGCAGAAAAAAACATTCTGTTCGAAGTGATCAAGGAATTCTCAACCATCGACCTTTCGCTCGAATATGTTAAAAACGAGGAGATGGGTTATGTTTTTGAGCATTTGATCCGGATTGGAGCTGAACAATCAAACGAAGAAGCAGGGGAGCACTTCACACCCCGTGAAGTGATCAAGCTCATGGTCAATCTCTTGCTGGCAGAAGAAAAAGATCTCGCCCGTAGCCATGTAGTAAAAACAATCTATGATCCAGCCTGCGGAACAGGTGGCATGCTCTCTGTCGCTGAAGACTATATCCGTAAGCTCAATACTGAAGCCCAACCAAAACTTTTCGGTCAAGAATGGAACGACGAAGCCTGGGCAGTATGCAAATCAGACATGCTGATCAAGGGTGAGGAGGCCGACAACATTATAATGGGCGACACCCTTACCCGAGATGGTTTCACTCTCGACAGTGAAGGCAATAAATGGACCTTCGACTACATGCTCGCCAATCCCCCCTTCGGTGTAGAGTGGAAACAACAGCAGCGGTACATTCAACACGAAGCCGACGCGCTCGGTTATGCAGGCCGTTTCGGAGCCGGCACACCGCGCATTAACGATGGCGCATTCCTCTTTCTGCAACACATGATCTCCAAAATGCGACACGAAGAGAACGGCGGCAGCCGTATCGGTATCGTCTTCAACGGCTCCCCATTGTTTAACGGCGATGCAGGCAGCGGAGAATCAGACATACGGGCATGGATTATCGACAACGACTGGCTCGATGCTGTTGTCGCCTTGCCTGAACAGCTCTTCTACAACACCGGTATTTCCACCTATATCTGGATCATCACCAACCGAAAAGAGACTGAACGCAAGGGTAAAATACAGCTTATAGACGCCCGTAACTTCTGGGTGCAGATGGAAAAATCACTCGGCAACAAACGCCGCCGTATCGGTGATCCGACCGACAATAAACCAAGAGACCCTGACCATATCTCCGATATCACCCGCCTTTACGCCAATTTCAGAGATGGAGAGACCCGCCGCTTCACCCTTGACGGCAAGCAAAAAGAGCTGGTGGTGAGCAGAATCTTTGATAACGAAGATTTTGGCTATAACAAAATTACCGTTGAGCGGCCACTGCGGCTCAATTTTCAGGCAACACCCGAACGCATCGCCCGGCTCGAAGAAGTTACGGCATTTAAAAACATCGCAACCAGCAACAAGAAAAACGAAACACTCCGCCAGGAAGAGATAGCGGGAGGCAAAAAGCGCCAGCAGAAGATTCGTGATCTCCTTCCCGCTTTTGCACGTCAGCATAGTGATACCCTCTTCATGGATCGGAAAAAATTTCTGCTCAACCTGCGCGAAATCGACCAGACACAAAATGTCCGCCTTTCAGCATCCGAAATCAAAGCAATCATCGACGCCCTTGGTGAGCGCGACCCGGCGGCTGAAATTTGCCGCGACAGGCAGGGTAACCCCGAACCCGATGCCGACCTTCGCGACACCGAATCGATTCCGCTGAAAGAGAGTATTCAAGAATACTTTGCCCGTGAAGTGCTTCCCCATGTTCCTGACGCATGGATCGACCACTCCAAAACAAAGATTGGCTACGAAATCCCGTTGAACCGTCAGTTCTACCGCTATGAACCGCCACGTCCTTTGGTAGAAATCAAGAGCGAAATCAAAGGGCTCGAAAATGAAATTCTGTCGCTCCTCAGTGAGGTGACCCTATGAGCTTCGTTAAATCATGACGGGCCTGATGCTGTAAAAGAATTTGCTTGACTGTTGCTTGATGGTTTAGGGGAAAAAGTCACCTGTTCAACCGCTAACTCTAGGTATAAATTGCATTTTGATGTTGTTAATTTGCTTGACTGGTGTTTGCTTAGCCCCGGTTTTTTGGCATATCGAAGAGCTTGTTAGCACTCTACTCGCTCCAGTTTGCTGGGGAAAGAGAAACGGAGCTCGAAAAGTTTCTTCACAGTGAACTCTTGCGTGAAGAAAAAGGTTTTAACGAGATCGTTCAGCGTCTGTCCGACATGGCCGATAGTTTTGGATTCAGAGAGCAATTTTTTGAAATGAAAGAAGGGTTACGGACAGATTCTGTTGTCGCCTTGAAGAACGGACGGATTCGATTATACTGCTTGCGTTGGTCTTCAATTTTGGTGATTGTTGGCTCTGGAGGTATTAAAACAGCACAAACTTATCAGAAAGATATCGCCCTTAGGAATATTGTTCCTGAACTTCAGGAGCTTGATAAGCTGATTTCGAGGCGACAGAGATCCGGTGAAATCGAAATAGATCACGATACCGGCGAAATGAGTGGCAACCTTATATTTACATCTGGGGATTTATCATGAATACATCATTCTTTCAAAAGTTCGTTGAGCAGATACCGCCCATTACAAAAAAATATGTAGGGAGGCAGGGTGAATTTGCCGTTAAGCTTAGTGAGTTGCTTGAATCAACAGGTATGACTCAGCGTGAGCTTGCTGAAAAACTGGGTAAAAAAGAGTCCTACGTCAGCAGGATGTTGGCAGGTTGCTCCAATCCAACCTTGAAAACTATTGTTGAATTTGAAGTAGCCTTAGGGAAAGATATTGTTGATTTTAATCTGCAAGTAAAGAAAGTTCAATCTGAAAAACAAACTTGCGCAGAATTTTTCTGGAAGTCAAAAGTCAGAAAATATGAAACACCACGAAATAATTACATATACAATAGTTATCAAGATGACGGCGACGTATCGGGGAGGGCTGCGTGACAGCACTGAGTGAGAAAAATAAAATAGGTATCAGATTTCATGGGTTCAGATTCCTTCGATTTGGATTTGAACAACAGGACGATATTAATACAGGCGAAGACTTTGATATTGAGTTAGGCATAAATCTTGAAGTTGATAAATCCGCAATTGTAGTAAAAGTATTGACAACTTTTTCCAGAAAAAACGTTGATAAAATAGTTGCACAAATTGAAACTGCTTCATTATTTCAAATTAAAGGCATAGAACCATCAGAAGAACAAGAGGAACCGCCGAAATATCCGGAAGGGCTTCTTGTTACCGCTATATCATTAGCTATTTCAACGACTCGAGGCGCGATAATAGCAAAGGGTTGCGGTTCATTCTTAGAGGATTTTTTATTGCCAATAGTTGATCCAAAATCATTCTTGCCAAAGCCCGATGATAAGCCGCAAGCAGCGTTAGAAAAGAAGGATATCTAATTTATCTATGAGCCTTTTTCCTTTTAAGGGGTGCAAATTGAAGTACGAGTAACCAGTAGGGAGCGTAAAACTGCGTTCGGCGCACTTCGGTACCGATCATCGGAGTGTTAAACCACAAAATGCTATGCAATCGGGTAACCGCGGCGCATTTTGACTGAGATTTTTAAACCAACCACGTCCGCACACCACTGAACACAAACGATCAAATCCTTAAGTATAAGTAGCCTACGCACTCAAGAATGTTCTGCGCGTTAAGCTTGCTATCTCTATGAGTTGATTGTTTTTGCGTCGGTCGCGGCTTGGCCGGTTGTTACTGTGGAAGGCAGGGAGAGTACATGCTTCACAATTCAGTACATTTTCTTCATACTCATGATTGACAGCGTTGCGTAGTTCACGAATCATTTCCCACTCTTCGACTCTATCCAGAATGCCGAGTTTTTCCATGTAGAGCAGTACAAAGCTGAACGGTTCAGTGCTCTCTTCTTCTTCCCGCGCTATAGAACGCATGAGTTTCCCCAAATGCTCCTGAAACTCATTAAATCGCACCCGAAAAGCAGCCAATGTCTCATGATGTTTTGGGGTCAATTGATGCCAGTCACTTATTGGGAGAAGCTGCAAGGTCTCAGCCAGCGAATAGTCCAAGTAGTTGCGCATTCTGCGTAAGTGTTCAATTTTTCGCCAAATCAACTGCACGTTTGTGCTCATATCCTGCATCCCTCTGTTTTCGCAATTTTTGCGATGAGTGAGTTGTCCACGGGTTGGCGAACAATCAGATCAACAGGCATATCCAGCTCCTCTTCAATTTTGATTTTGCATCGAATTTCATCCAGCAAGGAGTGGGAAGCAACTTCGACGTACAGATCAACATCTCCACCTTTTTTATGGTCGTCAATTCGGGAGCCAAAGAGCCAAATAGCGGCACTATCACCAAAATGCTGATGTATCTGCTTACAGATCATTTCTGATTGATAAGAGCTAAGACGCATGGTGTACCCGTTATTTACTTACTGGTAAAGTTGCCTATCAGTGTTGAAATCTATAAAAAATTTCTTTAATCCTCTTTGTCATTCTCAAAACTAAGGAACTGTTGATTCGCTTATGTTCCTTGTAGCTTCAAGGCGCTTGATGATTTCTTCAGCCGTAAGCCGGACCACCTTCCCATCAATCATAGTAATAATCGCTGTATTGGTCCGAATAGCCAGATCCTCAGCAGATCTCCCAGCACGTTGCATTGCAGCATAGTTTTTAAGCTGAAAAGATGGTTATGTGATTCTGAGAATAATCAAGTACCTTTCGGATGGTTATAGATGGCGGAATTCCCATTCCTATAAAAACGAAACCCGGCAGTTTGAAATAGTACTTGTCACGCAGGGTCATGGAGTGACACTCTACTCGCTCCGGTTTGCCGGGGAGAAAGAGGAAATGATTGGTAACCTTATATTTTTATTGGAGGATAGACTATGAATACATCATGTTTTCAACAGTTTGTTGAGCAGATACCACCGGTTACAAAAAAGTATGTAGAGAGGCAGCATTTATGGATCCCTCGGGAATACCTCAGGATGACTGACACGGGAGATGACCTGCACACCTGAAAAGAATAGCCTTGGTGCCATATTGAGCGAAGCGAAGTATCCAAAAAGCTGCATTCCTCAATAATCCTGGGAATGACAAAGACCTATGCTGTTTAGTACGTTATTTCGAAACATAAAAATATTGGCCAACAAACCTCTTTTAATTATCTTCAGGCATACGCACCATATATACTGAAAAACCTAAATCTTAATGTCCGCTTTGATAACTGGCATCTTTGTCACAGCACTGCTTTTATGAGACTTCAACAGTATGAAATAAATTCAATCAAATCATTAACTCGGGATATTTTTGGGGAAGATTGTAAGGTTATTTTGTTTGGGAGTAGAGTTTATGATGATATAAAAGGTGGGGATATAGATCTTTATCTTCAGACCTCTGATTATGTGAAGGCTGCTGAAAAAAAAATTAATTATTTAGTTGCCTTAAAATTAGCTCTTGGTGATCAAAAAATTGATCTTGTTATTGCTCAAGATCAATCACGTCCTATTGAGCAGGAAGCCCTAAAAAATGGGATTGAGTTATGAAAAAGCCCAGTAATATATTTATTGCTGAGAAATTCTACGAATGCGACAGGCATGAAGAAAAAATTCAGATAGCAAAGAAAAATTTATCGGCTCTGATTCCCCTCAGTGAGGAGAAGTATCGTGTTCTTAACGATGTTGATATAAGTTTTATAGACCAACTGATATTCAGGTTTTCAAAACTGCAAGATTCATTAGGTGAAAAAATTTTTCCTGCCATATTGATCTTGTCTGGTGAAGAAGTCAAGAAAAAAACGTTTATAGATATCCTTAACAGGATAGAAGAGCTAGGAATTGTAGATAAAATACAATGGCTTCAACTTAGAGAATCAAGAAATGAGATTGCTCATGAATATTCATCCAATGCTGATGAAGTTGTAAATGCCATCAATAGAATATTCACAGTAAGTGATGACTTGATAAAAATATACAACTCAGCGAAAAGCTTTTGTGAGTTGAAATTTTAGTTACCTGAAAGGAATACAATAAGTAAAGCCAATCATAGTTAGATGGCAGAATCCTAACCCTTGTAAAAACGAAACCCGGCAGTTTGAATTGCTTCAGGGACTACCGGGAATAAGTTTTTCATAGTCAAGAGTTCAAACCATAGTCTTCGGGTTTAACCTTGCCAGAAGCATATCTGAAATCGAGCCTCCTGCGGGTACCATAGGGAAAACCATATCCTTCTTAACCACCCTGAAATCAACAAAAACCGGCCCATCATTATAGGCAAGTGCCTCTTTAATGGCGGCTTTGGCTCCATCGGGGGTTTCGGCCATAAGTGCCTTGCAGCCGAAGGCCTCGGCAACTTTGACAAAGTCGGGGTTGCTGTCGCCAAGATCGGTGAAGGAGTATTTTTCTTTGTGGAAGAGCTCCTGCCACTGGCGAACCATGCCGAGATAGCTGTTGTTGATCAGGAATATCTTGATTGGCGTCTTGTAGTGCACTGCGGTTACAAGCTCCTGAATATTCATCATGATACCTCCATCTCCGCTGAACAGGACAACTGGTCGATCGCTAATACCGAAGGCTGCACCGATAGCCGCGGGCAGGCCGAAGCCCATGGTGCCGAGTCCGCCGCTGGTGATGATGGAGCGCGGATTAGTGAAGATATAGTATTGCGATGTCCACATCTGGTGCTGGCCCACGTCGGTAACAACAACAGCATTACCCTCGGTTTGTTTTGAAACCTCATCGATAACAAATTCGGTTCTCAAAGCGCCATCTTCCATGTTGTAGGTCAGCGGGCACTTTTCACGCCAGGTCTGGATTTCCGCAAGCCATGGTTCCCGGTTTTCTACACTTTTCGGCATCACCTCAAGGAGTGCTGACAGAAAGTGTTTTGCATCGCCCACAATCGGCAGATCGACCTTGATGTTTTTATCAACATTGGTAGGATCAATGTCATTGTGAATTTTGTATGCCTGCGGAGCAAAGGTTTCTACTTTTCCAGTGACCCGGTCGTCAAAGCGCGCACCGACAGCGATGAGGAGATCACAGCAATTGACCGCCTGATTTGCCCAGTAGGTGCCGTGCATTCCAAGCATGCCCATGCTCAGTGGATGGGTACCCGGAAAAGCACCAAGTCCCTGAAGTGTCATGGTGACCGGTATATTCTGCTCTATTGCGAATTTCCGCAACTCTTCACTTCCCTCGGCACTGATAACTCCGCCGCCAATATAGAGAAGTGGGCGCTTTGCCTTGGCAATTTTATGGGCCGCTTTCTCGACCTGATTGATGTGGCACTTAATTGTTGGTTTAAATCCACGGATCTCAACTGTTTCAGGCCACTCAAAGGCGCACGATGCATTCAAGATATCTTTCGGCATATCGACAAGAACCGGTCCCGGCCTGCCGTTTGTTGCAAGATAAAATGCCTTGCGGATGGTGACGGCAAGCTCCCTGACATCCTTGACAAGAAAATTGTGTTTTGTTATCGAGCGGGTGATCCCGACAATATCAGCTTCCTGAAAGGCGTCGTTGCCGATGAGTGAGCTTGGTACCTGTCCGGTAAACACTACCATCGGCGAGGAGTCCATGTAGGCGTTCGCAATGCCGGTAACGGTATTGGTTGCTCCCGGTCCGGAGGTGACAAGGACAACTCCCGGCTTTCCAGTGGCGCGTGCATAGCCCTCAGCCATGTGCGTTGCACCCTGTTCATGACGGACCAATATATGCTTGATATCTTTTATTTCGTAGAGAGTCTCGTAGACCTTCAACAGGGAGCCGCCCGGGTAGCCGAAAATATATTCAACGTTTTCTCGTCGCAGACATTCAAAAAATATTTCTGAGCCATTGAGAGTTTGGCCTGATGAATGCATAGCTTGGTTATTTAGGTTCACAGGAAAAAGTGTTTTTCAGGATCGCTCCGGTATTAGCCGATGTAACCATTTGGGCATACCTTGCCAGATAGCCTTTTGTTATTTTAGGTACAAATGGTTTCAACAAACCAAGCCGCTCATTGATGATCTCGTCGGAAAGGTCGACCGAGATGCTTCTTTCGGGAATATCGATGGTGATGATATCGCCGTTGTTCAGTGCGGCAATCGGACCCTTCTCAGCGGCTTCAGGAGAGATGTGTCCAATGCATGCCCCCCTCGATCCACCGGAGAAGCGGCCATCGGTAATGAGTGCTACTGATTCTCCTAAACCGCGTCCCATGATGGCGCTGGTAGGGGAGAGCATCTCCGGCATTCCCGGGCCGCCTTTTGGCCCTTCATAGCGAATGACCACCACATCTCCGGGTTTGACATCGTCCTCCATGATACCTTTGATGGCATCATCCTGACAGTCATAAACCTTTGCCGGGCCACTGTGTTTCATCATTGCAGGGCATACTGCACCGGTCTTGACAACCGCTCCCTGAGGGGCAAGGTTGCCGTAAAGCACTGCCAGGCCGCCGGAAAATGAGTATGGATCTTCAACAGCTCTGATGACTGAGCGATCCGTGACCTCTGCATTTGCAATATTTTCGCCAAGGGTTTTACCTGTTACGGTAAGGGCCGAAAGATCGAGCAGACCCTCAATTTTGCTGAGCTCATGAAGAATAGCCGAAACACCGCCTGCGCGATCGACATCCTCGATATGGACAGCCATGGTTGCCGGGCTCACCTTGCAGATATAGGGTGTTTTAGCAGAAAGTGCGTTCAGTTCAGAAAAATCAAAATCCAGCTCCGCTTCATTGGCAATGGCAAGGGTGTGCAGGATGGTGTTGGTGCTGCCTCCCATCGCGAAATCAAGGGCAAACGCATTCAGCAGTGACTTTCGTGTAAGGATATCCCTTGGCTTTATATCTTTTTTGACAAGATCAATAATCTGGCGTGAAGCCTCTTTGACCAGTTCATTGCGTCGCGGGTCGATTGCAAGAATGGTGCCGTTCCCGGGCAGAGCAAAACCAAGCGCTTCACTGAGGCAGTTCATTGAGTTTGCCGTAAACATTCCAGAGCATGAGCCGCATCCCGGGCAGGCATTGTCCTCAATAGATTCCAGCTCCTTGTCGTTGATCTGGCCGGCACTGTACTGGCCAACCGCCTCAAAAGCTGAAATCAGGTCGATTGTTTTGCCTTCAGGGGTGTGACCGGCTTTCATGGGGCCGCCGGAAACAAAGATAACAGGGATGTTGATGCGGAGCGCTGCCATCATCATGCCCGGAGTGATCTTGTCACAGTTGGGAATGCAGACAAGTCCATCGAGACGATGAGCTTCAGCAACGGTTTCCACACTGTCGGCAATCAGTTCACGGCTTGCAAGTGAATAGCGCATACCGATATGGCCCATTGCAATGCCGTCACAAACACCGATGGTATTGAATTCAAACGGTACGCCTCCCGCCTTGCGAACCTCCTCTTTGGCAATTTTGCCGAGCTCCTGAAGGTGGGCGTGACCGGGGATAAGTTCGTTATAGGAGTTGCATATCCCTATAAATGGCTTTTTGAAGTCATTGTTTGAGACAATGGAGCCTGTGGCTTTCAGAAGGCTGCGGTGAGGCGCTTTTTCAAAACCTGTTTTTATGGTATCAGATCTCATTGCAGTACAAGTATTTTTTTGGTAAAGAAAAAAAATCTCCGAGATTGCCGCTCCCGAAGCCACACTGAATAGTTCTGAAAAAAGAAAAAATGTAGTTGGGCGCTGGTTTTGGGTTTAGAGCACAGCAAAGCTCAGCAGAGAAGGAACCACAGTGACTACTTTTCGTATCGTGCAGCTATATTGGTTGAGTGCAGACATTGATTGTGAGCAAGTTTTTTCGGTATGAATCGAAAATTGATCATAAATTACATTTAATGTTTTATTAAAACAAACATTAAAAATGTTTAAATCTGATGGATATTTACTCTTTATTCTGTAGAGTTACAGTTATATTTTTCAAAAAGTAAGACCACTGTTACGTACCGATTTTTCAGGGACTAACAAATAAAACAGAACCATGCTGAACCTCCAAACTCCACTGCCTCAGGATCTACCCGCTTTCTTTTTGACACTCTGTCTTGTGCTGCTCTTTGTCCTTCTTGCTGAAATACTTACAAGGAAATACAAAGTCAGCACTCTTGTGGTGCGAAAAATCATCCATCTCTCTGTGGGTGTTGTGATGTTTTTTGTGCCCGCCTATTTTCATTCCGGTTTTTATCCTGAGCTGGCAGCGTTTGTTTTTCTGCTGTTTAATGGGTTGAATATTCGTTTCGGATGGTTTGGCTCGTTGTTAGCACGCCCCGAAGACAAACACCAAAAATCGCCGGCAGTTAAAAGTTACGGCTCGCTCTTGTTTCCTCTTGTTTTTCTGCTTCAGGTACTTTTTTTATGGGAGTCCCATAAGTGGATACTTCAGACCTCAATGCTTGTCCTCGGTGTCAGCGACTCGCTTGCCGCTCTGGTAGGCAGTTCGGTTGGGAAAAAACATATTGAGCATCTGACGAAAAATCCCAAAACACTTGAGGGATCGCTGACCATGTTTTTCAGCGCATTTATTCTGCTCAGTGCCAGCCTTATGGTGTTCAGCAGGGATTACAGTGGAGGTCTTGCTGGAAAGTCAGTGTTGATGCTTCTCTTGCTTGCCCTTTTGCTTGCCCTTGTTGCCACTGCTGTTGAGGCACTCTTGTCGCATGGACTGGATAATTTTTTTATTCCTGTCTCAATAGCTTATGTGCTCTACGTCCTTGAAATGAACCATACCATTATTCTTGAGCGCTTTCTTCTTGGAGGGCTTTTTGCCTTTCTCCTTGCGGTTTTTTCAATCAAGGTCAAGTTTCTCAACAACAGCGGGGCAACGGCGACATTCCTGCTCGGCACAACAATATTTGGTATTGGAGGAGTGACCTGGACAGTTCCGCTGTTAACCTTTTATCTCTTGTCATCAGTCCTGTCAAAACTTGGTAAAAAACGCAAGGCGAAATTTGATCTTGTTTTTGAAAAAGGTTCACAGCGCGATGCCGGTCAGGTTTACGCCAATGGAGGTATAGCTTGGGTTTTGATGATTATCTTCTCCCTCACCAACGATCCGGCCATTTTTTTTGCCTATCTCGGAACGCTTGCCGCTGTGCAGGCCGATACCTGGGCTACTGAAATCGGTACCATGTGGCCAAATCCGAAAGCGTGGCTGGTGACCACCTTCAAGGAGGTGCCTGTCGGAACTTCCGGAGGTGTTTCAGTGCCTGGCACTTCAGGTGCGTTTCTCGGCTCTCTCTTTATCTGTGCAAGTGCCATGCTGGTTCATGTCAAGTGGCTCTCTGATTTCGGGCTGATTCAATCCCTTCTCCTTATAGGTTTTTCCGGCCTTCTTGCCAGTCTGGTTGACAGCTTTTTCGGGGCAACCGTCCAGGCCCAGTATTTTGATCCGATCCGTGAAAAGATAACGGAAAGAACCCATAGCATTGCTCCTGATGGTGTGCTGGTTGCAAACAGGCTTATAAAAGGAACTCCCTTGGTCAATAATGATCTGGTTAACACCTTTTGCGCTCTTTCCGGTTCAGCACTTGCCTACATGGTGATTCAGAATGTGCATCTGTTTTAATGAACTTTAATTGTTGTTATCGATATGCCTGATTCTAAACTCGGCCTTTTTGGCCTGCTTTCTGATGCCGGACCTATTGTGCTGTTTGTGCTTTCGGTACTGCTCTCATTCTCAATTGTTTCATGGGCAATTATTGCCTTCAAATTTGGTTATGTCCGGAAATCCTTGAATGAGTCCAGAGCCTTTCTGGACTATTTTTTTGAAGTCTACAATGTTGACAAGGCCTTTGCTGAAAGTGAAAATTACAGGCACGGCTCTCTTCCCAGAGTTTTCCGTTCGGGCTATATCGAGTATCGCGCGCTCGGCAATAAGGCTGATATCCGCCAGCTCAGGGTGCGCATTGCCCGGGCTGTAAAGCGCGAAGCCAATGCCGAGAGCAAAAGGCTCTCTTCTCTCGTGCCATTTCTTGCAACGGTCGGCAATACCGCCCCCTTTATCGGCCTGTTTGGAACAGTATGGGGCATTATGACCTCATTTCATAACATAGGGACAACACAGTCAGCTTCTCTTGCCGCAGTTGCCCCCGGTATCTCAGAAGCTTTGATTGCTACGGCTGCCGGGCTTGCTGCAGCGATTCCCGCTGTTATGGCCTATAACTATTTTACAAATCAGATAAGTATTATCGAGCGGGATCTTGAAGAGTTTTCCCCGGAATTTGTTGCCGCATTTATCAACGAACCATAGAGATCCCCAGGATATGATAACTTCAGGTAAAGGCAGGTTGATGAGTGATATTAATGTCACGCCCTTCGTTGATGTCATGCTTGTGCTGCTGATTATTTTCATGGTAACTGCTCCGATGATGACACACGGCGTAAAAGTTGACACACCACAAACTACACACCAGCGGATGGATGTTGATGAAAAAGCTCTGATTATCAGCATTGATGCCTCCAAACGGGTCTTTATCAATAAATTTCAGCTGGATGCCTCAGAGGTACGCGAAAAGCTGCCGACAATTCTGGATGTCAAGCATACCGGAGATGTCTATCTTAAAGCCGACAAATCTCTTCCTTACGGTCTGGTGATGGATGTCATGGCACAGATCCGCGATGCAGGGATTGAAAAGATAGGTATGGTGACGGAACCGGCAACTGTATCCATACATAAGTCAGGCAGGAGATAGGTGGGGAGTATGAAAAAAGGTCAGAAGTTCAGGTTTGCGGAACAAAAATTTTCGCTTTGGCTTGTTGCCGCTGCTGCGATGCATCTACTGCTGCTCTTCTCAGCAATCTATCTCCAGATTTTGGATTCAGGCCGGCATGAAACACAAAAAATTGTAAGTGTCGCTCTTGTTACGCTTCCCGGTTCCGGTGCCTCTCAAGAATCTTCTGCTAAAAAGGGTGGCACAGAAGCACTTTCAGCACCCATGCACGAAATCCCGCATCCTCCCGCAAAAAAAAAGAGTGTCAAGGTTAAGGTAGCTGAACCAAAAGAACTACCGGTTTCCCAAAAGAAAGTTGTCATTGAACCTGTAAAGCCCAAGGCGAAGACGAAACCTAAGGTTGTTGAGAAGCCGCCTGATATCACGAAAGCACTTGAACGTCTCAAGCAAACTGTTGACAAGAAAACGGCAACACAGCCGCAGCCCTCAACCGGCAATATTAACAAGGCTCTTGCCCAGCTTCAGCAGAAAGTCAAGTCGGAAGGAGAGGGTGCTGGAGCAGGTAGTGGGCGTGGCAGCTCTTCAACCGGACGAAACGGTGCAGGAAAAGGGTATGGAAGCGGCGGCACTGCAGCTCCCTATAAGGCGGAAATTGCCTCTATTATTATGCAAAACTGGGAGTTTTCAAAGTTATTGCTAAAAAACAGTTACGGTATGGAGGTCTATGTTCGCATCAATATTCTTCCAAATGGAATTATCAAACAGATTGTTTTTGACAGAAGAGCTCCAAGCGAATACCTTAATAATTCAGTAAAAAGAGCCCTTGAGAAATCTTCGCCTCTTCCACTATTGCCCAAAGAGGAGGGTACGCGGGATGTATGGATTGGATTTGTTTTTACTCCGGAAGGTATAGAAAAGTAATGATAATTTGCATGGAGTACATGGGATAATTGCGGTGAAATCAATATATTTGCTATAGGTAATGTTGGTTTAATTGTGAGTGGCCCATGTCGGGCTGCAATATTGGTTGCCCGGAAATCATTGTGGCGAAGCTCTTTTTTTGAAAGAACATTAATCAAAGGAGAAAAGATGAGAAAGGTTAGGCCCTTACTGAAAACACTATGTATTCCTGCACTGCTTTTTCTTGGAGCTTGTGGTAATGATAAAGTTGTTGTTGTAAGTCAACCACCACCACCTCCTGTTGTTCAGCCTGTTCTCGGAGATCTGTTTTTTGATTTTGACAAATCAGAGCTTCGGATGGATGCCGTGGAGCAACTTAAAACCAATGCAAACTGGTTAGAGGTAAATCGAGGTCGGAAGGTTGTCATTGAAGGTCATTGCGATGAGAGGGGTACCAATGAGTATAACCTTGCTCTTGGTGAACGCCGTGCTAACAGTGCCAAAGATTATCTTGTTAATCTTGGTGCGGACTCTTCCCGTCTGAAAAGTATCAGCTATGGTGAGGAAAGACCATTTGCACTTGGTCACAACGAAGAGGCATGGGCTCAGAACAGAAGGGCTCACTTTGTTGCTGAATAAAATATATGTTTGAATGAAAACCACCATGGGGCAACTTCTATAAACGGTTGCCCTTTTTTATTAATTGTTACCCAGGGAGATGCAAGTATGAGAATTAAAGTCAATGGTATTGTTGTTATTGCCTTGATGATGACCGCAGGATGTTCATCGAACAGTGCTGTTAAATCTACTGAAAGCAGTGTAAGTCAGGAGCAGCCTGTTACTTCTGTCACTCCTGTTGTGTCATTACCGGAATCACCGACCGGATATGGGTTTGACAAGTGGCAGACAGGCCCTCTTGGTGATCTGTTTTTTGATTTTGACAGCTCTGTTCTCAGTTCTGACGCACAGGAACAGTTGAAGCAGAATGCAGCATGGTTTGGCAGCAATCCCGCCAGGAGAGCGCTTATTGAAGGTCACTGTGATTCAAGAGGAACAAGTGAATACAATCTTGCTCTTGGTGAACGCAGGTCGGACAGCGCAAAGGAGTATCTGGTCAAGCTTGGTGTAAAGTTATCCCGTCTTGAAACATTGAGTTTTGGTCAGGAGCGTCCTTTTGCTCTCGGTGAAAATGAAGAAGCCTGGGCAAAAAATCGTCGGGCTCACTTTGTTGTAAAACCATAACCATTTTTATTGTCTATGAATACAAAGATTAAACCTTTTCTTTTTTTGCCGCTTCTTGTTCTCTCTTCCTGTGCATCAAAACAGGATCTTGTTGTTGTTGCTGATGACGTGCGAAAACTGAAAACGGAATCTGAAACCATTAAAACGCAGAGCGCTGGTTCCTATTCAGATGTTCAGCAGGTTCGTGATGAGGTTTCAAAGTTACAGGGAAGCATGGCTGAGGCAACCCATAAGAATGCAGAGAGTTTTGGTCGTCTTGGTATGGAAGACTCTCTTTTGGTACACAAGGTTGATGATCTGGAAACGAGACTGCAGAAAATTGAGCATTTTCTTGGTTTTGATAACAAGGAAAAGTCAGCTGCAGTAATGCCGCCGAACGTTGATTCAGCTGAGGGGGCTAAAGCACCCAAGCTCCTTGATGATGCAGCATTGCTTAATGAAGGATTGGAGAGGCTTGGTAAAAGCAGTTTTGCTGCGGCAAGGGAGAGTTTCAGCGTACTTTTAAAGGACTATCCAAAATCGACTCTTGTTGATAAAGCACAGTTTGAAATTGCTGAATGCTTTTTTGGTGAAAAATGGTATGAAAAAGCCATTCTTGAGTATCAGGTAGTGATTGCAAAATATACCAAAAGCAAAAAACGCCCAGCCGCGCTTTACAAGCAGGCGCTCTCTTTTGAAAAGATAGGAGACGAGGTTAATGCAAAGGCAAGATTCAAGACACTGATCAATGTTTATCCAGCTTCGCCTGAAGCTGCGTTAGCCCGCAAAAAAACACACTGATCATCTTTAACGATGGGATAATAAAAGCCCTGGTTATACCGGGGCTTTTATTAAGATTCCGGTTTACTTGAAAAATTCATCAAGTGTATAGGTACGCCGATCAATTTCAATAGAGAGTTGCCGGTGCAGTGAATCATAAAAAACAGGGATGTCCCTCATCGTCCACTTTACACCCCGATTATCAAAGTCAATGACATAACGGTTCTCATTGTCAATAACTTTTTTCTTCAGGTCAATGCCAATATCAGGCTGCGTGGTCAAAACAAAAAGTTCAATTTCGCCTGAAATAACTTTATTGATGATCTCCTTTGTCGGCGACAACTTTCTGCGTCCGGAGGCCGGACTTATCTGAAGTTGAAGGCCGTTCCTGTTATCCCTTTTTGCTGAGGTTATAAAATATTTTTCTGCTTTATGAACCGCATTGCCTGACCATGGTCCTGATGTACTGACTCTGACTTGGTTTATGCCGGTGTTAGGACGGCTGAGCTGAGGTTGCATTGTTTGCACGGTTAAAATTTGCAAAAATAACACTCAAAAGTGTGTCTGCCTTCAACAGAGTATAAATTAGTAAAATACAGGTTAAATAGCAAAGGGATTCATCCTGAATCCCTTTGCTTGAATTATGCAACCTTTCAGCGCATTGTTACTTCTTGCTGTCGTCGATCACTTCGAATTCAGCATTTTCAACTTCGCCATCTCCACTGCCTTTTCCACTCTTTCCGTTACCCGCTCCATGAGCTTCCGGTTCAGGCTGTGAGGTCTCCTGGCCTGGAGACTGATAGAGTTTCGAAGCAATGTCGCTCCACTCCTTGTTGAGCTCCTCCATTGCAGATTTAATGGACTCAATAGTGCCGTTTTTATAGGCCTCCTTGAGTTTTTCCAGTGATCCTTCCAGCCCTGGCCGTTTGTCAGCCGGTATTTTGTCAGCGAGCTCTTTCAACTGTTTTTCAGTGCTGAAAATCAAGCCGTCTGCGATGTTTCTGGTATCAATCTCCTCCTTGCGCTTTTGATCTTCTGCCGCATGAATTTTAGCATCCTGCTTCATCTTGTCAATTTCAGCATCAGTGAGTTTGCTGCTCGATTCAATTCTTATGCTCTGCTCTTTTCCTATTGCCTTGTCTTTAGCCGACACGTTCAAAATGCCGTTTGAATCGATATCAAAGGTGACCTCGATTTGCGGCAAGCCTCTTGGAGAGGGAGGGATATCACCAAGGTGAAAGCGTCCAAGTGTTTTATTGTCGGCAGCCATCGGGCGTTCTCCCTGCAGTACATGAACTTCCACAGAGGTCTGGTTATCACCGGCTGTTGAAAATATCTCCTGTTTTTTTGTTGGAATAGTGGTGTTAGCATCGATAAGCTTTGTCATGACACCACCAAGCGTCTCAATTCCAAGTGAAAGGGGAGTGACATCAAGCAGCAGAACATCGGTCACATCTCCCTTCAAAACGCCACCCTGAATAGCTGCTCCTATTGCAACAACTTCATCAGGATTAACGCTCTTGTTTGGCTCTTTTCCAAAGAAATCCTTGACCAGTGACTGAACTTTTGGTATACGGGTTGAACCTCCAACAAGCACCACCTCATCAATCTCCTTCATCTCAAGCTTGGAATTCTTGATAGCACGACGACATGGATCAAGAATCTTGTCGAAGAGGTCGGCACAGAGTGCTTCGAACTTTGCACGGGTCAGATTGATCACAAGGTGTTTAGGCCCTTCCTGTGTCGCTGTAATGAAAGGAAGGTTGATTTCCGTATCAGTTCTTGATGAGAGTTCAATTTTTGCCTTTTCTGCCGCTTCCTTCAGACGCTGAAGAGTGATGGCATCCTTGCGAAGATCTATTCCTTCCTGTTTTTTGAACTCATCGGCTATATAATCGATAATATTCTGGTCAAAGTTATCGCCACCGAGATGAGTGTCGCCATCGGTTGATTTAACTTCAAAAACACCATCGCCAAGTTCAAGGATAGAGATATCAAATGTTCCGCCACCAAGGTCAAACACGGCGACTTTTTCACTCTCCTGCTTTCTGTCAAGTCCATAAGCCAGAGCCGCAGCTGTAGGCTCATTGATGATTCTTTTTACATCAAGACCGGCAATTCGTCCGGCATCTTTTGTTGCCTGCCGCTGGGCATCATTGAAATATGCCGGTACAGTGATAACTGCTTCAGTAACTTTTTCACCAAGAAAATCTTCAGCTGTCTGCTTCATTTTCTGCAGAACCATGGCTGAAACCTCCTGGGGAGAGTAGATTTTATCATTGATCTTTACCCGAGCCTCACCACTCTCATTGATGATCTCATAGGGTGCAAGCTTTTTTTCATTCGTGATCTCATCGAATTTACGCCCCATGAAGCGCTTGATTGAAAAAATTGTGTTTTTCGGGTTAGTAATAGCCTGTCTTTTTGCAGCCTGCCCAACCAAGCGGTCTCCCGTTTTAGTTAAGGCTATAATTGAAGGTGTTGTACGGTTACCTTCTGAATTTTCAATAACCGTTGGCTGCGATCCCTGCATGACTGCAACACAGGAGTTCGTTGTGCCAAGATCGATGCCGATAATTTTACCCATTAGAGTCTGTTCCTTCTTTTGATAGTGATATAAAAAAATCCCGGACTCACTGTTCTCTTGGTGAGCCCGGATGGTATCATGTTAATTGATAGAAATTTCCTTTGTTTTTTTTGTCATCTGAGCTTTCGGCAGGTTTACATGAAGTATTCCATTGTCAAACCCTGCATTAATATGATCCTGATCAATACTCTCACCAAGAGTGAATTTTCTCAGCAAGCTGCCATAGGTTCTCTCTACACGCAGGTAATCTTTTTTGTTCTCTTCACTACTCTGTTTTCTTTCCGCCTTGATAGTCAGTACATCATCTTCAACATTGAGTGCAATTTCTTCCTTGGCAATGCCGGGAAGCTCAGCATCAATATGAAATCCAGTTTCATCTTCAGAGATATCAACATTGAAAGCCGGCATGGAAGGCGCTTTGACACTTGAACGGATATCATCAAACAGCCTCAGTGGATCCTTCGATAATTTTACAAGCATGTTCTTCTCCTTTTTATGCTTCTATCTGTTATTTAATTCATTGTTTGTAAGAAATGTCTTACTGCTGAATAAACGTCAAAAAGCGTGCCAATGCCTGTGATAGATGATTTTTCTGCTTTTTGGAGATAGAAACGAGAGGGAGGTGGTAAAAATGTCACACTTATTATTGTCAGGGTATATAAATGTCACACTGTGTCACTAATGACAAAGGATGTGGCAGAGATCGGAGATCGCAGAGGGGCGGGTACTCTTATCCGTTCAAACGCATAAGTTTATAGCGTATTTGAGAGTACACAAAAGGGTATGCATCAGTTGGAGAGATTGGTATTGACGTTCTGTACCCAGCTGAGTCGGTCTTGCAGATTTTGAACAACACTTTTTGAGCTGAGATAACAGGAGTATATGATACTCTCATCAGCAATGCGGTAATAGCATTTCAACCCCTCTTTTCTACGGTTTACAACACCGTTGTCATGCATAAGGGCGAGATGTTTTGAAATATTTGCCTGACTGGCATTGACCTTATTGACAATCTCCTGAACAGTATGTTCGCGTTCACATAAAACACGCAATATTCTCAGTCTCATTGGCTCGGAGAGCAGCTTGAAGCGATTGGAGACGGCCTCAAGCATTTCATCAGGCATATTGAGATTCCACTTTTTGACTTCCTCTTCTGTGATTGTAACCTTTTTACTCATGACAACCTTTTGCTGTTCCACAGAGATCTTCCATTTCGCAGCGATAATGTTTTTCGAGATTAAGTGTTTATATAGCTATTTGTTCATACAATTCAAACCATAAATAGCCATCAACAGATTATCATGATGACTATACATGTGTGGTTATTCAAAAAAAAGAGTGTCTTCATGCTCTATAGCACTGACGCTGGTCAGTTGCATGATTGAATGAACAAGAGTCTGAGGGGCTTTAAACTGGATAATTCGTTCCTTGATGATCATTTTGGTTTTTTTAGCCTCTTCAAATTCACCTTTGCACTCCAGGCACTTCGTGAGATGCAAAAGAAAACCCTCCTCTTCCTTCCGTGAAAGCTCACCGTCTACTGCGGCACTCATAAGTATGCGGGCTTTTGGGCAGTTCATAGTAAAAAAAAAGTTTGTGCGTCTGATATTATTGATCTTTATCGGTATTGAAGCCGTATTTTTTTGCATATTCCTCAAGCTGTTCACGAAGCAGTTTTCTGCCTCTGTATAATCTTGATCTTACTGTACCGATAGGACTTTCTACCATATTCGCAATCTCTTCATAGGTAAATCCTTCAATATCACACAATTGAATTACTTCTCTGAACTCTTCTGGCAATGAGTGAAGCGCCTGGTAAACCTCTTCGTGCAGCAATGAATGAAAATAGTCGCTCTCAGCCTCACTGGTATCACTCCGAATATCTTTTATAGAGTGATAAAAATCCTTGATAAGATCATAATCAACCTTTCCCGGTTCCTTTGAATTTTTACGAAAACGGTTGATATAATTGTTTTTCAGGATTTTAAACAGCCATGCCTTGCAGTTTGTTCCCCGCTCAAAAGAATTAAAAAATCGATAAGCCTTAAGGTAGGTTTCCTGTACCAGATCTTCAGCGTCATCAGGATTCATCGTCAAGTGAAGCGCGTAGTTATAGAGCGAATTGAGATGAACTACGGCCTCATTTTGAAACTCAAGTTGTTTCTGACGTTCCTCCTTTGTCAGAGACTCTTTTTTTGTCCTGGTTTTTATGTGACGGGTTGCATCTGGTTTATCCATGAGCTGAAATCTTCCTGGTTCAAATAACATTGTTTTGCCTACAAGCGCTCTCGCTGGTAAAATAATTAATTTAAAACAATATATTTTAAGGCTTTTATGAACTTTAGAAAAAATCAGAAGATCTATCATACCAATGAATGAAACTGCCGATGTTATTGTTATCGGCTCCGGAATAGGAGGGCTCACAGCCGCAGCACTGCTGCAGGATCGAGGTATTTCAACGCTTGTGTTCGAAAAAAACCGCTATCCTGGAGGAAGTTGTTCCTCTTTTCAGCGGGAGGGTTACTCTTTTGATGCTGGAGCATCGGTCTTTTACGGTTTTGGTGAAAACAGCAAGAGTGGCACGCTCAACCTGCATACCCGGATTTTCAGGAAACTTGGAATTGAGTTTACCACGATTCACGATCCGGTACAAATCCACTATCATCTGCCCAATGGATTTGCCGTGCCGGCCAGTTATGACCGTCAAAAATTTCTTGGTGCTCTTTTCGCTCGTTTTCCTCATGAAGCTGAGGGGATTAAAAAGTTTTACCAGGAACTTGAGGAGGTCTATGATATTCTCAGTTCACTTCCTGCCGGCTCACTTGAGGATCTGGTGCATCTTGCTTCAGTAGGCTTAAATTTTCCGGCCAAAACCATGTCGCTTGCCCTGAAGAGTTTCCGGTCAATGGGTAAAACAGCAAGAAAGTATATCCATGATGAGGAGCTTCTTCGATTTATTGATATTGAAGCCTATTCCTGGGCTGTTCAGGATGCTCTTGCAACACCGCTGGTCAATGCGGGCATCTGTCTTGCAGACCGGCACTACGGTGGCATCAACTATCCAGTCGGTGGTTCTGGTGCGATTCCAAAAGCCCTGTGTCAGGGCATCGAGAAATCGGGTGGCCACATCCGCTATCAATCCGAGGTTACCTCTATTCTTGTTGAAAATGGGGAGGCGCATGGTGTCAGACTTGCTGATGGTTCGGAGTACTCTGCCAGGGCAGTTATCAGTAATGCTACCGTGTGGGATACCTTTAACCGCCTTGTTACCGATTCGCGTTACCGGGTGGATGAAAACAGATTTCTGAGAGCGCCGAGCTGGTTCCAGCTCTACCTCGGTGTTGATGCCTCAGTCATTCCCGGGGATTTTCATGTCCACCATATTCTTGTTGATGACTGGGAGAACTACAGCAAGCCTGGTGGAACCATCTATTTTTCAGCTCCCACCATTCTTGATCCATCCCTTGCTCCCCCCGGCCAACACATTGTTCACGCCTTTGTAACCGCAGAGATTGATCAGTGGCAGGAGTACGACAGGAAAAGTGCGGCGTACAGCAGCGCCAAAGAGGCCCTGGCCGCAACAATAATATCCCGTACGGAAAGCATTCTTCCCGGATTGTCAAAGGCCATCGAGCTTAAAGTACTTGCTACACCACTCACCCATGAGCGCTATCTCAATCGATTCAAAGGTTCCTATGGGCCATTGCTGAAGGCTGGTCAAAATATTCTTCAAAAGCCACAGAACAGAACCCGGATTAAAAACCTCTTTGCCGCCGGCGACAGCACATTTCCTGGTCAGGGGGTCATAGCGGTAACCTATTCGGGGGTATCATGTGCATCCTATATTGCACGGCAATTTGGCAAGCCGCTTGATGAGTTGCTGTAATGCATTCCCGCTCAGCAGGCCGCAAGCAGCATGTCAATCTCCCTGAAAGGCATGTCGGTAAGCTCAGCAAGAATTTTTTTGGTGACATAGCCCTTGAACAGGTAGGTTCCTCTTCTCAGACTATGGTTTTTCCAGAGGATATCCGAAACAGTCTCATGTGAGGTGAGTTTCAGGAGAAAGGGCAGCAAGGTATTGGTTAGTGCAAAAGAGGCTGTTTTTGCCACAGCAGATGGAATGTTGGGGACGCAGTAGTGGGTAACCCCATGCTTGACATAAATAGGATTGGTATGCGAGGTGTGTCGGCTGGTGGCAAAGCAGGCCCCCTGGTCAATCGAGACATCAATAATAACCGAACCGGGTTTCATGGATTTTACCACCTGTTCACTGACCAGAGGCTTGTTTATTTTCTGACGAGGACTTAAAGCACCGATCACAACATCCGACATCTTTGCAAGTTCCGCAATGTAGTGGTCGTTGGCGATTGCGGTGACAAGATGACGGTTGAAAAAGGCTTCAAATCTTCTCAGCCGGTTAATCTCCTTGTCAATAACCGTGACCTGAGCTCCCAGTCCAAGCGCGTCCTGAGCTGCAAAAAGTCCCACAGTTCCCGCACCGATAATGGTTACATGGGCAGGTGGCACACCGGCTATGCCGCCAAGCAGAATGCCGCTTCCCCCATAGCCGGTTTCAAGGTATTTGGCTGCTGTCTGAATCGCAAGAGAGCCGGCTATTTCACTCAACGTCCTTACTATCGGCAGCTCTCCGTCTCTTGTTTCAATAAACTCAAATCCAAGAGCCGTGATATTTTTTTCAAGCAGGGTTTTTATCAATTGAGGGGTGATAGTTCCAAGATGCAGGGCGGAAATGAGCATCTGCCCGGGCATGAAGAGCGGCATCTCTTCAGGCTGAGGGGGAGAGACCTTTACAATGACATTGGAGTGCTCATACAACTCTTCAGGAGTTTCAGCAATTGCCGCCCCCGCTTCCGCGTATGCGACATCACTGAAGTTGCAGAAGTTACCGGCCGCTCGTTCAATGTTGACCTTGATTCCATGCTCAACCAATATTTGAACCCCTGGCGGTGAAATAGCTACCCGACGTTCATCCTGAGCCCGTTCCCGCGGAATTCCGAGAACAATATTCATGGTCTTCTCAGGCTTGATCAGCCAGCGCTCAAGGGTTTTTGCACCAAGTTCAAACTCAATGTTTTCAATATCCGAAGAATACCCCATCTGGAGTTCATGGTTGCTACTTTACAATTATTTTTACCGATTCAAGAACCGGAGTTTTATCAGTCCCGCAACCGCAACTCTCTGTTCCCGGCAAATGCAGGCGTCCTGCGGAAACATTGCAGACCACTGCTGCTGTGCCTGTATACAAACCTTTTGCGCCCTCGGCAAGAAGAGATGCCGGGTATTGCATGAAGGGGAAGCTCTCCATAAAAGTAGTTGATGCAAAAAGCGATCCATAAGCCAAACCATTACCGATCTTTCCAAGAGAGTCCAAGGGATTTAAGTTACCCTCCTTAAACCGACCGAAAAGATTGCCTGCGCCATCAGGAAGTTTGGTGGAAACATTATACCCGATTGTCTGGGCATAGGTGATAAATTCCTTCAAACTCAGGCCTAACACAACACGCTTGAGATATTCAGCCCTTGAAAGCACCCGCAGGGTTCCCTCTTTAACAACAACACTCCGGCAGGCGAGCCGTCCTCCCTCCTGAAAAAGCTTGTCCGAAATAAAAGCCTGTTCCTCTTTACTTGGCGGAGAAAGGCACTCAGCACCCTCCTTGACATAGACAAAACAACTCTGACAGATTCCGTTTCCGCCACAAATACACCCTATGTGGCTCTTATGCAGCTGGGCAACCTTCAAAAGCAAATCACCAACTTGAGCTTCACAAGGTTTATCGTTGATGTAGATGATCATGGGTTTTACAATTAGTGGTGAATTAATTAAACCTGCTCATTGACCTCTTATGCTAAAATATAAAATTTTTTGCCTCCTCTTCAATCAAACCTTGTTCTCCCACATCTACGATACTCCTTCTGATTCAAGGACTGGAACCTTCTCTCGTCATCAAAAACTCTCGACAAACATCACAAAAATCGAGTGCTCTCTCTTGCTGCCTGGCTATAGCCCAGATTTTCTGTAGTACAGAAGAACAAGGTTGTATTGTTAACTCTATGCTGCAATATGTTTTTCTGCTTGCGGACTATCTTTTCCTGCGCTGCCGTTGCAACAGGCTGAAAGTTGAAACGGTGTGCATTTGGCGCTATCATTTGCCTGGTTTTCTCGGAATGCCGGCATAAAAGCATTAGCCACCAATTGCAGGGCATCCCCTATGCCACTCACGATATCTCCAATAAGCTGCCATAAATCAAACTCTCTTCCTGCCTGCAAGCGCATGGTTTCAGGAAACTGAACAAGCGACTCCCAACCCATTTTTGCAGCATAACCAGTCAGTTGCAGTGGATTGGTTTCAAAGGTCCGCTTCACCTCTTCAACCAGGGAAACAACCCTTACCGTACCCTCTTTTTCAACCGTGGTCAGGCAGGCCATTCTTGTTCCCTCCTTGATCAAACTCTCCGAAAGAAGAGCTTTCTCCTCTAAACTGAGCGGCGAAAGCAGCTCACTGCCCTCAAGCACCTTGACATAACAGGTCTGACATATTGTGTTTCCTCCACAAAAGTACCCAATATGCTCATGGTTACTCCGTGCAACATCAAGCAACCTCTCGCCCTTCTTAACCTCGTATGAGTGATTATTTATAGTGACTTTCATGACACGTATCATTGAAATTAATAAGATAAATTTTGTCTACTTTTCAATGAACACCTCAAAAGCCGCAAAAGTTTCAATCAAACACTCAATAATAAACAATGTCCAATATTTTCTGTCAGACCAAGCCACCCAAACCTCCAACCCCATATGTCCTTTTAGTCCCTGCTGTCCCTTTTGTCCTTAAACTCTCTCAACCCCCTGAACTCTCTCCACTCTCAGCACTCAGTACTTCCAGCTTTTTCAGCAGTTCTGAATACTCCTGAATCAGTGTGGCCGGGTTGTTCTCACTATCTGCTGGATGGTGCAGTACCAGTTTCATTTTTTTATCCATCTTAAATCCCGGCCTGTACTTCTGCATCCACGGTTCCTGGACTGACACAAAGAGATAGTGGTAAAAAGCCCTGTTGCCAAGATGTTCATTATGTTGATCCGGGAGAAAGAGTGTCAGGTTGTGCTGCTGAAGGTCAATCTTTTCAAGAGCGAGCGACGAACCGGTGAGTTTAAGTTTTGTCAGAAGCAGCAGGTTTGAAACCTCTTCCGGCATGGCACCGAAACGATCCTTGAGTTCAAGTGCAAGGGCATCGATGCTCTTCTCCGAAGAGGCTTTTGATATTTTGTCATAAAAAGCAAACCGCTCATGGATGGCACTGACATAATAATCCGGAATGAGGGCGTCAAAGAAGAAGAGCAGATCGCACGCTTTTGCTTGTGTTACTGCCGGTTTTCCCTCGCCTGAAAACATGTGGCTGAACTCGGTAGATTTCAGCTCTGCCACGGTCTCTGCAAGCATTTTCTGATAGAGATCAAAGCCGAGTTCATGGATATAGCCCGACTGCTCCGCACCGAGCAGATTGCCGGCACCGCGTATATCGAGGTCACGCAGGGCGATGTTAAACCCGGAACCAAGCTCTGTAAAGCTTTCAATAACCGCAAGACGCTGAACAGCCTCACGTTTAAGGGTGTGCAGCGGGGGAGTGATCAGGTAGCAGTAAGCTTTCCTCTCACTTCTTCCAACTCTTCCACGCAGCTGGTAGAGGTCAGAAAGCCCGAACATATCAGCCCGGTTGATAATGATGGTATTGGCGTTGGAGATGTCGAGACCGGAGCCGATGATCGTGGTGGAGATGAGCACGTCAACCTCTTTCTGCATGAAATCCATCATGATTTTTTCAAGCTCCTTTGAAGGGAGCTGACCATGTGCAAAGACAATACGGGCCGAAGGGACAAGCTCTCTGAGTGTATTCAGCACATCCTCAAGCGACGAGATGCGGTTATGCAGAAAAAATACCTGCCCCTCCCGCTTGATCTCCCTCTTGATAGCTGATTGAATCAAGGAAGGGTCATAATCAGTAATGAGGGTCTCCACCGGCTGGCGATTTTTTGGAGGGGTAGACACAATGGAGAGGTCCCGGGCGCCAAGCATTGAAAACTGAAGGGTTCTTGGAATAGGTGTTGCCGACATGGTCAGAGTATCAACTCCGGGGAACTGCTCCCTCAGTTTCTCCTTGACCTCCACTCCGAAGTGCTGTTCTTCATCAATCACCAGCAGGCCAAGATCCTTGAAAAGCACATCCTTCGACACCAGACGATGGGTGCCGATAACAATATCAATCAGCCCCTTTTCGATTTTTTTAATGATCTCCATCTGTTCCTTGCGCGGTACAAAACGGCTGAGCACGGCAATTGAAATCGGGAAATTCTCAAACCTTCTGGAAAACGACTCTGCATGCTGATGCGCAAGAATCGTTGTCGGTGTCAGCACGGCCACCTGTTTTTTTGACTCTACAGCCTTGAATGCCGATCTCATGGCAATCTCGGTTTTACCAAAACCCGCGTCACCGCAAATCAGCCTGTCCATAGGGTGAGGCTCCTGCATATCTTTTTTTACAGCCTCAATAGCCTTATGCTGATCGGGAGTTTCATCAAAAATAAAGGATGACTCAAACTCCCGCATGAAGATGGAGTCCTCTTCAAAGGCAAATCCAGGTTGCATCTTCCTCTGTGCATAAACTTTTATCAGGTTTATGGCAATATCACGCAGCTTCTTGCGGACTTTATCCTTTTTTGCGGCCCACTTTGAACTTCCAAGTTTTGAGAGCGTCGGGAGCGAGCTCTCCGAAGCAGTATACTTCGAGAGCAGGTTGATATTCTGCACATTGACAAAGAGCTGATCCCCCCCCGCATACTCTACCAGCACCGACTCCTGCTCGGAATGTCCCACCGTTATGGTCTCAAGGGATTTGAAAATTCCGATACCGTAATCCTCATGAACCACATAATCGCCCATCTTCAGCTTCTGCAGATCCTTGAGCGAAATTCCCCTTATTTTCCTTTTCCGGTGAGCCTTATGGGCGTGCAGTTTTCCGAAGATGTCTGACTCAGTGTAGAGGTCAAGCGTGCCAAAGAGAAAGCCGGTATGCAGATTGATCGGCACCCAGCTTGCTTCAAGCCTCTCCCTGTTTTCCGAACCAGTCATCTCCTCATCCAGAAAATCGGTCAACTCCTCAATCTCCCTTCGTGAGCTGGTTGCAAAGAGAGGCTTTTTCTCCGCGGCTATCTCATGCTGCAGCAGGGTGGCAAGAGTGCGGAAATTTGCGTTAAGTTTTTTTTGTGCGTTTGACTTGAAGTCAATGGCCGATGAGTGGGTTATTCTAATGCAGCGAAACCGTGAAAGTGCTCTCGACAAACTCTCATGGTTATCCCGTGAAGCAAATTCAATGGTGTCATCAATCAATATTATGGTTGATGGATCCAGATAGTCCAGTATTGTTGTCTCATTTCCGGGGGGGTTGCTTGCCGTATCGGTAAAGCTTGCGGTAATCTCAGCTGCCGGAAATGTTTTGCCTGAAAGTTGACTGTTGATATCAAAGATGCGCAGTGAGGTGACCCGGTCGCCAAAAAATTCTATTCGAAATGGTTCCCTCGCTCCAAAAGGGAAGACATCGATAATCGAGCCTCTCACCGAGTACTCACCCTCCTCTTCAACAAACTCCCTCAGCTCAAAACCGTTTGCCGCAAGAAATCGTTTCAGCGTTTCATATCCTGCATCGTGGTCAATTTTTAGTCGGAAAATCCGGTTTTCGGCATCGAACGGTTTGCAAAGGGCGACCTCAAGATCATCAAAAAAGGAGAGGATGAGCGATCTTTTGGCGGTTGAGAGAGCCCCGACCGAGAGGGAGAGCTCATCCGATGTATTGCATACTCTTTCCTTCGGCAAAAGTGCCTCAAGATCATTGTCGTATAACTCAAAGCTGTTCTGTCCGCAAAGCACCATAAGGGATGAGTGCCGATCAGCAAAGAGAGCAGCCACAAGGATCGATGAGAGAGAGCCCTGCAGGCCGGAGACAGCAATCGGAGTATATGACTTGTCACTCTCGGCCAGACTCTCAGCTAAAGAGTGTTGAAGCAAACCGTATGGAGCTGACTGCCTGACGGTCTCAATGAGAAAGCTTGAATTTTTTCTGGTGATGGTACTACCTTGCAAATCGGAATCTGATAACGTTTTCATATGAAGCCAGCAAACTATATTTTCATGCTTTGATCCCGAAACCTTTAAACCCTTTGTGGTCTGGGAAGATTGTTATATATGGAAAAAATTCTTGAACTGAAAAACCTCAGGACATACTACTCAACTGATAGTGGCATTGCAAAAGCTGTTGATGGTGTAAGCTTCTCCCTTGGCCGTAATCGGACACTTGGCGTTGTCGGTGAGTCCGGGTGTGGAAAATCAGTGACAGCACTCTCTATCATGCGTCTTGTCCCCAGGCCACCCGGCTATTTTGCGGGAGGCGAAATTTTCTGGAAGGGAGGTGACCTGCTGAAGCTTTCAGAAGAGGGCGTACGCAAGCTGCGAGGCAACGAGATTGCCATGATCTTCCAGGAGCCGATGAGCTCACTCAACCCGGTCTTTACCTGCGGTAATCAGATCATGGAGCAGATTCTTCTTCACCGAAACAGTGGCAAGGCAGAGGCAAAAGAGCGTTCCATAGAACTTTTGCACCTCGTTGGAATTCCGAACCCGGCAGAACGATTTTCCTCATATCCGCACGAGCTTTCAGGAGGCATGCGCCAGCGCATCATGATTGCCATGGCGCTCTCATGCAATCCCGAGCTGCTCATTGCCGACGAGCCCACCACAGCCCTTGATGTCACTGTTCAGGCGCAGATCCTTGATCTTATCGGCAAACTTCAGAGCGATACAGGGATGAGTGTTTTGCTTATTACCCATGATTTTGGAGTTGTTGCCGAGCTTTGTGAAGAGGTTATTGTCATGTATGCCTCCAGAGTGGTCGAAAAAGGCACAGTTCAACAGCTTTTCAAGAGCCCCCTTCATCCCTATACCAGAGGATTGCTGAACTCTATTCCCCGGTTAGGCTCTTCCAAAGAGCGACTTCATGTCATTGATGGCAATGTACCGAGCGCAGTCAATCTCCCCGACGGGTGCAGGTTTGCAGCGCGCTGTCACCTTGCCGACGCACACTGCCGTAGTGTTCAGCCGGAACTTGTTGCCTATGACTTCGGCCATGAAGCAGCCTGCTGGAAGGCCGGTCTTTGAATAAAAAGATTTCCTGCCACCAGAAAGAAACTTTTTGTTGCAGCGATTGATTGACAAGAGATCTAAGGTTCTATAAACAGCGTAAGTTTTATTTATTTTTATGTCAATACTGGAAGTTGGTGTTCAGGCACCTGATTTTACAGCTCAGGACCAGGAGGGAAAGCTGGTTTCGCTTCAGGAGTACCGTGGTCGCAAGGTGGTGCTTTATTTTTACCCAAAGGATGATACTCCCGGATGTACCAAGGAGGCTTGTGCTTTTCGGGATAATTTCCCTAACTTTAACCTGCTGGGGATAGCTATCCTCGGGGTCAGTGTCGACAGTGAGAGCAAGCACAAGAAGTTTGCTGAAAAGTTCAGTCTGCCATTCCGGCTTGTGGCCGATCCCGACAAGCACATTGTTGAAGCTTATGGGGTGTGGGGGCAGAAAAAGTTTATGGGGCGTGAATATATGGGTACCAGTCGGGTGACCTATTTGATTAATGAGCAGGGAGTTATAGAGAAAGTTTGGCCGAAGGTCAAGCCCGACGAACATGCCGAAGAGTTACTCAGCTACCTGCAGCAAAAAACATGATACAAGAGCATGGTAAACGAATTTGAGAGGCTTAAAGCCGGAAAACTTCTGCTTGCTTCAGCCAATATGCTTGAATCGAATTTCAAGCGGACAGTATTGATTATGTGTGAGCATAATGAAAAAGGCTCTCTTGGTTTTATTCTGAACCGTCCAATGGAGTTCAAGGTATGTGAAGCCATAGCTGGTTTTGAGGATATCGAGGAACCTCTGCACATGGGTGGTCCCGTTCAGGTTGATACCGTGCACTTTCTCCATCTCAGGGGCGACCTCATCGAGGACTCACTTGAAATACTTCCCGGACTCTTCTGGGGAGGCGACAAAAACCAGTTGAGTTTTCTTATCAATACCGGTGTCATGATGCCGTCAGAAATCCGCTTTTTCCTTGGTTATGCCGGCTGGACTGCCGGACAGCTTGAAGCCGAGTTTGAAGAGGGAGCCTGGTATACCGCTGAAGCTACCAAAGAGATAATCTTCAGTGATGCCTACGAGAGAATGTGGAGCCGATCAGTGCGTTCAAAGGGAGGAGAGTACCAGCTCATTGCCAACGCTCCCGAACTGCCGGGTTTAAACTGAAAAAATTCTTTTTGTTCTATTGTTTGAAAAAGTATATATAACACGGCAATGGGGATGACAGGCTTTCGACAGGGCAGGTGTGATATGAAGTTGCACTCCGAGTTTCAGCATGGATGGACTCGTTAAAGAAGTCTATGCAACTCTATATGCAGACGATTATTCGTATGCAATGGCTGCCTGATTAGCACAAGTTAATTAATCAGCCATCGTCCGTTGGGGGAAGCGCTTACTCTGAAGCCAATGGATGGCATAACCCGCGCTTGAGCTTCGGTTCGCGCAAGTAAGCCCCCTCTGTTTTTGCCCGAAAAGGCAGAAGGGTGACACAAAGAGGGATAGTGAACCGGACTTTACAGGTGTAGCAACGATTCATGAAACACTAAACACCTGAGATGAGTGTGGTAGCTTTATTGAGCAGTGTTTTGGACGCGGGTTCGACTCCCGCCATCTCCACAAAATGTAGTTCTGTAATATTCCAAGACCTCCGCAAACCCCTGTAAAAGCAGGGGTTTTTGCTTTTTCTTCTATACCCTTCCGAGGTTCCCGTGTATTCCTGATTTCTCCCTGCGATAGTCACGTTTAAAATTGCTCGATCCTCTAATTTTCCTCATGCAACTCATGTATTAAATCCTCGATAGAATTGTACTGTTTTAGACCTCCGCGACGGCACTCTTCTAACGCCTCAATAGTTTCGGAGTTCGGAATGAGCGGCTCAAACGGTAATGCCTTTTTAGTAGCAACCCGTTGCAGCATGAGTCTCACTGCATCGGATACCGTGAGTCCTATTGAAGCCAGTACGGCGGAAGCCTCGGCTTTGCTTTTCACCAACCGGATCCGGTACGTTTTTCCAGGCCGGGCAGCACGGATTCTGTGCATACTGTTTATCGAAAATTCGCGCGAAATTCGTATATTAACGAAGTTCATCGGGTTGCGATCTCATTCAACGGAAGATACAAACGGAAGATACAACATGACAACAAAAACAAAACGGCAGCAGGTTACTTTCAAAATTCCACAAGAAACCAATGAACGCCTCCAGGCTCTTGCCATAGCGACCAGACGGACGAAAACCTTTGTCCTGGAGGAGGCTGTTTCAGCTTATCTGAACTATAACGAGTGGCAGATTCAAAGTATTCAGAGAGGATTGGAAGATATGAAAGCAGGCAGGGTAACTCCTATTGAAGATGTTATTGCAGAATGGGAGGCAGAACTTGAAAATTGTCCTGACTAAGGGAGCAAAGGATTCTCTTCGTGAGATAGAAACCTATATCAGCCAAACCAGCAAAAAGGCGGCTAAAAAAACCATCATCACTCTTTTGAATAAGGTCACCAAGCAGTTGCCCGCATATCCACAGAGCGCAAAGCCCGGCAAAATAACAGATACCAGGGAGCTGTACTTCTCCGATATGCCGTACGGTGTTATCTACACTGCAGATAACAAAACAATTACTATACTGTCAATCTTCCACACCGCGCAGAATAGATGAATGATGTTATAGTAATCGGTGGCGGAATCCTTGGCCTCTCAACGGCACTCTCCATCATGCAGTCACGTCCGGGCACCCGGCTGGTTCTCATTGAAAAAGAGCAGAAGCTTGCTCAGCACCAGACCGGTCACAATAGTGGCGTCATTCACTCGGGGTTATACTACAAGCCAGGTTCACTGAAAGCTGTGAATTGCCGTGTGGGACGAGAGCAGTTGCTTGAATTCTGTAACCGTGAACATATTCCCTATGAAATTTGCGGTAAAATCGTTGTGGCAACCACTGAGGCAGAACTGCCAAGGTTAGAAGAGCTCAATCGCAGGGGAGCAGCAAACGGCCTCAGCGGCCTTCGATATCTATCACCAGCCGAAATCCGTGACATTGAACCCCACTGCCAGGGTATCCGCGGGCTCTTTGTTCCACAGGCCGGAATTGTTGACTATACCACAGTCTCAATAAAGTATTCGGAAAAGCTGACGGGCATGGGCGCGGAAATTATTCTCGGTGAGCCTGTATGTGCTATCCGCCCTCAGAGTAATCGGGTCGAAATCATTGGAAAATCACGCACCTGGAGAGCAAAAGCTGCGGTTGCCTGTGCTGGCCTTCAATCCGACAGATTAGCCCGCCTGACAGAGCCAGCCTTGCCGTTGCGCATTCTCCCTTTTCGAGGGGAGTATTATCAGCTCAAAGCATCTGCGCCAAAACTGGTCAATCATTTGATCTATCCCGTACCCGATCCTGCCTTTCCTTTTCTTGGGGTTCACTTCACCCAAATGATCGGAGGGGGAGTGGAGTGCGGCCCTAATGCCGTCTTTGCTTTGGGCCGTGAAGCCTATCTGAAAACAGATTTTAATCTGCAGGATACATGGGAAGCACTCTCCTGGCCTGGATTCCGAAAAGTAGCCGCAAAGCACTGGCGTACCGCCATGGGCGAATATCACCGCTCTTTCAGCAAACATGCATTTACTGCAGCGCTGCAGAAACTTATTCCTGAAATTCAGGCCGAGCATCTTGAAGTCGGAGAGGCAGGTATTCGTGCACAAGCCTGTGATCGTGCAGGCAATCTGCTTGACGATTTCGACATTCGACTCCATGGCAACATCATCCACGTTTGCAATGCCCCCTCACCAGCCGCAACGGCATCGCTGGCAATCGGAAAAGTTATTGCCGACAAGGTGTTACCTCTTCTTGTGTAACCTTGCGGTATATTTCATTCTGCTGTTGTTGTATTATTCGCGGTGATGTTTTACATTCACAATTGTGAATACCCTCTTCATTTTTAATGTGTTAACCGAACTATCCATGAGTTTTCAGACTGACACCATACACGCCGGTGTATCCCCCGACAAGGCATACGGCGCCATTATGACCCCGATTTACCAATCATCCACCTTTGTCTTCGAGGATATCGGAAAACATCGTGGATTTGACTATACAAGAAGCGGCAATCCCACACGCAAAGCGCTTGAGGACAGCCTCTGCGCACTCGAAGGATGTACTTCGGCTGTAGCCGTAACAACAGGTATGGCCGCAATCACAACAACGCTCAACCTCTTCCGTTCAGGAGACGAGATTATCTCTACTGACGACTGTTATGGCGGTACCTCAAGGCTGATGAAGACCGTTGAAGAGCATTTCGGTATCAAGGTGCACTTTGTCAATCTGCAGGAAGCAGCCAATCTTCTTCCCTTTGTGAACGCCAATACCAAGGCAATATGGGTTGAAACCCCCTCCAATCCACTTCTGAACCTGGTTGATATAGCAGCAGTATCGGCTCTTGCAAAAGAGAGAGGCCTTTTAACCATTGTTGACAATACCTTTCTCTCCCCTTATGGCCAGAAGCCATTTGAGCTTGGTGCCGATATAGTGGTTCACTCAACCACCAAGTACCTCAACGGCCACTCCGATGTGGTTGGCGGAGCTGTGCTTTCAAACAGTGAAGATCTCGACAGCCGTCTGAAATTTCTTGTCAACGCCCTTGGTACCTGTGCTCAGCCTTTCGATTGTTGGTTGGTACTGCGCGGCATCAAGACTCTTGTGGTACGGATGCGTGAGCATGAACGGAATGCACTTGCCGTAGCAGAGTTTCTTGAGCAGCACCCAAAGGTAAAACGGGTCTTTTATCCAGGCCTTCCAGCCCATCCCCAGCATGAACTGGCAAAAAAACAGCAGCATAGCTTCGGCGGCATGGTCTCCTTTGAGCTGGATGGAGCAATTGAGGAGCTCTACAGAGTGCTGAAAACCACAAAGCTTTTTGCGCTGGCTGAAAGCCTTGGCGGGGTAGAATCTCTTATTGAGCATCCGGCAACCATGAGCCACGCCTCAATGGACAGTGAGCACCGGCTGGCTGCCGGAATAACTGATTCCATTATAAGGCTTTCAGTAGGCATCGAAGATCGCAATGACCTTATTCAGGATCTTCAGAATGCACTTGGATGAAGCGAAAAGCCCCGGAAATATTGAACTAATTTTTTAGTGCTTACGCTAATATTGTGCAAGCCGGAATAAAAATTGTAAATGATATTAACCGAGAATGCAAATTGCATGTGTTGATAAATTAGTGAAAATTCTTATATTTGAACAAAGTACCCCTTGCTGTTCAGTGATGTAGAGGTTGTGATGAGCTTAAAGTACACTAAAATTAGCTATTAATTATTTTTCTTTTTGCGGGCAGTAAACTCTCTTAGCGTTTTAAATTAGTGCTCATGCAACTGGAAGAAAAGGTTGTTAGATAATGTTGCGTTTTAATTTAGTGTCTCAATTAACAAGTCGATTATGCGCTTCTTAAAAAGATTTTCGGTAATCACCCTTATTGTGCAGTCTGTGATGTTTGCCTGCATGAGCAGCCAGCTATTTGCTGATACAGGCGGTTACTCATCAGGAGGTTCTTCAACCCTGTCGTCACCACTTCCTGCACTGCCTTCTAATCAACAGTCATCTCTCCATGCTGACTACAATCCACTCGGAGGGCCGGATTATCCCTTGGACCAGGACTCCTATTTTACTGATGACAACGGCAATATTCTTATGATCATCAACGTCCTCGGGCAGGTCAACAGGCAGGGTCCGATAGTGGTGAGGGAAAAGGTTGATTTTCCTTCAATCCTTGCTCTTGTTGGTGGGGTAAAGGATAATGCAAATCTTACACAGGTACTTGTTGCTCGTCAGGAACCTGATAAAAAGGGGAAAGATGCCTATATCATAGATCTGAAGAAGTATTACAAGACAGGTGATCGATCATCATTTATAGCTTTAAAACCAAATGACACTATAATTGTTCCAGAAAAGGGCATAACTCTCTCAGGTATTGCCAGTGTTTTCAGTTTTGTGTTTACAGGGGCTTCCGGAGTTTATTATTTGAGACAATTATAACAATCGGGAAATCACAAGTATGATGATCGAAAAACAAACTCCCTTGAATCCACAGAACAACACTGTCAGAGCCAAGGAGAAGGAAGTCAGTATCAATGAGATCCTTCAGATAATCCTCCGCCGGAAGTATGGCTTTATTGTAATTCTTGCATTTTCACTGTTGGCAGCACTTTTCTATCATTATTCCCAGACTCCCGAATATCGAGCGGTAGCTGTCATGATGATCAAAGAAAATAAAGGGCAGAACGATATGCTCTCAGCCGTGATGGGCGGTGCCACTGCCGACAATATGGCTGTAAAAAAAGATGTAAAGCTCTTGAAATCAATGCCTATTGCTGAATTGACAGTCAAGGAGCTCTACAAGAGCAGAAAAGATTCGCTTGAATTTTTTGGCAATCATCAATTTCATCCAGCTGCAGAGCCTTTGGTGGAGCCGTTTCGCTTTTTGAAAGCATTGCTGCCTGTGAAAGAGAAAAGGAAAGCAGCTCAAGATGAAGTTTTTCGGCATTATGCTGAAAAACTCAATAAACGAATAAAGGTCGATGTTGATCGTGAAACCAATGTGCTTGACATCTCGGTTGCAAGTCCATTTCCCGATGAGGCTGTGTTTTTATCAAATACCCTTTGCCGTGTATACAAACAGGCCGACATATCCCGGAATTCTGAAAAGTATGCGCAGGCGAGCACATTTATAGCTGAGATGCTTCAAAAGCAGCAAAAAAAGGTTGCTGAAGCCGATAATGCACAGACGAAGTACATGAAGGGTCATGAAATTTTTGAGTTTTCAGGCAATACCCAGAAACTTCTCGACAAACTCATTGAAACTGACTCAAAATACAATGATATCATCACTGAATACCGGATTACCAAAAACAGTCTTGATTTTCTTGGAAAAAAGCTTACAGCTGCCGACAAAGAGATGAGTGCACGCATTGCGCAAAATGTCAATACACAGCTTGGTGCCATCATGGACGAGATGCGCGCTACTGAAACCGACTATATGCGCTTGATGCGTGAAAAAGGTGATAATGATGCAGAGGTCAAAGCAAAACGCCAGCAACTTGATGTGGTAAAAACAAGATACGAGCAACTGAGCCGCAGCAAGATTGCAGGCCAGATCGGTTATGCCGGCAAAGCAAAAAAATTCAGCTACGATGTTGTAGCTGAAAAGCTCCAGACCGAGAGAAAGCTTGAGGATTTGAACTTCAGTGCCATGGAGTTCAGTCGCCTGAAACAATACTATGCAGCACAGCTCTCTACCTTACCCCAAAAGCAGCAGGACTATGCAAATTTGCTGAGAGACAGGGAGGTTGTCAACAAAACCTACATATTCCTAAAGGAAAAACTTGATGAAACCGGTATCCTGCTTGGCTCAGAGGTTGGCAGTGTAGCACTTATCGGTTCAGCATTCCGTCCCTTTGAACCGGAAAAGCCAGATCTGAAAAAAAGTATGCTGATGGGTCTGGTTCTTGGCTTGCTTCTTGCTTCAGCCTATACCTATGGCGCTGAATCGCTGGATGACACAGTTATTGATGAACTTTTTTTCCGGGATATTGGTTTAACACTTCTATCCATTATCCCGGAAGTTACGCAGAATGGCAAAAGTGCATTTTCAGTTCAAAGTCTCTCAGGGGTGAGTCGCTTCTTCTACAATCAAAGTAACAAGTTTCGTGAGAAAGTCGTTGCTGGTGGTAACGGGAAGAAAGAAAAATCAACTAAGGGAAAGGTTGACAGATTGCCTATGCCGATGATTACCGACAGCTTGAGTTCAGCCTTTGCAGAAAGTTTCCGGACACTTCGCACTTCGCTGGAATACACACGCATCGATGGCCAGCTCAAATCAATTCTTGTTTCAGGAACAGCAATGTCTGAAGGCAAGTCAACAGTATGCGCTAATCTTGCTATGGCCTTTGCTCTTGTTGGTAAAAAAACACTTATCATAGACTGCGATTTACGTCGTGCTTCACAGCATGATAAATTTAACCTAAAGCGGCATCCAGGCCTGACTGATTATCTCTATAGCAAAGAACATACTCTTGATGCAAGCTATTTTCAGCAAACGCACATGGAGAACCTCTTTCTGCTCAGTGCGGGAAAAAAAGTACCAAATCCCAATGAACTTCTTGCATCCGCTAAAATGCTTGAACTTCTTAAAACTCTTGAAGATCAGTTCGATATGGTGGTGCTCGACAGTCCGCCGCTTTTCTTAAGCGATGCAGCTCAGCTTGCGCGATCAGTTGACGGTACTCTTCTTGTTGCCCGTCTGAAATATAGCAGCAAACAGCCGCTTCAAGAATACTCGGTTGATCCCCTGCTTAGGCCACTTACACTTGGCGTAGTCGTGATAGCATCTCGTGATTCTGGCCGCTACGGGTATGGCAAGTATGGGTATGGCAAGTATGGGTATGGCAAGTATGGGTATGGCAAGTATGGGTATGAAGAGGAAGCTTGAATGTAAGGATGATAGGCAATAACAATGAATATTTTTAGTAAACAATGCAACGTTAAACCTAATCAACAATACCATGAAACCAGTACAAAAATATCTCATTCCAGCCCTCATGGGGTTGTTTGCACTGCACTCACCTGATGCAGGCGCAGTTGAAACAGGGGTACCTACCTATTTGCCCAACAATTATGGCAAGTCCCTCACTACACCGGTTGCATGGGGAGCTTCAAACGGTGTTATATTTCTGGGTGTTGGCGGTACATCACCATCTCCTTATTCAGCTAAAAGTGACGGCGCTGCAGTGCTTGGCGCAGGTATCGGTGATCCCGAGAAAAATCTTGGTATTCAGCTCTCTGTTGTTTCTCTTAATGTCAACTTTAACAACGGTTGGAGCCAATATTCAGGCTCGCTTCATGTATTCCGTGATCTTGGTAATGCAAATGCCATTGGCGCAGGTGTTGAAAACGTTATGTTTACCAACGGTGGTGATGCCGGTAAAAGCTATTACGCTGTCTACAGCCAGGGAGTACAAGCAGATCCCTTCATTGATTCAACCACTGGTAACTCAAAGTTGACCTATAGTGTTGGTGTCGGATCCGGTAGATTTGGAGATAAAACTCCTGATGACATCCTCTCAGGAAAAGGAAAGCATGGGAGCTATGTATTCGGAAATATAGCTTACGAAGTTGCTCATACTTTTAATGTTATTACCGACTGGAACGGTACTAATCTTAATGCTGGTGTATCAAAAACATTCCGCATTGGCAGTGTGCCTATAGCCCTTGTTGTTGGGGCAGCTGATTTGACCAGCAACTCAGGTGATGGAGTCCGACTGATTGGAGCAATTGGTACAGGCTTTAAACTTTAACATCATTTAAATAAACAACATTATGAAAAAGAGCATAGTTCTTACAGGTATAATTACTGCAGCTATTTTAAGTTATTCCAGTAATCCGCTCATAGCAGCTGTTACAGGCAACTCATCTGATGTATCCGCTCAGGCAGCACTTGGTGCAAGCATTCCGCACAGCATAGGTGCAAGTGTTGCCCCAGCTGCAGCCCCATCCGGAGCCGCACGTGGTACAACCTCTGAACAAGGCGAGAAGGGGCCTGCACGTGGATCCGATATAGAAGCACCAGGCCAGAAAGAGCATCAGCGTGGAACCGGTATTGTCCGCGACACCATAAAAGTACAACCTAAACTACCAGAAATGCGCCCCGAGGGCAATGCTCGCCACTAAAAAGAACTTTAAAAAGTTAGCATTAATAGGTCCTCGAAAACGGGGGCCTATAGCGTTGGTGAGTATATAAAAAAACTGTAGTATGGATGCAATAAAGTTTCTTATAATCATCTCCCTGCTTACCTCTTTCGGAGTATCAATACTGCTGGTGATAACCAAAAGATGGCATGGGAAACACACGTTCGATCCAATAGTTGGAACTCAGAAATTTCATTCTATGCCTACTCCAAGGGTAGGTGGTCTCGCTATATTTATAGCTCTCACTGTCACTTGGCTCTTCTCTCCAAAATCACTCTCACAACTGCTTGGCCTATTGGTAATTGCTGCATTACCGGCATTTTCTGCAGGTCTTATTGAAGATATCACCAAGCGCGTGGGAGTACGCGATCGGCTTCTTGCAACCGTTGTGACCGGTGTATTAGCTTGGTGGTTAACCGGCTACTCTCTCAACCACATCGAAATATGGGGTTTAGACTATTTTCTCCTCTATCTGCCTTTTTCTGTTGTTTTCACCGCCATCGCCGTATCCGGGGTTGCTAATTCAATAAACATTATTGACGGCTTTAACGGTTTAGCTGGTGGAACCTTGATGATCTGTTTTTCAGCATTAGGGCTTATCGCCTGGAATGTGGGTGACCTGCAGTTAGCCCAGCTCTGTGTGCTGATGGTTGTGATTGTAGGAGGCTTTATCATTGTTAATTTTCCGTTTGGTAAAATATTTCTGGGAGATGGCGGGGCATATATGCTCGGATTCTTCCTCGCATGGTTCTCAGTAATGCTTCCCAGCCGTAATCCAACAGTTTCTGTATGGGCTCCACTGCTGATCTGCGCTTATCCAATAATAGAAACCATTTACAGCATGGGTCGTCGTTACAAGAACAATGCCAGTGCTGGTGATGCCGACACCCAGCATCTTCACAGTCTTATTAAAATCAAAATCATACGCAGTTACTTTGCAACGTTATCGGCCTATATGCGTAACAGCCTGGTAGCTCCCTTTTGTTGGCTCTATGCCATAATACCCGCTCTCCTTGCCACGATCTATTATGATAATACCGCAGCTCTTGCTGTTTCATGGATAATTGTATTCAGTATCTATGTTATCCTCTACAAACTCCTTCTACAAGCAAAAATACCAGAACAAAAAGCAGTGCTCAGTACTGAGTTTTGAGTGCTGTGTTATATAATCAAAAGTAATTATTAATTTTTGGTTAAAATCCAGCAAAGTTTAACCAACTATAATAAAACCTCTTATATTAAACAACAGTAGGCCCCATATCAATTTCGCACATTATCTGTGACCGAGAGAGCGAAGCTTTTAAAAATAATCCTTAGCTCTCATTAGCTCCAGCATCATGTTAATCGCCATCCTCCTCGCACTTTTATCAGTCGATCCTGTTATCGCACTCTCTGTATTTGGTGGTTTTGGCTTGATCTACCTCTGCGTCATCAAGCTCACCAAAAATCAACAGTTGCTCAATAGCCAGTGTATAGCCAGCGAATCAACTCAGGTCATTTAATCCTTGCAAGAGGGACTTGGTGGCATACGCGACGTCCTTCGTTGACGGCAGTCAGGCAGCCTACTGTCAAATCTATCGAAACGCCGACCTACCCTTGCGCCGAGCCCAGGGAAACAACTCTTTTATAGGCTTCAGTTACCGCTTTCAGTTAAAGACAGGTTTAAAGAAGCACTCGAAAATTCAGGGGTAGAATCGCTTCCAGTCACCTGCGAAATAATCTGCAGATAAACCATATTCAAGATATCTCATTGCAGGAATAGACGGTTCGGACGTATTTCATGTTGTCGCAGCTTTAGATGAAAATAGTGGAACTTGTTATATTATTACAGCGTATAAACCAGATGAGAAACATTTTGAGTCCGATTTAAAAACCAGACGAACATGACCCCACTCAGCACTCAGCACTTTCTTGCCCCTCGACACTTTCTTTCTGAGCAGAAATATGTTTATTATCGAATTAATGAATAGTTTTTCGATAGTAAGTGTCCGGTAGTCAACAACCTTTCCGAAGCATTATGCAAATAGCAATAGATTTACCGAATGATTTTGTCGCATTTCAGGCTGTGCCCGAAATACAGCAGGACGTTTGCATCTCTTATGCCCTTTGGCTCTATCAGCAAAAGAGAGTCACGCTGGTTAAAGCAGCGGAGCTTGCAGGTTGCAACGTATATGACTTTATGAGTATCTGTAAAAAAAATCAGATACCAGTCATAGACATTACGCGGGATGAATTGCTTGAAGAGCTTAGTGGATTTTCTCAAGTATGATTCTGGTCGCAGATGCTTCAGCCTTAATTGCCCTTGCCACATGCGATAGCCTTATGTTGCTTGAGGAAATCTTCGGTAATGTGTTTGTGCCGGATGCTGTTTATGCCGAAGTAACAGAATTGGATAAGCCGCAATCCACGCGCCTTCGGAGCTATCTACAAGGGAAGGTTAGAGAGGTAGATATGAAAAACTTTGTGTATCTGGATGCTTTTGCTGATGTTGGTGAAACTCAGGCGATGCTGCTCTACAAAGAGCTGGATGCCGACTATCTGCTCATTGATGATCAACGAGGTCGTAAGGTTGCAAAAATCAACAATATCAAAACGATTGGCTCTATGGGCGTATTGCTTCAAGCCAAACGGGCAGGTCTTATCCCTTGCGTTGCCCCACTGTTAGAAAAAATAGCTGCCAGCCCGGTTTTTATGAGTGAAAGTTTGATAAGCATTGTTCTCGAATTAGCTAATGAGCTTCCAAGGCGTGACTAAATTCAGTCTCATTTCATTCCACTGATTTCGCTCAGCCCTCAGCACTATTTTTCAGCACTTCCGACTGCCGACTAATCTTCCCTCGTCACTGTCATTATTTTGTAATCGTGAAAAAGTGATGTAAATTTCCGCGAAAAGCCGATAACTAAGAGAAGTTGCCTTATGGAGCAACAAAATGATCAAACAGAGAAAGGGAAAATTATGTATGCAGAAAAATTGATATTAGAGACCGACCTATCAGGGAAGTTGAAAAAAGTACCTAAATTACCACCCAACAAACAATTGGAGGCTATATTTATAGTGATTTCAGAGAGCACTGCAACAGTTGCTGTTCTGCGCACTCCTCATCCTGATATAGCAGGTAAGGTTATTATTAAAGGTGATATTATCGGCAGCATTCCATCTTCAGATTGGGATTTGCTTCAGTGATTATTCTTGATACTCATATATGGCTTTGGTGGGTAAATAGAGATACCGTAAAACTGGGTCAAAGAAGACTCGATCAGATAACCAGCTCTGATGTTGTAGCCGTATCAGCTATAAGTCCTTTTGAAGTAGCATGGTTAGTGCATCACGGTCGTATTGTGTTACCAATTGGGATGAGAGATTGGTTTGAGAAGGCTCTTGATGGATCAGGCATAAATTTAATTCCAGTTACTCCTGAGATTGCTTGCACAGCAGTGGAATTACCCGATCATCACAGCGATCCTCAAGACAGAATTATTATTGCAACTGCACTTGTCAACAATGCAAACCTTATGTCCTCCGACAAAAAATTTTCTTCTTACCAAGAATTGGGGAAGATGTTGATATAAGTCTATCATCTTACTTCTTGACTTCACTCGCGTCTCAGCACTCAGAACTCAGCACTTCGTTTCCGCTCAGCACTGCTACCTCATAAAATCTCCTTTTTTTTCTTATACTGAAGAAAAGTTAAAGCGTAATCACCTGCGCAACATAATGAATACACTCAGTGCAATAGATCTTAAGCGACGGGGTATAGAAGCTATAGAAGAAAAGCTGGCCATAGGGCCTGTTCATATTCTGAAGCACAATCGTCCAGCAGCAGTCATAATCCGCGAGTCAGAGTACCAAAACCTGTTGCAACAAAAGATCACTCAGCAAAATCAGAGTGCTGTAAGCTGGATTTTAGAATATAAATCGGCAGGAACCCGATCAAAAAAGGACATTGACCATCAAATTCAAGAAGAACGTAGCTCTTGGGAAGGGGAGTGATTCTATTTCTTGATAGCAATGCCCTCATTTACCTTATCGAAGGGGATGCATTACTTGTCGCACAGGTTCAGCAAACAATTCAACACTATAGAGCTGTTCATTCCGAAATTGTTGTTGCAGTAAGTTCGCTTACTCTATTGGAATGCCGGGTAATTCCTTTGCGTAATAAGAATATTCCCTTGTTAAAGCGCTATGATGACTTCTTTTCAACAGATGGGCTGCTGATCGTTGATCTCTCTCGCAATATCATTGACATTGCGACTCAAATTCGATCAGATTATGGCTTAAAAACCCCCGATGCATTACAGGCAGCATGTTGCTTATCTTTCCAGTCACAACACATTTTGTCAAACAATTAGCCGATACATTTGCTCAGCAAAAGCCAATATTGGTTTCAGCTCATGCTGTGGAGGGGGCTGGAGTAAACGCAATCCCGGAA
>JABDHK010000035.1 GCA_012972835.1 Chlorobiaceae bacterium | reverse complement strand
TGCGATCTGAGCAAAGATTCCAGTTCCTGACGGTCCTCTGCCTTTATTTGATAAACTTTGTTTTTTCGTGCCATAATTGCATTTGTAATAATAGGTTATATGCAATATAGCTTTTTTCTTATTTATAATGAAGGACTAACCAAACAGAACACTAGTGTTTTTTCGATGCTTCTTGGATGCTTCACAGGCTCAGCATGACATATAACCATTTCGATTTTGCTCCTTTATCAGTGAATTTTGCCAGCCCCTTTTTCGTATCGACCGCACATGGGAAGTGGGTTGCTGACATCGCGGAAACTACACGTTACCCATCTCTTTTAATAAATCCGGATGACGGTCAACCAGTTTCAGAAGCTTTACGAGCGGGGCTGGGGGGCGGGTTTCGCCTCTTTCATATCGTGAAAAGGCCACCTTTCCGACGCCAAACACTTTTGAGAGTTCGGCTTGAGTCAGATTGAGTTTTTTACGGATACGTCGAATATCAGCGCCTACATCACCCTTTACAGTCCTTACCAGTCCTGCCTGGGCTTCGGTGTATCGCCTGTAACTCTCTTCATCCCAGATACCTTCCCCACATGACGGACAAAATTCACCATGCATAGCGTGCAATGTTAATGATTGTCCGCCATAAGAGAGCGTTTCATCCAGAACTTTATTGACCATGTCGGGATGGCCACATGCAGGACAGTTCATAAGAGGTATTGTTTTATTTCGCTTTAAACTGAATAACTGGAGGCCGATTATCTGAAAACCCTGTAATTTTAATGTAGACGGCAACACCGTCCATAGTTTCGCCATGATAGACATCTTGCCACAAGTGATGATCTCTATGGGTTGTCATTGATTTGTAAAAAATCGGCTCTTGACAGAGAAAGTACAACCTCACGCATTTCAGGTTCCGTCAATCCCAGAGAGAGTCCACCTGCCAAAGCTAACCTTGTAAATACTCGATTACACGCATCGGCTACAATAGCCTGAATTTCGGCAAGTACGTAATGTGGTACTCTCTTCTCCATGATAAGATATAACTCATTTCGGATAATTTATCCAAATTGATAAATAACATAAAAAAAATTCATCTCATTTCTTCAGGATGGATTTAGTGTTGAGGGGTTAAAGCTTTGTCATTCTGAAAGTGATTGAGGAAGACAACATAAAGAACAGGGCCCAAAAGTACCTTAAGGACATATAGGGGAAGAAATAGTGGTGAGAGTTGGGTGCTGGGTACTCAGTGTGCAGCGGGAACAACAACAGTGCCGGGCTTTCCTATGGTTATTCTGGGGGATTTTCTTTGGTGTTTTTGTGGCGGATGATTTCGCCGGTTACGAGGTAAATTACTTCCTGAGCTATCTTTGATGCGTGGTCGGCTATACGCTCGATATACCTTGATATGCTCAGGGCGGGAAGGAGCTGATCAACACACTCGTCCTGGCTCTTCATCAATGCTATCACTTTATCGGCGACCGATTGATGCATGTCGTCAATCTCGTCATCAAGAGCACAAACCTGATGTGCCAGTGTGCGGTCTTTTGAGACAAAAGCCTCGATAGACTTTGTAACCATGCCGCCAGCTTGGATGCCCATTGTTTCCAATCCAAACGACTCGAACATCTCCGGTGTGATGTCATGCATTCGCTCAATAATATGCAAAGCAAGATCACCAATACGCTCAAGATCATCGTTTACCTTTATGATGGTGATAATCGTGCGCAGGTCTCTGGCAACGGGATGCTGCAGTGCGAGAAATTCAAGACAGCGCTCTTCGAGGTCAACCTCTTCATTGTCAATCTCATTATCAACCTGTTTGATCTGTCGGGCAGCGACGAGATCCTGATTTTTAACGGTACGCAGTGCATGATATAAATTACCTGCAACCTTGTCGGAGATACCTACAAGAACCTGGGAGAGCTCTTTTATATGGATATGGACAGGCCGTTTTGACATAGATACTTGAGTTTCGTTAGATTGCTCGATTGAGGTGAAAGCTGGAGTCGGTTGCTGGCAAGAGCCGCAGACCACCTGAATATAAGTAAAAATGCGATGTTTCTTTGATTTTTCACTCATAAAGTGACTTCCGGATTTATTATAATCCGGGCACTAATGTATCTTTATAACTGAACATCCGGTTGAGGGTTTCTCAGCATGAGGGGCCTTGGTAACGATACTTACGAAAACGATAACTTTTTACTGCCATGTATTTTGATCCAATGTATTTTGTGTTTGCCCTGCCTCCAATGGCTCTTGGTTTGTGGGCACAGTTCAAGGTAAAATCTGCTTTCAAGAAATATTCACAGGTACGGACGCAGACCGGCATCAACGGCGCAGAGGCTGCACGGCGTATTCTTCAGCGTGGGGGGCTTGGGAATGTGACGATTGAGTCCGCTCAGGGTATGCTTTCCGATCACTATGATCCCCGCAGCAAATCGTTGCGCCTGAGTCAGGATGTCTACAACCTTCCAAGCATTGCCTCAGTGGGAGTTGCTGCTCACGAAGCTGGACACGCACTGCAGGACAAGTCGGGCTACATGCCGCTGCAACTGCGTTCAATTATGGTCCCAGCGGTCTCTATCGGCAGCAATCTCGGGCCTATTATTTTTATGGCCGGAATGTTCCTTGCCGGAACGCTTGGAACTACGCTCGCATGGGCAGGTATTCTGCTCTTTGGTGCAACGGCACTCTTTGCGCTGGTAACCCTTCCAGTTGAGTTCGACGCAAGCCGCCGGGCAAAAGAGCTGCTTGTGTCGCAGGGAATTGTGTCGAGCGTCGAGATGAAAGGGGTCAACGCCGTGCTCGATGCTGCCGCACTGACCTATGTGGCTGCTGCTGCCCAGGCCATTACGCAGCTGCTCTACTTCATCACCGTCATGAACCGTCGAAACTCGTAACCACAAGAATCAATACCTGCATATCACCTTGAAAAACAGTTTAAGAAAAAAACCGCTTGCGCTCCTGCTTGAGGAGATGAAAAGCGAACACCGATTGAACAGGGTTCTCGGACCGGTTGCGCTCACAAGCCTTGGTGTGGGCGCAATCATCGGCACGGGAATTTTTGTGCTTATCGGTGTAGCTGCTCATGATAAGGCTGGCCCGGCGGTAAGCCTTTCATTTGCCCTTGCTGGTATTGCCTGTATTTTTGCGGCGCTCTGCTATGCTGAGTTTGCTTCGATGGTGCCGGTTGCCGGTTCAGCCTATACCTATGCCTATGCAACACTCGGGGAGCTCTTTGCCTGGATTATAGGATGGGATCTTATTCTTGAATACGGGGTGGCTTCGGCAACGGTTGCTCATGGATGGTCGCACTATTTTCAGGATTTCATTGGAATATTCGGCCTCGGGGTGCCGCTTCTCCTCGGCAATGCACCGCTTGACTTTGACCCGAAGAGCGGGGTGATGAGCCTGACAGGTTCCTGGCTTGATCTTCCGGCTGTGCTGATTACCTTTGCCGTTACCGCTATCCTTGTAAAGGGAATCAAGGAGAGTGCAAGGTTCAATGCAGGAATGGTGATTGTGAAAGTTGCCATAGTTCTCCTGGTCATTGTTCTTGGTGCCATGTATGTAAATCCGGCCAACTGGCACCCTTTTGCTCCTTTCGGCTATTCGGGACTGAGCATTTTCGGTCATACCATTCTTGGAGAGGCAACTCCCGAAGGTGCACCTGTTGGAGTGCTTGCCGGAGCTGCCATGATATTTTTTGCTTATATCGGCTTTGACTCCATTTCAACCCATGCGGAGGAGGCCAGAAACCCTCAGCGAGACATACCGATTGCCCTGATCAGCTCGCTTGTGGTCTGCACCCTGCTCTATATCGCTGTTGCGATGGTCATTACCGGTATGGTACCCTACAACCAGATCAATATTGACGCACCGGTTTCAAACGCTTTCAAGCAGGTCGGAATCGGCTGGGCGCAGTTTGTTATTTCATTAGGTGCGATAACCGGAATCACCTCGGTTCTGCTTGTGATGATGCTCAGCCAGCCGAGGATTTTTCTTGCCATGGCCAGGGATGGGCTACTGCCGAAATCATTTTTCGGGGCGGTTCATCCAAAGTTCAGAACACCATGGAAATCAACCATCCTTACCGGCCTGTTTGTTGCACTGCTGGGCGCACTGCTGCCGTTGAGGTTACTCGCTGAACTGGTCAATATCGGAACGCTTTTCGCCTTTATTATTGTCTGCATCGCTGTGCTGATCATGAGAAAGAAACATCCGGAAGCTGATCGCCCCTTCAGAGCTCCCTTTGTGCCCTTTGTCCCGCTTGCAGGTATTGCCACCTGCCTCATCCTCATGCTCTCACTGCCTGCCGAAAACTGGGTACGGCTTATTGTGTGGCTCCTTATCGGATTTGTCATCTACTTTTTCTATGGCCGCAAGCACAGCGCCCTTAACAACACCAAAGTAAACACCAAAGTATCATGACGATGAACAGCAAGGTATTTCTCATTACAGGGGCCTCTACCGGTATCGGTGAAGCAACAGCAAGACGAGCTGTAGAGGCAGGGTTCAAAGTTGTGCTTGCAGCTCGCTCTGCAGAGAAGCTTGAACACCTGCAGAGTGAACTTGGCCACGACAATGCACTTGCCGTCACCTGCGATGTTGCCAACTGGAAGTCGCAGCAGGAGATGGTGGCGCAAACCTTGAATCGCTTTGGAAAGATTGACGTGGTATTTGCCAACGCGGGTTTTTCAAAAGGTTCGACATTTTACGGGGGCGATGACAAGCCGGAGGAGTGGCAGGAGATGGTGATGGTCAATGTTTACGGCGCTGCGGCTACGGCACGGCTGACCCTGCCTGAGCTGGTAAAAAGCCAGGGGCATCTTCTGATCACTGGTTCTGTGGTTGGACGCGTTACCTCCATACGGAATCTCTACTCGGCAACCAAGTGGGCGGTCACCGGCATGGCTCAGGCTATCCGCAACGAGATGACGGGCACAGGAATCCGCGTGACACTTGTCGAGCCCGGCATTGTTGATACACCCTTCTGGGATAATCTGCAGAAACCTGACTCTGCACCAGCATTGCAGCCTGACGATATTGCCCGTGCGGTGATGTTCGCCGTAAGCCAGCCGCAGCATGTCGATGTCAACGACATCCTTATCCGTCCCACCGGGCAGTCGCATTAAGACTCTCTTTTCTTTATCATGTTTTCGCGAACTTCATCTATCTGAGTATTTATGCTTATCACATTTGAAGGAATAGATGGCGCTGGCAAGTCTACGCAGATAAAAAAGCTGCTTGAATCACTGAGTGCTGAAGGCAGGGAGGTTCTTGCCTTAAGAGAGCCGGGAGGAAGTGAGGTCGCTGAAAAAATCCGTTCTATCCTGCTTGAAAGCCGCCACGAGATCACCCCGATTGGAGAGTTGCTCCTGTTTTCGGCAAGCAGGGCAGAGATTGTACAGGAGGTTATCAAACCGGCGCTTGCAACGGGCAAAACAGTTATCCTTGACCGCTTCTTTGACTCGACAACCGCCTACCAGGGTTATGGCCGTGGAATCAATCTGGAGCTTCTCCAGTCGATCATTGCCATTTCAACTTGCGGCACTGTGCCGGATATCACCTTCTATCTGGACATTGAGCCAGAAGAGGCTGCTGCAAGAAAATTTTCTCAACCCTCCCTTCCTCTTGCATTTGAGTCAGATGAGCTTGATCGTATGGAGCGTTCGGGAGTTGCATTCTACCATAAGGTCCGCCAGGGATACCTCGACATAATCAGCCGTAACAAGGAACGCTTTATCAGCATCGACGCCCTTCTTCCGGAAATGGTCATTCACCGCCAGATCATGGCAATGCTTGCAAAACGATTTCCAGCCTGACCACTATGTTGTTTGTTCCGAATAATATATGTGTCATATAAACAAAATGAAGAGGCACTGTGTAATTAATATTTAAATCTTTCTGTTATTTGTGAATATTTAGAATAGATTTTGCAAAGATTTTGCTTAAATTAAAAAACATATTACTTCACCATCACGTCCTTAACCACCACGCATGCACGAGAGTATTCTTAATGAATGTAAGTTGAGCACATGCACCACAGCGATCACATTACAGGATATCCGTACCCTTAAAGAACTCTACCAGCTCAAAGCAGAAACCCGTGACCTGCGCGAACCGGTCGTCAGAAACATTATCAAGCAGAGGGTCGTCGGACAATCTTGTGTAGAATCGCTTAAAAACGCGCTCTACTCCCTGGAAACCATCTATATTGATGATGATACAGGTCAACGCCTTCTTCGGCTTGACGGCTCCAAGCAGATTGAGGTGGATCTGACCTATGAGATACGGGAACTCCAGAAAGATATCTACTATCTTGAATACGGAGAGGACAAGTTCATCGACTACCTGGCAAAGTTTATCCCTGAATTCCGGGTTTATGTCAATAAAGGGGTGAACCTGCTCAGGGGAAAGCGATTCAGTGCCTTTATCACTGACCGAGACGGAACCACCAATAACTACTGCGGACGATACCGCTCTTCAGTACAGCCGATCTACAATTCGGTCTTTCTTACCCGGTTTGCAAAGAACTGCTGCCACTATCCCATTATCATCACCTCTGCTCCACTGCGAGACTTCGGCATCCTCAATGTATCAATCAATCCAAGCAACACCTTTGTCTATGCTGGCTCCAAGGGAAGAGAGTTCATCGACCTCAACGGGGAGTTCAACAGCTTTCCCATTGAAGAGAACAAACAGAAGCTGATTCGGCTCTTAAACGACCGGATGCTTATACTCCTCCAGGATCCACATTTTGAAAAGTTTAATTTTATCGGCTCGGCATTGCAGATAAAATTTGGCCAGACAACGGTTGCCCGGCAGGATATCAGCCACTCCATCAAGGAGGCTGAATCTTCAGCTTTTCTTGAAAAGGTAAAAGGCATTGTCCGTGAAATTGACCCAAGTGGTAAAAATTTCAGAATTGAAGATACGGGCCTTGATATTGAAATTATATTAACAATTGAAGGTATTGGCGGAGAAGCACCGATCAAGGATTTTGACAAGGGTGACGGACTCTCCTTTATCTGCAGCAAGCTTGGCATGAACTCTTCGAACAGCTCAACACTTGTGTGCGGTGACACGCCTTCAGATATTCCCATGCTGAAAAAGGCCGTTGAGATGTTTGATGATGTCTGGGCAGTTTTTGTAACAAGGGATGAACGGTTAAAAAAGCAGGTTGAAGAGATCTGCCCGAACAGTTATACCGTACCCTATCCTGATATTCTGCTGACCATTCTTGGCCTGCTCTCTCTGTGACGACGCGATTTGCTTTATGATAATCTTTTAAATACCGGTATGAGTTACATCTTCAAAGGGGCGATTTTCGATCTTGACGGGGTCATCACCGGCACGGCAAAAGTACACAGCCTTGCCTGGGAGTCGATGTTCAATTCTTTTCTGAAAAATTACGCAGAAATCAACGACGAACCTTATGTTCCGTTTGATCCTGCTCACGACTATCACCGATATGTTGACGGCAAGCCGCGCATGGAGGGAGTTAAAAGCTTTCTTTTATCGCGTGATATTGAACTCCCTTTTGGTGAACTTGACGATATTCCGGAGAAAGAGACGGTCTGTGGTCTTGGAAACCGTAAAAACAACCTCTTTACCGATATTCTTATCAAGGAAGGACCTGAGGTCTATACCTCATCGGTTGATCTCATCAATGACCTGATAGCAAAAGGCATCAGGATTGGTATTGCATCCTCAAGCTGCAACTGCCGGCTTATCCTGCAGCTTGCCAAGCTCGAACATCTTTTTGAAACCCGAGTTGATGGAGAGGTTTCCATTGAACTTGGTTTGAAGGGTAAGCCAAACCCGGATATCTTCATCACGGCAGCCAGGAATCTCGGCCTTGAACCTCATGAGTGTGTTGTTGTTGAAGATGCCATTTCCGGTGTCCAGGCCGGTTCCCGTGGTAATTTCGGTCTGGTACTTGGAATTGCCCGCGACATTGAAGGATCGAAGCTGAAGGAGCAGGGCGCAGACATTGTGGTCAGGGATCTTGCAGAGATTACTATTGATGATATCAGACTATGGTTCAGTGATGGCCTTGAATTTGAAGGTTGGAATCTCACCTATAATGATTTTTCAGCCAAGGATGAGAAACTCCGTGAAACCCTTCTTTCAACCGGTAACGGCTACCTCGGTATAAGAGGCGCCTATGAAGGTTCCTCAATTTCCCACTACCACTACCCCGGCACCTATATTGCTGGTATTTTCAACAGAGTCTCTTCTGAAGTTCACGGACAGACAATTTTCAACAATGATTTTGTCAATACGCCGAACTGGCTGCCGATAGCGTTCAGGATTGGAGGTGGAGAGTTTATCGATCCATTTGAGCAAAAGGTGCTCAGCTGCAAACAGAACCTCAATATGCGCAACGGACTTGTAGAGCGGGATATTGTTATTCAGGACAATCTCGGCAGAATATCAAACATCCGCACCCGCAGATTTACAAGCATGGACGACAAGCACCGCTGCGCCTTGACATTCACCCTGAAACCGGTCAATTACAGTGCTGAGGTTGAATTCCGCTCTGCAATTGACGGACGGGTGAAGAACAAGAATGTTGCACGTTACAACGGACTGACCAACGACCATCTTGAACACATCGAAAGCAGCCGTGACAAGGATATTATGCTCCTTCATGTTCGTACCAATGTTTCTCATTACGGCATTGTGACCGCTGCAAAAACGAGGGTGCTGAGCCATGGCAAGGTTGTGGCAATCGAACGCTCAACCATAAGTGAACCTCGCTATATCGGGGAGTCATTTAAAATGCAGCTCACTCCAAACAAAAGCTGCACTATTGAAAAACTGGCTTCCATCCATACAACACTTGACCAGAAAAATGCCAATCCAGTAAAGGCAGCCCGGCTGTCGCTTGAGAGCAAGGACTCTTTTGACTCTCTCCTCATGGCTCACGAGGAAGCATGGGAGAAGATCTGGAATAAGGCGGACATCATTGTTGAGGGTGACCGCTTCAGCCAGAAACTGCTCAGACTGCACACCTATCACATGATGAGCACCGCATCCCCTCACAATCCAACGATTGATGCTGGAATGCCTGCCCGCGGTCTTAACGGCGAGTCATACCGTGGTCATATTTTCTGGGATGAAATCTTTATTCTGCCATTTTTCAACCGCCACTTCCCTGATATTTCAAAAGCTCTTCTGATGTACCGCTACAACAGGCTTGATGCGGCAAGGGAGTATGCGCGTGATAACGGATACAAGGGGGCCATGTTCCCCTGGCAGACTGCCGATGATGGCCGTGAGGATACCCAGATTCTTCACTTCAATCCAAAAAGCGGCGCATGGGGACCTGACCTCAGCAGTCTACAGCGGCATGTCTCGATTGCTGTCTTCTACAATGTCTGGCGCTACATCTATGAAACCGACGATACACAGTTCCTGAATGAGTATGGTGCGGAACTGATGTTTGAAATTGCAAGATTCTGGGCCTCAATTGCCACCTGGTCGCCGGAAAGTGGAAAATTCCATATCGAGGGTGTCATGGGACCGGATGAATTCCATGAAAGCCTGCCAGGAAGCGGCAAAGAGGGGCTTAAAGATAATGCCTACACCAATATCATGGCAATCTGGCTGTTTGAAAAAGCTTCTGAAGTCGGTGAAACCATCGATCAAGCAGTACTCCAGAACCTGATTTCGAAAATTCATCTCGGTTTTGATGAACTCAAACATTGGCGGGATATCAGCAGCAAGATGAATATCCTGATTGATGATCAGGGCGTTCTGGAACAGTTTGATGGCTACAAGAGTCTCAAGGAGCTTGACTGGCCCCACTACCGTGCCCGATACGGCAATATTCACCGTATGGACAGGATATTGAAAGCCGAGGGAGACAGCCCTGATCATTACAAGGTTGCCAAACAGCCTGATGTGCTGATGACCTTTTATACCCTTTCACCAGGTGAAGTGGCTGAACTGCTTGGAAAAATCGGCTATAAACTGCCCGATGCCATGACTCTGGTCAGAAACAACTACGCTTTTTACGAGCCAAGGACAAGCCATGGTTCTACATTGAGCAAGGTGGTTCACAGCATCATCTCCAGCTATCTGCATGATGGTCATGAAATGGCATGGAAATGGTTTGAAGAGGCTCTTAAAAGTGATATAAAAGACACCCAGGGCGGCACTACCCAGGAGGGCATCCATTGCGGCGTCATGGCTGGAACACTTGATACGGTTACCCGTTATTTCGCAGGTATTTCGTTCTACAATGAGAAGCTCAATGTGCATCCTAACAGGCCCGCGCACTGGAAAAAGCTCTCTCTGAACATCTGTTTCAGGAGAAACCGTTATGAGGTTACCATCTTAGAGAACGATATCATTGTCACCCTGCTTGACGCAGAGGGAGATGAAGCTCTGGCATGCATTGCCGGAACCCATCTTACCCTGACAAAAGGAGTTCCCTATCACTCCGCCTCGGTTTGACACATTCATGCATTATGAAGGCTGCCTTGCAGCCTTCATTTTTTTGAATTATTGTCCGTAATTGCTATTATACATCTTTTTACTTCTTTTTTTTTGTTGACCTTTTGTACTTGCTTCCTATGCGCCTTTCAAATTTCCGATATACCCTGCCTAAAAGTAAAATCGCCGAAGAACCATCCTTACCAAGGGACAAGTGCAAAATGATGGTGCTGAATCGGCGAAAAAAAGATATTGAACATAAAGTTTTCGATGATATCGCCTCTTATTTTAAAAAGGGAGATCTGCTTGTCTTGAACAACAGCAGGGTTTTTCCTGCTAAAATATTCGGACAGAAGGAAAAAACTGACGCAAAAATCGAGGTATTCCTGCTCAGGGTGCTCAATAAAGAGGCCGGATTGTGGGATGTACTTGTTGATCCTGCACGTAAAGTAAGAGTAGGCAATAAAATTTATTTTGAGGAGGATGTTGTGGCTGAAGTGGTTGATAACACCACATCCCGCGGCAGAACCATCCGGTTCCTTAATCCGGACATAGATGTTTTCAGCCTCGTTGAGAGAATCGGCACTATTCCCCTTCCGCCCTATTTTACCCGTTCACCCATTGAGTCGGACCGGGAAAACTATCAGACTGTCTACGCCAGCCAGACCGGAGCTGTCGTTGCACCTATGGCAGGATTGCATTTCACCATGCCCCTGCTTCAGAAAATTCAGAAAATCGGAGTAAAAATTCTGCCGATAACCCTTCATCCGAGCCTGAGCACCTTTAATGCCATTGAAGTCGAGGACGTTTCCAAGCATAAAATGGATTCGGAATATTTCAATATTCCCTATCAGACTGCAATGGAAATCAACGAAACCAAGATCAACAAAACAGGGCGCGTCATTGCAGTAGGTACAACGACATGCCGGGTGCTTGAAGCAAATGCCACGGTTGACGGAAAAATAAAATTTGGAAGAGGATGGACAGACAAGTTTATCTATCCACCCTACCAGTTCAAGGTTACTGATGCTCTTGTCACCAACTTCCAGCTCCCTGAAACAACGCTGCTTATGGCCGTAAGTGCATTTGCCGAACACCGGCTGCTTATGGACGCCTATAAAACCGCACTGAAAGAGGATTACCGTTTCCTGGCATACGGAGATGCCATGTTTATTCATTAAACCCAAAAATGGATTAACCTCTTCACTATGAATGCCATTGCAATTATTGCAGCAAGCGGTATCGGAAAACGGATGCAGCTCAAGGAGGGACAAAGCAAGCAGATGCTTGAAATCGGTGGTTTTCCTGTTCTGCATCATACCTTAAAGGCCTTTCAGAGAGCCTCCTCAGTGAGCACCATCTACATTGCCACCAAGCAGGAAAATATGGCAATGCTTGAAGATATGGCAGCCTCAGCAGGATTCAGCAAGCTGAAAGCCGTTATTGAAGGCGGGAAAGAACGCCAGGATTCAGTGAACAACTGCATCAAGGCAATTGAACAGGAAATACGCGCAACCGGCCAAAGACCAGACACTATTCTGGTACATGATGGTGCCCGCCCGTTTATCCAGCCTGAAGAGATTGATGAAATTGCGCGCCTCGCCCTGCAGTTCGGAGCCTGTGTGCCGGCAACAAGACCAAAGGATACAATCAAGTTTATCGGATCCAATCCCGATTTTTTTGGAGAAACTCCTGACCGCAGCAGACTGCTTCAGGTACAGACACCTCAGGGTTTTCAGTGCGGACTCCTTATCCAGGCCCACGAACAGGCTGAACTTGAACGCTGGTATGCAACCGATGATGCTGCACTGTTAGAGCGTTTTTTTCCTGAACAGCCCATAAAAATATTCGAGATGGGATATCACAATATTAAAATCACAACACCTGAGGATATTGCGGTTGCCGAAGCTATCTACAACCAGAGAGGCAACAGCGACTTAAGGCACTGCGAAAAAATGAAATAAAACATGCCGATAGCTTGTTTTTTCCTCTGTGCTGTGGTATATTTTCAGCCGCAGAAAAGGGTGAGGTAGCTCAGTTGGTTAGAGCACAGGATTCATAACCCTGAGGTCGAGGGTTCAACTCCCTCTCTCACCACCAGGAACAAGCGGGTGTAACTCAGTTGGTAGAGTGTTTGCTTCCCAAGCAAAATGTCGCGAGTTCGAATCTCGTCACCCGCTCCATTTCCCCGATATAACTCTTTCTCGTTGACCTGTAACCCTCTCATAATGCAATCCTCTATTTTTTTTACTCCGATCACTGTTGAGGAGATCAACACCACTCAAATTATTGATGGCCAGATGGCCCGCCATCTTGGCATTGAAATGACCGAGATCGGTCTGGATTTCATGACGGCTAAAATGCCCGTCGACCATCGTACCATTCAGCGTATAGGCATTCTGCACGGCGGGGCTTCACTCGCTCTTGCTGAAACTGTGGGAAGTATTGCGGCATCCTACTGCGTTGACAGGGAGTCCTTCTATATCGTTGGACAGGAGATCAATGCCAACCATATACGCCCGGTCTCGACAGGATTTGTCTATGCCACTGCCACTCCCCTGCATCTTGGCAAAAGCTCACAGGTATGGGATATCAAGGTGAAAAATGAAGAGCACAAACTCACCTGCGTAAGCCGCTTTACTGTTGCTGTCCTGAGAAAAAACCAGACTCCCCGATAAATCCCGGCAAATCATATTTTCTAAATTATCGGGTCAGTTTCAAAAAACTTTTCCTACCTTGTCTCTTTCGTTGTAACGGTTTTTTACACTTATTGCAGATTTCAGGGTATGCAGATCTTACCATCCAACAATCACGTCTCATCGCTTGACCCAGTCTCCTGTTCTTCAGAGGAACTCCTTCATCAGCTTGCTTCACAGCAAAAATCCCGGAAAAAATGGATCCTTATTCAGCCAATCAGCAACACCAGCATGATGGTGGATTCCGGCACGGTCAGCATGCCTTTAAACCTGATCATGGTCGCGACCCTCGTTGGAGAGCTCTTTGATGTCACCTTTATTGATGAAAGGCTTGGCGATAAGGTGCCGGTAGATTTTTCCGGCTTTGACGTTGTTGCAATTACATCACGAACACTCAATGCATCAAAAGCTTACCGGATTGGTGATGCCGCTCTTGCGCAGGGAAAAACAGTAATCCTTGGGGGCGTTCATCCCACCATGCTCCATGAAGAGGCATCAGCACACTGCACCAGTGTGGTCTACGGGGAAATAGAATCGATATGGACAGAACTTGCCATTGATGTGCTGAAAGGGAAAATGCAGGGCGTTTACAGGGCAAAGGAGCTCAAACCGATGAGTGCCATGCTCCACCCGGATTTCAACTATGCCCTTTCATCAAAAAATGCCAAAAAATACAGTTCGCGTATCCCACTTCTTGCAACAAAAGGGTGCCCTGTAGGATGCAATTTCTGTACAACCCCTACTGTCTATGGAAAAAGCTACCGTTACCGCGAGCTTGATCTGGTGCTCGATGAAATGCGCTATCATCAGGAGAGGATCGGCAAAAAGAAGGTGAATTTTTCCTTCATGGACGACAATATCAGTTTCCGGCCAAAGTATTTCATGACACTGCTTGAAGAGATGGCCAAACTCGGCGTGCACTGGAATGCCAATATCTCGATGAACTTTCTTGACAAACCGGAGGTTGCGGAACTTGCGGGCCGTTCAGGATGCGATCTGCTGAGCATTGGCTTCGAGTCACTCAATCCTGAAACAATCAAGAGCGTCCAGAAGGGTTCAAACCGGCATGGCAATTATGAAAAAGTTGTCAGCAATCTGCATAACAACGGTATTGCCATTCAGGGCTACTTCATGTTCGGCTTTGACAACGATACGGAGGAGAGCTTTCAGCTCACCTACGACTTCATCATGAACAACAAGATTGAGTTTCCGGTCTTTTCGCTGGTAACGCCATTCCCTGGGACACCCTATTTCGATGAGATGAAGCCCCGCATTCGTCATTTCGACTGGGACAAGTACGACACCTACCACTACATGTTTGAACCGAACAAGATGAGCGGTGAAAAACTGCTGGAAAATTTTGTCAAACTCCAGCGAGAGGTCTACAAAGGCCGCGCAATTATGCAGCGTATGAAGGGTAAACCGCTGAACTGGGTCTGGCTTGCCAACTACGCCATGAACCGCTTTACCAGCAAGCTGTCGCCTGAATATTATTACTGAGGTTGAACGGGGGTTTGGAGGGTTTGGGGAACAGGGACAAAAAGGACAGCAGGGACACATGGGACTGCTGGGGTCAATATTGAATCTTTTGTGCGGCTGTAGTGGTGGTAAAGTAAAAACAGGGCGGTTTACGGCCACCCTGTTATTCAATAAAACTTACGCTTGACTCTTTTTTGGCAGGTCGATCTTCAGATGCAGTTCACGTAGCTGTGCTGGTGAGACTTCCGAAGGGGAGGACATCATGAGATCCTGTGCCTGCTGATTCATTGGGAAGGCAATAACCTCGCGGATGTTCTGCTCATCCCGTAAAATCATGACAAGCCGGTCAAGACCTGGAGCAATACCTCCGTGGGGTGGCGCACCAAGCTTGAATGCCTCAATCATGTGACCAAATCGCTCATCAACCTCTTCCTTTGAGTATCCGGCAATCCCGAAGGCCTTGTACATGATATCAGGTCTGTGGTTACGGATGGCTCCGCTGGATAGTTCAATACCATTGCAGACTATATCGTACTGATAAGCAAGGATGTCGAGAGGCAGCTTTGTATCGAGCGCATCCATCTCTCCCTGCGGCATTGAGAATGGATTGTGGGAAAAGTCTATTTTTTTAGCCTCTTCGTTGTATTCATACATGGGGAAGTCAACAATCCAGCAGAATGAGAGTTCGTCTTTGTCAAGGGTAAAGAGATCTGCGAAATAGGTTCTCATTCCTCCCATGATCTTGCAGGTAGCCTCCCATTTGCCTGCCCCGAAAAAGACAACATCACCCGTTTCAAGAGCAAGCTGCTCTTTAAGATGCACGAGATCATCTTCAGAGAGAAATTTGACAACCGGACCTTTAGGGCCTTCCTCCCTGAACTGGATATAAGCCAGGCCGGCAGAACCAAGCTCTTTGGCCCTTTTTTCGGCCTTGTCGAAAAACAGCCTTGATTCATTGGCACGACCTTTAAGCACAAGCGCTTTTACGCAGGAGCCCTCTTTGGTATTGTTGGCAAACACCTTGAACCCTGAATTGACGAAGAGAGGAGTAACATCACTGATTTCAAGCGGTATTCTGAGGTCCGGTTTGTCTGTCCCGAAACGGTTCATGACCTCCTTATAGCTGATCCTCGGAAATGGAAACTGCGGGATCCGCTTGTGCGACATGGTACGGGTAAGATGCTCAATCATCCCTTCAAGAATTCCAAAGAGATCATCCTGCTCTATAAAAGCCATTTCCATATCGATCTGATAAAACTCCCCCGGACTGCGGTCGGCACGGGCATCTTCATCCCTGAAACAGGGAGCTATCTGAAAATAACGCGGAAAACCCGACACCATGAGCAGCTGCTTGAACTGCTGTGGAGCCTGGGGCAGCGCATAGAATTTCCCTGGATGAAGTCGGCTTGGAACAAGAAAGTCCCTTGCGCCCTCAGGAGAACTTGAGGTTAGAATGGGTGTCTGTATTTCAATAAACTCTCGCTCTTCGAGATAGCGACGGACAGCTGCGGTCAGGCGGCTGCGAAAAATAATATTCTCATGAATTTTTTCACGACGCAGATCAATAAATCGGTATTTCAGCCGAAGCTCCTCAGAGGTCGGCACCTCATCGGCTACCGGAAACGGCAAAGGCTGCGCGTTACTTTCGACCGTGATCTTACTGACAACAACCTCAATCTCACCCGATGCAAGACGAGGATTGACTGCTCCCTCGGCTCGCCGGACAACGACACCCTCTATTCTGATCACTGATTCGACATGAAGCTGTTCAGCTTTGGCAAAAAGCTCCTGCTGTTCCGGCTGGATAACAAGCTGACTGATGCCGGTATGATCCCTCAGATCAATAAAAATGAGCCCGCCATGATCCCGTTTTCTGTGAACCCATCCTGCAAGCCTGACAGGGGTATGCTCAAGCTCTGGACTCAATAACCCGCAATAATCAGAGCGAAACCGGTTATTCAGAGTCTGTGTGCTACATGCAGGTTTACTCATATTGTTCTCTATTGAAAAATTTATAACCTTCTGAAAAAACTGAATATGAAGAATTTTTAATAATTTATAAAACAAGTTGGGTTTACTCAGTAAACAAGTTCTCCCCCGAACTCCGTAATCAGAAACCTGATGACTGCATTGTTTTCGGAGAGTTCCTGAAAAAGGGTAAAGACACTCTTCTCTTTTGTGCAGGCATCTTTTTCAGCATCATAAAGAATACGGAGCTTAAGCGGCAGTGCATAAAATTCTGACACCTCCTTCTGAAGAACCGCTATATCAAGCAGAAGCTCTTCATAGGAAAACTTTTTACAGCAGACTATGTCGAGTAGACCCTCCTCGGTGCATGCTGCAAGTTCACAGGATTGCAGATGTGTTGCCATGAAGTTCTGGCTTTTCCTTGAAATATGATCAAGACACTGACGCCATTCAACCTTGAGAGTATCAAGATCTGCAACACTTTTGAGGCTGCCACTATCACCTTCACCTCTTTTATCTGATGCTGAGCTTGCGCGAAGCTGCTGCAACGCCGGATTTGATGCAAAACCTGAAAGTTTTTTCTGCCATGAACCAAGGTCAAGCTCCCCTGACTCAGCGCGCTTTGGTGGTGAAGGTTCTGAACGTGATGGTGAGGATACCGGCAGATTTTTCAGTGGCTTGTCAGGTACTTTTTTTTTTGAGGCTGTTGTTCCAGCAGCACCGGCGCAACAGCGTGTACTATATCGATAAGCTTCAAAAGTGCAAGCTCAAAGCGGAACTGGTATTCAAACTGGAACTTCAGCTCTTTCTGGGTCAGCAGAAGAAAATCAACCATCTGCATGACGGATAGTGGAGAAAAATTTGCAGCATCATGCAAATAGCGCTCACGTATTGCATCGGGGCGTTCCACCAGTCGGGTCGAAGAGAGATTCTGCACTACCAGAAAATTTCGCAAGTGCTCAATCAGCTTTTCAAGAAAATCCTGCTCATCATAACCATTCCTGATGACAAACTGCGCAACATCAAGCATCTTGGCGGGACTGTGCTCCTTGACGGCATCAGTAACGGCAAACATCTGTTCATCGTCGATATAGTTAAGCAGCTCGGCAACGCCCTGATAACTGATAGCTCCCTCATGATCATTCTCGGCTGAAAAGGCTATAACCTGGTCAAGAATACTCTGTGCATCACGCATCGACCCCTGGGCTTTGCGCCCTATAAGCTGAAGGGCATCTCCATCCACCTTGATGTGCTCGGCATCACAGATCTGCTGAAGCTGTCGCTGAATATCCTCAAGGGGAATCCGCTTGAAGTTGAATCGCTGACAACGGGAGGCAATTGTAGCGGGAATCTTGTGAAGCTCCGTTGTGGCAAAAATAAAAATGGCGTGTGGCGGTGGCTCCTCAAGGGTTTTCAGAAATGCATTAAAAGCTGCAATGGAGAGCATGTGCACCTCATCGATAATGTAGACACGGTACTTGCCCTTCTGCGGCCCGTACCGGACATTCTCCCGGAGCAGGCGAATATCATCGACACTGTTATTGGATGCCGCATCAAACTCCGCTATGTTGAAGCTGGTGCCTGCATCGAAGTCCCTGCAACTTTCACACTCACCACAAGGCTCGGTAACCTGCTGCAGATATTCAGGATCCTCCATCATTTTCAGACAGTTCACTGCCTTGGCGAATACCCTTGCCGCTGTTGTTTTGCCAACCCCCCTCAGTCCGGAAAAAATATAACCATGTCCAAGCCTCCCCATACGAAGCGAGTTCTGTATCGTACGAGTAACGTGCTCCTGTGCAGTAATATCGGCAAATTTTGTCGGCCTGTATTTCCGGGCTATAACCTGATAACTCATAACTGCTGTTAATTAATATCCTCTAATAAGGTCGCAAGGGGCATATTCATACTGCTTTTCAAACACTCTGAGACTCCCGTGCTGATCGTTTTCAAATGTACGCTATTACCGTCTGAAATCAGCGAACCGATTTCATCACCTGCAAATCCTGGAGGGATTATCGTATAAAGATCATACAGCGTCAGGGTATAGAGATCACGACTGACCGCCAGATCACCGTTTGCTGTGACATGAACAAAATCGTTCCGAAGCAGAATATCAACAATATTTCTTAACCCGGAAGGCTGTACCGAATGAACAGCTTTCAGAATTTTTTTCATATTCATCGGGCGTCCAATAGTCTGGCCGTTCCATATAGCAGCAAGTACCGTAAGAATCACGGGAACACTACGCAACGGATTGAATGATTCAGCAATGCCGCCAACAGGTTTCAGCGCTCCAAGACAGAACACAAATTCCGCGCCGGTCAAAACAACAACCCAGCCAAGATAGATCCAGAAGAAAAGCATCGGAATCACCGACAATGCCCCGTAGATATGCTCAAAGGTGGAAATATGCGTGACATAAAACACAAACCATATCTTTGACAATTCAAACATAACGGCAGCCAGAACCGCGCCAGAGATGGCATGAACAAACCTGACCCGACGATTCGGCACAAGCATGTAGAGCAGAAAAAAGGCAAAAATCGAATTGATAAAAGGAAGATAGGAGAGTAAACGGGTTTTCAGCTCAAGCAGTGGGCCTTCGGTAAAAACCGTATACCAGACATAGGAGCTTGCCGCGAGACTGCTTCCGATAAGCACTGGCCCAAGCGTCAGTACCGTCCAGTAGAGGGTAAAGCCCTGCAGTGTCTTGCGGGGAGAGTGCACCTCCCATATTTCATTGAGCGTATGATCAACTGTTGAAATAAGAAAGAGCGCAATGATAAATAAAAACACTCCGCCAAGAAGCGGAACGCTGGCCGTCTTTCCAATAAAATCTGTCAGGTAGTGATGGAGCACCGAACCCGCGCCCGGCATGAAATTCTGGACAAGAAACTCCTCAAGAGAGTGCTTGAAAGGAATGAATACAGAAAAAACGCTCAATATGGAGAGTATGACAGCAAGAACCGGCACAATTGAAAGAAGTGTCTGAAACGCCAGTGAACCTGCTCCGAGAAAAATCCTGTCATGAATAAAATTTTTCCAGAAAAAAGGTATAAACGCACGCAAATATTGCGCAACATCCCATCGAGAATGAAAAGCGCGCTTCTTTAATCTGTTTTCTGCCTCTTCCATTGATTTTTTTTTCACTCGTCAGGAGAGGAGTAGATTCCTGTTGATCTCACTCTGGTCATAAGCAATAAGCCAATAGTAAAAAAAATCAGCAAAGACGCAAGTGCAGCTTTTTGACTTCCAGCATGTGCCGATACCAAACCAAACATAAGGGGCCCGGCTATGGCCGATGCCTTGCCGAATGTGCCATCATAAAAGCCGAAAAACTCGGTAACATGCTCTTTAGGAGTCAATCGCGCCATCATGGATCGTGATGCAGCCTGGGAGGAACCCATCGAGAGACCGGCGAGCATTCCGGTATAAAAAAACAACTCCTTGCTGTCAGCAAAAATAGCAGCTAAAATCACAAAAAACCAAATCAGAAGTGTAATGACAATTGTTTTTTTCGGGCCAATTTTATCGGTAACAAAACCGAAAATAATAGAGCCCGCAATTGCAGTGGTCTGAACCAGCATAAAAAAGACAATCAGCTCACCGGTAGTAAATGCAAGGGTGTTCTGGGCATAGATCGACGAGAAGGCGATGACCGTTAAAATAGCGTCATTATAGAAAAAAAAGGCGAGGAGAAAACGAACAAGATCAGGATAACTCATGATATGCCTGACGGTATACTTTACCTCTCTTATTGAACTGCCGAGTGCAGCCAAAGAGATGGCTGGACGCTTCTCTTTCTTCTGATCCCTGAGCACAAGGAAAATCGGCGCTGCAAAGATCGCGAAAAAAAGTGCAGCGACAAGAAAGCTCAACTGCACATTAGGTGCATTGGCAAGGACAATTCCTTTGCTCAAAAGAGGCTTCAGAAGCAGAAGAATTGCCAGAGCCCCAAGATAGCCCATGGCAAAACCATAGCCGGAGACCCTGCCGACACTCTTCTCCGTGGCAATTTCCTTGAGATAGGCATCGTAAAAAACAAGTCCACCCTCAAAACCTATGTTGGCAAGAATAAAAAGAACAACCGCAGCTATCGCCATTCCAGGGCCCGAAAAGGAGAGGAGCGCGGTAGCTGCTACTGAAATCAGAGTAAAAACAAAAAGAAAGCGTTTCCGTTGTCCGGAATAATCAGCTGCAGCACCAAGGACAGGTGATATAAGAGCAACAAGCAGCATCGACAGGCTGATACTGACACCCCATAAGGCATCACCCGACGGTGCGCCGTTACAAATTACGTTTTTAAAGTAAAGGGGGAAAGCAAAGGTAACCATGATAACGCTGAAGGAGGTGTTTGCAAAATCAAAAAGCAACCATGAAAACACTTTATATTTCTGCGTAATAGCCATAACTTGTTTTTATAAATACTGATACTGATATTTTCATTCAGAAAAAATGCCTGAATAGCTACAAAAAGCAACATTCTCGATAAAAAATAAAGCCCCCCGATGACAAGTCGGGAGGCAACGAGAATCGAAAGATGATAGCACATAGACCATCACTTACTACTTGCCTAAAAGTAACACATTTATAGAGTCATTCCAACTCTCGTTTTTGATGATGCAGGGGTCGTATGATATGAGGTTTGCGCCATCTCCCTCTTTCGTTATCGCTACAGCCTTTTCTGCGATTTTATTGCAGGGTGCTGCAAATAGCGTCTTTAATAATTTTTTATGAACTTATTTTAAATTAACAATTGTTATTTATAAATTAAAATTAAGCTTCAAATCAGAAAAAATAAAACGCTTTTCAACAAAGAGAAGCCAATTCATAAGTCGTTAGTATAGAGAATAGCCAATACCGACAATAAGGGATGAGGTACACCTCTATAACTTGCCAATTAGATCTCTACGTCAATCATTCTAATTCACTAACAATGGAGCCACGCCTATGACATTCCTTAAATTTATTCGTCAAATTTGCCTTACTATAGTTGCATGCTACTGCATCCAACTATCATTTGTTCAGGTTGCAAATGCTCAAGGACTCATGACTGGTGATTGGTTATATAACCCGCAGACTCTCAACGAAAAAGGAGTCGAGGATGGAAAAGCTTACAAAATAAAACCAACAAAGATGATAATTGTGTCTATCGCCTCCAAAGATGCAAGTGAAACCAATGTAAAATTAGTTCAGCCTGATCCTAAAGCTATTAATGATGCAAAGATAGGAGAGATACGGGTACTGGTTCCCCCTGACCGTATCCAGAACAAAGACAATCCAAATCCCCCCTTTCTTTTCGACCAAGAATACGTGATATCCGAAGATGATGCAAAGTCTTGCGGAGATTCAGGAGTTGCATATGGAGCACTCTTTGTGCCGTTTAAGTATCAATTGACAGGAAATCATGATACTTATGGATCTATGTCCTTAGGTAGCTATATAGGTTTGAGAAACACTCCCCCCTTTCAGCGAAATGTAGATATTACATTTCCATTAGTCTTCGCAGGGCCATCCTATGCGACCAGCACAAGCACATCTACGACGGTCATGGGAATCTCATATGGAGGAGGATTACTTGTCGCGGTTAATGGAGCCTTTTATGTAGGGGCTGTCATCGGTTGGGATTCCATCTCAAAAACCGCTGGTTAACAATACAACAACAAACCATGGCTTGCATTACAAGTTGGTTGGGATATATCGAAGAAATAATAGATTCTTCAACGATAAGCCTCACTTGACTCTCTGTTAAAAATTAGCCGAAAAGGAGTACAGGTGAGGTTTAAGTCATTTTTTTCCTGATAGGTTAGTTATTGCATGTCAATTTTAACTGAAATAGAGTATATGCGTAAAACATCATATTGTGAGCTGCTCTTACACTACGTTTTTCTCTTCTCCTAAATCAACTGAAGCGTTTTAATTTGTTCTTTCGTAACTTGGTTAAGCTGTTCGAAATCATACGGAAGAAAAAGCAAAATCCCCAAGCTGAGGGTTAGTATTTGTCACCATGCGGGATTGCAATCTCCTTCGCATGGGCACCTTTCGAGGACTTTAATCCGATGCCAAAGCAGAGCGGGATAGGAGCAGTTTAGTACACTAAAAAAGGACTATCAATTTATGTGTTTTCTCGGGATAAGAAAACCGATACAGCATTGAAAGGGTTATGCTTTTTTCGAAGGCAATCTTTTTGCTCTTGGAGGAACCGTTGATGAATTGAACTCAACCAGTTTTTTCCAGTTGATTGCGCCATCATTATCGAAATACTGGTTTCCGAATTCGTTAGTGAATTTGTTAATTATCTGCGCATAGGATTGCTGAAACTCTTCATTTTTTTCTTTTGCTTTATATCCTAATGGTTCAATTAGCTCAGTATATAAGGCTGGATCACCAGAAATAAACTCCCAAAATCTTTGACCGCAGTACTTGAAATAGTCTCCTTGATCTGGCTTGTTGTTTCTTCCATAACAGCATCCATTGACAGCGATTACCTGAATTCCAGAATTGCTCGTTCGCAGAGTTTTAGCCGATGTCTTGAAATCTGATTTCATTTTTGCAATTTGGCTGGAATTGCCCCAATGCGGACCTGACTTAATATTGACGATAAACCGTTTTCCATCCTTATCAAATTCCAGATCGATACCATTTATCCCTGATTTCCTGCCTGAATAAACTTTTTCATTTATAAATATTGCAAGACCTTCTAACCAGTCACCAAATATAGTTTCTTCATTAGAGGAGATGTGAGCGTCAACCAACCCCGTACAATCTCTTCTGCAGTCAGGACATATTTTACCTTAAAAAGGTAAGGATTTTTTCTTTTCAGCACATCAGACAAGCTTAGCCCATCCAAGCTGGCAATTCTTTTCTCATGAAAGATGCCAATATTATTTTCAACGTACTTTGATACGTCGCTCAGGGTAAGTGGGATCATATCCATTTTTTTGTTCCATCAGATACAATTCTACCGGACTCAGTTCATTTTTGACCATGGTATAGTACTCTGGGACAATTTCAATACCAATGGAGTTTCTCTTCATTCTTTTTGCAACAGCATTGGTAGTTCCAGATCCCATGAACGGATCAAGCACTGTATCACCTTCTTTCGTGAAGAGTTTGATAAACCATTCGGGAAGTCCTTCTGGAAAAGCGGCACTATGGTTTTTATTATTGCACTCCGTGGCCAAATGCAGCACGTTAGTCGGATAGGCCATCTCCCTGTCAAGCCAGTTGGAAATATTTTTTCCGAATCCGCTGCCAACTTTTGATTCGTCACGCATTTTGTCGGTTTCACTCAGTTTTTTGAGCCTGGTCTTTGACCAGTCACCCATTGGAACCATTACAGCGTTCTGATTCATGTAAAACTGTTTGCTTTTATTGAACTGAAGCAGGCGTTCCCATGAGTCACGAAACCGATTTGGCCATTTTCCAGGATAACAGTTTTTTTTGTGCCAGATAAATTCTTCAGTCCAGAACCATCCCTGTTGCTTTCTCATCTCAAGAATGAGCTCCATCACATAGGTACTCCGTTCACAATCAAGTACCTTCTCTTTGATATTCAGTATAAAGGTTCCTGTTGGCTTCAGCACCCTTAGTAGTTCTCCTGATATTGGTAAAAACCATGCAACATATTCGTCAGGATGTGTACCACCATAGGTTTTTTTCCTTTGGTCTGCATAGGGTGGAGAGGTAAAAATCAAATCTACCGAATTATCCAGTATTTTATTCAGAACTTTTTCACAGTCCCCTAAGTATAAATCTGTTCTGATTTCCATTGCATTAATTGGCAAAAGCTGTTCAAATATCGATGATATTCTGTGTAAGTGGCAACCATTACACTCCAGCGATATGCATGAAGAGAGATTCGAAGAGTGCTCTTCCGTCAACGGAACCAAGGAGCTTCTCGCTGGCTCTTTCGGGATGGGGCATCAGGCCAAGTACATTACCCTGTCGGTTTATGATACCGGCAATATTCTTCAGTGAACCGTTCGGATTAGCTGCTTCGGTTACCTCGCCCAGAGAGTCGGTATATTTAAAAGCAATCTGGTCGTGCTCCTCAAGGCTCTCTATAACTTCATCAGGAGCAAAGTAGTTACCTTCACCATGAGCGATGGGAATGGTGAGCACATCATCTTCCTTATACCTGGAGGTAAAAATAGTCGAGCAGTTTACAGGCTTGATGGATGTCTGGGTACAGAGAAACTTTTTATCCCTGTTACGGGATAGAGCACCTTCAAGGAGTCCGCTTTCAAGCAGTACCTGAAATCCATTGCAGATGCCAAGTACAGGAAAGCCTTTGCGTGCAAACTCGATAACCTCCTGCATAATAGGTGAAAAGCGTGCAATTGATCCAGCTCTCAGATAGTCGCCATAGGAAAAGCCACCAGGAAGAATGATTGCCTGTGCTCCTTTCAGATCGTGCTCATTATGCCAGAGCATAACCGGTTTGACACCTTCAAATGAAGCAACAGCATATTCAGTATCATGATCACAGTTTGAACCAGGAAATACTACAACACCTACAAGTACATCAGCCATAGTTGAATGTTATTTATTTAACGAGCTCCAGCTCCAGGGAATAATTTTCCATGACCGGATTCGATAACAGTTTCTGAGAGATCTCATTGGCGATGCGTTCAGCTTGAAGCTGCTCCTCTTCATTGATTGTCACTTCGATATATTTGCCGATTCTGACCGATTCTACAGTTCCATATCCAAGATTTTTCAATGCATGCTCTACGGCTTTTCCTTGAACGTCAAGGATGGAACGGCGGAGGGTAACCTTTATTTTTGCAGTATAGGGCATTTTCATACTTATAGTTGAATGGGAAAAAAATCAAAGCTGCCACTGGCGACACAGCAACGTGAACGATCTTACAATACCGAGCAGAATATACAACAACATGGCAAGAAAAAAAGCCTTTGCATGAAAGAGAAGAACACAGAAGATAGCGGCGATATAGAGCGCCATTTGCAGAGGTTTCTGCCGGAATGATTCAGCTGTTGGTTTTGGAAGGGCATCATAATTGACCTTGCTGACCATAAGGATGGCAAGTGCGATTGAAAGCAGGGCAAGGACAATCTGCATGGAGTGAACAGGAAATACCGGATCAACGCTCATCCATAGAACAAAGCCGGCGATGGTTAACGCCTGGGCAGGAGTCGGAAGTCCGAAAAAGGAGTCTTTGGTATAACCGATCATACTGATATTAAACCGCGCAAGCCTCAGGCCGCTGCCGATCATAAGCAGGGAGCTTACAAAGATGCCGGTAATCCCGGGTAACCCTTCAAGACCGAACTTGTAGACAAGATATGCCGGCGCAGCTCCGAAAGAGACAAGATCGGAGAGAGAGTCGAGCTCAAAACCAAAATCTGAAATACCGTTTGTAATTCTGGCCACAAAGCCATCCAGTGTGTCAAAAAAAGCTGCAAGTATAATAAACCAGCACGCTGCCACGAAACTACCCTCTCCCGCCATAACAATTGCGATATATCCGGAAACCATGTTCATGACTGTAAATACAGACGGAACAAATGAGCGCGATACAAATGAAAACAGGGGGGGGCGATCCTGTGAACTGTTTTTCAGAAAAGGAGGATAGCGTTTTTGAAACCGTTTTTTGCCAGCATCATCCATATATTATAAATATCCATCATCAGAATAAGGTTATCCCCAAAAGACACAAAAGTGCCATTAGGGAGTGTTTCGATTGAAAAATACAATCTTTTCAGCAAGTTATTAAACAGAAAAGAGAAGACGCCTCAGTAACTTTCGTCGGCTGAGGGAAAATCCTTCTCCCTGACATCATGAACATACTGGCGGACAGCATTTTCTATAACCGTGTTTAAATCGGCATACTGGCGGACAAAACGAGGATGAAACTCACGGTTTAATCCAAGGATATCGTTAATGACAAGTACCTGCCCATCACAGTCAATGCCTGCTCCGATACCGATAGTAGGTATGGTGAGTGAACTGGTGACTTCAGCAGCCAATGCAGATGGAATTTTTTCGAGCACAACGGCAAACGCACCAGACTCTTCGAGAATTCTCGCATCTGCGAGGAGCTGTTCGGCCTCCATTCCTTCCTGGGCTCTTACCTTGTAACTCCCATATTTATAAATCGATTGCGGCATAAGGCCGAGATGACCCATGACTGGAATGCCGACATCGGTAATTCTTTTGACGGTTTCGGCAATAACCCTGCCCCCTTCGAGCTTTACGGCATCACACTCATGCTCTTTCATAATCTTTCCGGCATTGCGCAGCGCCTCCTCACTGGAAAGCTGATAACTCATAAAAGGCATGTCGGTGACCACCATCGCCCTGTTGCTCTCCTCCTGTACCCCCCTGACAACGGCTTTTGCGTGATAGATCATCTCATCGATCGTGATTGGCAGCGTCGTACTGTGACCAGCAAACACATTGCTTGCTGAATCACCGACAAGAATGACATCAACTCCAGCGCGATCGAGAATCCTGGCCATTGTGTAGTCGTATGCAGTCAATACTGATATTTTTTCACCGACCTGCTTCATGTCAAGCAGTCTTCTTGTTGTAACATGAGCAGATTTCTGCTGAGCGCTTCTGTTCATAGTGCTTAACACTTATAAAATTTTATTGTTTTTGACACTCAAGTATAACCGATAACTCATCAGAATGAAGCACTTCGACCTCAATGCCGTGCAGCTGCCCGAGAGCGTCCCGCATCAGCTCCGTCAAATGATCGTATTGTGGAATGTAGCCGAGAATCTCTTCAAGAGATATGGTCTTTCGTTCCATTTCATTCCTGATTTCATCGGTAGCAGCAACATCAGAAAAAGTTATAAACCGAACCAGCTCCCTGTGGCGCCCGGAAAGCGGAAGCGAACCGTGCTGCAAAAGGACATTGCGTGTCTTGCGCTGGGCCGATCCAACCAGTTTCCGCCCTTCTACCTGCAATTCATACCTGGCTGATGCCGTAAAACAGCTGACCGATCCTGCCGTTAGCTCTCCCTGCTGCCTCTGAAGGGTGGATCGGCAGAACTCTGCATGAATGCCCAGACTTTCAAGAGCACGCTGGATAACCTCATGCACCATCCTGTAGATCACCGAATTCTGTAACGAAGAGTCTGAAAAAAAGCTGTAGGTAAATTCATCAGCATGAAAAACCGCTCTTCCGCCTGTCGGTCTTCTGACAACATCGACACCAGCCTGCATGCACTTTACGGTATCGATATTTGAAGAGTCCTGATTGTATCCTAAAGTAACCGCATAAGGCTTCCATGCGTAGAAGCGCCAGAGACAACTCTCCATGCCATAGCGCTGCTGAAATCGACCATCAAGAAATGCAGCCATCAGCTGCCGATCAAACTCCATGTTTTCTTCACCGGTATGCAGACCGGTATCCACACAATAAACCTTGGAAAAAAGGGTATTCACAAACGCAAATCCTTACAAATACATGAAAACGAAACAAGAAAAAAAGTTAAGATAGCTGAAAAGGATATCGCAACAAAATGAGCTTCATTCTAATGCTGAAATGTATTTTGTGATTATTTTTGTCTGTTACATTGTTTGTGTGCTGCTATACGGGTATTTTGCCAAAAAAATAAACATTGATAACCACAGCACCATCTTCATGGAGAGAGCAACCATAACAAATATCCTTGCTTCATTCCGCAATATTGCGGTTGTCGGATTATCGGCCAGACCTGATCGTCCAAGCAACATAGTGGCTCGTTATCTTTTAGATCAGGGATTCACCATATATCCGGTCAACCCAGGCATTAAAGAGGTACTGGGACTCCCCTGCTACCCGTCGCTCTCATCAATACCACCAGAGCTGAGCAATAGCATTGAAATTGTCAACATTTTCCGCAAATCTGCTGATGTTCCACCGGTTGTGGACGAAGCCATCGCGATCGGAGCAAAAGTGATCTGGATGCAGAGTGGTATCACCAATGAAGATGCTGCGAAAAAAGCCAGAAACGCCGGGCTTCTGGTAGTGGAAAACCGCTGTATTGCTGTCGATCATCAGCACCTTTTACATTAAAATCTGAATAAACCAACTTTAACCGTGACCAAAGCACGCATGCCACTTATCACCGTTGCTCTCATTTTTGGAGGCAGATCAGCTGAACATGAAATATCGATTATCTCTGCAAGCTCAATAGCAGCAAATATCAGCACTGACCGCTACAGAATTATTCCGCTCTATATAACCCATGAAGGCCGCTGGCTCTCTCGAGGTATTGCACAAGAAATTCTTGAGCTTGATCTGTCGGCTCTCTTGAGAAGTTCTTCGCCTGAAGCGGTAACAGCAACACTCAGGAAGATGGTCGACGAAAGTGCTCAGAAGCCTTTTGACCTGGATTTCAAGGCAGCAGGCATCGATGTGGCTTTTCTCGCACTTCACGGCACCTACGGCGAAGATGGCCGCGTCCAGGGTTTTCTTGACACCTGCGGCATTCCCTACACTGGCTGCGGAGTTCTTGCTTCAGCACTCACCATGGACAAAGCACTCACCAAACTGTGCGCAGCCGACGCAGGTCTTGTGGTGGCCCCATCGATAACACTTTTGAGCAGCGATTATCATGCTGACCCTGAAATGGTGTTTGAAAAGATCAAAAAACAGTTCGAATTCCCATATTTTATCAAACCGGCAAATCTCGGTTCCTCGGTTGGAATATCAAAAGTACATTGTGCCGAACAACTTCATCCAGCCCTTGACAGTGCCTGTTTGCTGGACTCGAAAGTGCTTGTCGAAAAAGCAATAACAGGAAGAGAGATAGAGATTGCCATACTTGGCAACGAGAGTCCGCAGGTTTCAGTATGCGGAGAGATCGAACCTGGTGGCGATTTTTATGACTATGAGGATAAATACATTCACAATACCGCAAAACTCTTTATTCCTGCCCGCATACCGGAGTATCTTCAAAAAAAGGTACAAGCTGCTGCACTCAAAGTATACAAGGCCCTGGGATGCAGAGGCATGTCGAGAATTGATTTTTTTGTTGACGAACAGAGTGAGATGGTCGTTTTCAACGAAATCAATACCATTCCAGGCTTTACCGATATCAGTATGTTTCCGAGACTCATGGATGCCTCTGGTACAAGTTTCCCGGAACTTGCAGAGTGCCTGATCCAGCTCGCACTTGAAAAGAACGAAACATGCATCTCTGCTGATCAAAGATCATGAGCTATAATCACTTTGATAACGGAAAAGCAGAGGATCGTGCCATGATCAGCAGGCCGCACCTTTTTTTTGCGGAGGTTTCGCTTGACCTGACGAGAGGAAAATTCCAGTCGGCTCTTGACAAACTCATCCCATTTTCCGAAAACCTGTCCGACTCATATCTTTTTAACCTGCTGTTTGCCAAAGCTGTCCGCGGTCTTAAAAACCACTCTCTTGCCAGAGAGTATTTACGAAAATGCTGCTCCATTGCCCCGGCTAACCAGGTGGCATGGAAAGAGCTCATGGAGCTTCAAGCTTCAGGAGATGGAGAGGAGCAGAGTTGTGCAGCTTCCCGGTTCGACCCCATCTCCGATGAACTTGAAAGGCTCACAGCGGCACTCATGAAATTTTGTCCGGCCGAGACAACCGAAAACTCCGACCCAACCTCAATACTTGAACAAAAACAGCCTTTCTCGGATGATACCGCCATAGCTGTTCCAACTGAAAGCCTTGCGAACCTTTTTACAGCTCAAGGCGCTTACAAAAAGGCGATAAAGATCTATACCGTTCTTATACAGCTGAAACCACACAACGCTGAACAGTACAAGGAGGAGATCGATTCGCTCCTCAACCGTCTGTAAGAAAAAACAACTGAAGCAGACCGCTCAATGAATGAAACTATTTAACCAGCCTTAACGTATAGAAGTCGTTACAGTAAGGTGAAAAGTGGGCAAGGGAAATTATAAACGGTTAACAGTATTTTGGTATCACGGTTTTTTCTATCTCTCTTTATAACTGCGCTTCTTCTTGCGCAGCCGGCATCCGGTATGAGTACCGAAATGAAGGAAAAAACGCTCTCTCTTGGCAACTGCATAGAGATTGCGCTGAATAACGCGACTTCCGCAAAAAAAGCAAACTACACCTTGAAGCTCCAGGGTGCCGATGTTTTGAGAAGTTATAGCAATTTCCTTCCGAAAATTTCCTTTTCCACTTCCTTTATACCCTATTCACTCAGCAACTCCTATATACAATACGACCCTTCCATTCCACCTTTCAAAGTTAAAACTGAGAATGGATCGGTTAATCTCAACATCACTACATCCCTCAATCTTTTTAACGGTTTTGGTGATTACGCATCACTGCAATCAGCACTCAATAAAGAACGTGCAGCAGACTACACCCTTTCAAGGGCGCTGCAGACCATCGTCTACGATGTTACCCAATACTACTACCAGGTACTGCTGAACCGTGAACTCCTTGAAATTGCCCAGGAAAATCTTCTTTCTGTCAAAGATCAGCTGACTCTTACTGACCGCCAATTTCAAATCGGCCTGAAGTCCATGACTGATCGCTACCAGCAACAGGCGGCGGCGGCAGAAAGCGGCCTCGCAGTTATTCAGGCTGAAACCCGTATGCGGCGCAGCATGCTTGAATTGCTTCGCCGCCTGCAGATTGATCCTCTGACCAGGATTACCCTCCAGCCAGCTCCGAATGAACTGAATGTCGCACTCTCTTCGAAACCCGATGTGGACTCTCTGCTCACCTCTGCATTAGAACTGCGCGGCGATCTGAAAAGCAAGGGATTTGAAACCAAGGCTGCAAAGTGGCAGATCACGCAATCGCGGGCACCGTGGTATCCCCGCCTTGACCTTACCGTCAATGCCAGCACTGGTGGAACACAGTTCCTGCGCGAAACCTATGGAGGATATACCACTGAATACTCCTATCCAGCACTTTCAGATCAGCTCCGAAACTCTATGGGATACTCAGTTGGAATGAATCTCAGCTGGACAATCTTCGATGGATTTCAAACCCGCTACAATGTTGAATCAGCTAAAATCAACCATCTCAACCAAAAGCTTGATTATGAGGATCTGAAAAATAATATTGCCATCGATCTTCAACTGGCGGTTAATGACTATACGTCAGCATTAACGCAGATCGAAAAATCCAAAGTGAGCCTTACGGCTTCACAATCAGCATTTACAGACATAAAGAGAAAATATGAGCTCGGGGCTACCGGCTTTGTTGAACTCAGCTCTGCAAGAGCCGCTCTCTTTAATGCCCGCTCTAATCTTTCCCAGGCTACCTATAATCTTGCGCTTCAAAAGAGTGTTCTTGAGTTCGCGACCGGCAGCATTCCCTTACCATAAAAAACAGAATTGAGTATACCATTCATGAGCAAACAAAAATCCCGGCTGAACCGGAAAACAATATTGATTACCATTGCAGGGCTCCTTGTTGCGGGAGGATCACTTTTTGCCCTGCTCAGCCTCAGAGAAAAGCCGGTAGAGGTAACTACTGAAAAGGTTTTCATCAAAGAGGTTGTTCATATCGTTACCGCAACAGGAAAAATAGAACCGGAAATTGTCGTTGCAATATCGCCGGACGTTTCTGGCGAAATTATCGAATTGCCCATCCAGGATGGTCAAAGCGTCAAAAAAGGAGACCTTCTTCTTAAAATCCAGCCCGACCTCTACATCAACCAGGTAGAACAGAGCCTCGCCCAGCTTAATTCAGCCAAATCACAAAGCCTTGAGTCACGATCAAGAAAGCTCAAGGCCGAAGATGATTTCCACAAGGCATCGCTGCTTTACAAGGAAAAGCTGATCTCCGAAACAGATTTTCTGGCTTCAAAAACCAATGCCCTGAGTGCTCGAGCAATCTTCCAGGCATCACTTTATACCATTGAACAGAACAAAAGTCTGCTTGACCAGAATCAGGATCGGTTGAAAAAAACCGTGGTCCGTGCACCGATAAGCGGGTCTATCATCGCGCTGAACAACAAGCTTGGTGAGCGTGTAGTGGGCACAGGTCAGTTCCCTGGGACTGAAGTCCTGCGGCTTGCGAACCTTGACAGTATGCAGGTCAAAGTTGATGTCAATGAAAACGATATCGTCAACGTTAAACCCGGCAATCCGGTTTCAATCAAGGTCGATGCGTTCGGCGATCGAATTTTTCATGGTATAGTCCATGAGATATCCAATTCAGCCATTTCCAAGGCAACAGGCACACAGGAGGAGGTCACAAATTTTTCGGTAAAGATTCATATTTTCAACCATGATCGCCTGCTGAAGCCCGGTATGAGTGCAACTGCGGATATTGAATCGCAACGGGTAAAAAACGCCCTTGTTGTCCCCATTCAAAGCGTGACCATCAGAAGCTCATCCGGAACACCTGAAAAGGAAAAACCAGAAAAAACAGCTGTAACCATTGCAGCAAAAAGCAAAGCACCCGACAGCCAGCAAGGAGTATTTGTTATTAAAGGAGGCAAGGCATCGTTCCGTCCGGTTAAAACCGGTACGACCGACAATACCCATATTATCGTCACTGAAGGAGTAACAAAAGGAGAAGAGGTTGTTTCAGGAAGTTACACTGCCATTACCAGCCAGCTCAAAGAGGGATGCCTTGTCAAACAGCAGCAATAATAACCCAGTGATGGAGGCGCAGGCGATCATCATCATGGAGTCGCTCTGTAAATTCTACACTATGGGCGATCAGGTTGTACGGGCACTCGACTCTATCAACCTTGATTTCAAGCGTAACGACTATGCTGCAATCATGGGGCCATCCGGCAGCGGAAAATCAACACTCATGAATATCATAGGCTGTCTTGATACCCCAACTTCAGGTATTTATGAGCTCAACGGACAGCAAGTCGCTGAAATGGATGACGATGAACTGGCGCGTATAAGAAACCGGGAAATAGGGTTTGTTTTTCAAACATTCAACCTGCTTCCCCGGCTTAACTGCCTTCGAAATGTTGAGCTGCCGCTTATCTATGCCGGCGTTCCTCCGGAAGAACGTGAAGAGCGTGCTTCAGAAGCATTGATCAAAGTTGGCCTCGCTGACCGGATTACCCATAAGCCTGCTGAACTTTCAGGAGGCCAGATTCAGCGGGTAGCCATAGCAAGAGCACTGATCAACAAGCCCTCGATCATTCTTGCTGATGAACCTACAGGAAATCTCGACACCGCAACCAGTCACGATATCATGGATATCTTTGGAGCACTTTCCGATGCAGGCAACACCATCATCCTGATAACCCATGAAGAGGATATTGCGCGCTATACCCGCCGTGTCATCCGGCTCAGGGATGGAAAAATCGAAAGCGACACCAGGCGATAAATGAATTACCGACAGTTCCGCTATGAAACCACAGAGAGCCTGAAAATGGCTCTTTACCAGATCAGAGCAAATAAAATCCGCTCCTTTCTGACCGCACTCGGTGTTATCATCGGCATTGTTGCAATTACCATGATGGGTACAGCGATCAACGGTATCGACCGGGGATTTGATAAAAGCCTTGCCATGCTTGGCTATGATGTCATCTATGTCCAGAAATCATCGTGGAGTACCATGGGGCAGTGGTGGCTCTACCGGAACCGTCCCGATCTGAAAACGGAGTATGCCGATCAGCTCAACAGGATCATTGCCGACAATCCTCGTTCAGAACTGCTCCTGGCAGTTCCGCAGATGTCAACCTATCAGGCATCCGCCAAATACAGGGATCGTATCCTTGAACAGGTCTTTTCCCTCGGCACAAACCATGAGTACCCGCAAACGGCAGCTGGCGGGCTCTCATCCGGTCGATTCTTTACCCCATCTGAATCTGCCAGCAGTGAAATGGTCTGCGTTATCGGTGACGATATCGCCACTGGTCTCTTTCCAAATGAACCTGCTCTCGGCAATTCAATACAGCTGAAAAATTGTAAATGCCGTGTTATCGGGATTTTCAGAAAACAGGGAAAGTTTCTCGGACTTTTCAGTTTTGACAATCAGATCATCATGCCACTCGGAGCCTTTAAAAAGGCTTACGGCAAAAACATGTTTACAACCATCAGGATAAAAATCAAAGATCAGACCCGTGTTGAAGAAGCCAAGGAGGAGCTGCTCGGGCTGATGAGAAGAATCCGCAGAATTCCGGCAGGAAAGGAGGAGGACTTCTCAATCAATGAGCAGAAAGCGTTCAAAAGCCAGCTTGACCCTATCAAAAACGGTATTGCAATCGCAGGCATCTTCATTACCGGCATGTCTCTTTTTGTCGGAGCTATCGGCATTATGAACATCACCTTCGTCAGCGTCAAGGAACGCACCAGGGAGATCGGACTGCGCAAGGCACTCGGTGCCAGACGACAGACCATTCTGCTGCAGTTTCTTATCGAATCGATCATGATCTGCCTCATCGGTGGCTTTGCAGGGCTCGGCATCGCGCTCCTTATTACCGTCGCCATCGAAAAAATTGTGCCCGATTTTCCAATACAGTTTTCACTTGACCTGGTTATGGCAAGTCTTGCTGTTTCAGTGATTACCGGTATTATCTCAGGTCTTGCTCCGGCCGTTTCAGCTTCCAAGCTTGATCCGGCAGACTCGTTGCGTTATGAATAGGAGTACTTATGCTGTTGCGTGAAACCATATCTCAGGCGGTTTACTCTCTTTTCGTCAACAAGCTCCGCTCGTGGCTTACCATAATGGGTGTTGCCGTAGGGGTTTTTTCCATCATTGCCGTCATGACAGCGCTTGATGCTATTGATAAAAGCGTGGAATCAGGCCTTACAAGCCTTGGAGCCAACACTTTCCAGATACAGAAAAATCCTGCCACAGTCTTCGGTAGTGGACACAAACGGAACATCTATGCCAACCGAAAGGATATCACCTATCAGCAGGCTCTCTTATTCAGAAAAAGCATGGAAACACACGCCCGCAATATCGGCTTCACCATTTCCAGTCAGGCCAATCAGGCGAGATATGCAAACCTCTCAACCAATCCTGATGTCACGTTGACTGGCGGTGATGAAAACTTTTCCACTTCAAACGGCTACACTATTGCGACTGGCCGTAATCTTACAGAAAACGATATTAAATCTGCAAGAAACACTGCAGTCCTTGGAAGTGAGCTTGCAGCTACACTCTTTCCTTCAGGCGAAAATCCGGAGAACAAATTTATCAAGGTTAACGGAGAGGTCTATATCGTTACTGGAGTTTTTGATAAAAAAGGCGCAGCATTCGGCCAGAGCCAGGATAACTTTTTGCTCATTCCCATTACCCGCTACCTGGATCATATCAACGAAAAGAGCAGCCTGAACATTACCGTGGAAGCGCTCTCACGCAAAGAGTATCCGGTTGCCATTGACCGGGCAATCGGGGCGATGAGACTTGCAAGAGGACTTACCGTCAAAAATACCAATGACTTTGAAATCAGAACAAACGAATCACTCATAGATTCGTTCAGGGATATAAAGCGCGCAATCAGTACCGGTGCCTTCATCATCAGTTTTATGGCCCTCCTGACCGCAGGAGTAGGTATTATGAACATCATGCTGGTCAGCGTTACTGAAAGAACCCGCGAGATCGGTATCAGAAAATCGGTCGGCGCTCCAAGGAGAAGCATTCTCCGTCAGTTTCTTTTTGAATCGCTTTTTCTCTCTCTTGCCGGAGGCCTTATCGGTATTATGGTTGGTATTGTGGCTGGCAATATCGTTGCCTTGAAGTTCAACCTGCCACCAATATTTCCCTGGCTCTGGATAAGCGTATCAATGGTTGTCTGCTCGGCAATCGGCATGGCCTTTGGGCTCTTCCCGGCATGGAAAGCTGCTAATCTTGATCCGGTGGAAGCTTTGAGGCCGAAGTAGCAAGAAAAAAGAAGATCAAGGACAAAAGGGACAGCAGTGACACAAAGGACAGAAGGAAGAGGATGAACAAAATTATTTACTGGTGGTGATGGTTTCATCTTTCTTCAAGGTATCGCAGAGAAGTGGCGAGTTGGGGTTGAAGTTATGACGTGCCGCGCATGCTCTTGCCTGGCTGGAAACTGCGTAGCAGTATAGGCAACCGTGTGTGCAGGTGTTGTAGCTGCCGATATCGCGGCTCTCTATACAGCCGCAAGCTTGTCGCTGCCTGCTCTCTTTTTTGCTCACCGTTAACTTCCGCCCTGTAATGCGCTCTACAAGATCACCATCAATACAACGACTGTGCATGATGCCGTGATGTGAGAGATCTATATCGTGACTGCATGTAAAGAGTGCCATGTCATGAGAGGCTGCAGCAACAGCCAACATTCCGGCAAGCTCCCCCATCTCTGCCTTGTCGGGCATGGTGTAGACGATATTGCGCATCCGGGTTCTTACCTTGCGGTAATCATCAAAAAAGCTGATGATACAGCGTTCAGTGCAGCCTGCAAGTTTTTCTGCAAGAGAGCGAAACAAGGCTGCGTGCCAGGCTGGAGTATACATATCGGTCATGATAATGGGATCGTACCGCCATATCACTTTTTCAGGGCCAATGAGACGCGAAAGCCGCCTGAATACCTCAACAATTGAGAGTTTATCTGCTACACCTGGTTCAAGCATGACATCATAGGGAGTAATTGTAAACAGGAAATAGTAGGTGTATCCAAGGGAATCAATTTCCGGCAGGCGGGAAAGAAAGTTTTCAGGATTTTTAGTCCAGAAGACAAGAGCATCAACAACTTCAGGAGAGAGCGAAATCCTGCTCACCTGTTTCGCCTGCATGGGGTTCCGCACCAGCACCTCCCCTGCCCGTAAACGATTTACCAGCCACTCGCCATAAAAAGCCGGAATATCACTTCTTCTGCTTGCGCTTATAATCATACAAAGTTTATGGGTGTTGGCACAGCAGTAACATAGCCTGTTGCATACTATCCATGCAGAAATTTAACATTGATGTAACATTGTGGCTCTGGATTATGAACCATGTAATAGGTATAATCAATCAAGGAAATGTATTTTTATGACTCACAACAGTAAACCAGCAATGAGTAGCGTTAAACCCTTCAAGATCATCATAGAGTGGAGTGAAAAGGAAGATTTTTATTTCAGCTGTGATTACCGGCAGCCTGATGTGCAGAAAGAGAGAGAAATCATTCCGGTACATGTTACCCGAACACTTCCCATGATGACGCAGGCAATGGGCAATGTTCTTCGAAAATTAAGAAAAGAGCACATTTCATTTCCTTTATTTCTTGTCGCACTGGCCTTCAATCACCGCAACCTGCTTCATGAAATCGACCAGTTGCTCCTGCTTCTTCACCATCATCTTGAAAAAGAAGAGGGCTCAGGCACCTTTTCATGTCTTATCTCTTCTCAGGAAACCGTGCCATTGTCATCAGGCAAGTGTTAAGCGCGCTTCATTCCCCTTAGATACCACAAGCAGCACAAGCACATGCCTGCAAGCTAAATCAAGCTGCAATATCCCACTCTTCAATAACCCGTGTCGGCCCAAAATCTTCATCAAATCCTACAATCCTGATGCTGACTTTTCCATTTTCATAGATCAACACATCTGCCCATGCATACATCCGTTCACCCTCTTTTTCCATGAACTCTTTTGGAATGGAGAATGGAGAGCCGCCACCGCCGACTATCACCTGCCAAGCCTTGCCTCCTTGATTTTTTCGTGGCTGTTCAGCATGATAGGTATGCTCATGTCCGGTAAAATATAGTGCCTGATAAGCCTCTACCAGATTCCAGAATGCATCACGGATCTCGGGTCTTGCATCAAACCCACCCTCCTTGTTTTGTTTATCAGCTTTCTGTTTTTCCGGCACATAGGTAAACGCCATTTTATGACCAAATATAAAGAACTTTTTTGCTCCTCTTTTTTTTGCGGCCTTAAAATCAGCTTCAAGCCATTTTACTGGAGCTGAGCTGTCGAACCCGACAGGATCGGTATTGATCATCGAAAAATGACTTTTTCCAACGTCAAATGAATAACTGAGTTGCTTTTGATCAGTAGTAATCCCATCCGTCCCGATTTTTGGCCTGTTCTCAACATTCCAGGCTGTAGCTTCCTTGTGTGTTATTGATTTCCAGCGATCCGGATTAAAAATGAGATCCCCCATGTTGGTGCGCCAGATATTTTCATTTTCAACGACAGCAGTTTTTTTCTCTTTCCCTTCAGCACTCTTTATCTTAATCTGCACTTCATGGTTACCTGGAATGGGCACAACATAGGTGCCCGACTCCATCAGACAAGCCATCATTCCCCTCCAATAAGCATAGTAGCGATCCATCGTCTCCTTTTTTGACGAATAACCATAAATCATGTCGCCATTGTAAAACAATGCCTGTGGTTTTTCTATCTGCATCTCCCTGATCATACGTGCCAGCACTCTCGTATTCTGAAGCCAAAGCAAATCCTGCTCAGTTGCTCCGGCAAGTGAAGGCTCTCCCCGGCAATCTCCAACTGTGGTAAAATGAAATGCAACCGGACTTTTGATTACTTCCGAATGTGCACTATGCGCAGTAAAAAGAAAGGCTATAACCGTTAAAAACGTGATGAATGTTTTTTTCATAACTGCAGATTCTCTCTTTTCAATGGTTACCGATGAAATTCCACCCAAACCTGAAACAACTTTGTTTGACCACTCAATAGAGGGGGAGGCAGAGGATAGCGAGCAATTTCAACCGCACGAATGGCAGCATGATCAAAAACACTTAAGCCACTGCTTACGATAATATGTGGATTTTGCTGCAGACCGTCACGCAACGAAAATTCCACACGCGCCCGGCTCTTTGTTCTCATATTGTTAGCCGCAGCAGGATACTCGATAGCCTCTTGAACGGCAGCTTTCACTTTGGCGGCATATTCTGTCAATGGATCTGCTTTACCACTTCCACCTCCCGTTGCTGCCACTTGCTCAACAAAACCATTTTGAGTGCCTGCAGGAGAGCCGGAAACCACCTCAGATCTCATCGGTGCAAAAGCAGTACTTTGCGACATGGGTTTTTCAGGTGCAAGTTCATGCATGACAATGTTATGCTTTATGGTATGCGGCTTTACCATACTCCTCAACTTTTGTAGCGGCTGCGGCAACTTTTTTTGAGCAACTGGTGCATTAAGCTGCTTTTTTACTTCCGGCAAGCTACTTAATTGAATAATTGCTGGAGTCGTCATCCCACTATCTTTAAGTCTCTGAAACCCGACAAAACCTATGCAAAGCAGTAAAAGAATGATGAATTCGGCGACAAAAGCCAACCCAAACGCCTGAAGCATTTTATGTTCACGATACCTGACTGAAATCATAGCTCACTCACTCGCTTAAAAAGTTGTTTTGCGCGCAGCCAATGAAATTTGGGTCGCTCCCCCAGCTTTAACCGCGTCAATGGCATGCAAGACATCTTGCAGAGATACACTTTCAGTACCAGCAAGTGTAACAGCTGTTTTTTCAGCATCTCGTTGTTTTAAAAGCCCGGTCAACTGCGCATAGGTAATTTGTTTCCCTTCGACGAAAAGCGATCCGCTTGATTCAAGTTCTACCAGTAACTTAGGCGTTGGTATTTGTGCGGCACTGGAACTTGTAGGCAACTTGGTTACATGACCACTTGCCGGTATCATGCGCAAAGAGAACATGACAAAAAACACCAGCAAAAAAAGCATGATATCGATCATCGGAATGATCTCGATACGAGCCCTGCGTTGTGTGAAATAGCGCATTATTAATTCAATTATGCTTAAGAGATAGACTGAAATAAGTGCTGGCGGTTGAGAATCATCACTTTAAGCGTTTCCATTTGATGAACAACCTCTCTGATCTGAGTATTTAAATTATTGAAGAAATATATACCAATCATGGCAATCACGAGTCCAGATGCAGTTGCAATCAGAGCTTCTGCAATGCCTCCTGTTACTTGAGTTATGCCGCCTTGTATGTCCGCAAGGACACTGAAGGCATTAAACATCCCGATAATTGTGCCAAACAACCCTAAAAGCGGTGCCAGGGTAATGACCGTATCCAGAAGCCACAGTGAACGATCGAGCTTCGGCACTTCATGCATAAGCGCTTCCTCCAGGTTACCCGAAAGCTCTTCCTGATTTAAATGATCGTGCTCGCCATCAATAGCGACTTCAAGCAGTCGTAAAACAGGAACGTCATTTTGACTTTGTTGAAATTCTCTAATGGTATTTTTATTAATGACTTTTTTAGAACGACACAATTCAATTGCTTTTTCGCCAACCCGGTACATATTGGCAAGGTATCGCCACCTCTCAATAATGACGGTTAAGGCAAGCAATAAAAGAAACAACATCAGGTAGAGGGTGCCGCCTGATTCATTGGCTAATTTGAAAAGATGAACAAATGACATGGATGGATAGCTTTTTTGGTTAATCGGTATAAAGAGAAGAGAGGGGTTAACCCTCTCTTCTCTTTGGTAGTGGCAAACAACAGTCTCAGTACCTAAAAATCAAGTCTTAGCGAAGCCATAAAACTGCGCGGAGCCTGCCAAACAAAGGTATCAGCAGCAGATGGTGTTGCACCAGCTGGTTTCATTGTAATGACATCCTGTCGATCCAGAATATTGTATATACCAAGATCAATTTTCATATTCTTGATGCCAAGACCAGGATTCTTAAACGTATAGCCTATGTTGCAGTCAAGCGTTGTGATTGGATCCATGGGACACAGTTCACTGTTATCAGCAAATTGCTTCCCCGAATATTTATACACAAGAGAGCTTGACCAGCCATGCTCTTTATATATCAGTCCAAGCGCTGCAGTGCTTTCAGGGGCACTTGAAATTGTTAAACGGGTATCACTGGCTTTTGCCGAGTTAAGAGATCCATTGGCGTAAAGTGCAACACCGCTTCCTACAGCATACGTTATCTCGCCTTCAATACCTTTATAGATCACACCGCCCTGGTTATAGTATACTGGATTAGCTGGATCGGATGTCGGATCCACACCAATCTTGTTATTGAAGTCGATATAATAGAGATCAGCATCAAAGCTTACCGTATCGGACTTATTGACATAACCAACCTGGTAATTGGTAGATCTTTGAGGTTTTATGTTGATGCCCTGTGATAACGCGGGCACTGCAGAAGAGTAGTAATTCGATATATCCGGAACCTGCATGCCCTGTGCATACTGAGCATAGACCGAAGAACTCTTGTCAATCTTGTAATTTGCCGTCAGAAATGGAAGCGTTGCATTATAATCCTTCTGAAGGCTCATTGGCGCACGATAGGCTTTCACAAGAACAGCAGCATCGATGAAAAGCTCCGTCTTCACAAATTTGATACCCGGCGTAATTTTTAAATTATCTGTGGCTGCCCACTCAAACTCTGCAAAAGGCTGATAATTGTTCCAGCTGGAACCTTGATCATAGTCGATATTTGATGGAATAGAGGCAAACCCGGGATAAGAGGAATCTTTATAATTCGGGTTCATTGTCAACAGATTATAGTCGAATCGGCCACGGTAGGTATCGGCCCATTCACTCCAGAATCCCACTCTTAACAAACCAAAATCGGTCTGTTTCGTCGTCTTGAAAATATTACCATAGACACTGTACTGGTTTATCTTGTTGTAACCAGGCATTTGATTTGCAAGTGCTCCCTTTTTCCCCTGGGCTGTGTAAACAGTTGCAAGGCCGTTTGTTGGGTTGCCGGCATTATCAGCCGCAATCGTGTTATTTCCGTACCAATAATAGTAAGAGGTGTTATCGATACCCCAACCGCAACCTAAATCGCTTTGCAGACGCACATAATCAAACGCTGTGGATTTGGCAACTCTGTTGTAGCCAAAATAGTTGGAATCATTAGGATTAGTTGTGAGGCCATAGTTCTTTCCGTAAAGGGCAGCCTGTGCTGCAGTAATACCACTACCTGCGTCAGGTGAATAGTAGTAGTTACTGTTGTTACTGGAAAAGAGAGTAAGCAGGGTTTTGGAACCAATCGGCTGTTCGTATTTAACGGTGAGGTTTTTAGCTCCGACACCAGAGTTCGTGAGATAACCATCACTACTCATGTCTTGTGCTGTTACCATCAATTTCGCACCACCAAGTGCTGCAAGAGTCCCCGTATTTACTGTAGCACCAGCAAGTTGTGTATTCCAGGATCCGCCCGAGAAAAAAGTTGAAACACCAAAATCGCTCGAAGGAACAAGTGAATACATATTCACAGAACCACCAAACGTTGCCTGACCAAGAGTACTTGCATTTCCTGGACCACGTTCAACAGTGATATGGTCAATAATTGAAGCTGGAAAATATGAGGTTGAATGGTGTGTAGGGCCGTTGGTATCTCCAAAAGGAATATCATCAAAAGTTACGTTAAACTGCCCATCCTGGAATCCACGAATACTGTTTTTAGTCTCACCAAGACCTGGTCCATTTGCAGATATACCTCCACTGACACCTGGAGCAATTGCAGCTATATTTGAAAAATCGGCTACAGGAGATTTTGCATCCTCAAAGAAAGATCGGTCAATTACTGCCTGTGGCTGCGTAGCTTGAAGAGAGGCTTGAGCAGGAGCAACAGCAGAAGCTGTGCCACTGGCACCTTGCGTACCAACAGTACCCAAATCAGTTGCGGTTTCAGCCTGCACACACAATGGAGAAAAAAGACCCACTGTTAAGGCCGCCATAACCAATGGTTTGGTATGACCCTTCTGTTTTTTTAACCGACGTAACTTTGAACGCTGCACAAATCACCTCCAAAAAAGTTTATTATAAATAATTACCAGGCAATATTTTTTTGACTGGTTTAATTTGCAAATACTTTAATTTCCTTTCTTTACGACATGAAATTAATATCTTTTTTTGTTACGGATATGTTAATTCAATGTTTTGTTTTTTATGATCCTATTTTACATAAAGCATAACTTAATAGAGCTGGTTATAAACAAAAAAATGCGATTAATTATGACCGGATTATTCATAAATTAATTGCAAGCAAGCCAACTTACAACTCATTGTATTAAGAGATTGTTACTGAATTGTGTCGATATTGCAAACAACTCCAAATAACTCATCTATAACACTTCATTATAGAGGTAACGGTTTCATTGGAGTTCTTCAACAAATACAATTCTGCTTATTTGTGAGATCCTGATACAGATTGATGCTCAGAGGAAACAGCAGAAGATGAGAATACGATCGGCACCGGGGAAGTTTTAGGATGTAGTGACGACCTTACTAAAGAGTTGCTCTGTGTGGCAGCGTGCTTAACCAGCGAAGAGTCAATGCTTTGTTTTTTATTAATCAACGTATCAAGAGAGCTGACTGATCTCCTTGCGGGTAAACTGGGCAATAGAGGTGCTGAAACCCTAACATTTTCTTCAATATAACTGTAGCCGACACCTCCAAGAACGCCAACCAACATGCCGATAGTTAGAGTCAGCATTGATTTCAGAAACTGAATATTGTTGCCTCTCTTGCTCATGCTGAGTACACTGAATATATTGAGCTCCTTTCAGCATTGTTCAAGGGTTTTGCTATCGCCAAGCTCCAGACTATATGTCTTGATATAGGCATAGACATAGCTATTTGGAAAAATAATTAAACGAAAAGCTTGAACCTGCATGGTGTACTATTGTTACCTTCCATCAATAATATACAGGTCAATAACTTTATTTATTATTCCTTTACGCTTTGTTTTCAAATAATTCACATGCGATTTATAAGGGTATGTTATACGCAACAGCTTACAGTATTAGTGATTTACCTGCTGTTGCCGATTCTGTCGTTCTTTTCGATATTGTAATACAGCAAAAACCATGATCAAAAAAAACAGTACCGAAACCGGAATCGTGTACAGAACAACAAATTCACCGATATTCTGCCAATGTTTTCCAAGCACATAACCCCCGTATACCAGTAACATATTCCAGACTATTGCACTTAATCCTGCTGCAATCGACACCAGAACCACATTCAGATGCATTAAACCTGTCACTGGAGAGATGAATGATCGGGAACCTAAAAGAAAACGGTTAACCAATACCGCCAAGTATCCATGGGCTGAAAATCTTTGGCGTATAATTTCCATCTCTGCAGGCGGAAAAAACCTATGAATTCTTTCACCCCATCGAGGCGGTATTGTGGTTATATCTTTTGCATAGAGTTTCAGCCCAAACTTCCTGCTTATCATGTAGATGACCATAAAGCCCAATGTTGAGCCAAGAGATGGCCAGAGAATAGCTAACACAATGCTAAGATCGGTGTAGACGAGCAAATAGCCTGTCAATGCAACAGGAAGATCAAGCGGCACCACGGGAAAAAAATTTTTCAGAAACGCAAACAGAAACAGAAACAAATATATTGTTGTTGGATCTGCTGACTGCAAATAAGCAATCACTGATTCAAGCATGAGTGTTGTGGGTTAGTCTTTTCCAATAATGTTGAGCAATGGAGTGCATGCCTTGTGTGGCATTTTGCTCAAATATACCATTAAAAGAAGTAATTCAGAGGGATACAGCCTGCCGGGAGCTGTAAATGTGTAACAATGTCATCCTTCAGGTAATCGCACAGACAACGATGTAACTAACTGTTTTAATTTGAAGCGGTTGTAAGCAGCAGTAAGAGAGATTGCAAAAGCCACTGCTCCAATACGGAGCAGAACATTTTTAAATGGCGGTGCAGTAAGTGCACATACACTTCTAATGAATTACAGTTCGAAGGGCATAAGCTGAGAATTTAAGGTTGAGAATTCGATAATCAATCTGAATCAATATACCAGAAGGCCGCGTGATTTTGCTTTGGATGTAGTTTTGTTTACAAAAACTTCACAGAACTATAGAAGGGCATGCCAGCAAAGTTATGAAACCAAAAGGCCACTGCATATTGAGTGGCCTTTTGGTGGTGATAGATCGTACCGATGGTCAGTCGTTTACAATCTCTTCAGCTTCAATCCAGTCTTCAACATCTGAGCCGTCCTTTCTTCCTTTTAATTCCCACAGGTAATACGCCGCACGTCTTATCTCTTCTTCCTGTTGTTCAGGTGCTGATAGCACTTCTTCGTAAACCTCCGGTGCTGATGCTTCCTCTTTTTTTGATCCTTTTGCCATGGTTGCTCTTGTTAATTGGTTTGCCTGCCGGTTAATAATGACAACAGCAAATTTTATCGTTTTTTTATAGCAAAGACAAGAGTCTCTCTGTTACTTCTCTGCAAATTCCTATACATTTATATGCAAAACCTTTGCAGGCGGAAACCCATTAAAAAAAGTCGATGACGCATGACTGTAGGCTCCAATATTTTCACTGTAGAGTAAATCCCCTATCGCAAGATCTACAGGTAACAGATTGGCCATCGTAATTGTATCCAGAGCATCACAGGTAGGACCATAAACCGCACACATTTTCTCATTGCCTTCTTTGAAAGATTTTAAAGTATATTGGCAGTGATCAAAGATAATCCCTGAAAAAGTATGATAAACACCGTCATTCACGTAATAACATTTCTTTCCGTCACGATACGCTGTACCAATAATCTCCATCACAACGCAGGCAGCAGTTGCCACTAAAAATCTTCCGGGTTCTGCTATGATTTCAATGTCAGGCGGAAAGAGTCTGTCAAATTCGGAATTGAGCATTACCGCAAGCTCAGCAAAAGGTTTTACACTGTTGTCATAGGGAGCGGGAAAACCACCGCCAATGTCAAGAATTTTCACCTCTTTATACCCTCTATCCCACGATTCCTTGAAAATATTGGATGCCAGATTAAGAGCTTTAATATAATTCTGAAAATTTGTGCATTGACTGCCTACATGAAAGCTTAAACCTTCAACCACCAGTCCTCTCTTAAAAGCTTTTTCTATAAGATCAACAGCTTCTCCTGGATCAGCACCGAATTTGGAAGAAAGCTCTACCATAGCACCAGTATTAGGTACTTTTATTCGTAAAACAAGACCCGTGTTCGGTGCATAGGTAGCGATTTTTTCGATTTCATCTTCATTATCAAACGTAACCAGCGGCTTATAACGGTCGAGCTGCTTTAACGTAGGGATTGGCTTTATCGGATTCGCATAGATGATTTTATCCCAGATGAAGTCCTGCTGCTCTTCAGGCGTAAGACTTTTAATATTTTCATAGACATTAAGAAACTCAGGCATTGATGCCACATCAAAACTGGCGCCAGCATCATAGAACGTTTTAACGATTTCATGGTCTGAGTTTGCTTTAACAGCGAAATAGGCCTGAACCCTTGGAAGATGCTGCTTAAACTCACGGTAATTAGCCCTCAAAACGTCGTGGTCTACCACAAACAGCGGTGTCCCATGCTCTAAAGCCAATTGTTTTAAATGTTGAGCATCCATTATTGTATATCCTGTTTTAATCATTATCGGTAATAAGGAAGTTCTTAAACTGCCAAGGATCGGTTTCATCTATATCAGGGTTATTAAACCCTGCAAAATAGTTGGGATTGTATTTTAAAGGTGTCCAATCAGAAGCTTTTGATATGAAGTTGCCAAGATATGGTTTTGCAATTCCAAGGATATACTCATGATCGATATTATCTGGTACAACAACACCCCTGTCAGGATTTTCGATCATCCACATACAGGCTGCGACCACAGATATTGCCACCTGCATGGTGGTAGCATTCTGATGAGGTACCAGCGCTCTGGATTGCTCTATGCTGAGGCTGGAGCCTGTCCACCAGGAATTAAAAGCATGCCCCATCAGTAATGCACCAAGAATATCCGAACCCTTGGTGATCTCATCATTCATAATCCTGAAATTGGACTGAAGTCTGTAATCATAACCACGCAGCTCATGAAGAGAAGTAATAGCGGCATCACTCGGACAATAGGCGTAATGTACCGTCGGGCGGTAGGTGGCCTGCCCCTCTTTACAGACAGTCAGGTAGTCTGAAATCGTAAACGCTTCGCCATGGCGAACTACCATGCCACGTATATCATAATCAGGCACCCAGGAACAGACCCAGGTATTCATACCCATTTTGGCAAGACAAATCTGGTTTTTTGGTCCCTCCTCGTGGGTATAGGCAAATTCCGGAAGCTCTTTTTCATGTGTTCCCCAACCCATCTCAGCCGTAGTCATACCCTCTTCCCTGAATCCCTCGACACTCCAGGTATTGACAAACTCGTCAACCTGTTTGGGAACGTCAGAGATTTGAGTGTCCCTTTCAGAGCAATGAATCACTTTGACACCAAGCGCCATTGCCAGTTCATTGAAAATTCTTTTTTCAACCAGCTCTTTAATAATTTCGGCTTGAGCAGGGCCGACCTTGTTCCGGGCAATGACTGCATTGGCAATATCAAGTAACCCTTGTTTGGTAAAATGCGATATCAATCCAGGATTGGCGCCATGCTCAAGCACCGCCGTGACACCTTTATCGTGCCACTGTGAAGTCATGCGGCGGATTTTCATGTGCCGGTAGTACAGCGTTCTTTCGGTTGGATGCTGAGTCTCAACCCCTGTATAAGGATCCCACACTTCTACCGAAGTGTTCATATAGAGAACACCATGATCATGACACCATTGAAGAATTTCACAACAATCAATATTCCACGCTAAATCTATTATCAGATCGCCCTCTGCAACATAAGCAGCAAGGGTTTGTGCTATATTGTACGGTGTTATTTGATGATTAATATAGGTAACACCCAATGCTGTCCACTGTGAAACTTTTTCACGAATATCCTCAAAATCCATTATAGTGACATGAGTATAATCGACGTTGATGTGTTTAAAAAGAACAGGAACTGTACATTGAGATACAGAACCAAATCCAATAATGAGTATATTTTTGTTGAAATTAATCACGATTTTTCACCTTATTTTTAGATAAAATTTTAATGTATATAATTTTATTTTTTTACAGAATTAATAAAATGTATTTGAGGATTAATTATAAATACGCAAATCTCAGCAGAGTGGTGTATAAGTTCGACAAGGTACTTTATCAGAAACGAAAAACAAAATTACCCGTCAACAAAAGGTTTCTCTGGCTTCAAATGCACTCTCCGTACAACTTCTCTGACCCTGTTACAATAGTTTACAGCTCTTTATCGAACGCCTTTTTTCAACCAACCCAATTCGTGACCAGTGCCTAAAAGAATAGTTGACCGCTACGAACATACCGTTGATGGCCTTGTTATCATTGATGTGGCCGCAAGGCGTGTGGAGGATCTCTATGAGGATTTTGACAAAACTGCTCCATACCACAAAAAGGATCTTGATGAAGATCTCGTCTATTATCTCACAGAGTGTGCTCGTGAAATAGGACGGGTTGATTTTGTGATCCGCTTCATGTTTGAGTGTTATCCTTCCGAAGAGTTCATGCTGAGGGTGCGTACCAGTGTCCATAAATTTTTTATCTACCAGCGGGAGCTTGAGCTTGGAGCGATGAGCAAGATGCTGAGAACTGCAACAACACTTCTTGTTATTGGTATCATCATTCTCGGCCTCTCTTTGTGGGTCAATCATCTCTTGACTGTTAACGGCACTCCCTCATTTCTCAACACTGTCTTTGCCGAAGGGCTTACCATTGTTGCATGGGTCTCAATGTGGGAGGCGCTTGCAACATGTTTGCTGAACTGGCCTCAGCATCTCTTCCTCATCAGGCTTTACCGGAAAATCGCTGAAGCCCCTGTACAGTTTCAACCGCCTTCGGAACCTCGCTCCGGAATTGCTGATGCTCCAGCATGATGTTCCGCAAGCAAAGGCTCCCTCGGATATTTGTCATCAGTAAACAAACATGGTGTTATTCTTCAACAGAAAAATGAAAGGCATTGCTCAAATCCCCTGCTTTAGGCCGAATCCCAGGCAAAGGCTCAAGCTCAAATCGTTTGGTAATAAATTTAAGGATAGAGGTCGTATCGTAATAGGTGTGATCGACAAAATGAGTTTTAGCAAACGGCGATATGATAATAGCTGGAATTCGTGAGCCAGGCCCCCATCGATCTCCTGCCGGTGGTGAAACATGATCCCAATATCCCCCGTTCTCATCATAGGTAACAATAATTGCCATCTTTTTCCATTGTGGACTTTTCTGCAGCTCCCTGACAACTTCAGCAATATGAGAGTCACCCATCATAACATCCGCATAGCCAGGATGCTGATTTAGATTACCTTGAGGTTTATAAAACACTACAGCAGGCAAGGTGCCAGCGGCGATATCTTTTTGAAAATCCGTATAGTCTTTCAAATGAGCTTTCCTCTCCTCGGCACCAGCAATCGTAGTCGGATCAAATCTTTTAAAGTAATTGAACGGCTGATGGTGTGTTTGAAAATTAGAGGTTTTACTGTTATTGATCACTCCGCGATTCTGTAATGCTTCATTCCATGCCCCTGCATACCATGCCCAATTCACTCCTTTTGCACTTAAAACATCACCGATGGTTTTGTAATCTTGTGGCGGCAGTGGGTTTTTTGTCAGATCAGCAAGTTGAGTGTTTCCTCCAGAAGCAGGCTGGATACCGCTTGGTTGATATGGCGGCTGAAGCGTATTAACCGCATAGCCATCAGGAGTCAGCGCTTGATCTGCAACATAAAGTGCCTTACCTGTTATGGCGCTGGCGGGAGAGGTTTCACCCTGAGTTAATCTGATGCCACTCTCCTCTACCTTGCTCTTGAGATTTCCTGGCGCATTATGGTAGATTGGGGTATGGGCACTGATCAACCAAAAATGGTTTAAAAAGGATCCGCCAAACGCACCCATAAAAAAATTATCAGCCATGGTGTACTTTTGAGCCAGTTTCCACATCTGCATCACTGAACCATCGTAGTAGCCCATTGTCAGACCACCGGCATCAGACCAGGCAGCAAACATGTTGTTTTTGCCATTATTGATCTGCATCTGGTTGGTATAAAACCGATGCACTAAATCTGGTGTAGCTTTGTCAGGCAGGAGGCCGACTGGTGGGGCATCAATTCGGAATGGCGCATTTGGTAATTCCTTAATAAAGCTCAATTTAGCTGCATCAGGGGTACCTGTTGCATTCCAGACAGCCGGAAGTTTTATAAGAGGAGTAACGCCATCGCGGTCTACCTGTTTGAAATCTGTACTATTGGCAGGTTCACCATTCGCCTGTTTCACAATGCCATTCGCACCTGGAAACAATCCATAAAGATTATCAAAGCTTCGGTTCTCCGCGTAGATTACTACTATTGTGTTGATTTGTCGAAGAGATGAACTTTCCCGTTGAGCGCCAAACGCACAACTCCATGCAGAACATAAATAAACGGCAATCATAAAAGGCAATTGCCACTTCCCCTTGGTTGCATATATTTTTTGCATGTTCTCCCTTTTATTTTAATATAATCCCAACTTTCCAACAATCACCGGTACAAGATGTTACGTTAATGTAAAATCTTCAATCCGTTATTCTTCCAACAACCACTAATACAGTTATTCTGCAGTAAAGATCAACCCCAATCGACCAGCTGATTCCAGTGTAGCATTTTTGCCTGAATCAAGTATGGTTTTGTTTGAAACAGTCGCACCGGTCAGGCGTGCACGATCAATATTTGCTCGCCAGAGAGTTGCACCCCTGAGATCAGCACATCCAAGATCTGCACGCTCTAAGTCAGCTTCCTGAAAGTCGCATTTCCTTAAGTCTGCAAATCGCAGATCACAGTTACTCACATCCGATGACCGAAAACTTGCAGCAAAGAGCAATGCATGGTTTAAATCGGCATAACGGAGATTTTTGTGATCCAGTGGCGCTTCCTCGAGGTGAATGCTCATACTCCTCTCCTGTTTTCGCATTGTATTCCAGTCGAACACATTGCTTTTCAATTGATCGTACTGAGTTCTGTCATAAGCCCCATGAACAGTTCCATCTGCATGACTCCATATATTTTGTGCAACAATACGCTCTTTTGATTTAGAAATATTGCTTTCCTGTATAGGGCGTTCTGTCATACGTCGATCATCATGCGGAGGAGGAAAAACGATCCCGCTCCTTTTTTCATCTACTGAAACGGTATTGGCGGAAGATGATAATGGATGCTCAACAACCATAACCGCAGCATGTTCTTCTGCCCAGGCCTTGGAAGCGAATCTTCCTGTATTGAGAATAGTTGATTCTGATACCTGGGCACCCGTTAGCATTGCCCGGCTGAGATTTGCCCTCCAAAGATAGCTGCCTCGCAAATCCGATCCGGTGAGATTAGCATGCACAAGAGTAGCTTCACGGAAATTGCATTCCTGAAGATCTGACTTCATCATATTGACATTCGAGCAATCTGCTTTTTTAAGCACGGCTTTTTTGAGAACTGCATGAAAAAAATCTGCGCCATCAAGCACTGCGCTTTCAAGATCAGCCCCACATAACGAAGCTCCCTCAAAATTAGCTTTGATAAGAACAGAGCTATTGAGATGTGCATTTTCAAGGAGAGCGTTTTTCATGTTTGCATTACTGAGGTCAGATTGGCTGAGAATTGTCCCGGAAAGGTTTGCATTATGTAAATCAACCCATCTTAGATTTTTCCCTTTAAGATCTGCTCCTGAAAGGTCGGGTAAAAACTCATTGTGATCGGCTCTCATGCTGTTCCATGATGCGACTCCTCTTTGAAGTGCTTCCAGATGGTTTTTATTAAAAGCTCGTGCCTTTAATGAAAGCATGCTCGCAAAAGTTGAATAGAGGAGAACCATCAAGAAAAAACGTATGATTCTATTGTTCATAAACAAAGCTTATTTAGCTCCGAATAATTTGATTGAAGTTCAAACTTCCATGGTGAAGAAAAGAAAATAACCACAATCAAAAAAAGCCATACTTATGGAAGATGGCTTTTTTTGATTGTTCTATTCCTTGAGATTACAGAAAGGACGGAAAAGACTTTTAATGAAAGTTGACAAACCCAGTTTCGCTGATAATGTGTTTACCAGCTTCGGTTTTTGGCAAGTCGATGAACTGCTTGACAGCACCGGTTGGCTGGCCGTTGGTGTACATGAAGAGCGCACGGTGAACTGGGTAGGTGCCATTCTTGACCGTCTTTACGTCAGGCTCCACACCATCAACCAAAACTGCTTTCACAGAGCTGTCAACAAAACCAAGGCCAATATATCCGATAGCTCCTGGTGTCGTTGAAATGCGGCTCTTGATTGAACCATTGCTTGACTGGGTTTCAGCTCTTTTTGAAATCGGATTATCTTTCCCCATGACAAGTTCTTTAAACGAATCAGCAGTGCCGCTGTTTGATTCGCGCTGGATGACAACTATAGCAGCATTTGGTCCGCCAATCTGACTCCAATTGGTGTATTTGCCCATGTAAATTCCGCGAATCTGAGCTTTTGATAGTGCATTAATGCGGTTGCTCGGATGCAGAACAATTGAAAGACCGTCAAGTGCCACAACATGCTCGACAGGGTTAACGCCATTGCCTTTTGCAGCAGCTAACTCATTGTCTTTCATGGGACGCGACATGGTTGCAATGTCGCAGGTTTTGTTGATAAGGCTTTTTGCACCGTTACCTGAACCGGACTCGCTTACTATTACTTGGACGCCTGTGGTTTTTGTAAAATAATCGGCAAACGCTTTTGCGATAGGACCTACCGTGGTCGAACCATCGATAACTATTTTACCTGCAGCCTGGGCAGTGCCGGACGCCATAACACCGAATACTGTTGCACTTAAGAGTATTTTCTTGAAAAGTTTCATAGTGATTGTCATCATTGAGTTAATAAATTTGTAATGCAAAAAAATAGTTGTTCACAAACCGGTTATACAAGGCTGCCCATCAGCATTACAAACAGCCTTGCACACCAGCCACACAACACCGTAACGAAAGAACAACACACAAAGTTTAGAACTTTACTGTAGCATCTACCCACAAGATCTGAGAGGTAGGAAGAGTATTACCGATGATATTCTTGAACCTGAAATAATTCAAGCCAAGAGTCATGTTCTGCACAAGATGGTAAGCTGCGCCGATCTTGATACCTTTAAGGTTTACCTGTTGACCACGGTGACGGTCTGAATCTGTGAAGCCGGTAACTGCATCTTGCTCGATATAGGCGTATTCTGCAGAAGTGAACCACTGTCCAACCTGCTTGGCATCACCTATTTTTGCCTCTACAAGGTAGCTTGTTCTGTTATTTTCGTCGATCAAGGTATAGCGAACGCCATCATTTTTTGCAGTGTTGAAAGCATACTGCCCATTGATCTGCCATGGAAGCGTATCGGTGATCTGGCCGCCAACCTTGCCGAAAAGCTCAACAATATTGAAGTCTTTTCCGCTATAGTTGTTAGCTGCTTTTAGTACCATACCGTTATAATCGAAATTCACATAGTCATAATAGGCGGCACCAACCTGATAGTTGATATCACTAACTTCACCTTTATAGCTTGCCTGTGTAGCAAAGAGGTAGGCATCATTATATCTTCCTGCCGTACCAGTTGCGCTGGGAATTGGTGCTGCACCATTAACCTCGTTAAGTGGATAGTATCCTACAATGGCACTGAGCCCGTCTTTTTCTTTACCAGCCGCATCCTTACCGTACTGAAGGGTTGCTCCCTCAAAGGTAAGGTCGCTGTCCCACACGAGATCGTTGACGACTATAAGAGTGCTCGCAACAGCTCTTTTTCCAAGGATTATGTTCACATCGCCACTGAGCATAGCTGGATGGTAGTCGATGAAGTACTCATTCAAGAAGACTGGACTCGCATGGAACGTATTGCCAAAGGTCTGGTTGCGTGAGGTTGTTTCATTTGTTGCCCAATATTGAGTTGATGACATGTCATCAGTTGCGAGCTGAACACCGGCTGATAGCTCTTCATTGATCCAGGCGTTTGCGCCAAGACGAAGACGGCCACGGTGGCGATTCCGGCTGATATCCGTAGTAGCAGAATTGCCATCATCAGTTTTTTCAGTTTGGTAGCGGTAGCGAACATCACCTGACCAAGTCAGGTCAACAGCCTGCGCATTGTTAAACCCGAGGGACGCGGCCAGACCGACCAATAATGCTACTTTTTTCATAATAAAAATGGAGTTGGTTTGTGTGTATTTTCTTCAAAAAAAAATCCAGATTTTGATCGCATATCACTAATCTGCCCAACAATGAACAAATCGCTCAGTTGAGGAATTGTTAAGGAAGTGTGGCAAGATTGGAAACAAAAAAGGCTCCATTAGAGCCTTTTTTGTTTAGTTTCAACCCGGAATACTTTAAATGAACGGTGATGATTCGATATTTTATTTAGATCTCAGCAGTCAGAACTTTTCTCTCATTCCTGGAAATGCCCCACTGAACGATTTGATTCCCAGAGTTCCTGAGAGATGGAACCCCTCACCGTACAAGAGGCCAATCTGTTCGCCGAAATACCGTACGCGCGCTTCAAATCCGGCCTTGTATAACCAGTTTATAACAAGGGAACAACCGCGTAGCGTGTCGCATGGAGATGGGCTACAGCATCAATTTCGCCAAGTTCATTATATGCACGTTGTTTTAAGAGTGGTGAGCGAGGCGCAGCAGCTGCCACGCTATTGTTGATGATCCAGGCCCACGGTTCAATACCTGCCCGGCGCAACTCCACCTGCAGATCAACCGCCTCAAGCACAGGTGTTGTTTCAGCTAAAGTGACAATCAGCACCTTGGTCTGTTTTTGATCTTGTAACTGCATCATCGGTGTAACATCGTACAAGCCATTACCCCCCGCCTGACGGCTGACTTCGCGGTGGTATGCTCCAGTTGCATCAAGCAGCAGGAGGGTATGACCCGTAGGAGCTGTGTCGACAACAACAAATTTTTTATGAGCCTCGCGTATGATGCATGAAAATGCCTGGAATACAGCAATTTCTTCAGTGCATGGCGAACGAAGGTCTTCTTCAAGCAGGGCAAAACCTTCAGCATCAAGCTGCTCTCCTTTGGTGTCCAACACCTGCTGCCGATAGCGCTCGGTTTCAATTACAGGGTCAATCCGGCTTACCGTAAGGTTTTCCAATGTTCCGGTCAACGTTTCGGTAAGATGAGCCGCAGGATCGGTGGTGGTGAGGTGTGTCGGCAGGCCTCGATTGGCCAGATCAACGGCGACAGCAGCAGCCAGGGTAGTTTTGCCGACTCCCCCTTTCCCCATGAACATTATAAGCCCGTGACCATCAACAGCAATTTCATCAACCAGTGCTGAAAGTTCTGGAGCGTTGATGGTGATGGGCTGATCGATTTCGGCTATTAACTTTGGATCATATGCATTAAAGAGTTGACGCAAGGCATAAAGACCGACAAGATTGAAAGGCTTAAGATCCAGATGATCGCAAGGCAATGATTGGAGAATGAGAGGCATTGCCAAGAGTGCCGCTTGCTCACGGTTAAATAAAGCTTTTCCGAGAGAGTCATGTACTGCTTCACTTTGAGGTAAAAGCCCGTTTATGACAAGGTAGTGTTGAGAGATCCCTGTTGCAGCAAGTTCTTTACAGGTGCGTGCGACCTCCCTTAAACCTGACTCCTGGGCTCGGGAGACCAACACAAGGCGTGTACGCGATGAATCAGCTAAAGCTTCAACGGCGGCCTTATACTGTGCACGTTGCTTTACAAGTCCAGCCAAAGGGCCAAGACACGAAGCATCGCCTTTACCCTCCTCAATAAAGCTGCTCCAGGCACCGGGCAGCTGCAGCAGCCTGATGGTATGGCCGGTCGGCGCCGTATCGAAAATGATATGGTCGTAGTCGGCGTTCAAGGCTGAGTCAGTCAATAAGGAAGTGAACTCGTCGAATGCGGCGATTTCAGTCGTACAGGCACCTGAAAGTTGTTCCTCAATGGAGCTGACCACGTTTTCAGGGAGTAAGCCGCGTACCGGTCCAACGATTCTGTCACGGTAGAGCTGAGCCGCTGCCTGGGGATCAATTTCGAGGGCAAACAGGCCATCCACTGCAGTAATGGAAGTAATCTGGTTTCCTATAGTGACACCAAAAACCTGACCAACATTGGATGCGGGATCAGTACTGACAAGAAGCACTCTGTTGCCGTCATGAGCAAGTTGAATGGCGGTTGCGCAGGCAATTGATGTTTTGCCGACGCCACCTTTTCCGGTAAAGAAAAGGAAGCGCGGTGGATGTTCAAGAAATAACATAGGTTGGTTTGATTGTGTTCAGCAGCAGCTACTGCCCGAGCAGCAACTCTTTGCTGGTTTATCAGCAGCATCAGGCTGCGTGATTTCCGCCCAACGGGCCAGCTCTGCCCGGCTTGGGTATCGTCCAGCCAACACTATTGCTCCACCAAGGAGAATAAGCGGAAGGCCCTCCTTACCTGAAAGTTCAAGAAATGCTCTTACAATCTGATTTTCTGCAAAGGTCATCGGCTGCTGTGCCAGATTGAATCGCTCAATCTGAGCACCCTGTTGTCTTGCCCATTCCACATCTGCTGAGAAGTTTATCAATGCCTGATCCGCATCGACACCACACACACCCGAACTGCAACAAAGTGCAGGATCAAATACCTCTATTTTTTTCATGTTGAATTTAATTATATGTTGAAATATTTTTCTTTGAACCAGAGCGAGACATTGACCAAGGCAATCAGGGCGGGTACTTCAACGAGCGGGCCTATCACTGCTGCAAAGGCTTCTCCGGAATTGATGCCGAAAACAGCTATCGCCACTGCAATGGCAAGTTCAAAGTTGTTGCTTGCTGCTGTAAATGAGAGTGTTGCTGTTTTGGAATAGTCTGCACCAACCCTGCGTCCCATATAGAACGA
>JABDHK010000034.1 GCA_012972835.1 Chlorobiaceae bacterium | reverse complement strand
CTGAAGCATTGCTGCCGTGCGCTTCTGTTTGGCATATCGGCGCTTGGTGCCATGTGCCCGCGATCGAAACCAGATCGGGCATAATCGCTCAATTCAGCTCTTTCATTGGAAGGAAGTTCACCTTCGGGATGAAAGGCTGCTCGTCCTTTCAATTCCCTTGCATCCAAAATACTTTCACGAGTAAGATGTTCAGCAGACCAGAGAGGAGTACGAGATATCCCGGAGTGCATCACAGCGAAGTTATCGTAACCTAATTCACGGGCACTTTTTGCAAGCGAGGCTTTTAAAATATCCGGAGCAACTCCGTTCAGATACTGCGAAGGGCAAGCTGTTGTTGCCGCCGATACGGTCTGAGCGGTAGATGCAATCAACAACATGAGGAGGGTAACTATCCATGAGCTCCCCTTGTGCATGTATTTTTTCATGTAAGGTATAGTTGTGTTATTGGATTAGCTCTTTTTCAGGCAGCGTACTGCAGCTGTTTTGATAGTTCAGCAGCTTTGCTTTTTTTCTTAGCGGCACAGCCATCACCCTGAAAGTGCTCTGCATGGGAAGTAAGACGGCTCTCTAAGAATAGAATAGCAAAATTGGCGAAGAGGTATCTTTTCATGAAGGAAAAAATTTTGAGATTTCCGGGAAGAAGTGTTGCTGTAATATTATAAAAATAAACGACCTAAGCTACTATAGTAATTGGAAAAGAGGCCTATATTGAGTGGGTATTCTGTAATCCTGGCAAGGGGCACATAGCGCCCTACTTGTTACAAGCGGATGCTTTCCGTAAACTCGGACTATGCACCTAAAAGCGTGTTGTACATGTTTGGCTTGCAGCCAGCCGAAGGGGAAATGGCCCGTTTTACCAACTTCAGAATACTTGTTTGTATATCAAACTTTTCTACTTCTGTAATTGAAAATTTTATGGACGGTTAGCCTTTGTTTTCGCTGTTTCAGTAGTTGTTTTTACCTTCAGCAGTTCCGCTATATTGGACAATGTTTCATTGAGAATTTCAGCATCAGTTTTTCTATCTTTTTCTGTTAAGGGATCAAATAGAATTGGCTTCTGAAATTTGTGTGACAACACACCTATTCTGATACATAATGCGAGTAAAATTACATATACCGACCAAATTCCCCATATCATTGTAGGGTCAACATTGAGTATTTTGGCTGCATTTACAGGTAAAAATGGTTTTACATCATAGGGTGTTTGCATATACAGAACCACAACGTAAACTATCGGATGAAAAATAAGTAGGGTGCGCATTATGAGTGACTGTACTTTTGGCAAGAATCCATTTTCATATTTCGAAAGCATCCAAGGGAAATGGCCAACCTTCATTGCTGCATCCTGATTGTTGATATATTGGGTACCCTCAAGCGCTGATCTCATAAAAGACTCAGCAACGCTCATAATGCCAATTGATAAAAAAACGGCAAGTACAACGAGGATAATATAATGTGATTGATCAGAGGTGAAATCAGAAAATAATGGCAGCTTTATTTCCTTAGGTTTTAAGATTCCTATCAATAAGCAAATGCCCGCGAAACTCAGTGTTATGTTATGAAGTTTTCTTGCACCTTTAAGGTTTTCAATGATAGCCTCAGGGTTAGAACTATGCATAGAATTACCACGCGGGGTTAGTTTCATTAATGCTGCGCTGTCAGTTTCAGAGCAATAAATACCATTTACTCCTTTGTCGCATCCGTATATTTTTCCTGAACGAATTGCGTGTTTATTTATAACGCATTTACTGAGGATTGCCCCACTGAGGTTTGCATTGCTGAGGTTTGCCCCGCTTAGGTCTGCCACACTGAGGTCTGCCTTTCTGAGGTCTGCCTTTCTGAGGTTTGCCTCGCTGAAGTCTGCCCTGCTGAGGTCTGCCTCGCTGAAGTCTGCCCTGCTGAGGTCTGCCCCGCTGAGGTCTGCCCCGCTGAGGTCTGCCCCGCTGAGGTTTGCCCCGCTTAGGTCTGCCACACTGAGGTCTGCCTTTCTGAGGTCTGCCTTTCTGAGGTCTGCCTTTCTGAGGTTTGCCTCGCTGAAGTCTGCCCTGCTGAGGTCTGCCCCGCTGAGGTCTGCCCCGCTGAGGTCTGCCACACTGAGGTCTGCCCCGCTTAGGTCTGCCCCGCTGAGGTTTGCATTGCTGAGGTTTGCCTCGCTGAGGTTTGCCCCGCTGAGGATTGCTTCTCTGAGGATTGCCTGGCTGAGGATTGCCCTGCTGAGGATTGCCTCGTTGAGGTCTGCCCCGCTGAGGTCTGCCCCGCTGAGGATTGCCCCACTGAGGTCTGCCTTTCTGAGGATTGCCTGGCTGAGGATTGCCCTGCTGAGGATTGCCTCGTTGAGTTTTGCGCTACTGAGGTCTGCCCCGCTGAGGTCTGCCACACTGAGGTCTGCCCCGCTTAGGTCTGCCCCGCTGAGGTTTGCATTGCTGAGGTTTGCCTCGCTGAGGTTTGCCCCGCTGAGGATTGCTTCTCTGAGGATTGCCTGGCTGAGGATTGCCCTGCTGAGGATTGCCTCGTTGAGGTCTGCCCCGCTGAGGTCTGCCCCGCTGAGGATTGCCCCACTGAGGTCTGCCTTTCTGAGGATTGCCTGGCTGAGGATTGCCCTGCTGAGGATTGCCTCGTTGAGTTTTGCGCTACTGAGGTCTGCCCCGCTGAGGTCTGCCCCGCTGAGGATTGCCCCACTGAGGTTTGCCTCTCTGAGGTCTGCTTTAACATCTGGATGTGCCTTTCGAACTTCGTTCCATTCTTTTATTGACCTAAGAAGCAGTTCAACGGTTAGCATGGCTCTCTTTTTATTGGTTTGCTTTCTGCGTTGTTTGTCGTCTCTATGATGCCTTGGAATACTTTTCTCCATTCCGTTATTGATCCGTTATCCAATGTCCGCGACTCGGAATTAACAGATATAGAGGTAAAGATTCTTTTTCGGTAGGAAGGGCCAGTTCATCATGATAACATGACGTAATATATCGAAATATTTTGCTCTGAATAAGGAGTCAGCGTTTTGCTTGCTTCTTTTTCAATTGATAAAAGCATAAAAGCTGACAAGAACGCATTGCCCCCGCCCCTCCGCTACGCTCCGTGCCTCGCTGCCTCACTGCCGCGCCAATTCGCAGAGCGCGCCAATCGCCAGCGGCGTGCTACCGCCCGCGGGTGCAAAAGCAAATCAGCTCAATGCTATGCTGCTCTGCAGTTGAAGAGCTTTGCCGGAGTGTCACCATACCTTTATATCTGCTATCCTGAATCTTCAGTAGTCGGAGCAAAGGGCCCATAGCGCCATGCTTACAACTCACTGATGTTCGCCGCAAGCACGGCACTATGTGCCCAAGAGGCCATTCAGCCAGCTCAGCACTTGCCAGGCGCCGCACTCCGCCTTGAAGGGCTCCGTTTGCGCAGCTTTGCTTTCGCTATTCCCTGCACCAGCCCGCATTCGCACGTATCTGCATTTGGCGCTTGTTGGCGTCTGGTCTGGCGCCTGGCGTTGCATATCTGCACATTTGGCGGCAAATCATGCGGTATGGCGAATGCACTATGCTGGCGTGACATCAGCGCTTGGCGGTGCCCATCGGTATGGGGAGTATTGGAGTGTCATCGAACCTTTTACAATTCATGGCACCCGGTTTTGCTGCGAGGTGGCTGCGAGTCTGCTATTGCATCGAGCGAATCCTTAACCGGCAGAATGAGCTTCGATAGATCGTTCCGCATCGCTTGCACTGCCTCCATGTCACGCCATTTGCAAGAAGAGAAGGCCAAATGTCGCGCCAGTGGTAGGCGGCAGCGCAACCCATGCTGGAGGTAACCGGCAGTCTGATGCTTCGATAGTTCGTATCGTGAGACGACATCCTGCATTGCAATTCGGCGGCAGCAAAATCCGGTGCATTTTAACACTGCGCGCATTCGCTTGCTGACCTGAGCACACTGGCATTGGCAGCTGCTATACTGCAAGAGCGTGCATCGCTTTTTGCCTACGGGGCGTGTCATCAGTGCCTGGCGGTTCCCAGCGGTATGGGGAGTATTGGAGTGTCATCAAACCTTTTACAATTCATGGCACCCGCTTGCACTGCCGCCCTCACCTGCATTCCGCTTTGTCCGCAGTCGCTAAAGAACCTGCACACACTCCGCACTGCTGCCGCAAAGTTGAAGAGCAGCAGCAATTCCGCGTGTGCGCAGGCAAAGACCGCGCCTGCTGACAAAACTCCATTCCGGTTCGGTCGCAGAGTGCAGCACAAGCCGGTGCATTTTATATCTGCGCACTCCGTTTGCTGACCTGGTGCATTGCATTGGCTGCTGCAATACGCAGGAGCATTGACAGAAGAGCGTGCATTGGCGGCTTGCATTGGCGGCAGGTCAGCAGCGCTTGGCGTTGCTTGTACGGCACTATGGTGGCAGGGCAGGCGGTATGGCGAATGCACAATGCTGGAGTGTCATCATTACCTTTTTCAATCCTGTCGGCAACATTTTGCGTTTTACCTGGCATTGGCAGCCTCAGCAAATCGCAAATCAACAAAGCGCGAATTGCTCCGGCGGGCAGCGACGGGACATTGGCGGCAGGACGCTCATTGGTAGTGGTACCATGCACCCGGTTGCACAGCCCCCCTCCGCTCATGCCGCTTTGCCTCAGGCGCTAAAGAACCTTCACCCACTCAACCTGCTGCTGTAACGTATGGTGCAAGGCTGAAGGTATGGCGGTGGGCAGCAGGTCGAGTGTGTTCAGGCAAAGACCGCGCCTGTGGACTACAGCTTCATGACGCTTCGGTTGGCCGCACAACCCGGCGCATTTGGTATCTGAGCGGCTTCGCTTGGCGTGTTTGAAATGGCGCTTGGCGGTGCAGTCATGCAGAGCTGTGGCGGAGGAGCGGCGCATTGGCAAAGAATTAATCATGGCCCTTCGGGCACTATATATTGCGGGCCTCCACCTCAGTGATTAATTTTATAGCTCCCTGTATGCACTTCGGTGTCGGCCCTTCGTGCAGGCGGTCATGTCAGCAGCGCTCGGCGTCCTTTGTACTGCACCCTGGGGGCAGGGCAGGCGGCACGGGCGAATGCAGAATCAGCTCAGCGACAAGCCTGCACTGTCACGATGCTTGTGGAGGCAGAAGAAATCAAGCAACCCGCCAGCGCATATGAAGATCGCTAAAGAGCCCGAAGTGAGTACACATGCGGCTCTTTGCGGCAAGAGCAGCCGGTTTATGAATACAACCACCCGCTGCAGCGAATCGGCAGTGCTTGGCGGTGCCCGGCAAAAGAGATTTGGCGTGAGAACTTGGCATTAGCAGCAAGAGGCGCGGGAGTCAGATAAAGCGGTACCTCAGATAGCGACTCTTTTTTAATTTCCAACTTCTGTAACGACATATTTATGGATGTTCAGGCTTTTGAATGCCTTTCTCGATTAGTGTTCTCATGAGAGTTCTAGTGCTTTCTGTGCATTTTGATATTTCCTGCAGAGCAGCAAGGCGAACCCATTTGAGCGCTTCTGCATAGTTTTTTTGCACTCCTAGGTCATTCGCGTACATCGCCCCGAGATAGAATTGAGCCTGTGTATTCCCCTGCAGAGCGGCAAGGCGAACCCATTTGAATGCTTCTGCATAGTTTTGTGGGGTTCCTTGGCCATTCACGTACATCGCCCCGAGATAGAGCTGAGCCTGTGCATTCCCCTGCAGAGCTGCAAGACGAACCCATTTGAATGCTTCTGCATAGTTTTGTGGTGTTCCTTGGCCATTCGCGTACATCGCCCCGAGATTGCACTGAGCGCCTGCAAGCCCTTGATTGGCTGCAAGGTGAAACCATTTGAATGCTTCTGCATCATTTTGTGGTGTTCCTTGGCCATTCGCGTACATCGCACCGAGATTAAACTGAGCGTCTGCTAATCCTTGATTGGCTGCTAGGCGAACCCATTTGAATGCTTCTGGATAGCTTTGCGGCACTCCTTGGCCTTTCGCGAGCAGCAACCCGAGATTAAACTGAGCCTGTGCGTTCCACTGCAGAGCGGCAAGATGAAACCATTTGAGCGCTTCTGAATAGCTTTGCGGCACTCCTAGGCCATTCGCGTACATCGCCCCGAGATAGAGCTGAGCCTGTACATTCCCCTGCTGAGCGGCAAGGCGAACCCATTTGAGCGCTTCTGCATAGTTTTTCGGCACTCCTAGGCCATCGTGGTACATCGCCCCGAGACAGAGCTGAGCCTGTGCATTCCCCTGCAGAGCGGCAAGGTGAAACCATTTGAATGCTTCTGCATAGTTTTTCGGCACTCCTTGGCCTTTCGCGTGCAGCAACCCGAGATTAAACTGAGCACCTGCGTCTCCCTGTGCCGCAGTTCTGCTCCATTCAGTTATTCGCTTGGGTGTAAGCGTTTCACTGAAGCCCTTGAATGGTGACAGTAAAAGTATCGCTGTCAGTATACCGATGAAAATGTGTTTCATAAAGGAAGGTTTATGTTATCGGTTATGCTCAAAACCACATATTTTAGTTCCCTTATTTCAATGTCCGCTATTGCTATTTATCTGTCATAAACCAAAATATTTTATATCAGTAAGATATTCCTCGATAAATGTTGATCACGAAGGGATCGTCATGTTAGTGTGATTATATGTCTTAATATACCTCATATTGCGCACTGAATCATGTGCCTGAGGTTTGCTTGTTGCATTTTCGAATGACAAAAACCTAAAGTCTTCCAGGAAAGTCGCTCCTGCCCTAAGTACTTCTCTCTAAGCTCCGTGCCACGCTGCCTGCATGTCGCAAGAGCCGAGCGCCAATCGCCAGCGGTGTGCTTGCGCCCGCAGGGGGCAAGGAGCCAATCAGCTCAGCGCTATGCTGCTCTGCAGTAGAAGAGCTTTGCGGGAGTGTCACCTTATCTTTGTATCTGTTATCCTGAATTTGGCAAAGAGCCCATAGCGCCATGTTTGCCACTCACTGATGTTCGCCACAAGCACGGCACCATGTACCTAAGAGGCCATTCGGCCAGCTCAGCACTGCCAAAGCGCTGCACTCCGCCCTGACGTGCTCCATTTGCACAGCCCAATCGCCTGCCTGCAACTTTCTAGCCGCACAGCATAATCTTAAAGAATTGAAGCAAAGGTTTTCCTGCTCCGGATCCTTCAGTTAGCATCGACTTGAGTTGCGCATCAACATTTGCAAGGCATTGAGTCAATAGGCTCAAATGAGCGACCAAGTTGGCACTTATAATCGGGCTCATTGAATCAGAGTCAGGGAAAGATAATGGCTTGGCACTTTTCCGATTTTACCTCATGCGAAGTTGAATGTGCGAGTTCCGATTTTCTTTGCTCTTTGAGGACGCATATCCCTGTCATAGAGGTTGATGGGTTTAACACGGGTTAAGCGGGAGTAACTCGACCATGCTATACGACGATCTGCTTCAGTGCATTGTTGTCGATTTTATTTAATAACATCATGAACAATTAAATATGCCACAAGAAGCAAAAGAATAAGAATAAAACCACCTCGGGCCAAGACGGCTTTCTTTTCATCCTCGTTAAGTTCATCAAGTTTTTTCCCCTCGGTTTTTGACATTAGAGGATCAATATTGAGGTATTTCCATAGGCATACTCCGCTTTTTAGTACTTTTATCCCTATAATGCACAGAATGACAGAAGTAACAATCCCCATTATGATGTTTATGAAAGGTATCGGATTATTCAAGAACAGGGGGAATAACAATAAAATGAGGGCGGAAATCACCACACCTATACCGACAAGTATTAATAAGATAGATCCAAACCTGTTAAACATAATATCTCTGGATACTCCAACAATGAAATTCAGCAGTTGGAGAGATTCTTGTTAATGGTTAGCATGACGCTCACATTGAGCGCGCTGTTTGAGCAATCTTATACTGTAGTTTCGTCCCACTAGTTCCCGGAGACATCTATATCTTGGCGCCTAACGACTCCGTATGAAAGTTCAAATGGCTGACTCGCGGCAATAACTGCCTCCCCGCCACTTAACGATGATTGTCGGGTAATGTTCCATTCTGTGTTTTCGACTTTATTAGCATTTTTTTTGGAATTTCTTTTTTCGTATCAAACTGTATTGCAAATATCAGTCTGTAGGTTCAGGGGGTTACCTTAAATGTGAACTCGCCATTTTGGTTAGTTTTTGCCACGACAGCGAGATATGGTTCTTACTTTATTATGCCTAATGTCCATAACTCCACTTTCACGGATTCAAGTGATTTGTTGAGGTCCTAGCGGAATATTTTGCCCTCGATTGTGCTTGGCGTACTTAGAAAAAAGGAATATGCTGCACCGCAGACAAACATCAATACTAAGCCCTAGAAGTATTTCATTTGGGCGTTCTCCTCATCTCGCCAAAATTGTTTTGACTGATCTTCATAAATTTAAAAAAAACAGACAGTTCCTTTCTGTATAAGACCCTAGATGCCGCCCAACGGCAATCTACAGTGCAGATTTGATAAGTAGCCTTGTTACATTTGCGTGTCCAGTTCTAACAGCCTTTGTCAGCACAGTCTTTCTCATCGTCTCCCTTGCTTCAACCGCAGTGAAGTGTAACCCAACTGTAGACAAAAAGAGGTTGTGTTTAAGTTGGTAACCTACCCTGTTCACGAAGAAAAAAGATAATACTTATATTGAAAAATTAAATAACTGTTCCATTTAAATATTATAATAAAAAAACTTTTTGCATTCGCCTTCAGCTGCATCCCCGCTCATCCCTGCAAGCGCTGCACACCAGCCCTAAAGTGCTTCGTTAGCGCTGCATTGCTTCACTGTTCGAGGCACGGCAACAGTCTGCAGCCGCAGTCGGTTGCTCTCGCTGCAGCACGTCTGCATTCGCACCCAGTTGCATGACGCTCATCCCTGCAAGCGCTGCACACCAGCCCTGACGGGCTTCGTTACCGCTGCAGTGCTTCGCTGTTTGTGGCACGGCAACAGCCTGCATCCGCAGCCGGTTGCGCCACGTGCAGCAAGCCTGCATCCGCAGCCAGCTGCATCTCGCAGCAGTCCGCATTCGCGCCCAGCTGGACCACTCGCAGTGGCCTGCATCCGCATCCAACCGCGACCGCTTTTGCCGCCGACTGACCCGCTTCAGCCGCATTGCTTTTGCTGCTCATTCTACTTGCGTATCCAAAAAAACGACAGCACCCAGCAAAGCCTGACCTGCCCCCGGCCCTCCGCTTCGCTTCAGGCCTCGCTGCCTGCATGCTGCGCAAATCGAAGAGCGCAGCAATCGGCAGCGGCGGGCTGGCGCCCGCGGGGGCAATAGAAAATCTGCTCGCTGCTCGCTTTTTCCCATTCCGCTGGAAGCTTGCAAGAGCTTGCGGCTTGCTTGCTGGCTTCTGCTCCCTGCATGCCTGTGTTGGCTGGTGCTGCCTTGGCTTCCGCTGCCTTCGGGGAGTGACAACTGACCTTGGCGGCTTGCCTGCTTGCCTCTTGCCTTGTCTTCTGCTCGTTGCCTGCCTGCTTGCACTGGCGGGAGGGCTTGCATTGGCGGCGGCGGCTTGCTTTGCGGGATGGCGGCTGGTTGGAGCGCGACACAACGGACATTGGCAATGCTGTCGGACGGAAGAGTATTGGAGTGACAACAAACCTTTTACAATCTATGGCACCCGATTGTGCTGCAAGGTGGCTGAGAGTCTTCTGTTGCATGGAAAGTATCGTAACCGTCAGTATGAGCTTCGAACGATGGCCGCAATGCTTGCACTGCCTCGGTGGCACAACATTTGCAAAAAGAAAAGGCCAAATGTGGCGCCAGTCGTAAGGCAGCTCAACCATTGCTTTCCTTGGCCCGATGTCCGCATCCTTATCGAACGCATTGCAGCTGCTTTTATCTCGTATTCAGGTGAAGGGCATTCCAACCAGGCGCATTTCAGGTCTCCGCGCCAGGGCTTGGGTGTGAGTCAGGTGGCTGAAGGGGCTGCTTTTTGCGGCTTGCTTGCTTGCTTTCCCCGGCGTTTGCTTGTGGTAGCGGGCGTTTATCTCTCCCCGCAGCATCGTAAGGTATGTCAAGGCGTCAGGTTGGGATGCATCAGATTTTGTTGCTTCACGTGTCCCGGTGCAGGGCAGCTGCATCACCGGCGTCCTTGCTTCGGGCGAACGTTCCGCAAAGGTTGATCTGCCTCGGTGGCACAACATTTGCAAAAAGAGAAGGCCAAATGTGGCGCCAGTCGTAAGGCAGCTCAACCATTGCTTTCCTTGGCCCGATGTCCGCATCCTTATCGAACGCATTGCAGCTGCTTTTATCTCGTATTCAGGTGAAGGGCATTCCAACCAGGCGCATTTCAGGTCTCCGCGCCAGGGCTTGGGTGTGAGTCAGGTGGCTGAAGGGGCTGCTTTTTGCGGCTTGCTTGCTTGCTTTCCCCGGCGTTTGCTTGTGGTA
>JABDHK010000033.1 GCA_012972835.1 Chlorobiaceae bacterium | reverse complement strand
GTACACTTTGCCGCGGAATCAGTGGTACATTTTGTCGCGGAATAGGTGGTACACTTTCGTCCGGAATCAGTGGTACACATTCGCCGGAATACTCAGATGGCGGATTGCCAGATGAATACGCTGAATTGACGGTCGCTCAAGCTACACTTACCTTCGTCATCCATTGTATCATCACTGACCCGCCATTGTAAGTGTGCTGATATCTTAGGAGGTTACTGCTGGGATCTATCTTTCGCTGCGCTCAGGATTACGCATGGCGTGCTGATGATATAAGGGTTTTACGGTATAATTTATTTCAAGATCAGCCTATTTCTGCTAACTTGCATGACAGTGCATAATAAATCAACAAAACCACTGCCCATGATTAACATATCGGGACTCTTTACCAATTTTGGATCGGCATACGGAAGAATGGTTGAAACATACATTGATGGGACGTGGTGGACTGTTGGTGATTATCTTGAGAATGTAGGGAAAGGTACGAAGCGCTTGCTGGTCAATGCCTATCCTTTTCTTTATGGTGGCTCTTCTTCTTCTGTGTTCAAGGGCTCATCGCCGAAAGCAGCGGGTTTTGCAAAGCCTACCAAGGATATTGAACAGCGGTTCAGGGATTAAAAGAGATTTGTTATGCCTCAAGAGCCATTGGAAGCATACCTTGAGAGAATGAAAGGTGATCTGGCATTCCGTGCTGCATTGATGGCAAAAGAGGATATTGCTGATCGTATAGAGCTTATTTGTTCTCATGTAATAGAATATGCTCTGGAAGAGATGTGGCTGGCTGAGGATGAGAGAGTGCAGGATGACAGGGAGAAGAGTGATGAGGAGTGTGCATGCTGCTTCAACACTGCCTCAATGCTACAGGGCTCTTCCCCCAACACAGCCGGTTATGCCAGACCAAGCAAGGTAATTGAACAACGGTTCAAGGATTAACTATTTTTTTGGAGCGAGAGCTGTTGATACGCTTTCCAGCACTTGATTCAGGGCTGTTAGCGTGCCTGTAACAAGATCTGTTGCCGTTTTGCTGATTGGCACAAAAAGCTGTGTCACAGACTCGATAGCGAGGGTGAACAGCTCGATTTGCTGTGTTGCAATTTTGCCTGCGGATCCGGTTATTGCGTTGATGCCGCCGGTTACATCATCGATTGTTTCGTTTGACATGGCTTTTCATGATCAGACTTGTTGAAAAAATACTACCAACTTCTTTTTATTATTCCTTTATATCACCAGGGGTCTTACCCTTTCCGATAAATTTGTTGAGGAGAATGACAATAAAAACGCCGCAAAACCTTATGGCTGAATAAACGAGTATTTGTCTGCATAATTAATGCAAAAATCCTGCTTGAGCTATTATGTACGGTAGTTCCTGCGACATACAACCGCAATAGCCATTTACTGGAAGGAGCGGTTGCAGATTCTGTTTTTTTATGAACTCTTAAATCAATCGGTTTATCGGTCATTTGCTGCCGTTCATTTTGATTTTTTTTTAGCTTTTACAAGGGTATGCCGTTCATCAACGTTACGAACTTTTCCCATTGCAGTTCGATCGACGCGATTAGTTGCGATTGACGGGTTTTTTCCTGTGCAATCATTTTAAGGTTGCCGGCCTCATGAAACTGCTGGGCACCTCTGAGCAAAAACTCCATGGCGAGCAGGGTTTTTCCGGTACCTGTTCCTCCGCAAATGAGTGAGTCTCGACCTTTCGGCAGCCCGCCTTCGGTAATGATATCAAGCCCGTTAATGCCCGTTAACGCCTGGGGAGGTTGCCGCCTGTTTAGCGGAATTAACATTGGCTTCAAATTTATTTTTGTCATGTTGTATGCGCGTTCATGATAGCTGTTGGGCAGAACGGTGTTACTAACCCTGATACGCTGAGTGTTGGATTGGATGTGTTTAAAATACCATTACTTGGTTCCTCCCATTATTTTTCGCACGGTACAGAGCCTCGTCGGCATGTTTCATCAGATTAAGTTCGTCTTCGCCGTGATCAGGGAAGACTGCGACACCGATGCTGCAGGAGATATCGATGGTATGCCCTTCGATGGTGTAGGGTTCTTTTATTTTTTTCCGGATTTTTTCTGCCATGGTAACCGCATTCGATATGGCAACAATCTGCGGCAGCAGGACGACAAATTCATCGCCACCGAGGCGGGCGATTGAGTCTTCTCCTCTTTGCAGTGCTTCAACTGAGCGGGAGGCCACTTGCTGTAACAGGATATCGCCGATTGCATGGCCAAGGGTGTCGTTGACTGGTTTGAACTTGTCCAGATCAAAGATCATCAAGGCTGCCATGGCGTTGTTCCGACGGCATTGAGCGAGCGAGAGCGATACCCGCTCGGAAAGAAGACGGCGGTTTGGCAGGCCGGTCAAGGGGTCATGCATGGCGAGTTGTTCGATGATCTGATTCTGCTTCTTTTCATACTCCAACAATTGTTTCTGGAGCGTGATATCGCGAATGTTGCACTGTATTGCTTTTTCATCGCCACTGATATAGACGTAGCAGAAAAACTCAACTTCAATGACCTTGCCTGACTTGTGCTGGAGAGGTAAATTAGAATACCGGATATAACTTTTCGTTTGCAGTTCCAGATATGTGTTTCGTGCCAGTTCTTTATCCAGAATAAACCCGATCTCCCAAAGTTCTTTACCTTCAATTTCATCAAGGGAAAAACCTATGAGATGAGCTATAAAGGGATTGGCATCAACAATTTTTCCACTTTTGTAGTCGAGTATCAAAATTCCTTCCTGTGCTGCATCAAACAAGCATCTGTATTGGGCTTCATTATTTTTCAGAGCATCTAATGCACGCCGGGCATCGCTTATATCGGTGAATGTAAGACGGCATTCCTCGGGACTGTCGCTGGTGATGGCGTCAAGCCGAAACGTTTGTGGGAGTGAAGTTGCCTTTTCGGGGTCAACGTGCTCTATCCTGACCTCACAATGCTCATAAGTTTTACTCTGGAAGACCTTCTGCATCATGCTGTTAAACACAGGGAGATCGGCATGTACCATAAAACTGCTAAAGCGGGCTCCCTTTAGATGCGATCGCTCACAAGAGAGCATTTTGTCGATGGTAAGATTTGCCTCAAGTATTGTGCTGTCTCGAGCAAGCGTCAGATAGCCGACTGGCGCAAAATCGTAGAGATCGCTGAAGCGCTTATGTTCTTTCTGGATTTCATTGTATGCTTGCTGAAGCTCTTTATTCTGCATCTCAAGCTCAATCTGGTGAACCGAGAGTTCATACAGGATTCGCTGCTTATCAACTGGGGATGCTTGGGATTCAGGAATGAACCCACTGGCTCTCAGCCGCTCCTCAGCCAGCCTCCGTAACTCAGAGCGACCCAATGGATTAGAAATATCCTTTCTCATGGCGCTGCAGTTGGGGAAGTGTAAGTAGCACTGTGGCACCTTGCATGTGGAAGAGAGTACGGTAGAGTCTGCATGTTCGTTCTGGTCGTACTGGCTGACAAGTCTTAATCAAGCACGAGATAGATAGATAGATAGATATCTATATCCAAATTATTTTTTCGGAAGTTACAGCTAATGTTCCAAGTTCTCACGCCAAAGTTCTTGCGGCCAGCACAGCCAACCACGCTGCAGCGTGTTGTGTACTCGAATCGGGCTCTTTAGCGATCTTCATCTGCACTGGCGCAATGCTTGATCTCATTGGCTTGGCCAAGTTCAGTTGTTACGCTAAGCTATTTGCCGGATGGCAAGCTCCTTAAAAAACCCCTCCTGAGCCATTAATTCATTGTAACTGCCCGACTGCAAAATACGCCCTTGATCGAGGCTGTAGATGCGGTCAGCATTCCGGATGGTACTGAGTCGGTGAGCAATCACAAGACGGGTTGCCTTAAGCTGCTCAAGACTCTTGCTGACCACCTCCTGCGTGCGGTTATCGAGAGCGCTGGTTGCTTCGTCAAAAAAGATGATGCGCGGCTTCCGGACAAGGGAACCGGCAATAATCAGCCGCTGCTTCTGCCCGCCGGAAAGTGTTCCACCGCCCTCACTGATGAGGGTATGCATTCCCATCGGCATCTGGCGGATATCCTCATCAAACCCGGCCATTGCAGCAGCTTCCCAGGCATCCTCAACCGGTCAAGGTCATCCGGAGAACGCAGCTGAGTCGGCGCCTCCTTTCTGAACTCAAGAGCCATAAAAATACTCCTTGAAAGTATTGAGCGTTTAAGGCACCCCTTGTGGCACTCCCCTTACCGATAGAGGAGTTCATGTATCATGGTGATCAGTTCTTTTTTACTGACTGGTTTTTTGATAAAACGATCACACCCAGCTTGTATTGCTTTTTCGCGGTATTCTGCTGCTGTAAGGGCTGTCTGGGCTATAATCGGTAGATCGGGGCGAAGTTGTTTGATTTGCCGTGTTGCTTCGTAACCGTTTAGGAGTGGCATTTTTATGTCCATAAGCACCAGATTGATTTCGGGGTGGAGCTTTGCGAGCTCAATGGCTTCATGACCGTTATGGGCATAAAGGATAGCTATGTTTTCGTCTTTGAGTATCTTTGTGAGGAGAATGCGGGTTATGTCGTCATCTTCGGCTATGAGCAGCAGGATGCTGGAAACTGCTTTGGATGGCTCATGACTCCCTGGGTGATTGTAGGGCAGGGTGAAGGTAAAGGTAGTGCCCCTGCCTTCAACTGAGTCCACCTGGATGGTTCCGCCAAGCATGGCAATATAGGCTTTGGTAATGCTCAGGCCAAGTCCGGAGCCTTCGATCTCTCTAGTCAGGGGGTTATCGACCTGAATGAATCGTTCAAAGATCTTTTCCTGCATGGCAAGTGGTATGCCGATGCCGGTGTCTTTGACATAAAACTCAAGCGTGCCGTTGAGCTTTGTATAGCCAATTTCAATCCCACCTTCAAAGGTGAATTTCAGTGCGTTGTTGACAAGGTTGGTGAGTATCTGGGTAAGTTTTGCGCTGTCTGTCGTGATGGTGCTTATGCTGTCAGGTAGACCTGGGGTACATTTAAGTCGCAACCCTTTTTTGCGAATCTGAAGTTTGAAAAAGGTTACAAGATCGGACAGAAGCTTGTTGACGCTGGTGTCGACCTGCTGAACCCTGGTTTCACCGGATTCAATACGGGCTATATCGATAAGTTCATTGATGAGTGTGAGGAGACGCAGGCCGCTTTGATGGATAAGGTCGACATACTCGATGGATTCTTGTGGTGAGAGATCAGGCTCTTTGAGGAGTTCGGAAAAGCCGAGAATTCCGTTCATCGGGGTTCGGAGCTCATGGGTGATGGTGGCAAGAAAGGCTGATTTTAACCGGTCACTCTCTTCGGCTTTTTGTTTGGCATCGATCAGTTCATGCTCTGTTTTTTTTTGTTCTGTGATATCTACCTTGACGGCAACAAAATTGGTTATCACATTTTCTTTGTTCCGTATGGCCGAGATCACGGCTTGATCCCAGTAGAGTTCACCGTTTTTCTTTTTGTTTTGCAGCTCTCCATGCCAGACATCGCCTGAAAGAATGGTTTTCCAGAGATCTTCATAGACGGTTTGCGGCATCAGGCCGGACTTAAGAATGCGGGGGTTTTGACCTATTGCCTCTTCTGCTGTATATCCTGTAACCTGGGTAAAGGCTGGGTTGATGTATTCGATAGCGCCGAGCGGATCTGTCATGACCACAATTGCGGGACTTTGCTCGACTGCAACACTCAGTTTCTGAAGTTGGTGCTCAACCAGTTTGCGTGCTGTGATATCATCGAACATTGAGAGCACATAGCCTTTCTGGGGGCTGTAGAGGGAGACATCATACCAGTGATTCTCTGTATCGATGAAGATTTCAAACTTGTCGGGTATGCCTGTTTCGGCTACCTTTGCATATTTCTCGAAAAACCGTGGATTTGACCTGGCCAGACCTGGGCGGATTTCTGTGATTCTCTTGCCTATAACCTCTCTCAATCCGGTCAGCTTCTCATAATTCTCGTTGACCTCCTCATAGATAAAATCAACACGGTTCTCTTCATCGGTAATCATGCGGTAGTAGGCGTAGCCGTGCTGCATATAGGTGCCGAGGTTACGATGGAGAACATCCTTAGCCTGCCCGCTTTGTGTCTGGCTTGAGTTATTGTTACCCTGTTTCTTCTCTGGCATGGGTTAGTATTTTTGCTTTTTCTCTATAGGGAATTGTAACAATAAAGTACGATATTCCGGGGTGGTTTGCATCAGACCGGGAGCTGATAGCCTTTTTCTCGAAACAGGCGGAGCAGGGCATCAACTACTTCCGGGTCGTATAACTGCGCCCGATATTTCTCAATTTCTTCAAGGGCAGCCTGGAGGCCCCATGAGGGTCGATAAGGGCGATTTGAGGCCATGGCGGAAAAAGTACTTTGAAACAGGAATAAAAATGTAATTGAAATTTACGATTAAATACGTCACAATCAGTTAAAGTTCTTTTGTTGCCGACAGCCGGTCAGGCCGAGGCCTTGCTTTGGAGTGTCATAGGAATGGGAAAGGATTACTCTTCAGGTTGCTTTTTCAGGATATCGTGGACAATTGTTGTCAAGGCCCTGAGGGAAAATGGCTTTTCGATAAAGTTTGCCTGCTTGTCGCCAGCAAGGTGCTTGCCTATATAGTCAGCCGTGAAGCCCGACATATAGAGCACATGGAGCCTGGGACATATCGGTTCAATTGTTTTGAAAAGATCGCTGCCGTTCATCTCCGGCATAATCACGTCCGTTACCAGCAGGTCAATATTCTCTCTCTTTTTCCAGGCAAGTTCTATTGCTTCCTGTGGAGTTGAGGCTGTAAGGACGGTGTATCCTTGCTGTTCAAGCATTGTTCTGCATAATTGCAGGATATCGGATTGGTCTTCGACCAGCAGGATCATGCCTTTATTGCAGGGCAATTCCGGCTCCTCTGCTGCGCTTTTTTCGGGGAGCCTCTCTTCCTGGTGCAATGGCAGATAGATAATGATTCTGGTTCCCTTTCCTTTTTTACTCTCGACGGTTATAGAGCCGTTGTTTTGTTTGACAATACCATAGACCGTTGCGAGGCCCATGCCTGTGCCTTTGCCAATATCTCTGGTTGTGAAAAAAGGTTCGAATATATGTGGAAGATGTTTTTTTTCGATGCCGTGTCCATTATCGGTAATGGTGAGGGTAACATATGCACCGGGTATGGTGCAGACGTGGCCGGCATTGATTTTGGCCTGGTCAACATGGATTGTGCAGGTTTCGATGGTGATGGTACCAATGTCAGAAATGGCATCACGGGCATTGATGCAAAGGTTGGTCAGCATCTGGATGAGTTGTGATGGATCAAGCTTGACAAAGGCGTCCTTGACTTTGGGTATCCATTGGAGAGTGATGTTTTCACCAATCAGGCGTCTCAGGATGGTGAGCAGCTCTTCTACGGAGGAGTTCAAGTCAATGATACGGGCCGAGACACTCTGCCGCCGGGCAAATGCAAGGAGATGCTTTGTGAGTTCTGCAGAGTGGGTGGCTGCGCTCTGTATGGCCCTGAGATCTTCATTGGAGCTGTCGTGACGCTCAAGAGCAAGTTCGGTATGGCCGAGAATCACTGTTAGCATGTTGTTGAAGTCGTGGGCAATGCCTCCGGCAAGCTGGCCAACCATCTGCATTTTCTGTGCCTGATAGAGCTGCGCCTGCAGTGCTTCTCGCTCCACTTCCTGGAGCTTGCGATCGGTGATATCCTGTATAATGCCGGACATACGAATCGCCTTGCCTGTTTTGTCAAACTGATAGCCCCCGACTGCCCATATCCAGCGAATCTGACCATCTGCACGCCGAATCCTGCATTCACTATGCCAGTCAGCGAGTTTCGCAACTGCTTCCTTGAACTTTTTCTCCACTTCGGCGCGATCGTCGGGAATAATGTGATCCAGAAAGGTCTTATAGGTCCACTGTGAACGAAAAGAGTCGTAGCCAAATATACGCTCATGCTCAAGTGACCTATAGACAACGTTGTCACTCAGATCAAGTTCCCACCAGCCGATATGCCGCATTTGCAGAGCGGCGTTAAATCCTGCCCTGCTTTCGATCAGCTGTTCATGTTCAAGCTCTATCTGCTTGCGATCGGTGATATCAATGATTGTGCCGATATAGTATGCTACTTCGCCGTTATCATCGAATAACGGTTTGCCTTTTGCCATCAGCCAGTGCTGCGTGCCGTCAAGGTGAAAAACACGATATTCAAAAGCAATCGGGATTGCCTGTTTCACAGCATGTACAACATTCTGGATTATCTCTTGCCTGTCGTCGGGATGAATAGTTTGTCGCCAGAGCTCATGGGAGGCTTTTTCCTTGCCTTGTTTCAACCCGTATAACTTCCATAACTCGTCTGACCATATATTTTCCCCGGTTTTGACATCCCACTTCCAGACACCGGCCTTAGAGGCTTCCAGTGCCTGGGTAAAGCGTTTCTGCGTTTCAAGCAGCTCTCTTTCAGTAGTGCTTTGAATCAGTGACTGATTGTTCTGGCTGGTGGCTTGAAGTGCACGGGTCAACTGCTGCAGTTTATGTTCAGATTGCTCATATAATGCACGATACCTGACAAGGCTTTTTTCCAGTTCAGCCCTTGATTGAGGCAGATCATCCTGCGGCATCTCAAGCTCTCTCTGATGCAAGTCGAGATCCCTCAATGCTACAGGGCTGACAGGGTTATGGTCTTGCTGCTTTTTGTCAATCTTCAATGATGGAATCTTCTGCTTCAAACCAGTCATCTTTATCTGCCCAGAGGTTTTTTCCTTTTGCTTTCCAACGGTAATATGCTGCAAGTTCAAAGGCATCCCTATGAACGCTCAGCACGGTGATATCCTGTTTTCTTTTTCTATATACTATTACACAAGATACAGTGAACAAGAACCTACTTAGCATAAAATTTATATACATTATAAAAAGTTCCTGTAAGTGCCTAATAAAATAAGAAGAAGCCCCCGGGAAAAGGAAAGCTGATACTTTGCCTTTCAGATAAGAGAAGTCAACTATTTATATCCATTATTTTTTAACCACTCCCTTGCCTTGGTATCCCCATGGTCAGCTGCCCTTTTATAGTCTGACAATGCGCCATCGTTATTACCAAGAGCGGATTTTGCAAGAGCCCGATTGTAGTAAGCGGCTGCATCTTTTGGTGTTGGGTCTATATCTATTGAGGTTTTAAAGTCAATTTTCGCTCCTTCGATATCGCCAGCGGAGCGTTTCGCAAAACCTCGATCGAGATAAGCTTCGGCTAATTTTGGATTAAGCTCCAGGGCCTTGGTGTAGTCTGTAATTGCTCCACTGTAATTTTTTGCTTTAAACTTAGCCTCACCACTTGACAAAAGGCTTTTGGTATCTTCTGCTGCAAATGCGGCCCTGTTTGCAAGCGTCAAAGCAATTATTGCCATAAATAGAAAGCGTAAAAAGTTTTTCATTGGTGACCCCGTTGTTATGATTATTGAATGATACACACCTCTGAGAGTAATCAATAGAATCATAAAACTCCATTAAGATTGGTTAAAATTTCGCTTAAAATTCAGTGGGGTTAGCAGGGCAAGGAGCATAATGAGTGCGCCTGTGAGTACAGGAAAGAGAACGTAGATATACCCAAGGGCATGAATTGCTCACGGGCTTGCGCGGAGGGCAGGTGCCGATTGCTAAGGGTTAATCGCTCCCCTCCTTTGTCAGGGATGACATGGGAGGGGGCGGTAAAAAGAATAACTACTATGTATGGGGTCAAGCGCCGACCATCATAGCTTCGATGTCAGCATCAACTTTCCCGATTGGCTTGATGCCGAATTTCTCGACCAGAACGGCGGCTACATTCGGTGTCAGGAACTCGGGAAGTGTTGGTCCGAGGCGAATGCCTTTTACCCCTAAATACAGCAGGGCGAGCAGCACAGTCACGGCTTTCTGCTCGTACCAGGCAATGTCGAAGGAAATTGGCAGATCGTTGATATCGTCAAGGGCAAATACCTCCTGAAGTTTGAGGGCTATGACGGCAAGGGAGTATGAGTCGTTGCACTGACCGGCATCGAGCACTCGGGGTATGCCGCCGATATCGCCAAGCTCGAGCTTGTTGTAACGGTACTTGGCACATCCTGCAGTAAGGATGATGGTGTTGTCGGGAAGTGCGGCTGCAACGTCGGTATAGTATTTGCGCGATGCATGACGTCCATCACAGCCGGCCATAACGATAAAGCGCTTGATAGCTCCTGACTTTACTGCCTCGACCACTTTGTCGGCCAGAGCCAGAACCTGATTGTGTGCAAAGCCACCCGTGATGGTGCCGTTTTCTATCTCTTTTGGTGACGGACAGGTTTTAGCCAGATTGACAAGCTCTGAAAAATCCTTATGTCCGCCTTCAGGTCTTGCGGGAATATGCTTCAGTCCAGGATAACCGGCCATACCTGTTGTGAACATACGGTTGCGATAGCTTTCACGGACAGGGACTATGCAGTTTGTGGTCATGAGTATGGGGCCGTTGAAGGTATCGAACTCTTTGTCCTGCTGCCACCAGGAACCTCCATAATTACCAATGAAGTGCGGATACTTTTTGAATGCCGGATAGTAGTGTGCGGGAAGCATTTCGCAGTGGGTATAGAGGTCAACGCCTGTGCCGGCTGTCTGCTTCAGCAGCTCTTCCATATCGCGGAGGTCGTGGCCTGAAATCAGGATACCGGGGTTTTTGCCCACACCGGTCTTCACTGTGGTGATTTCGGGTTGACCGTAGGTTGTGGTGTTGGCTTTGTCAAGCAGTGCCATTGCCTTGACGGCAACTCCACCGGTCTCAAGCACCAGTGCGGTCAGTTCGTCTGCCGACAGCTCTTTGGTGAGCGCCGCAAGCCCTTTTATATAAAAAGTATAGATATCGTCATCATGATAATCGAGTACTGCTGCATGGTCTGTATAGGCGGCAAGTCCCTTCAGGCCAAAAAGCACAAGGCTTTTAAGAGAACGCAGGTCTTCATGTTCACTCAAGCTATCAAGACCGACTTCAAGAGCTTTCGAAAGACAATCCTCTTTTGAACTTCCACTCCAGTGAGCGGCATCATGATTCGGCTGATGAACGAGTGTTACATTGAGTTCATCGCGCACGGCAAGGGTCTTGCGTATCTGGGCGACTATTGCATCCTCATCAAAGTTGGTGTTGGTTACGGTGACAAAGAGTGATTCGCTGATAAGCTGGCCAACCTTCCTTGAAACGCTGCCCTCCAATTTTTCTGCAGCCAGAGCAAGCCCTTCGGTAGCATAGACCAGCACATCCTGAAGCTGGGCAGTAGGTTCATCTTTGCCGCATACTCCTCGCACCGTACACCCTGTTCCATGAATGCTTTCCTGACATTGATTACATAACATTCCCATCGTTCTATCTCCCTTTATTGGTTATTGATTCTTCAGATCTGGTGAGAACAAAAGAGCCATTTTTGTGTAGCCTGCCGCCCCTTCGCTATCGCCCATTTTTTCTTTTACCAAAGCCCTGTTCCGATATGCTGAACACAAAAGCCTTTAATTGCCTGGCATTCGCTTTATGATTTCAGCATCGGTTCTCCATATATATATATATTGGTTACACCCATTCTTCTGATAATGTTTTGCCCTGAAGAGTGATCACCACCTTTTTCACGGGCACCTTACGTTTGGCCTTACGCTGGGCTTCGGCCACTATCGACATCAGGCCACCACAGCATGGCACCTCCATAATGGCTACGGTGATGGTGTTGATATGCGACAGATCGATCATGGCTGCAAGTTTGTCGACATAGATATCCATTTCTGAATCAAGCTTCGGGCAGGCTATTGCAAGGCTTTTACCTTTCATGAAGGAGGCATGGAAGTCGCCCACTGCAAATGCGCAACAGTCGGCTGCAAGCAAGAGATCAGAGCCCTGGAAATAGGGGGCCTGTGGTGAAACGAGGTGAAGCTGGATGGGCCACTGGCGGAGTGCGCTCTCTGCTGGCACGCCAGGTATTGTGGCTGCTGCTTCAGATTTGCCATGTGCACTGAAATCGAGAGTCCTGCTTCCTGGACATCCGCCGGCGTGCGGTGCATGGTGGTGACCTCCATGTGCATGCTGATTTGCTGGTTGGCGAAGAGCTTCATTTTCAAGCGGGTTGGCAATTCCCTGCTCCTGGAGGTATTCAAGTGCCTGCTGCACAAAGTCACTCTGGCCGTGATCCATAAGGTGGTGAAGATGAGCTGCTATGACATTCGCTCCACCTTTGGCAATACTTTCATGCATGACGCGCTTTTCGTCGTAAGGTTCAGCTTCACGGGTTTCGATGTTCATCGCTCCGGTCGGACAGTGGCCTATACAGGCTCCAAGTCCATCGCAAAACAGGTCGCTGATGAGACGGGCTTTGCCGTCAATCACCTGCAATGCTCCTTCGGGACAACCAGGAATGCAGTCGCCGCAGCCGGTACATTTTTTTTCATCTATGGTGATAATCTGACGTTTCATTGTTGATTACTCCTTTCTATTTATGGTTTCAATTCCGGTTCCGGTTTGTTGGCAGCTTCAAGGTCACGAAGCAGCTTGCCTATGGTCACCTTTTCAAATTCGCTCTGAACGACAGACTCAATGCGCATGATCTCATGACGAAGCACACATCGAGCACGATTGCCGCAAATCTGCTTGCGGAACATGCATTCCGATACCTGAACCTTGCCCTGATAAATTTCAATGAGTTGGGTTACGGTGATCTCATCAGGATCCTTTTTCATCATAAACCCGCCCTGCACACCATCCTTTGAAACAATAAGGTCGTAGCGGATCATCTCCTGGAGCAAGCGGCGCAGAAACTGGTAAGGGATATCGTGCTCAGTCGCAATACTCTTTGCCGACAGATAACTCCCCTTCTTGGCGGCAAGCGCCAACAGGGCTCGTATTGCGTAATCCGTATTCTTGGTGAGTACTTTCATTGCTGTCCGTTTAATTGATACTAATATAGTATCAATTTTATGTAAAGCAAAAATTATTTTTCTACAGGGAGTGGTTTTTTTTATCCAACTCTGACAATACCGGTTGTGACATCAGGAAAGCGAAAAGGGAAAAACCACAAAAGTATAGCTGTACCCCACTACTTGCTCTTGAAATGGAATGCTACTTCATGACAAAAAAATATGTAAACCAGCTGTGATGTGATATAGTTGAGGTGTATCTTATTGTATAAACTAAGTCAATTTGCCATTAATACATCAACTATTCCTATGGCTAACGAGGATCATTTGCGAATTATCCTGCAGGGTGTGAATGTATGGAACAAATGGGTGAAAGAGAACCGGGGGGTAAAACCTGACCTGAGTGGAGCCGATTTGAGTGGAGCAAATCTCAAGAGCGCTGATTTGAGATCTGCCATTCTGAGCAAAGCAATTCTAAACTCAGCCAATCTCCACTGTGCCAATCTTGAGGGTGCGAACTTCAGCGGAAGTGTCTTAACCGGAGTTAATTTCATTGGTTCAAATTTAAAAGACACCTTGCTGAACGGCGCCATGCTCAAAGGTGCGAATTTTGAGGGAGCTAATCTTGAGGGGGCTGTAAATTTGAAGAATTAGATCATTCATGAATAATAATTTTAAGGCAAATTTTTCCGGAATTGCTTTTGTTCTTGCCATTATCATCATGCTGGTGGCAGACAGTTTCATGTACTTCAGTTTTCGTCAACTCATCGAGAACGAGCAGGATCTCCACCGTGCACTCGCAACGCAGAACTCGCTTGACCATATCCTTATACACCTGAACGAGTTAGAAACAGGTCCTCGCGGTTATATTATTACCGGAGAGGAGCACTTCCTCGATCCCTATGTCAGTGCTTTAGCCCCCAGCGGCATAGCGCAGCATCTCCGGGAATTGCGACAATTGAGCAGGAAGGACAACGTCCTGCTACGATACCAAGCAAAACTGGAACCCCTTGTCGCAAAAAAAATCAACTTTATGCAAACTCTTGTTGCCTTGCGAAAACAGAGAGGGTTTGATGCCGCAAAGGCAATGGTAGAGTCCGATATCGGGAACGCCATGATGGGAGAGATTCGCATGGTGATTGCAAGAATGAAACAGAGGGAGGGAGAGCTTGTACAGCAACGCTCCATTCTGGCCTCAGTAGTCATGCAGAACACAATTATTTCAATAGCAGCTGGCGGAGTAGTAAGTTTCTTGTTTCTCTTGCTCTCGTTTGTCATTATCAACCATGAAGTTGGTGCTCGAAAGCGGGATGCTGAGAAACTCAGGTTGCTCAACAGTGAGCTTGATGAGCGTATTGCAAGTCGCACTCAAGCTTTACTCGAATCCACAGAAAAACTGCGAGGGAGCGAAGAAAATTTCCGCATGCTGGTGGATGGTGTGAAAGAGTATGCCCTTTTCCTGCTCGACACAAAGGGTGTGGTGATCACATGGAACAAAGGAGCAGAATTGCTGAAAGGCTACAGGGAGGAAGAGATCATCGGCCGGAATATGTCGATTTTCTATACTGATGAGGATAATAAAGTCGGGAAGCCTGCACGCTTGCTTCAACAGGCGATTTCAGAAGGCCGGGCCGCAGATACGGGCTGGCGGGTACGCCAGGACGGCACCCGTTTTATTGCTGATGTCCTCATCACAGCTCTCTATGATGGAAACCATCAGCTCAAGGGATTTGCCAAAGTGACGCGCGATGTCTCTGAGCGCACCAAAAACGAATTGAAGATCGGGCGTTTAAGCCGAATGTATGCAACGCTCGGTCAGGTCAATGAGGCCATTGTGCGTGTCAAAGTGCGGGACGAACTCTACAAGACGATATGCCATGTGGCAGTGGAATACGGCAAGTTCGATCAGGCATGGATTGGGCTCTACGATCAAGAAACAGCTCTTGTTACACTGGCAGTTGCAGATGGTAAAGAGCATGGCTCTTTTCTGCCTGGAGCGAGGAACATCAAAAAAGGGTCCCCGAAATCGGGCATTATTGCATCTGCAGTGGCAACGGGAAACGTCGCATACTGCAATAACATTCCGTCAGCCCTTGCCATGCAGGAGTCTTGCCAAGAGTTATGCTCGTCAGGGCATCAATCTGCCGCCGCTGTTCCCGTCCGGGAAAATGGCGTTATCGTTGCAGTGCTTACTCTCTGTTCGGAAGTGGCTGAGTACTTTGACGCTGATGAGATTCATCTGCTTGAGGAGATGGGGCGGGATATCTCCTTTGCCCTCGACACCATGGATATGGAAGAGAAAAACAGAAAGGGTGAAGCGGCTCTGCATACAAGTGAGCTGCAGTTCAGGGAGATGTTTGAAAGTAATTCCGCCATCATGATAATCTTCGATCCAACGACCGGCGACGTAGTTGATGTTAATAAAACAGCCGCTGAGTTTTACGGGTGGCCGAGAGAAGTGTTTCGTACCATGAATTTAGGAGCGATTGATACACTTCCTCCTGAAGAGCTGCAGATTGTCATTAAGCAGGCTGTTTTGAGAGAGAAAAATTACTTCATTGTTCGTCACCGCAGGGCGAATGGCTCAATCCGCGATGTTGAGATCTATCCCACCCGACTCAATATACGTGCTCAAACCATGATGTATTCGATCATTCATGATATCACCGAGCGCCAGCGCATAGAGAAAGCTAACACATTTCACCTTTCAATTCTTGATGCGGCACCACTGAAAACAGTCAACGATCTGCTGCAGTTGACCATTGATGAAGCTAAACGACTGACAGAGAGTTCAATCGGGTTTCTGCACTATGTCGACGATAACCAGCTGGCAGTCTCCCTGCAGGGATGGTCGACCAACACCATAACAGAAATGTGCAAGGTTGCGTT
>JABDHK010000032.1 GCA_012972835.1 Chlorobiaceae bacterium | reverse complement strand
ACTGGTATAGAAAAGTCATACGATACCTGCTTACACGCAGGATCAAGGATGACATGTAGAATCTCTCCGGCCAAGCTATAAGAGGAGAGAAGGGGGAAGAAATATTTTTTTTAAAAAAAACTTCTCTTTTTGCTTGGGTTTTTACATAACAGTGCTGAGCGGAATAGTTAGCAGTTGGCGGTGGGTACCGGCTGTCCTGTCTCCTCTTTGAACACACCAGCCTTTGAGGGCCGCACAACTGTACGTCATTAATACTGCCCAAACACACTATCTCGATAACTTAAAGGCACCTCTCTTTACTCGCTGAGAATAAGAGATGGTAGGCAAACTTTACCTGCAGGCTGAAAAAAGCTATCCTCTCAAGACAACTTTAGTTTTGTTGGGGTTCAGGAATCACCCCAACCTACAAAACATCAAATCTTTTCCGTTATTTATAGGATTAAAATACTCTTAATATAGCGCACAGAGAAAACATTCCGATCATCATTTTTTTTAATGCATCCCATTTGAATAAATAGAGGTTCCCTTTATAGTTAGTCATGAGCGTTATATAGTGTCCCCCCAGTTGTATTTGCAGGGTACAAGTTACCTTAATTCTTTCAATGCCTCCACTATGCGCTGACAGGCTAAGCCGTCGCCGTAGGGGTTGTGTGCTCGTGACATCGCAGTATAATGCATAGGGTCATCCAGCAACCGCGCCACCTCCTCGCCAATAACTCGCCGATCTGTGCCGACGAGAATTACTGTACCAGCCTTAAGCGCCTCAGGTCGCTCAGTCGTATCGCGCATCACCAAGACCGGTTTGCCTAGGCCGGGTGCTTCCTCCTGGATGCCACCAGAATCGGTCAGTACGAGATATGAGCGATTCATGAGATAGACAAACGGCAAATAATCCAGCGGTTCAATGAAGAACACATTTCCTAAGCTCTGCCCATCCCCGAACACCTCCTGAATAGGCTTGCGGACATTTGGGTTCAGATGCATCGGATAGACGAAATCCACCTTAGGATACCTCACCGCCAAATCCGCAATGGCATTGCAGATACCCATAAACCCTTCGCCAAAATTCTCCCGCCGGTGCCCGGTCATCAACACCAGCCTGCGTTCGACCCCGAAAGAAGCTCCATTCCACTGCTTAACCAACCCTTCCGGCAACCCGAAAGATGCAAGCACATCGAGTACCTTTCGCTCAATATCTCCATCAACTCCGATCTTCCCGATCACCCAGTTCAGCGCGTCGATCACCGTATTCCCGGTAACCCATATCCGATCATCATGCACATGCTCCAGAAGCAGGTTCTCCCTGCTTAAGGCTGTAGGCGCGAAGTGCATCGATGCAATCCTGCCCGTCAACTGCCGGTTCATCTCCTCAGGCCAAGGGCTGTAGATGTTATGGGTCCGCAACCCGGCCTCGATATGAGCCACAGGAATCTGCCGGTAAAACGCCGCCAGAGCTACTGCGGCGGATGTCGTCGTATCACCATGCACGAACACATAATCCGGTCGTGCCGCCTCAAGGACATCCCGCATACCAGTCAACACTCGGGCCGTCACATCGTACAGATCCTGCCCATGCTTCATGATGTTCAGGTCATAATCAGGCACAATGCCAAATAACTCCAGCACCTGGTCGAGCATCTGCCTATGTTGCCCCGTAACCGCAACAATGGTTTCAAACGATTCCGAATGCTTCTGAAACTCCTTCACAAGCGGAGCCATTTTGATGGCTTCCGGTCTGGTACCGAAAACGATCAGTACTTTTTTTCTGATGCTCATTTTTTAAAAACCCCCGCGAAATCAAGGATCACCTTATCGTCTCGATACTGGAGAGTTTTGAACTCATCATGGGATACGAGAAAAACTATGATATCAGCTCGGTTGTAGGCATCCTGATAGTCTGAGAGCTTGAAGACGCTGTGTTCTTTTATATTTGGTTCTACTACAAGAAAGTTGTTCTGCTCGCTTTGCATGACCTTTTGGGCGATATATTTCGCGGGGCTTTCGCGCAGATCGTCAATGTTTGGTTTGAAGGCCAGGCCCATAAATGCGGTCAGCGGCTTTCTGCCATGCTTGAGTTCAAATTCGAGCATGACGTTGCGGATCTTTTCGGCACACCAGAACGATTTGTAGTTGTTAACCTCCCTGGCTGTTGTGATTAATTTCGATTCTCGGGGATAATCGGATACCAAGAACCATGGATCAACGGCGATACAGTGACCTCCAACGCCAGCACCGGGCTGGAGGATATTTACCCTAGGGTGTTTATTTGCAAGTGCAACAAGTTCCCACACATTAATCCCTGCTTTATCGCAAATCAATGAGAGCTCATTTGCGAAGGCTATCTGCACGTCGCGCGAGGAGTTCTCCGTCAGCTTGCACATCTCTGCTGTCCGGGAGTTTGTGCCATAGAGCTTCCCCTCTACAAACGTGCTATAAAACTCTTTTGCTTTTTCGGTTGAGGCTTCGTTCAGACCGCCAATCACCCGGTCATTCTGAATCAGTTCATGCAGAACATTACCCGGCAAGACCCTTTCAGGGCAATAGGCAATAAAAATTTTGTTTTCAAGTTCAGGGCGTTCACGAAAAATAAGAGCTGCCATCTTTTCTGTTGTGCCAACTGGAGAGGTAGACTCAATGATATAGGTATCACCCTCTTTCAATAGGGGCAAAACATTGCGGGTTGCTGCTTCAACAAATGAGATATCCGGTTCATAGACTCCCTTAAACGGAGTGGGAACAACAATAAGATGAACGTCGGCCAGTTCAGGAATCGTGGAGGCTGTAAAGAACCCATTTGCTACACTCTCTTTGACAACAGCCTCAAGCCCCGGCTCAATGATGTGAATTTTTCCCTGATTGATGGTCTCAACAACATGAGGATTGATATCAACACCGTGGACGCTTATACCCTTTTGCGCAACAACTGCTGCTGTAGGCAAGCCGATATACCCAAGACCGATAAACTGTATAAGCATGTAATATTATGAGTTTTTCACCAATGTTTTAAGGAATTTCAGCATCTCAAGAGCAAGTTTCTTTCGATCAAAATCATCAGCCAAAAGCCGCCCCCCCGCCTGACACTCCCGATAGAATGCCTTATCCTGATACAAGCGATAAAGTTTTTCAAGAAAATCCGCTTCATTTTCAGGTTCAAAATAAATACCAGCCTTATAGTGCTCCACTATTGACCGAGCCTCACCATCAACACCAAGCAAGATCGGCTTCTCCATAGCGGCATTTTCAAATATCTTCGAGGGAATGACAGTGGTAAAGAGTTCGGTTTTCCGTAAGGGCACCAAAGAGAGATCTGTCACCGAAAGATATTCAGCAATTTCACTTTTTGAAACAGAATCCATAAAAGTCACATTGTTCACACCTAACTCACGGGCAAGGGCAACGACTTTTTTCTTTTCGGCACCTTCACCAATAAATAAAAAATGAATTGCCTGATTGTCTATTTTTTTGGCGGCTCTGACTATAAAATCAAGTTTATGGGCCATACCATGGGTACCGATATACCCGACAACAAATTTATTTTGGAGATGTAAGGCAAAAAGAATACGCATAATTTATTTTTTGCAGACAATAGTGGTGATCAGAGTATTGCTGAACGATACAACGACACACCAGGCCTCTACTCTCCTGTTATAGCCTAACGCCTGCATATACTTTCTGATTTCAATCTGTTGCGAGCCTTCAACAATAAGATCGGCATGTTCTGTAACTACCCTATTCCCTGACAGTTCAGGAGTGATGGTGTGATGATAATGAAAGAATGCCTCAGAAGAGTTACGGCCATTGACAACAACCGTATTATGAGCCACAGTACTCCGCTCTTCATCCCGTATCAAGTTCTTCTCATAGGTCGATATGCCAGTGTCAACAAACATCGGCTCTCCTTGAACCTGCAGCACAAAATTCAACGTATCAGCATGAGCATGGCCTGGAATATACGAAGGTCCGATAGAACCTGCATCCACTACACACTCATACCATGAATTACGACATTTTCTATAACCTGACTCTTTCAACTGAACAGACGACTGAAAAGCAATATTCTTCAAGCCAAGCCAGGCGGCATACTCAAAAAGCTGCTGACTAAAGGGTGCTATGCCATCGGTCGCATCATTCACGTGAGGAATCGTGCCATCTGAAAAGGTCATCACCTTAAGCCAGGACAGCATAGCCACAGCCTTACCTTCACTGAGATGCAAGAGTTCATGCTGTGCAGCGAAGCAGTCATTATGCTGAAGAAGATTGATGCAGTCAAGCAGGCGGTCAAGCAGAATCTGATGATACATCGGAGAAAGCTCAAAATGAGCTCCATCACCAAGAATCTGCTCATCGAGCTCACGAACAAGCAATGCCCTGCTCTTCTCAAACCATCGCTTCTCTCTAAAAAAAAACGCCCCGTACAGGAGCGAAAAGGCATTCTCAAGCAGATGATTGCCAAGTAGATGATACTCAAGGTTCCTTGCAAGAATGGTATAATGAGCGAAAAGAGCTCCGGTGATATCAGCACGCTGCACTTGATGCCGTACAAGAAACTTGATCCCGTTGATGCCCCGTAACGAAAGCGGGTAGGGTTCAAGCCCGACACTCCCCTGATGCAACGCTGCAAGAAAGCTCTCAATTAGCGCCAAGCCGAACTCCCGAGTCATGCCCGGCTGGAGAAGAACATCAAAGTAGTTAAGATTATACGACCACAGCTTGCCATACTCACCAAACTCCCAGTCAATACTCCCTACACCCTCTCCAAAGGAGTGTGCACGGTTCAAAAAAGTAAAAGTGCCGTTATCATAGAGCTGTTCTTTATGAATAAACGGTACCAACTGAACAGGAAACCCTTCCCGTTCACGCTGTAAAGGATAGGTCATTCTCAGTACCCGCCTTCCCTGTTTCCTGATCCGGTAATAGAGCTGGTTTCATCGAGTCATCACGCTATCTCTTACTTTTCTGGGGTTAAGTTTTTTAAGAGGTAGCATCTCTATTGAAAACGACTTCAAGTGTTGGTGCAGTGAGGATGGCTTCGCCCCAGGCTTCTAATGCCGATTCGGAAGCATTGCTCAACTTCTCTGTTGCCCATGCAGGTAATGCGCCAAAGCGTCGCTCAAGCTGTCTTGTCAGAAGCTTGGATTCACCTTTGGCTATGCCTTGGGTTATGCCTTGGGTTATTCCTTGGGTTATTCCTTTAGCTATGCCGATTCTTTCTATGCTGGTGATGTATTGCATTTTTTCTATCTCCTCAATTGTTT
>JABDHK010000031.1 GCA_012972835.1 Chlorobiaceae bacterium | reverse complement strand
CAATGCTCATCGATACGGTATACCAAAAGGGTATAAGGCTCTGCGGTAAAGAAAAAAAGAATCTTGAAAAAAGACTGATGCGATCAAAAGACCTACAGTGGTGGGATATAAGCATCAGACCTAAAACGGTATTTTTATAATGACTGAGTCCCTAACTGTACTGATGCTGATTTTTACCGGTGGCATTTGGTCTACCATAGTAAACCTCACACTTTTCCAGTACTCCCTCGCTTCGGGACGCTCCCTTCAGGAAGCCATGACCATGACCTTTGTTTCATTAATTCTCATACAATTTTTCAAAGCTTACAACTTCCGTTCCGAAACCAAATCCATACTCAACCGCCCTTTTGCCAACCGCTGGCTGAATATTGCCATAGGGTGGGAGTTGGCAATGCTCGCGGCAATCATTTATATCCCTGTTCTGCGTAACATGTTCGGAACTTTCCTGCTTACCCCTCAAGACATGGTCATTGTTTTAAGTTCAGCTGGATCAGTTGTTCCGGTTATTGAACTGCTCAAATGGTTTATAAGAAAAAAGCATCCCTCGTTCACCGAACCTTCAGGGAGCTGATCATCCCCGCTGCCTCCTTCCTTGCTGCCGTTTCGATGGCATTTCAAACACAATCCCCTATGGGGCGGTCAGGGAGCTTGCCGGGTTTTCGAGACTCAGAATACCGGAGCCCTCTTCGTAGGCGAAATGTTCGGCATAACGGCCCCACTCGATAGCTACCTGCAGCACTCTTTCGGCCTCATCTTCGCTGAAGAAATCCTCCAGTTCCCGGAGAAAGCGGTCTTCGGGGGCACGATTTCCAGGACGTTCATCAATAACGTGGCGAATATGGGCTGCAAGGGCAACGTGGCGGATGACATGTTCGGCAAAGATCACCTTACGTTGAAGGATGTCGGCGTCCACATAGCTTTTCCCTGATGCGGTAAGTTCAACGTCACCACCTTCGGTTCGGGCGAATGAGAGGATTTCCAGTGCTTCCAGCAGAGGAAATAGCTCTTCAACGCCAAATCCCATCTGATCGGCCAGTTCAGGAAGATCGGCTCTTCCATTATAGGGTTCTGCGACCAAGGCTTCCATCAACCCTGCAAGCTGATTGATGTGCGCACTCGGGAGGCGGAAAGACAATGGAACAACATCGACCTTGCCTGGAGCGCTACGAGGTCGTTTGGTCATAAGTTCATAGACCTCATCGACGAGTTGGCGAAATGTTGGAGCTTCACGATCGCGCGGATGTTCCAGGGGAATTTTGATCTCTGCCAGAATTGTGCCAGGATTGGTTCCCAGAATAACAATACGGTCAGCAAGAAGAACAGCTTCCTCAATATTATGGGAGACGAGAAGAATTCCTTTAGTGGGAATCCGTCGTTCAAGCCAGAGTTCAATCAGATCAGTACGGAGCGTTTCGGCAGTCAGGACATCAAGAGCTGAAAAGGCTTCGTCCATAAGGAGCAGTGTTGGCTCAACCACGAGCGCACGGGCAAAACCTACACGCTGCCGCATTCCTCCTGAAAGTTCTTTTGGATAGGCTGATTCAAAACCGTCAAGACCTATGAGGTCAATTGCGGCAAGTGCACGCCTCCGACGTTCTTCCTGATGCACTCCCATGGCATCGAGCCCAAGTTCAACATTTTCAAGGACAGTAAACCAGGGGAAAAGGGCAAAGGTTTGAAAGACCATTGCGAGTCCTTTCACCGGACCGGTCACCGGTTTTCCGCAATAGAGCACCTCCCCGCTTCCTGGTCGGGCAAGGCCTGATATGATACGGAGCAGGGTGGACTTGCCCGAACCTGAACGTCCAAGAAGCGCAACAATCTCCCCCTCTTTAATAGTGAGGCTCACCCCATCAAGTACCAGATGCTCTTCTCCGCCAGACTTCTTGAATGATTTGCTGATATTCGTCAGATTCAGCAGATCGATCTCAGGATGCAATGTCTCCATAGGTCAGGTATGTCTAATCCAGACGAAAACGGGTCTGGGAGATATTATAAAGCCGTTTCCAGAAAAAACGGTTGAAAAAGATAACGTAGATGCTCATGACAGCAATACCAAGAACAATATGTGGATAGTCGCCTTTTTCTGTCCACTGGGCAATATAGGAACCAAGGCCTGTGGCGGTAATTGTTGTGCTGCCCCAGCTGACAACCTCTGCTACGATGCTGGCATTCCAGGTGCCACCTGAAGCCGTTATCAGGCCAGTAATCAGTGAAGGGATGATGCCGGGAAGAAGCAGGTGTTTCCAGAGTCGCCATCCTGAAAGTCCAAGGTTTTGAGCTGCTTCGCGCAAGTCAGTAGGAATAGCTGAAGCTCCGGCGATAACGTTGAAGAGGATATACCACTGGGTGCCAAGAATCATAAGCGGTGCCGTCCATATTTCTGGTGAAAGATGGTATCGAACCAGAAAAAAAACTGCAACCGGAAAAAAAAGGTTTGCCGGAAAAGCTGCCAGAAACTGGGCAAGGGGCTGAACCTTTGTAGCAAGTCGGGGATTAAGACCAATAATGACCCCAAGCGGAACCCAGATCAGAGTTGCAAGTAACAGTAACACCATCACGCGGGTAAGTGTTATAAACCCCAGCATGAAGACCTTTGCAATCTCTACATGATCAACCCCACTCATGACGAAGCTCATCAGCATCCATGCTCCGAACGTCATGCCGCTGATCAAGATACCATACCATGTAAATCCCTGCAACTTCATCACCAATGAGGAACTTTCCTTGAAGCTCAGCGTACGGCGGGGTAGTTTCGGGAGTCGTTCGATGAATGTAATCCATTGTTTCGCAATACGTTTTGCAAGGCTCCGGAGCACATGGGCGCGCTGAAACAGTGTTAAAATCCATGATTCAGCACCATCCTGGCTTTCGGTCAGTTCAAACTTGAACTTTTCGGCCCATGCCACGAGTGGTCGAAACAGCAGTTGATCGTATACAAGAATGACAATGAGCATGGTTAGAAGTGCATAGCCAATAGCAGAAAGGTTTTTGCTCTGGATAGCTTGTGCCACGTATGAGCCAATTCCCGGAAGCGTCACAGCAGTCTTGCCTACCGTGATGGCCTCCGAGGCAACAACGAAGAACCATCCACCTGAAACAGACATCATGGTATTCCATATCAGGTTCGGCGTGGCAAAGGGGGCCTCGAGTTTCCAGAACCTCTGCCAGGATGAGAGGCCAAAGAGGTCTGAAGCTTCCTGAAGTTCCTTCGGTACGGTTTTCAGAGACTGATAAAAACTGAAGGCCATATTCCATGCCTGTGAGGTAAAGATGGCAAAGATGGCCGCCATTTCAACACCAAGAAGGTTTCCTGGAAAAAGTGCAATAAAACCGGTAACGGTAATGGAGAGGAAACCAAGAATCGGCACCGATTGGAGAATATCGAGGAGCGGCACCAGAATGGTTTCTGCCCGACGACTTTTTGCGGCTAATGTTGCGTAGGTAAAGGTAAAGGTAAATGAAGCAATGAGCGCTGCAACCATCCTGAGTACAGTGCGGAGTGCATACATGGGTAGATGCACAGGATCAAGAGAGAGCTGTATCTGATCGCCAGGAATATAGGGCACTGCCATTTGACGGCTCCCCCATGCCAAAAGGGTAATGAGCCCCATGACAAGAGCAAAAGCAACAATATCCCAGAAATAGGGCAGGGGGTTTTTAACATTCTTTTCTACCATGGGCTCGATAACAATCCATTGTCCAGAGAACTCTCACAAAGGGGTGTAAATAGGGCGAATATAGCTATTTCTCATGCAAGAACAGGTTGATAATGGATACAAGGTACACTAATGAATGTTGAAAAATTGTTACAGAATTGTCAAGGAATAGAAAAAAATACAACCTTAGTAAACCGGCACTGACCTCTTTACAAAAAATGTTTATAATCAAACTCTATCTCTACCGGGTTGTAACAGAAAATTAATAACCACAATGCCATGCCGGATCCTATGCTTCTTGTTATAGAGGATGACCAGAACCTTGCCAAACTGCTGGAATATAATCTTGAGCGTGCTGGCTTTACCTGTCATATTGCAGGGAGCGGTGAAATTGGTATAGAGCAACTTTCGAGAAAAAGTTTTGATCTGGTGCTGCTTGATATCATGCTGCCAGGAATTGATGGCTTTGAGGTATGCCGAAAAATAAGGCAGCATCAACTCTATAAAGATATTCCTATTATCATGCTCACCGCTAAGGGAGAGGAGATCGACAGGATTCTCGGTTTTGAACTTGGCATTGATGACTATGTGGTCAAGCCGTTCAGTCCCCGTGAGCTGACCCTCAGGATACGGGCAATTCTTAAACGGGATCGCCGTCAAGGTGGTAAAACCCAGGAAGTACTTAAGGCAGGTGATCTTGAAGTCGATTTAACACGTCATATTGCTACTCTTGAGGGTAAAGAGCTTGTATTGACCCTTATGGAGTTCAAACTTCTCGTAGCGCTGATTAAAAGAAAAGGTGACGCACTGTCAAGGGAGATGTTGCTCAGCGATGTTTGGGATGTCGATAAATCGATTAATACCAGGACTATTGATACCCACATTACAAGGATTCGTGAAAAACTCGGGGATACTGGTCAAATGATCAAAACAGTACGAGGACTCGGCTACAAGCTGGAGGAAAAAGAGAGCGAGAGCCATGCAGGTTAAGATCTCTTACAAGCTTGGTTTCGTTATCGGAATAATTATTTTTTTAACCGCACTGATCAGCTATCTCTCGATCGGCAAAGAGTTGACCGATATAGTAAGTGCTGAAATCAGGATGGAACTGCAAAGAAATCTGTTATTTAATAAACAGATACTTGAACAGAAACCCCAGGAGTGGCACACGAGAGGAAACGCTGATGCATGGGCCAGTAACGCAGGTCGTGCGCTTAACATCAGAGTCACCTTGATTGATCTTGATGGGCGGGTTATTGGAGACTCATATATCTCATCCGACAGGTTAGACCTTGTTGAGAATCACCGGGGAAGGCCGGAAATAAAGGGTGCTCTTGAAAAAGGGTACGGTGAAAGTATCCGGTACAGTCAAACCGTCAAGGAGCAGATGCTCTATATTGCTGTTCCTGTTGGCTCACCCAAACCCTATGCAATCCTTCGATTTGCCAAACCCTTTTACGACATCAGACTTTTCGAGGAAAAACTACAAGATGGCATAGTGTTCAAACTGTGCCGGGCTCTCTTTTTTTCTCTGATAGCAGGTATTGTTATAGCTTTTTTTCTTTCCCGTCCGATCCGGACTCTTGCTGCAGCCGCTCAAAAAAGAGTTCAAAACAACCATAGCGGCCTTATTCCTGTCCAGCGCAAGGATGAGATCGGCGTGCTTGCCAATACCTTCAATGCAATGCAGGATGAGATCATAAAAATGCAACGCAGTGAGGAGTGGTACCATGCGGTTTTTTCGGGTATTCGTGAGGCTATCATTGTTACCGATAGTCTCGGAAATATCGTTCTGGTCAATCCTGCAGCGTCGAGAATGTTCCGGATAGATGGCGGCATGTTCACCGCCCGCCCTCTTAAACATCTGACCGATATCAAACTTCAGGAACTTTTTGCCAAGGTTCACAGTAACCGTGTAACGCTGATTAAGGAAGAGATGTCACTGAAGAGCTCGAAAGGAGTGCGCATTATGCAGATCAGTTCGATGCCTGTCATGAAGGATGGTCAGTTTGACGGAACAGTTTTTGTATTAAACGATATTACCAAACTCCGTAATCTGGAAAAAGTCAGAAGGGATTTTGTGTCCAGTGTTTCACACGAACTCCGCACACCGCTCACCATTATCACTGGTTATACTGAAACACTGCTTGATGGGGCTATGCATGAAAAGGAACATGCCACAGCGTTTCTGCGTATTATTTTGCAGGCAAGCGAACAGCTGACAGCCCTGGTCAATGATGTGCTCGACCTCTCCAGAATTGAGTCAGGACATATAGAGTTTCAGTTTATGGCCGTAGATATAAAAAGCATCATTGCAAAATCAGTTGCTCTTCTGAAACTCTCGCTTGACAAGAAGCAGATCATGCTTGATATCTGTATCCCTAAAGGTCTTCCGCCAGTTTTGGCCGATGCGGTCTACCTTGAAATTGTTATCCGTAATCTCCTTGACAACGCCATTAAATATGTTGATGAGCGCAACGGAAAGATCAGAATTGCAGCATTCAGGAGCGATAATCATGTGCGACTGGAGGTGGAAGATAATGGTATCGGCATAGCGAAGGATGACCTTAGCCGAATTTTTGAGCGTTTTTACAGGGTTGACAAGGCTCGTTCCCGGCAACTTGGAGGGACAGGACTTGGGCTTTCAATTGTCAAGCACATTGTTCTGTCTCATAAAGGAGATATCGAAGTCCGTTCAAGAGTAAATCAGGGCTCAGTGTTCAGCCTGCTTCTTCCTGTTGCACCAGAGGCAGCAGAAAAAAAGCATCACTGAACAGACTCGTAAAGAGATGCTGCCTTGATAATATCCTGGTGCAGAGGAATCCGTACTTCAGGAATGAGATGCTGCGGATAAAATCCAGCGTCAAACAACTCATGATTGATCGCTATGGTATCATCAGCAACAACAACCCGATAGGCAAGAACAAGCAGCGATCCATAAAGCTCCACCTCCCGGTGATAGATTCCGATAAGCGAATCGATTGTTCCTTCAAGAGCTGTTTCCTCCATCAGTTCACGCAGACATCCCTCTTCTGCTTCTTCGCCAGCTTCAAGAAATCCCCCGGGAAGTGACCATTCATTATATGCTGGTTCGTGTGCCCTCCGGACAACAAGAAGTTCATCGTTTCTGTTCACTGTATAAGCTATTGCTACAGGGACGGGGTTGATATAGTGTATCCAAGAACATGACGGACAGAACTTTCGCTCTCGCCCTTCAATCATTGCCTGATCAAGTCCTGTACCACAAATTGGACAAAAAGAATAAGGTTTCATGGTGCCGTATAAAAACAAGTTTGTAAAAATAAAGTGCTATCAAATATTTGAGTCCGGGTTTTCACCCCATTCATATCTTGCGATTCCGATACTTTCCTAAGGTTCATAACATTCAATACTATAACGCATAGAGAGCTTAATTCCGTTCCCTTCCTGCAAAGAGTATCGACCATTCATTACAGTTTCAGATCCGTCACAACTACAGCACCATGAAACCGCCGGTCAGGGAATACAACACGCCCTTTTGAATTGATGACCAGATGTGGAAAGCCTGATTTTTCAAGCATGCGTAACAGTTTTACGAGATCTTTTTTCCCTGCAGGCTTGATAATAATGTCGGCTTGGGCATCAACTTTTTTAACATCATGTTTTGTCAGCTCTTCCTGGAGAAAAAACTCTCCTTTTATTTCTGCCCTCAATTCATCAAGTCGCAGCATGCATCACTTCCTTTGGTTTTATGTGACCATCACCCACTCTTGTGCCCGGAAACCTTAACATATCTTTCAGACTCTGGAAATTCCAGACTTTGCGAGAGCAGCCTTGCGTTCAAAAATCCCCCTGAAACCATCGGTCAATTCGCGGTAAATCCTGCTCCGACTGTCTTTGACCCGTCGGTAGAGCTTGAGAATATCAAGCGTTAAAATAATCCTGGTCGAACTACAGTTCAGTTCACCGAACATATGCTTGCCGACCACTTCAAACCCAAGCACCCTGGTATGAAAATTAAGTGGTGAATGCGCCTCCCCTTCAAATACATCAGTGATAAAGTGAGTGTAATCACGCTCAATAACCTCAGCAGCAGCTGAGCGCATCAATCGAAGTGCAACTCTTGGGTTCTTGCGAAACTCTTCAAGGATCATGAATCTGCCAATTTCCACGTATTTTCCGGCGTTTTTCAACGCTTCAACATCTATGCCCGGCATGAACTTCACGTCGTACTCTTTGGGAATGTCAAAAGAGGGATCATAGAGCAGACGAAGCACACCTGCCGGATGGTCATTGATTTTTGCCAAAAACCATGAAACGTCATTATCCCCGGAAGGCTCATCGGGAATCTGGTTCTGAACCGTGGTAATCCATTTTTTTTCAACACAAAAGACACTTTTGACCACTTCGAGAGCAGCGGTACGATCGCCGGCACTTTCAACCCTGCTGACGGTTACACTTGACATGTTTGCTCCTTTGTCTCAATAGTTGTTTCTGAAAATATTATGCTTTTTACAGGGCAGCTCTCGCCGTATCGCTTGCCTGAAAGTTCAGCAAGAGAGAGCATGATTTCATGGGTAACATCGGCAGCCATCCGATGAAGTTCAGATTGCTTATTACTTTGGTATGATCTATCGGCAATGAGGGCCAAATATGCTGCAGTGTGGTATGGAAAATGCATTGGTCTACCGATCCTGACTATTGTTCGGCCAATCAATGGTATTTTCCCTTTTGTTATCCTGCAGTTAAAATCTATTCCCACTGGCACGACAGCAACTCCGGAGTGCAAGGCAATATGGCCTATGCCCGGCTTTCCGCGGACAAGATACCCCGGATTTCTGTTGCGCTTTCCTTCGGGAAAGATCCCGATGCTCCGGCCTGCCAGAAGCCTTTCAGAACACTGCTCTACCGTATCACTTGCAACGTGGGAAGGTCGCCTTGCTTCTATCCAGGGCAGCGTAGAGCGTTTGTGATAGACATAGACGGGGTCTGTCATGTTAATCACAGAACCGAGAATCGGGATTTTGCCATACATCCAGTCAATCACAAAACTGATAATACGGCCACCGAGAAGATAGATGAGCAACACCGGTACCATCAGCGCTTCAAGTGAATTGTTGTGGTTGAAGGCATAGATACGCGCACTCTCTGATCCTGAAAGATTCTCAAGACCGTAAACCCTGGTTAACAGAAAATTGGGAATCATGAGTAATCTTAGCAGGAGAGACCTTCTTCGAGATAATAAAGGAAGTGGCCTGAAAAACTTGCCGCCATATTGCTTCATGAAACTCCTTCAGTTACCTGTGACAGCCCTATGAAAACCCTGAACTTCACAATTGTAAGAAAAGAAAATAGTGTTGGTGAATGGTTACGGAGTTGCAACAATTCCGTGAAATCGGTGATCGTTCCTGAGCAGATCAAGCAAGAAGATGAAGGCGGGAAAAAACATAATCAAGGGAGTCTTCATTCAGGACAATTCTTGAATAGCCAGTTGAACCAAGTTCGATTGGCCGCTGATCCCGGTCACCAATAAATTTAGGCTTCCGTTTACCATTATACCAGCAGACAAGGCGGATGGTGCTCCCTTCAATTTCGAGGGCTGTGACAGCGCGCTTTCCAATAGTGCACCCTGAGTTGAAAACGCTTGGAATTGGAAGGTTGTTGTAGAGGCCACTCCGAAGACCGCTGATTTTGCCTTTTTTGTAACAGGCATCAAGTTCCGTTTTCAACAGGGTGATGTTATGCTCAATTTCCGGGCGCTGTTCATCAGGTATGGATGAATAGGTTCTGCAGAGATCCTCGATCCTGTAATTGAGATAATCCACTTTTGACAGTGATTCAAACAATGGACGATGGGTATGACCTATAATGGAAACAATTTTAGAGTGGTTTGAAAACTCATAGATGGATTGTTCGATGGCAAACCGTCGGCGGCTGTTATAGGCTACAGAAAAGTTTCTGATACCGACAGGCTTTGCAATATAGCGGAGAAAAAAGATGACTGCACGGCTGAGGACTGAACAGGTTTCCCACAAAAAGGGCGATGCCTGGTGGCCGTGAAAAAGCAGGAGGATTTCATTGCCATAGTGAAGTTTAATTGATTCGACAAGCGATGATCGGAGCAGGTACTCACCCTCGTCAAGCAGGGCTGAATCATGATTGCCGTATGTTTTCCATAAAAAGCCGTTCTGTTTAAACTTCAAAAAAAGATCATAAAAATCGCTCCACTTCGAAGTAATGTTCTTCAGGGAAAACTTAAACAACTCCTCAATATCGCCATTAAGAACAAGACTGTATTTTTCAGGCAAATAATAGCTCCCCAAGATGCATTTGAGCAGTTCCGCATTTTGCCGAAACTCATCAAGCCTGCCTCCATTGCCCATATGAAGATCACTGAGTATAAGAATCCGTGAGGATTGATCGAGGTGCACCGCTTTTGCTTTTTTAAGCAGGCTTTCAAGATGCACATGTTTTTTTTCAAGAAAACACATCGTGCTTTTACTGTAGCACATACCAAGAGTTGGCAGTCCAAACATTAATGGTTATTTTGGTTTACCTCCACGGTACAGAAATAACGCAATTGCTTCGTTTCGTTGGTTCTTGAGGACAGAGTTAAGGTAATTGATTGTGAGAAACATACCCTTCTCCCTATTGTAAACTTCCCGTGAACTCTGTTATCCTGCCAGAGTTGATCTGTTGCATAGGATGATTTCACAGGAAAAGATTTATTACCCCAATAACAACACCATAACTCTTCGGGTAATTCTTCTAAAAAGTCACAAACTTGTAACATATTCCCCATTGTTTTCTATGACGAAAGCCAATAAATTATGGAACAATAATAAAGCCGGATACCCGGAACCATTGCTAATAAACTTTTGAACTTTATGGCTGACGAGAGTGTCGGAGGAAACAACCGAACCAATGCATTTGTCGTAAGTGCTCAGAAACGCACCATGCAGAAGGCCGCCAAACAAGTCGGCGAAGGGGTGCTTCTCGGGATAGGCTCGTTTGTCGCCATTATTGTCCTCTTTATCTTTTACTTTGTCGCACGCGATGCTGTGCCCTTTTTCCAGCTTCGAGGCTTCACTGAATTTTTCACCAGCTCAAACTGGTCCCCGGCTGACAAGCCCGGTACGTTTGGCGCCCTTGCCATTATCTACGGCTCCCTGATGGTCACGCTTGGTTCAGCGATGATTGCCGTGCCGATGGGCGTTACAGCCGCTATTTGCCTCAGCGATATCCTCCCTTTTTCAGTCCGCCAGTACGCCAAGCCAGTCATTGAGATGCTTGCAGCAATTCCTTCCGTAGCATTCGGCTTTTTCGCCCTTGTTGTCCTCGCTCCCCTCCTGCAGAACAACGGCGGCCCTATGCTGATGTGGGCGTGGTGGATTCTTGTTTCACCCTTTCTTCTGCTCGCGGTGATCGTGGCGGCTGATCTCCTGACCAACGACATCAAGGATCCGACGCGCAGGAAACAACTCCACGTGACGCTTCTTCTGCTTTTTGCTCTTCTTTCGGTTTTTCTCCTCTACAAGGTAGGTACACTGCTCTCTGCAATTCAGATTATTACCGGTACCAACGCGCTCAATGTCTCCATTATTCTGAGCTTCATGGCGCTGCCGACTATTGTCAGCGTTTCGGAAGATGCCTTGCAGGCTGTAGGACGCGACATCCGCGAAGGCAGTTACGCGCTTGGAGCCACAAGGGCCGAGACCATCGTGAAAACCATTCTTCCAGCAGCAAGCAGCGGTATTCTTGCAGCAGTGATTCTCGGTATCATGCGCGCACTCGGCGAAACCATGGTGGTCTGGATGGCCTCAGGTAACTCATCCCATATTCCCGAACCATGGTTCAACTATCTCGAAGCAGTCCGGACACTCACGGCAACCATTGCCGGCGACATGGGCGAAGCCGACCAGGTGACCGGATCGGCCCGTTATCATGTACTGTTTGCCATGGGTCTCCTGCTGCTGGTTATCAGCTTTATCAGCAATCTGGTCAGCGAACGTATTGTTGTCCGGCAGCGTAAAATTCTTTCCGGCCAGTGATCTCTCTATGGCGAAGCTCTGTAATGGTCTCCTGTAACCTGTTTGTCTTGTTGTTATGAATATCGGAACCCGGAAAATACTTGATCGCTCCTTTACCGCCCTTGGTATCGGCTCTCTTGTGGTCATGGCAATGGCCTTACTGATTGTGCTTGTGCCGATTGTCAGCAACGGTATCGGCGCACTCTTTTTTACCGGCACCGTAGAGCACCGCAAAATGCTGCTCCATGAGTTCCGCCGAGGCGGGAGCGAGCAGCTTTCAAGTGAGATTGCTTCTTCAGACCGATACCGCCGGAAGGCCTACGACATGCTCACTGGATTTGAGGCGGAACTTGAGAAGATGGAGCCGGAAAAAAAGGCAGAGTACAAGGAAAAATACACACCGGTCAAAACAGCCCTACAGGCACTGCTTGGCCCTCCTCCCGGCAGCCCTGAACCGATGCTGACCAGGTTCAAGTACGGCGAGACCCGATGGGAGAAAGCCCAGGAGAAACTCCACGACCTCATGTATGAATCAAAATGGGATAACTCCAATCCCGACATCATGGCAAAGGAGTACTTTGCAAGCCGTGCTGCTGGTTTTGCAGGCACCTCTCTTGCCCCGCTCTTTCCCTATGTCAAAGAGAACCTTGAGCACATGCTCATTCCTGAGTTTACCTTCTACTGGGGGTTTATTACCGACAGCTCCGTAGACTCGCATTTTTTCGGTGGAATATGGCCTGAGATTCAAGGCACCTTTTTCCTGGCCATCGGCGCCATGCTCTTTGCCTTTCCACTCGGAGTCATTGCTGCAGTATATTTTACCGAATATGCCAAACCAGGCTTCTTCAACAGCATGCTGCGAAGTGCCAACAGCACCCTTGCCGGTGTGCCGAGCATTGTTTTCGGCATGTTCGGGCTTGCCTTCTTTATCAATACCCTCAAGGTTTCCGAATCCAAAAGTGTGATTGCCGGTGCACTGACTCTCGCCATCATGATTCTACCCACCATTATCCGTGCAGCTGAAGAGGCGATCCTTGCCGTACCGAAAACCTACCGGGAGGCATCACTCAGCCTTGGCTCCACAAAATGGAATACCATTGCCACCGTGATTCTTCCGGCAGCACTGCCCGGTATCCTTACCGGAGGGGTAATCAGCCTTGGCAGGGCCGCAGGCGAAACCGCACCCATTATTTTTACCGCCGCAGTCAGTGTCGGTTCAGCCATAGGCCTCGCCGATGTGTTTTCCTCTCCCACACCGGCACTCAGCTGGAATATCTACAATCTTGCCAGCGAGCATGAAGCCGCATCTCAAATCCGCCACGTGCAGTATGGCATGGTGCTCGCTCTGGTTACTATTGTGCTGCTGCTCAATCTCTCGGCAATTGTATGGAGAGCCCGTATTTCCAAAAAACTAAAAGGTTAAGGATCAATGCTCATGACAGCTGATGCCCGGGAAAGTTCGCAGGGTGCGCCGGCACAGAAGGCAACAAGAGATATCTATCTTCCACCTGCACGGAAACTCGTATCCGGAGGCGGGAGTGCTCATATCTCAGCCAAAAATTTTTCAATCTATTACAACGAGTTTGAAGCGGTCAAGAAGGTCAGTGCCGATATTCTCTCAAAATATGTTACGGCCATTATCGGCCCGAGTGGCTGCGGCAAGAGCACCTTTCTACGCTCCATCAACCGTATGAACGACCTGATACCAAACTGCCGCATCGGAGGCACCCTTCTTTTTGACGGTGACGACATTTACGGCAAATTCACTGATGAGGTGCTGCTGCGTAAGAAGGTAGGAATGGTCTTCCAGAAACCGAACCCCTTTCCGAAATCCATTTTTGACAACATCGCCTACGGCCCCCGACTGCATGGGGTGACTGACAAGAAAAAGCTGCTTGAAATTGTGGAACGAAGTCTGCGGAAAGCCGCGATATGGGATGAGGTTAGCGACCGCCTCGATAAAAATGCACTCGGGCTGAGCGGAGGCCAGCAGCAGCGGTTGTGTGTTGCCCGCACCCTCGCCGTTGAGCCAGAGGTTCTCCTGCTCGATGAACCAACCTCGGCACTCGACCCCAAAGCCACCGCAAAAATCGAGGACTTGATCCAGGAGCTGCGAGGCAGTTATACCATCATGATTGTCACACACAACATGCAGCAGGCATCAAGGGTCTCGGACTCCACCATGTTCTTTTACGAAGGGGTACTGGTTGAACATGCGCCGACCGCGCAGCTCTTCACCAACCCGAAAGACCCGATCACCGAAGACTATATAACCGGAAGATTCAGCTAACTGTAACACAAGATAACTCCCATGTCAGAACGACCGGTCCATGAACATATAAAGGAACTCTCAGGGGTTCTTGTTCAACTCTCCGAAAAAGTACTGGAAAACTTTTTTCTCTCCCTCTCGGCAGTGAAACATCAGGATGTGGAGAGTGCCCGCCAGATCAGGATGGTTGACAATGAAATAGATAGTGCAGAGGTTGACCTCGAAGAGCGCTGTCTGGCCTTTCTGGCCCTGCAGCAGCCGGTAGCACGCGACCTGCGAACCATTGTCACCATCATGAAGATCAACGATGATCTTGAGCGTATCGGCGATCTGGCAGTGCATATTATTGACCGAATGCCGGAGATCACTCCACAAATGCTTGCATTGTTTGAGTTCGAGACCATGGGTCAGCATGCCGGCGAGATGGTCAAACGTTCCATTGAAGCCTTTGTTTCAAAAGACCGCAATCTGGCCGACGAGGTCATAGCGCTCGATGAAGAGATCGATATCATGCACCGTCTGGCCTTTAAGAAGGTCACGGCGATGATGAGAGGTCAGGAGGCTCATGCCGACGAACTGATAGCTGCCTTAAGCATATCGAGGTATATCGAACGTATGGCTGACCATGCCACAAGAATTGCCCGCGAAGTCGTCTATCTCGTCACCGGTGAAATCGCCCGCCATAAGGAAGATTTCTATGAAAACCTCATAAAATCTCTTAAAGAATCATCTTGACCTCCAGAGATTGGCCATTAAACTTGTAATGAAACTCCCCGCCACAAACAGCATCATATCTGTTTTTCAGAAATAAGCATTGTAAAATTTCCCCGCAAACCGCGGGAAATTAACTTCTTAAAGTTTAGTAAAATGACTAACAAAGTTAACGCCACAACATTCAAAAATGTTATGGGCTCTCTGGATGGGAAGGGCGATATAGATTGTTCACACAAGGGATTAACCTCGCTGAAAGGCTGCCCGGTAATTGTTGAGGGTCATTTCAATTGTTCAGGAAACCAGTTGACAACGCTTGAAGGGTGCCCTTATAAAGTTGGAGGAGATTTTGCCTGTTCTGATAACCTGCTGACAACACTTGAAGGTACTCCCGAGGAAGTTGAGAATTTTGATTGTTCACACAATCAGCTGACTTCGCTCGAAGGTGCGCCAAAGGTAGTTCAAGGAGATTTTGATTGTAACAGCAACCGTCTGACTTCACTTGAAGGCACTCCTAAAAGAGTTAAGGGTAATTTCGATTGTTCAGGGAACCAGTTGACAACACTTGAAGGGGGCCCTCATAAAGTCGGGGGAGATTTTGCCTGTTCTGATAACCTGCTGACAACACTTGAAGGCTCTCCACATGAAGTTATTGATTTTGATTGTTCTCACAATCAACTGACCTCACTTGATGGTGGCCCTGATGAAGTTCGAGGGGATTTTGACTGTTCAAACAATCAGTTGACCTCTCTGGGTGGCAGTCCGGATTTTGTAGTCGGAGATTTTTCTTGTGCCGGAAACCAGCTCACCTCCCTTAAAGGCGGACCTGTTGAGGTTTATGGAAACTTTGATTGTTCAAATCATAATCTGACCTCCCTCAAGGGCGCTCCTAAAGAGGTTGGAGGTTATTTTAACTGTTCGGGAAACCAGCTCACATCTCTCCGAGGTACTCCCCAGGAAGTAGGGAATTTAAATTGTTCAAACAATCAACTGACTTCATTTGAAGGTATACCGGATAAAATACAAGGAGACTTTGATTGTTCAGACAACCAGCTCACCTCTCTCAAAGGTACACCTAAAAAAGTTAAAGGGAATTTTGATTGTTCCGGTAACCAGCTCACCTCTCTCAAAGGCTCTCCTAAAAAAGTTAAGGGTAATTTTAATTGTTCGAGAAACAAGCTGATAACACTTGAAGGTGCTCTTAAAAAAATTGGCGGAGATTTTATCACTGGCGAAAATGCCGAAAAATTCACTGAGGAAAAAGTCAGAGCTATTTGTAATATAAAAGGGAACTATATTGATGTTTCTCTTTTGCCTTAATTACTTAGGGGGATTATTCATTCATGGTGGCAAAGTATGCACATTACGACGAAAACATTATACTTCACACTACAGTCATCAGGTCAGTTAGAGCTGATATTTGAAAAAGGGCTGCTTTACGGCTGGAGACTCAAGGCTCTCTCATCAACCGAAGAGCAGCTTGATTTCTATGATACCTTTGAATGGAATGCTTTCGAGAAAGAGGCTGTCATTGTTAAAACAAAGAAAAGTCTCTCTTTTATAGATCTCAATACTGGCCAGGAGAGAGCATCTGTCGACTTCAGCAGGGATCCCTCCATTTTATCCCCTGCTCTTCTCCCATCAGGAAAACTGAAAAATCTCCTCTCTTCATACAGCGACATCAGGGCCTTCATCAGGCTCTGCTCCATTAATACTCTCATTCGTTCATATCACATCCTTGACGACAACGAAAAAATCATAGGTGTTCTGACTTCGACCTCCCTATGCCTTTCCGACAAGAAAAATCCGGAGCCCTTCGCATCTCTTTTTTCACTGATACCATTAAAAGGATATCAAGAGGAGATAGAAAAACTGGTTGATCAAAACTCGTTTGGCAGTGCTCTTGATTTTAAAGATCTCTTTCTGCTCATCATGAGAGCATCTGGACAAAACGTTCAAGGCTACTCCTCAAAAATTTCCCTCTCTCTTGATGCTGATGCATCCATTCATGAAAGTACCCGACGTCTGCTCCAATTCACTTTGTCAATCTTGCAAAAGAATGAACATGGAATAAAAAACAACATCGACACTGAGTTTCTGCACGACTATCGAGTAGCCATTCGTCGAACCAGATCGGTTCTGAAACAGCTCAAGGGGATTTTTGATCCACAAGAGAGTGCGTTTTTCCTCAATGCCTTTAAAAATCTTGGTAAACAGACAAACGAATTACGGGACAGCGATGTCTATCTGCTACAGCAGGAGAGCTATTTCAACTATCTCCCGCCATTTCTCCAATCACCGCTTAAACCCTTCTTCAGCGATATCGCAGCTTCCCGCAAAAAACTTCACAAACAGTTCTGCCGTTATCTTGCATCCAGCGACTATCAATCCTTTGTCAATAAGTGGAACCGGTTTGTCTATCGAGAGTCTCTACCAGATCCGCAGCAAGCTCCGAACGCTTCGCTTTCCACTATAACCGTTGCCATGGAGACGATAAAAAAAGCATGGAAAAAAGTAATCCGGCATGGTCGTCATGTCAGCTCGGAAACAACTGATGCTGAACTTCATGCACTGCGTATCGACTGCAAAAAGCTAAGATATCTGCTTGAATTTTTCTCCTCAATTTTTCCACAAAAAACTATTACCCCTGTTATCAGAAAGCTTAAGGAGCTGCAGGAAAATCTTGGTAACTTTGTCGATTTTGCGGTTCAGCTCAGGTTTCTTCATGACCGCCTTACAGCAATGCCCCCAATCAAGGAAGAGCTTCTCTATTCCGCATCAATGGGCGGCCTTATGGCAACTCTTTTCCATAAACAGGAAGAGGCACGAGAACAATTCCACAAAACATTCCGGCAGTTTGATAGTGATGAAACCGCACAGCATTTCCACAATCTCCTCTCAGGCACCTCGGTAAGATGAAAACAATAGCACTCTACAGTATCAAGGGGGGGGTTGGAAAAACCGCTACAGCAGTGAATCTCTCCTATCTCTCTTCCCTGCTCTCTCAACCAACACTGATCTGCGATCTTGATCCACAGGGAGCAACATCCTACTATTTCAGAATCACTGCCTCAAAAAGGTTCAACAGTGAAAAATTTCTTAAGGGAAACAAAAAAATCTACAACAATATCAAAGCGACCGACTTTGAAAACCTTGACCTTCTGCCCTCTGATTTTTCGTTCCGCAACCTTGATATCGAACTTTCTGAAGAGAAAAAACCAAAGAGAAAACTTAAAAAAAACCTTGAAGAGCTGAGCGACGATTACCAGTTTGTTTTTTTAGATTGCCCACCAAACCTTACCCTGCTCTCTGAAAGTGTTTTTGAGGCCGCCGATATTATCCTGGTACCCTTGATTCCAACGACACTATCAATTCGTACTTACATTCAGTTAACCGATTTTTTTGAAGCCAACAACCTCGACAGCTCAAAAATCCGGGCATTTTTTACCATGGTTGAAACAAGAAAAAAAATGCATCGTGATATTATCAATGAATTCCGCAAGAGCCCGGGGATCCTTGCCGGGAGCGTTCCCTACAACTCCGATGTCGAAAAAATGGGTATCTATCGGGCTCCTCTGAATGCTGTACAGCCAAACTCTCCTGCGGCTAAAGCCTATCAGCACCTCTGGAAAGAGCTGATCACCAACTTTTAGAGGAAAAAAAAAGGCCATTCTTTGAAGAATGGCCTTCTTGAAGTGAACTTCCTCTAACTCATCTGTTACGCACAGAGTGCAATGTTCAGACACTGATTCTTTTGTTCCAAAGCAACATAATCTGTTGTTTTGGAATTCGTTTGATATTCAGGAATGAGTCTCATTAAATGTCGCTTGATGCTATCGACATCATTATTACTGATAGCAAAGGTTAACTCTCCAAGTTCCCTCAGAAGTTTTGGCCATGCCACGAAATCCTCGTTAGCTTTAAATATACGGGAATTCTGTGTTGGCTCCGGATTATTACCAATAAGTAACTCTTCGTAAAGTTTTTCGCCGGGACGAAGGCCTGTATAGGAAAATTCTATGTCACGTACAGAAAGGCCAGAAAGCTCCACCATGCGCCGCGCAAGATCGACAATCTTTATCGGTTCACCCATATCGAGGAGGTAAACATCTCCCCCTGAAGCCATTGCACCGGCCTGGATAATCAGTTGTGCAGCTTCGGGAATGGTCATAAAATATCGGGTTATCTCTTCATGGGTAATAGTCAATGGGCCTCCCTCCTTGATTTGCTGACGGAAAAGAGGTACTACTGAACCACTTGAACCAAGAACATTACCAAATCGTACCATTGAAAAACAGGTAGAATGCCCAAGTTCTTCTGCAAGTGCCTGAAAAATCATTTCGCAGAATCTTTTACTGGCTCCCATAACATTGGTGGGACGAACCGCTTTGTCGGTACTTACAAGGACAACACTGGATACACCATACTGAAGAGCAACCTCTGCGACAGTAAGCGTTCCCAAAACATTATTACGTACCCCTTGAACAGGATTATGCTCGACCATCGGCACATGTTTATATGCCGCGGCATGATAGATAACGGAAGGCTCAAAAACACTGCAGATTTCAGCCATGCGGTTCTCATCGGTAACATCACCAAGGAGTGGAACAACTTCGGTTATGGAATTGATGCGTAAACGGCGACGCTGAAGGTCGTTGTTAATGATATAGAGATTGTGTTCTGCATTATCGACGAGCAAAAGCTTTGAAGGATTGGCTGCAAGGAGCTGGCGACAGAGTTCGCTGCCTATACTTCCGCCTGCGCCTGTAACCAATACCACCCTTCCCTCAATGATCTCATTGACAAGCGCGTTATTGACAGGTACTGGATCACGCCCAAGGAGATCCTCAATCTGAATTTCCTTGATATCTGAAATACTTACTCTGCCATCGACAAGCTCTTCAAATCCGGGAAGCATCTGGATATGAACAGGGAACTTCTTGAACTTATTGACAATTTCACTACGTCGAACACGGCTTACTGAAGGCATAGCAAGAAGAATGTTGCTGATACCCTGCTGCACTATCAAATCCTCGGCCTGCGTGAAGCTGTATACCTTCATACCATTGATGGTTCTTCCATGCAGCTGTTTTTCATCATCAACAAAACCAACAAGGTCATATTTTTTACTTCTGTTTATAGCATTCATGATCTCTACCCCGGCTGAGCCCGCACCATAAATTATGAGCTTTTCCTTAACAACTCCCTTTTGTTCTTTGATATCGTTATTGATATACCAGAACTTAACAAAGCCACGGCTTCCGCCTATAATAAGTAAAGAGATCATCGGCTGCAGCACTCCAATGGAATGGGGAACTCCGGGTACATTCAAAAAAAACAAAACGCATATAAATAACAGACCGTAGGCTGCAGATGCCTGGATCAGCGTTATGAATGCAGAAAAACCACTATGACGATAAACAACGCGGTAAAGACCAGCATAGATAAAAACCGGTATCATGAGAACCGGTGCTAACAGATAGATAAGCCATTGGTTACCTACTGGGGAATGCCAAAGTTCAAAACGAAGTGAAAATGCCATCCAGACAGTCAGCATGGCAGCCAGGATATCAAACGATATAGCATAAAACCGTTTGACAGAAAATGAAGGCTGAAGAATAAAATGTCTGGCCTCTGCAAAGGCCGGATTAATTTTATTATCCTCCAATCGCATTGGCATCTCAACTACACTATTGAGCATAATAACTTCTCCTCAACAATTTTGGTCATTTGAAACCTTTTTACAGGCAAGAACAGCATAGCTTGGATGGAAAAAGAAAGCAAAGAGAGCGCCATTCAAATCATTAATAATCACTGGCAATAACATTGAGTAAAAGCATATCAATATCGTAACGCATTATAATTTCATAATTGTGCCAATGGGGTTTAGCTCTATTAACAGCAATTAACGCGCCAAAAATGAAACAAAAACTACACCACATTAATTAAGATCATATAAAAAAGTAACTTAAATAGTAACCCCTTATAAAAATGAGGGTTGGTTACGATCTTAACTATCGTACCAAAAGGAAATTTTCATGTCTCAACAGTGTCTCACACTTCAGTGTGATTACCCTTATATAACTTTGGCGCATGGTGGCCTGACATGAGAAAGTTTGTTATCAGGCAGTCGCAAAAAAAAGCTTACATTTCCGACCTTGCAAGCCGATCCTGCACAAGAGATTGTAGTGGCTCGGCAACAATAAGGAAAACAACAAACATACTTACCACTATGTATTTCAAGAATGCTGAAGAGGTTCTTTTTCAATGGGTTTCACGTGTCTGTAGCGGAAGTCCTGATGACATTGCAGCACTTTATCATGAATCTGCTGTCCTTATTCCAACATTTTCACCGCATACCGTCATAGCCCCTGAAGGCGTCAGAGGCTATTTTGCACAGCTTGCAACAAGAGATGGACTCGGAGTGCGACTGCACAACAAGGCGCTCAGAAAACAGTCGTTGAGCGATACCGTGCATACCCTGAGCGGGATCTACTCCTTTGAATTTGAAGTTGACCAGGTATTGCTCTCTTTTCCTTCGAGATTTTCTTTTGTAATGGACATCTCGCTTCCCAAACCTATCCTTCACCACCACTCATCACAGGTGCCAAGAAATCTCTCGTAACCCTCTCTGTGAAGCTTGCCCGGAACAATGTATCAGGCCATACAGTGCCTTGTTCCGGGAATTTATTGTTATTTTCTGTATGATGTATTTTTTTGAGTTTTTTTGACAAAACAGGAATACAGATATGTACAGAAGCATTGCTGATTATGGGCTTATCGGAAATCTCCATTCTGCCGCACTTGTTTCTATAGATGGCTCCATTGATTATTGCTCCCTTCCCTGGCTCGACTCTCCAACAATTTTCGCCGCACTGCTGGATGATGAAAAAGGGGGTTATTTCAGCCTGCAACCTTCAGAGATCTTCAGCTCAACCCAGGAATATATCGTCAACACCAACATCCTCTCCTGCCGGTTCACAACAAAAAATGCGGAAGCACGACTCTATGATTTCATGCCTGTTGAAAACACAAGAGAGTGCAACAAACAGCAACACAGCATCCATCGTTGTCTGAAAGTTGTTCGGGGCAGTATGAATTTTACACTCACGTTGATGTCAAGACCTGATTATGCACGGATTGTTCCTCATCCTGCGGAACAAGATGGAAACCGTTTTCGCATCATGTATGGTCAAGAGTCCCTCACACTTGCTGTTACTTGCCGCAATACCAGCCTGATTAGTAATGTAATGGGGCAACTCAAGCTTGCCTTGCAGCTTGACGACATGGAGGAGGCGCACGTCGATCTGCTCTATGGTGATATCGGGGTAACTGATCAGCTGCATTGCTCTTTTGAAAAAAACAGGGTGTTCTGGCAGGAGTGGGCGCTACACTGTGTCGGGGAGCGGTGCTCCTACCTCGGCGAGTTCACACCAATGATCAACCGCTCTCTGCTTGCACTGAAACTTCTCACCTTTCAACCAACCGGAGCTATTGCTGCAGCAGCTACAACCTCCATTCCGGAAACTCCGGGCGGTGAAAGAAACTGGGATTACCGCTTCAGTTGGCTGAGAGATGCATCATTTACCCTTAAAGCTCTTTTCGCACTCGGCCACGTCAGTGAAGCTGAAGCCTACATGCGCTGGCTGAATGCTACCTACCGCAAATACGGCAGCCGCAATCTCCAGATCATGTATACCCTGCAAGGTAACGACCGCCTTCAGGAAATTGAACTTGACCACCTGAAAGGATATCGCAATTCTCGTCCAGTTAGAGTAGGCAACGATGCACACCGGCAGAACCAGTGGGATGTTTATGGTGAAGTGATGGATTGTGCGCTCCGGCTGTCGGATTACGCAGGGAAAATTGATGAAGAGCTGTGGCCTTTTTTCAGGGAGATCTGCGAGCTTGCCATAGAAAACTGGCAAAAACCAGATGATGGCATCTGGGAGGTACGCAATGGACCACATCATTTTGTCTTTTCAAAAGTCATGTGCTGGGTTGCGCTCGATAGAGGTATCACCATTGCCCGACGTTTCGGCTTTGAAGCTCCTCTTGATCTATGGCAAAAGAAACGCAAACTGATCAAAGAGGATATTCTTGTCAACGGATTCAATGTAAAGCTCAACAGTTTTGTCCAGAAATACCATTCAAACGAACTTGACGCAAGCCTTCTTTTGCTTCCACTTACAGGATTTCTCCCTATCAGTGATCCAAGGGTGCAGGGTACAATGGAAGCGTGCGAAAATCAATTGATGGATTGCGAGTTTCTGCTTCGTTACAAAAGCAGTGATGGGCTTAAAGGCGAGGAGGGAGGATTTTTGCTTTGTAATTTCTGGCTGGTAGAGTGCCTGGCACTTTCAGGAAAAATCGATGAGGCAACTGATCTCCTTAACAAGACGCTGAGAGCTTCAAATCACCTCGGACTCTTTTCTGAAGAATTTAACTGCATAACCTCCGAAATGCTGGGAAACTTTCCCCAGGCATTCAGCCATATCGGCTATATCAATGCAGTTTCAGCAATTCTTGCAGCAAAACGCCGCGCAAACAAAACAGAAAAAGAGCCTTCTTTCCGTCATTGGCTGCGAAATCTTATCCCTTTGCGGATAACGCTGAATGAAAGCGAGCACAACCACCCGGAAGCAACAAAAGCTATCGGTGCCGAGTTAAAAAAAACACTCAATCTGCTGCAGGGAGCATTTTTCAATGCAGAGGAGGGGACGGTCAATTACGAGGCCATGAAAGAATCGGAAGGATTCAGCAGATACCTTCAGCTTGCAAGGTCGCTGAACAACTTCAATCCAGAAACACTTCAAACCGATAACGACAAAAAAGCTTTCTGGATCAACATCTATAACATCCTCATTATTCATGGAGTTATTGAATTCGATATTCGTCAATCGGTGCTTGATATAACCAATTTTTTCGGCAGGATCGGCTACAATATCGGTGAATTCTTTTTTACGCCCGATGACATAGAGCATGGCATCCTTCGGAAAAACCGCCCGCATCCACTCTTTCCCTTCAAACCTTTTTCCGGTTCTGATCACCGAAGGCTTTTTCTTGTTGACTCTTTCGATTCACGCATCCATTTTGCGCTGGTTTGCGCTGCCTCATCCTGCCCTCCCATAGAATTCTACGATGCGGCAATCATTGATCAACAGCTTGATACTGCGACAAGAAGTTTCATAAACCGCAAAGGAATGGAAATTGACCGTCAAACCAGCACGCTCTGGTTATCAGCTATCTTTGGATGGTACAGCGGAGATTTTGGTGGCAGCGATCGCGAAACAGTTCTCTCGCTGCTGCCTTATGTCAAGGAAGAAAGCAAAGTGTGGATTGAAGAAAATCTCTCCTCCATGCACATCCGCTTTCTTCCCTATAACTGGCACCTGAACAGCACACTACAGTAGGCAATAAAAGGATTCTACGCTTTTTTCAGCTCTTTCATTTCAATTTCAAGCTGGTTAAGCTTCTCTCTCATGGCTCCAAGGTTACGCAACATAGCTTCATGCTTGAGCTGATCCCGCATAGGCTGTGCAGGATATCCACGGAGGGCAATACCAGGCTGAAGAAAAGATTTTGAGATGCCAGACTGGGCAGCAACCTGAATGCGGTCAGCCAGCTCAAGGTGACCTGCAAATCCGGCCTGACCTCCTATCATACACTGATTGCCAATGTTTACGCTCCCGGAAATACCAGCCTGGGCAGCAATAACGGTATCTTCACCGATGCTGCAGTTGTGGGCGATCTGAACAAGATTATCAATCTTGGCTCCCCTGCCGATTACGGTGCTGCCCATGGTAGCGCGGTCAATAGTAGCATTTGCCCCTATTTCAACATCGTCCCCTATTTCAACAATGCCCATCTGGGGAATCTTTATATATGATCCGTTTTTTTGCGGCGCAAACCCAAAACCATCAGCACCAATGACGCTTCCAGAATGAATGACCACCCTTTTGCCAACAACAGTTCCGTCGTAACAGGTCACATTGGGGAAAAAAACAGTATCATCACCAACCGCTACATCGTGCAAAAGGACGGTATGAGCCCCAATCACCGTGTTGCTGCCTATCCTGCATCGGTCCCCGATTACAGCAAACTCTCCGATGGAAACACCATCACCGATGGAAACATCATTGCCGATAACAGCTGAGGGAGCAATGCCTTTCTGAGCTATAATCCGGGGAGTTGCAAATTTCTGGAGAAGAAAAACAAAGGCTGTATAGGGATCAGCGACCTTAAGAAAGGAGGTGTTCTGGATAAAGTCATCGACACAAACCGACTTGTGCACGATAACAAGCGATGCTGCAGTGGTAGCAAGATGCCTGACATACTTATCATTGGCAATAAAGCTGACCTGACCTTTTTGGGCTGATTCGATCTTGGCTGGTCCGGAAATCAACACATCGGTATTACCTGCCAGTTCTACGGAATCAAAAAATCGGCCAAGATAGTCCTTGATCTCTTGAATAGTCATATTTTAATTAAGAAATAACAGTGCTTTTGAAAGAGAAAAAAATTTAACAACTTTTTCGGCCTTTTTTATTTATATTTGAGATCTAAAGATTGTTCGACTCCGGATTTACGATTACGGTCAAAAGTTCTCCTGAGCTAAACAAGGCTGCCATAATATAATCCCTTTCATCTGAATATGCAGGACACGATGGCAAAACCCATTAAAATTTTCGCGGGACGCAGTAATCCGGCTCTCGCTGAAAAAATTGCTGAGTACCTCGACATGTCCCTTTGCAATGCAAAGGTTGAAAACTTTTCTGACGGCGAAATTTCCGTCAACTATTTTGAATCGATTCGTGGATCGGATCTTTTCATTGTACAATCAACCAATCCTCCTGGCGACAACCTCATGGAGCTGCTGATCATGATTGATGCAGCAAGAAGGTCATCAGCCGCAAGGATTACCGCTGTTATTCCCTATTATGGCTATGCCCGACAGGACAGGAAAGACAGACCTCGCGTTGCCATTACAGCTAAGCTTGTAGCTAATCTGCTAACAGAAGCCGGAGCAAACCGCATTTTAACCATGGATCTGCATGCACCGCAGATTCAGGGATTTTTTGATATCCCTTTTGATCACCTTTACTCCAGCGTAATACTGATCGATCATATCCGTAACAGGGAGTTCCGCGAAAACCTTGTTGTTGCCTCTCCTGATGTGGGTGGCGTAAAGCTTGCCAGAAAATTTGCTGAAGAACTCGGTACTGATCTGGTGATTGTTGATAAACGCCGGCCTGCAGCCAATGTTGCTGAGGTCATGAATATCATCGGTGATGTCAGAGGAAAAAATGTCTTACTGGTTGACGATATGATCGACACTGCCGGAACCCTTGTGAACGCTGCTAAAGCTATCCGTGAGGCCGGTGGACTTAAAATCTATGCAGCTGCAACACATCCAATCCTTTCAGGACCTGCGATTAAAAGAATTGATGCCTCAATACTTGAAAAGGTGATTGTAACCGATTCGGTTATCACAACTCACGACTATTCACCTAAAATTGAAACGGTAACCGTCAGCTGCCTCATCGGCGAGGCTATCAAGCGCATTTATGAAGATGATTCAGTCAGCTGTCTTTTCGACAGCAAAAATATCATTGAAAAACTTACGAACCTTCACTAAACACAAGCGAAAAAAGAGATAAAGGAAGACCACATGGAAACTATTGTATTAGGGGTAGAACCTCGCATTGTTAAAAAGAAAGAAGCCGAAAAACTACGCAAGAGCGGTATTGTTCCTGCAGTTATCTATCATAAAGGCGAAGAGACCGTTGCTATAAGTGTCAATGAACTTGCATTGAAAAAACTGGTTCACTCAGCTGAGTCTCATATTATAGATCTTCAGTTCCCTGACGGTAAAATTAAACGTTCTTTTATCAAAGAGGTTCAGTTTCACCCGGTAACCGACAGAATCATTCATACTGACTTTCAGCTTTTTTCAGCTGATGAGATCATTGAGCTTGAAGTACCGGTAGCTGTAAGCGGTGAAAGTGCAGGAGTTGAAAAAGGCGGCAAACTGCAGATCATCAAGCATGCACTCACCATCAAAGGCAAACCGGAAGATATGCCTGATCATTTCATTGTTGATGTGTCGGCACTTGAAATAGGGCACTCCATTCATGTCAAGGAGCTTCCAATGGATGCATATAGCAACCTGATCATCATGGATGATCCAGACACCCCGGTTATTACCGTACTTGCCTCGAAAAAAGAAGCAGAAGCCACTGCCGAAGAACCCGCTGCTGCTGCTGCAACTACAGCAAGCTGATAGCTTTCCAAATTCTTTTTTCAAAACTGGTTTTTACCATTCAAAGCTGCTTTTCTTCAGGGAAAAGCAGCTTTTTTAACATTCACCGAAAGCCATACGAGCTTGAAAACAGAGAACGGCACATCATCATCACGGCAAAACTTGACTCCCAGTGCAGGCAAAACCCGATTGCAACACAAAGGATCGATTTTTTTTCTTTTGATCTCTTTTGTTGCCTTTCTACTCATCCTGATTATCAAGGCCAAACTTGTACTGATCAGTTTCCGCTCCCTTTATACAGCAGCGCAACTTTTTTTTACAGCTCCGGAAGCTTTGAAGGAAATATTCACCACTGAGATCCTTGAATTCTGGATAGGGGCAATCTACCTTATTGCCATACCGTTATCTCTCGTGCTCATTACCCGACATTTTTTTCGAACCAGGGATACGAAAAAGAACAAACCGGAAACAGCTGAACTAAGCCTTGGCAAAATAAGCTTCAGAGCTTTCATGCGCCAGACGATAGCGCTTTACGCTGCAGCGGTAATCTTTATACTTTACTCTTTTGCATTCCTTGCGCCGTTTATAGCTCCCTTCAGCCCTTATGATCAGCAGGACTTTCTGGTCACCGCCTATCAGCCCCCTTTTGCGCGACTGAGTGCTCTCGTGCTGAAACAACCGAAAACATTAGTTATTCCGTTACAAAGAGGCAGCGGAACAACAGTAGAGCTTGCCAACAGCCTGATCAGCGATTTCCAGAGTCTGAAAACACGCAACGAACCCAATAGCATCAAGTTTGTCAACGAGTACCGCATTGATGGCGACAGAGTTGTCTACCGTCAAGGCATACGCACAAAAACTATCGCCATCAGTGAACTTGTTGGCACCAAAAAAGTCAACACACTGGCCGTCGGGAGTAAAGAACCGGATTATGTGGTTACACGCACCTTTATTTTCGGCACAGATCAATATGGTCGAGACATTCTAAGCCGAGTAATCTATGGTTCAAAAATCTCACTCTCCATTGGCTTCCTCGTCGTTTTGATCTCTGTCACCCTCGGTACCGTGATCGGGGTTTCCTCGGGATATTTCGGTGGCTGGATAGACGCTGTCATGATGCGGATTGTCGATGTCCTCATAGCATTTCCAGCTCTCTTTCTTATCCTGATCATCATAGCCACCTTCGGCAACTCCATTTACCTGATTGTCATCACACTCTCCTTTACCGGATGGATGGGAGTGGCCAGAATTGTCAGGAGCCAGGTACTTTCACTCAAGGAGCAGGAGTTCATTCTCGCGGCACAATCGCTTGGACTTTCGAATTTGAGAATTATTTTTCGACATCTTGCGCCCAACACCCTGACTCCGGTTATTATCGCAGCAACGCTGAGAATCGGCAGCATTATTCTTACTGAGGCGGGACTCTCCTTTCTTGGCCTCGGTGTTCAGCCACCCACACCGAGCTGGGGGAACATTATCAATGAAGGCCGTGACAGCCTTTTAAACTACTGGTGGATTTCAACTTTTCCCGGTATTGCCATCCTGACCACAGTTGTGTGCTTTAATCTTATCGGCGACGGCGTCCGCGATGCCCTTGACCCAAGAATGAGAGGATAATTATGACAAGCAACCACGAGCCTGAAAGCTGGAAAACCCTGCAATCTGAATACCTCTATAAGCGGCCTTGGCTTACCATGCGGCAAGACACAGTCCAACTGCCAAATGGAAAGGTCATCGACGATTACTACATCTGGGAGTTTCCACCTTGGAACAACGTACTTGCCATTACAAAACAACGCGATATTGTCCTGATACGACAATATCGGCATGGAATCGGCAAAGTTTTCTATGAACTTCCTGCTGGAGTTCACGACAAGAGAGGTGAATCGGTACTTGAATCGGCTCAACGTGAACTGCTTGAAGAGACCGGCTTTGGTGGTGGCTCATGGAAGCCTTTGATGGAGCTGAGCGCAAACCCTGCACTGCAAAACAATATAACCTACAGCTTTCTGGCTGACGGGGTTGAAAAAATCAGTCAGCAGAAGCTTGATGCCACCGAAGAGATCAGTGTGCACCTCGTCTCTCTTGATGAACTTCGCTCCATTGTGCTTGAAGGTGGCATGATACAGGCCCTGCATGCTGCACCGATACTGAAGTATCTTTTAACTCAGGCAAAATAAAGGCTCTACAAAGGAGATGTTCATGAAGAAAACCGCACAGCTCTCACTGCTTGAAAAAACAATAAAAGAGCTTGGCTACACACTGCGCTTTGAAAAAGGTAACTTTGTCGGTGGAGAGTGCCGACTGAGAGAGGACAATGTTGTGGTGGTCAACAAATTTCTGCCGCTTGAAGGTAAAATCTACACACTGGCAAACGTGATCAGCAAAATCAATCCTTCAGCTCTCTCCCCCGACATTGTAAAAATAGTTGACACTGTTGTTGATAACAGCCTGTTCAGGCAAGAAAATTGAGGATAGATAATTTTAATCGGCCTCCCAAGTTTTCACAGGATACGGTCACAACACCGATCATGTATTCCGGCATAGAATGAGTAACAGCAAACGGCAGTAAATCTTCGATATGAAAACAGACCCTATCTACATCTTCCGCAAAACCTGGGCCACCTACCAGAAGGTCATCAGCAACAACCTCATGTTTCACAGGGAAATCTCGACTGCGGTCAGGATGCTGCTCGATAGCCGCCCGGGACCGCTCAATGTCCTCGACCTGGGGTGCGGAGATGCCGCCCATATCGGCAAGATGCTGAACCCCGGTCAAGTAGCGGAGTATTGCGGATGCGATCTTTCCCCGTATGCTCTCGATGTCGCCCGAAACAACCTGAAGCCTTTCGGAATCCGTGTAAATCTGCTCTGCAGGGACATGGTCGCCGTGCTAAAGGAGGCTCCCGAAAACCATTTCGACGTAGTCTACTCCGGTTATGCCTTACACCACTTGCCTATTGAAGAAAAGCAAATATTTTTTACGGAATGCCGACGTACACTTCGAGAAAACGGATGTGTCATCCTGGTGGATGTCATGCTCGAAGAAGAACAGGCCCGGCCAGCATATCTCGATAGTTACAACAGAGCGGTGGCAACGCAGTGGAAGGCCCTGACCCCTCAAGAGCGGAATCAGGTACAGGAACACATAAGGAACTGCGATTTCCCCGAAACTCCTTCCGTCTTCAAGGTGCTGGCCAATAACGCTGGACTGACAACCTGCCGAAGACTTGAAAAACATACATGGCACGAAGCCTGGTGCTTCCTGGCGTGAGGATATCTTCGCTCAGGGATAGAACCCTTGCACCGTTCTTGCAGAATGGCAGCATTGTTCTATAGTTTTCTTTGTTCATTTTTATTTATATTTACCCAATAATAGAAGAGATGAACTTTATTGAATAAAGTAATGATTGATAACAACAGCACCATGGGCGGGCGACTCGAAGAGGAGATATATCGGGTACACGGCAGTATTACCGGAGCATCCAAAGCAATGGGAGCGGCAACTCCCTCTTATTTCAGACCCTACCTGAACAATACCAACCGTATCGGAATGAAGGTGAGGAAAAGACTGGAGGCAATCGGGCTGGATGTCGATTATATCGTCACTGGAGTCAAGAAGCCTGTTGAAGAGGAAGCTGATGGTATAAGTCATGAGATGAGGAGAAAATTTGACGATATAGAATACCGCATGATGCAGTTGACAAAGGAATTCCAGGAACTCGTTGCCATGTCAAAACGCGGCAGCAAGCCCTTATAAAGAAGATAGGTGCCTCTCCCCTGCCCTTCAGGGTTTCAACGCTTCTTTATAGAGAGATCAGTTTCCCTGGCAAGAGATGCAACCAGAGAGGTTGCCCAGCATCACTTTGCATTCCATCATCAAGGCCTCCATATCGGCAAGGAATTGCAGGCAGTTGTCGTGCTCTTCCGGATGATGGTCGAGATAGCAGAGAATGATAGCTCCCAAAATGCGGCAATGTGTTTCGGATGAAGAAAGTGTATGCATGGCTGGTATAGGTTTTGCATTGGAAAAGTAAAGCAATAAAAAAGTAACAATAACATTGCATACTTCCAACTTATTCTACACATTTATTATTTTTCTTCATCTTTTTTTTATCTACAGCAATAGCGTGATTTTTTTTAGCCGGATGGCCGGATGGCCCGGCATTATTGCAGGCAGTGGCTGGGTTATTTATTGGAAACAGTTGGATATGAGAAGATTTGGCTGCCATTGGCAGGGTATGGTCAATCCTGTACGCTCACCGCTTTTGTTATCAGCCACAATCAATGGCGCCAGATTCAATAAGCGTTGGCATATATATGTCAACACTAAAGTGGAATGGAAGCAATGCTATACCGAGAAAGATTTCCGCTTTTGTCACTGAAGAGGTAAAGCACTGAGCATCAAAGTGAGCATTGAACCATTTCAAAACCTGTACATCGGGCTGAGAGCGCATTAATTCTGACAGGACATTGGTGTCAAACAAAAATGCACTGTTCATCAATGTTTAAATTGGGGTGGCGTGCGAAAAAATTGCCGTGATGGGATTGGTAGATTTTCGGCCTCAAGGTCTTTGAATCGCTGTTGAATTGATTGAGCTATATTCCTTGGCCTAGATGTTTCGGCGACTTTTTTCTGTTTTAAAACTTCAGCAAAATCCAATAACTCATGCAGCATTGGTTCAGGTAGCTCCCGTACTGTCTTTATAATCTTTTCGGCCGTTGTCATTTCGCCCCTCCTCTTGCCTGGTCGTTATATTTTTCCACAGACAGCGATACCCTTGGCGATGCTTACGAATATCTGATCGGCCAGTTTGCTGCCGGTTCAGATAAGAAGGCGGGCGAGTTCTATACACCGCAGCAAATCTCCAGCATTCTATCTGCCATTGTCACGCTCGATAGTCAGGAGCCAGGCACAGGCAAGAAGAAATATCTTCAAAGCCTGCTCGACTTTGCCTGCGGTTCCGGCTCGCTGCTGCTCAATGTGCGCAAGAAGATGGGGGCGCATGGCATTGGTAAGATTTATGGGCAAGAGTCCAATATCACCACCCCAACGGCTACAACCTGAATATCTCCCGCTACATCAGCACCGCAAGAGCAGAGGAAGAGATTGACCTCACTGCGGTCCATGCTGATTTGGTCAACCTCGAAGAGCAAATTGTTAAAGCCACAAACAAACACAACGAGTTTCTTAAAGAACTTGGGTTGGTTCCTTTACCGATTGGCAATCAGGTAATAGATCGTGATTAAAACAGACTCCAGGCAAACGCTTGTCTGGCAGGGTAATCCGCTTAACCGAGGGGTTTGGCTTTTTAACTTATTTTTTTAAGGGCATATAGCAGAGTGATGGTACCAAGCAGTACTGACCCAGCGGTAAGTAAATCACCGATCTTGATCTCCTGAGTGAATACAAAACCTGCCACAATAACCTCCCTGCGATATAAGTTATTTCGCTATACCATATAGTATTTCACTGTGATAATTTACAGTTTTATTAGCTTAAATGCCATAAACCTGTGAATCATCGCCTGCCCCTGCTGCAACCGCACTCAAAGACGCTGAGGTCTGAGCAGGTGTCGGCTCTGGCTGTGCAATTACCTTAATTACGAGATGATATTGCAATATACTCACCCTTGAATACTATATTTCGCATATTAAGAACTTCTTTTTATCTTTTTTTTACAATATACTTAATTATACCTCAACATGTAACCCACTTGTTTGAGGATCTCTGTCGCATGGTTAAGGTTATAGTTAATTTCTATAAACATTTAATTAACAAGGAGAGTTGAAATGTCAAAAACCACTATTCAAATCGGCATTGATGATCAAAACAATGAGCTCTATGGCAATCCTGGTGGTCATAATACGCTCATTGGCGGAAATGACGTGAGCATGACTCTTGATATGACCAATACCCTTTATGGGAATGCTTATGACATGACAGGGAATACTTCGGGAGGACACAATATTTTGAGTGGCGGGAACAACTCCAATGAAAGTGGCTCTCTTGAGAATCACATCTATGGTGATGCTTATTCCATGTCAGGAAATGCTGCGGGAGGTCACAATACCCTGACTGGAGGAAACAACAACGGTGGGGGGCTTCTTAATTACATTTACGGTGATGCATACTCAATGAGCGACAATGCCACGGGAGGGCATAATACCCTGATTGGCGGTAGCAACTTGATCGATAATGGGGGCACAATAGGTAATTTTCTCATTGGCGATGCTTCCAATATGACAGGGAATGCTACGGGAGGACATAATACCCTGATTGGCGGTAACAACTCCAGTAATAATATGTTATTTGTGAATTATATATTTGGTGATTCTGCCTTTAACCCGGATACCGCAGATGATGGCGTCATGTCCGGTTATGCCTCAGGAGGTCACAATACCCTGACTGGAGGGAACAACTCTGCCGATGAGTCGATAATTGGTAATCTCCTCGTCGGAAATGCTTTCTCAATGACGGAGCACGCCTCAGGAGGTCACAACACCCTGATTGGAGGGAATATTTCCGGTAGTGGTTCGGGTGTTGCGCAAAATGAAATCTTTGGTGATGCTTATTTCATGTCTGGGAGTGCTTCGGGAGGTCACAATACTCTGACGGGTGGAAATAATTCAAGTAATGCGGGATTTGTTGAAAATGATCTCATTGGTGATGCTTTTGCCATGTCCGAGAACAGCAGTGGCGGGTATAATACCCTTATCGCAGGGCTCGGCATTAACGTTTACAATAATATGTGGGGCGACGCACAAAACACCTCGACAGCATCCAAACAAGTAGGTCATGACCTGTTTGTTTTTAAGGATAAGGGATCAATGACAGTCGGCACTCAAAACTTTATCTACGACTTTAGCGAGCTCTTGTCTGACAAGATTGAATTCAGTCACGTGGCAGGTGTAAAGCATTTTAGTGATCTTCAATTTTTGGTTCAGAACGGTGACACTACTATACAGGCCGGAAATGATTCTGTCACTCTGGTCGGTTTTACAAGTTCGCTCCACGCCAGCGATTTTATCTTCGCCTGATAGAGAGGTAATCAGAAAATCTCAGGCAGCCGCTCCCCCATGCGGCACATCAACAATCCCCCTCCACGTTCGCAGACTGCCTGCGACTGCTTGCTGCTCTGGGATGCGGTCAGCAACTGCTCCATCCCTGCAACGCCGCATCATGCTTTAAGCAGAGCTTCTTTAAGAGAGAATCTGCTTATCTAAAACCGATGTTTACTTGACCATAAAGAGACAATATGCGCCAGATTATTTAATCACATTAGGGAAACCGTCTCCGATACGTATATTTTCTATAAATACTTTTTTTACGAGATAAATGTGCCCGCTCACATGCAGAACAATAGTGATAATAGCTGCGATAGTAACGGCAGTTTTGAGCATCGCTACAAGACGCTCCTTGCTGCGCTTGATAGCTGTGAGTCCTCATTTGTTATCGATCAGGATGGGACTATTCTTGAAGCAAACAAGGCCTTTGCTGCGATATTTGGTAAAGAGGTTCATGAGCTTATCAATCGGAACGCTTTTGATCTTTTATCCCCTGAATTGGCAGCAAGCCGCAGAGAAAAAGTAGAAGTAGCCTTCCATACAGCAAGACACATCATTTTTGAAGACGAACGAGACGGAAATTGTATTCGTAATACAATTTACCCTATTCCTGATAGCAATGGAACAATTACCCAGCTTTATATAACTGGACAGGATATCACTGAGCTGAAGAGGGCTGAAAAGGAGATGACAACTTTGCAAATCTTCAACAGTGCACTCGTTGAATCGATTCCAGGTGGGTTCTATGTGCTTGATGCCGAAGGAAGATTCGTCAAGTGGAATGTTTATGAACGGGATGTTATCATAGGAAAAACTGACAGTGCAATGCGCAACAGCTTCGCTCTTGAGTCTATTCACCCTGATGACCGCCCTGTTATCGCAGAAAAAATATTGAATGTTCTCAAAAATGGCGAAGAAGATAGTGCAGAAATAAAAGTGCTTCTTCATGGTGGACCTGAATTTCGATGGCATCAGGTATCCGGTAAAAGAATGATTATTAACGACATTCCGTTTATCATTGGTATTGCCACAGATATTACAGCAAAAAAGCTTGCTGAAGAAGCTCTGCTGAAGAATAGCAGAGAACAGTTACGTGAACTGTTTGAGGGACATTCCTCCATCATGGTGGTAGTTGATAATAAAGGGAATATCATTGAAGCCAACCCTTCCGCAGCAATGTTTTATGGATGGCCTATTGAAAAGCTGTGTACAATAAATGTAGAAGAGATCACTTTGAACCCACCTGAGCTTGTGCTGGCGGAGAGGGAACAAATAATGACATCTAAGCAAAACCGGTTTTCAGTGAGCCACAGAAGAGCCGATGGTTCCATCCGAGATGTTGAATTATTAGTATTAAATAAACCCGAGAATGAGGGTAAAGCGCTCTTCTACTGTATTATTAACGACATCACCGAGCAAAAGCAGCAAGATGATGCACTGAAAAAAAGTGAAGAACGATTCAGAACGCTCTTTGAAAATCACTCTGCGGTCATGATTCTTCTGGACCCTGATACCGGCAATATCATGGATGTCAATCATGCAGCTGCAAACTTTTATGGGTGGTCGAGAGAAACTCTCCGCAAGATGCGCATTCAGCAAATCACCAACGTTACTCCAGAGGAAGTGAAAGCCAACCCGGAAAAATCAAAACTCACGCAACAAAGCATATTCCTGGTTCGCCATAAGAGAGCAGATGGGTCAGTTCGAGATGTTGAGATATTCAGCACTCCGGTCGAAATTGACGGGAAAAGCATTCTCTATGCAATCATTCATGATATCACCGAGCGCAAACAGGCAGCAGAAGAGAGCGACCGCTTGAAATCAGCTTTTCTGGCCAATATAAACCATGAAATACGAACCCCGATGAACGGTATTCTCGGCTTTTCAGAACTCCTCAAAGATCCTCATCTTACCGGAGAGGAAAAGGGCGAATATATAGCTCTCATTCATCAGAGTGGTCAGCGCATGCTGGATCTCATCAATGACCTCATGGATATTTCAAAGATTGATGCAAAAGAAGCAAAACCGGTAGAGTCTGAAACCTCGGTCAATCACCTTTTGCATGATCTCCTGGCATTTTCCAGCCTTGAAGCAAACAAAAAAGAATTACGCTTAAGCTGTACAAAAGGCTTACCTGACAACGAAAGCATCATCACAACCGACAGCGGAAAACTCATACAGATATTGACCAACCTCATCCAGAATGCCCTTAAATTCACCTTAAAAGGCGGCATTGATTTCGGCTACAGCAAAAAGAAAAACATGCTTGAGTTTTTTGTGATTGATTCAGGTATCGGTATTCCTGACGGCAAAAAAGAGAAGATTTTTGAGCGATTTCACCAGGTAGATAACTCGTTGACACGTGCCCACGAGGGATCAGGACTTGGGTTGAGCATCACCAAGGCATTCGTTGAAATGCTGGGCGGCACAATCCATGTCGAATCAGTTGAGGGTGCTGGAACGACCGTCTCCTTTACACTGCCCTATAAACCTGTAAATATAGCAGTGAGCTCTTCTGACACCAACCAGGACAGTGCTGATTCAGCTCCGGCATTGACTATTCTCATCGTCGAAGATGATGATCTAAGTACGATTCTGCTTAAAAAGAACCTCAAAGATGAAAACAGCACTATCCTCTGTGCCGAAAACGGTTGGGAAGCAGTGGAGCTTGTTCAGCATCACCCGGAGATCAATCTGGTGCTTATGGATATTAAAATGCCGGTTATGAACGGTTTTGAGGCTACAAGGCTCATCAAAGAGTTGCGACCTGATCTGCCGGTTATTATACAGTCTGCATTTACCTCAAAGGAGGATAGAGAGAAAGCCAGAGAGACTGGGTGTGACAGCTTCATTACCAAACCAATCAGCAAAAGCGAACTTCTTGAATTGTTGCATGGGCTGCTCAAGTAGAATGTAAGTTCTTGTTTTACCGCATACTGCCCGCTGCGACAACGTGACCAAAACGCTATCACTTTTTGGCTTCACTGCTGCTCTTCATCTGCTCCCCAACGCCAGTATGAGCTCGCTGAACTGCGCCTTCAGTGCAAATGGCAAAAGGTGATCCGGTTTTTTTAAGTTTTTCACTACTTTGATGAGGTGAGTGGAAAAAAGATGGATACCTCATGGACTGAGAGAATTTTAATACAAATAATTGATGATGAGAATATTCAGTCCGCAAAAAAAGCTCTTGACCATATTAGTACTTCTACTGATAACAATAACCTCATCCTGCAGGAACAACTCTGAAGAACTTCGGCGCAACCGGATTATTGCCGGGATCTCTGCAGATTTCGACTATCTCAACCCCCTGCTTATACAGCTCTCCATGTCGCGGGAGGTCTGTGCCCTGCTCTACCCTGCGCTGGTCAAAGCTTCTTATGATGAGAGTAAAGGCATCATAACCTTTCTGCCCAATACCGCTAAAAGCTGGGAGTTTTCAAAGGATGGAAAACAGGTCACCTTCCACCTTCGGAACGGGGTGGTATGGGAGGATGGGGTAAAAGTTACATCACATGACTTTAAATACTCCTACAGTTTATACAAGAACCCAAAAATTGCCACTTCGCGGCAGCACTATCTCAACGATTTGCAGCTGCTTCCTGATGGCACAGCCGATATTGGGCGGGCGGTTGAAACTCCTGACGACTCAACGCTTGTGCTGCATTTTAACAAGGCGATGAACAACGATATTGTGCTTGATCATTTCAACGATTTGATGCCGGTCGCCGAGCATATCTTTAAAGCATTTTCACCGGACGAGATTCGCAGCAGGGCATCTGAAATACCGGTAGTGAGTGCAGGAGCATTCAAAGTGAAAAAGTGGACACGCCAGACAAAACTCGAACTTGTCAGAAACCCCTTATCAATGCTGCCAAAACCTGCCGCAATAAACTCTCTGATTTTTCTTGTTGTACCTGAATACACGACCCGGCTTTCCATGCTGAAATCAGGAGAGATTGATGCCATGATCTCTGCTGGAGGAATCAATCCAAAAGATTGTAAAGAGCTTGCCAAAACAACACCTTCAATCGTCATCAAACCGGTAAAGAACCGATACTTCGACAGTATTGTCTGGCTTAATATTGATGGGGAGGAGTATCGCAAAAGCGGCAGAGTTCGTCCGAACGCCTTTTTTGGCAACAAGTTGGTCCGCCTGGCGCTCACCTTGGCCATTGACCGCCAATCAATCATTGATGGCTTCATGGGGCCTGAACACGCTACTATTGTGAACACCTCCCTGTCGCCAGCCTACAAAGCTATAACCAACACCTCGCTTGACCCCTACAGCTATAACCCGGCAAAAGCATCAGCCTTGCTGCATGAGGCCGGTTGGAAGCTTGGCCAGGACGGTATTCTCCAGAAAAACGGGAAAAAGTTCTCTTTTGAGCTTGCAGCGCCGGTCGGCAACCCAAGGCGCAACTATGCCGCCACCATTGTTCAGCAGAACCTCAGGGAGATCGGCATCGACTGCCATCTGAAATTTGACGAGAGCCTTATCTTTCTAAAAAACCAGAACGAGTTCCGTTACGAGGCAGCACTCTCCGGCATGGCCGCCGAAACACTCCCCTTCCAGCTTATTATATGGGGATCTGATTTTGCAAAACATACCTTCAACTCATCAGCCTTTCAAAACCAGGCGCTTGACTCAATTATTGCAGAACTCAACCATCCACTTCCCGGTGACCGTAAAGTGGCGCTGTGGAAAAGCTACCAGAAGATTCTGCACGAGGAGCAACCGAGAACATTTCTCTATTACTACGATGAGCTTGAAGGATTCAACCGCCATCTGAAAAACCCTGATGTCAACCTTATCTCGACGCTCTACAACGCCTTTGAATGGAGCATCGAATAAGAGCCACTCGCAAGAGATTATTAGGACGTCATTTGTCGCCACTACCGATTTTTACTATATTCAACTACTTTTCTGAAAAGTAGTTATACTATTTTTGCCTTCACCTGTGAACTCATTGTTTTATGCCTCGTTACACACCTGAACAGCTTGAACGGAGAAATGCATCGGTCTGGACAAAAGTGCAGGGAATCCTTGCGCCGATACAGTTCTTGATGTTTCTTGCCGGCGTCACCGTTACCTATCTCTACCAATCCCACATCTGGATTGACAACTTTTACTGGGTCACCTTTTTTGTTGTCCTGAAAACCCTCATGCTGGTGCTGATTTTCGTTACCGGTGGCTTTTTTGAACAGGAGGTTTTTGGTGCTTTTGCCTTTGCTCCTGAATTTTTCTGGGAGGATTTTGGAAGCGCCATAGCCATGGTGGTTCATATATCGTACTTTATCCTCTTCTTTATGGGACTGGATAAGACCACCCTGATCCACACAGCCCTGCTCGCCTATCTGAGTTATCTCATTAATGCAGCACAATTTGTTATTCGTCTGCTGCTTGAAAAGCACCATGAAAAAAAGCTGAAAAGCGCCAGATAACCTGAGCAACCCTGACTAAAAAATTGTTATGAAAGCAAAAGCTATTGTCTTCAGAGGTGTAAGGCAGATAGAGCTGTGTGAAGTTTCCCTGAAGCCACTCTCTTCAACTGACGTGCTTGTTGAAACCTACTGGTCGTCAATCAGTACCGGCACAGAAAAAATGGCCTATAACGGACTGATCCCTGCGTGGCCTTTCATCTTTCCTTTTATACCCGGCTATGAAACCGTCGGAAAAATCATAGAGGCTGGCGACCATGTCAACCAGAGTCTGATCGGCAAGTTTGCCTATGTTGCAGGATCGTTCGGGTATGAGGGAGTTAATGCGGCTTTCGGTGGAGCTTCGGAATATATTGTCTGCCCGGTCGAGAGCATTACCTTGCTTGACAATCTTGACAATCCAGAATTCGGCATTGCCCTGCCTCTGGGAGCGACAGCTCTGCATATCGTTGATCTTGCCAAGGTTAATAACAAGAAGGTACTGGTGCTTGGCCAGGGAGCGGTAGGCATTCTCGCCGCCGAACTGGCAAAACTTATGGGTGCAACACTGGTAGCGGCAACTGACACACAGAAAAACAGATTGAACTATTCATCTGCCGACCTGAGGGTGAACGCTGAAACTGAGGATGTCTCTGCTGCACTTGCCGGTCATGAGTTTGACGTGCTGATAGACAGCACCGGCATCATGAGTGCCATTGATACCGGGCTCCGGTTTTTGAAATTCCAGGGGGTAGTGATCCTTGGAGGATATTACCAGCGAATCAATATCGACTACTCACAGGCTTTTCAGAAAGAGCTCTCCTTCATTGCTGCCAAGCAGTGGGCCAAGGGCGATCTTGATCGTGTAAAAGAACTTATTGCACAGCACAAGCTCAATGCTGAACGAATTTTTACCCATCAGCACACTGTTGAGGAGGATATCTCTTCGGCCTACCTTCAGGCTTTCAGTGATCCTGACTGCCTGAAGATGATCCTGGTCTGGAAAACCGGTACAGAGAGAGAATAATAAAGCGTGCAAATCACTGGCTAATTATAAGCACAATCTGAATGGCAGCAAGAACAATAGCTATCTATGGCAAGGGTGGAATCGGCAAAAGCTTTACCACAACCAACCTCAGCGCCACCTTCGCCTTGATGAACAAACGGGTGCTGCAATTGGGCTGCGATCCTAAACACGATTCAACTACTTCCCTGTTCGGCGGCATTCCCCTGCCAACAGTGACCGATCTCTTTGCCGAAAAAAACGCCTTGAACCAGCAAGTTGCAATCAGCGACATTGTCTTTCGGAGAGATATAGCAGATTTTCCTCAGCCGATTTACGGCATTGAACTTGGCGGCCCTCAGGTTGGGAGGGGATGCGGCGGCAGGGGCATCATTTCAGGATTTGATGTCCTTGAGAAGCTTGGAATCTTCAACTGGGATATCGATATCATCCTGATGGACTTTCTCGGAGACGTTGTCTGCGGCGGGTTTGCCACACCGCTTGCCCGTTCACTCAGTGAAGAGGTCATTCTTGTCACCAACAATGACCGGCAGTCGATCTTTACGGCAAACAATATATGCCAGGCAAACAACTACTTCAGAACCATAGGGGGAGAATCCCGACTGCTCGGCCTCATCATCAACCGGGATGACGGCAGCGGCATTGCCGAAAAATATGCTGAAGCGGCGGGCATCACAGTGCTAATGAAAGTGCCCTATAACGCTGAAGCACGCGACAAGGATGACAGTTTTGACTTTGCAATCAGACTGCCTGAAATCCGTGATAAATTTCAAACACTTGCCCGCGATATCATTGACAACAAAATCACACCCTGCGAAGCTGGCGGACTTGATTTCATGCGTTTTATCCGGCTTTTCGGCGATGTCAGTGATGATGCACCGCAACCAGCAACGGCTGATGAACTTTTCGGGCGAAAAAAGAGCGATTCCACCGATGAGCCGGTTATCGGCAGCAGTTTGCTTGACAATGACCATCTCAAGATGAAACGATGCATTGAAAAGCTTGACGCGGAGGAGAGAGAGGTCTATCTGATGGTTGAGCAGGAGAGAAGTATCAGCGATATTGCAGAACTGACACATAGAGAGGAATCAGCCGTCCGGGAGCTGCTTTCAAGCGCCCGGACACAACTGAAACGACTTTTCTTCGAGAACTAAGCGTTTGCCTTTTTGGTAGCCTTCTGGCGGAGGTTGACGTCAAGGATTTTTTTCCTGAGTCGGATGCTCTGGGGGGTTACCTCAAGCAGTTCGTCATCATTGATGAACTCAAGTGCCTGTTCCAGCGAAAGAATTTTCGGAGGGGTGAGGCGAAGCGATTCATCGGTTCCTGAAGAGCGCATATTGCTGAGCTTTTTGGTTTTGCAGACATTGATGGTGATATCAAGTCCTCGTGTCGATTCACCGACAATCATACCTGCATAGACCTTGGTGTTTGGTGCAACAAAGAAGGTACCGCGATCTTCCAGGGCACTCAGTGAGTATGCAACACAGACGCCTGTTTCAGCAACAACAAGTGCACCGCTCTCTCTTGAGGGCAATTTACCCTTGAATGGCTGGTATTCAAAGAATACATGCGACATCATTCCCTCGCCTTTGGTATCGGTGGTAAACTCCAGGTTGTAACCGATAAGACCTCTTGTTGGAATTTCAAATTCAACCCTGACCATGCCACCGCGCAGGGTACCCATGTGGGTCATTTCGGCCTTTCTACGGCCCATTTTTTCGATAATGACACCGGTATACTCTTCCGGGATATCAATGGTGACATGCTCAATTGGCTCAAGCAGGTTGCCCTCTTCATCATTGTGCATGATAACCTCGGGCCTTGCAATGGCAACTTCAAAACCTTCGCGCCTCATGGTTTCGATCAGTACTGAGAGATGAAGTTCTCCACGTCCTGAAACACGGAAGGTATCGGCACTGTCGGTCTCTTCGACGTTGAGTGCGACATTGGTCATCTTCTCTTTCATCAGTCGTTCACGGATCTTCCGGCTGGTAACCTCTTTCCCCTCAAGTCCTGCAAAGGGAGAGTCGTTTACCGAAAAAAGCATGGAGAGTGTCGGTTTGCTTATGTCGAAAGAAGCAAGGGAGACGGGATCGTCAACAGAGGCAAGGGTCATGCCGACAGTGGCATCAGGAATACCTGCAATGGCAATAATGTCACCTGAGGTAGCCTCTTTGGACTCGATCTTCTGAAGCTTGTCGAAGAGAAAAACCTTTGTAACGGTACCCTTGCCCATGACACCGTCAGGACCTACTACCGCAAGCTGGTTGCCCGGGCTGACCTTGCCTCGCTGGATACGGCCAATGGCAATCTTGCCAATGTAATCACTGTAGTCAAGTGTTGTCACAAGCATCTGGAAACCACCTTCGTCATGGGCCACCGGTGGGGGAATCTCCTTGATGATCATGTCGAGCAGAAGGCTCATATCACCATCCTCATCCTCCATGCTGTATTTTGCAACACCATGTTTCGCTGATGTAAAGATGTAGGGAAAATCAAGCTGATGCTCTTCGGCGCCAAGGGCAATGAAAAGATCGAGCACCTGATCGTGCACCTTGACAGGATCAGACTGCGGGCGGTCTATCTTGTTAATGACCACAATAGGCTTCAAATGAAGTTCAAGGGCTTTGCGCAGAACAAATTTGGTCTGCGGCATCGGGCCTTCAAACGCATCAACAAGAAGCAGTACACCATCAACCATTTGAAGAATACGTTCTACCTCACCACCAAAGTCAGCATGACCCGGTGTATCGACAATATTAATCTTATGGTCGTTATAGACGACAGCTGCGTTCTTTGAAAATATGGTAATTCCCCTCTCCCGTTCCTGAGGGTTTGAATCAAGTACCCTGACACTTACCTGCTGATTATCTCTGAAAGCACCTGTCTTTTGAAAAATCGAATCAACCAGTGTTGTTTTGCCATGATCAACGTGAGCGATAATGGCTATATTTCTAATATTCTTTGTCGAACGCATCTTTTTTCCTTGTAAATAAGTATATTATGTACCCCGTATTGGCCCGAATATACATTTTTTCTTTGTAATTATGGCACAATCTTTGTTTCTGGATGAACAAGTTGCTTGTCAACAATCCCGGGAGTTCAAAGAATCCATGACAACTCCATTCATTCCACTTACATCCGGACAATGAACAATATATTATTCAACAATCTTCCCTTGCTTGTTCTCAATCAGGTCGTTTCCGTGCTCTACCTTGTGACAACAGCTCTTTACGGAGCACATTTTTACAAGGATATCCAGTTTGCAAAAACATATAAACAACCGATTCTTGCCCTGACTGTTCTGACCCATGTAGTTTACCTTGGACTTCTGACCTCCATGGAAGGGTACAAGATCAGCTATTCAACGGTCAACCTTATGACGATGGTTGCACTCACCCTGACCATTACCTATATGTTCATTGAGTTTACAACCAAAAGCGACAAAACAGGATTTTTTGTCATTGCCTTTGCAGCTGGTGCAGAGCTTATCTCCTCAATCATGACGGCCCAGATCCCCAATACGGGAATTGGGACTTTCAGTGGTATTGGCATGGGGGTTCACCTGATTGCTTCAATTTTCGGGTTCAGCGCCATAGCCATTGCCGGGCTCTACAGCATTCTCTATCTTCTGCTGTTCCGCCAGATACAGAAAAACCGCTTTGAACTGCTGTTTCAACGGCTTCCCAACCTTGAAGTGCTTGAAAAACTCACCATGCACGCCGTTTCATTCGGCTTTCTTTTTCTCTCGATTACCCTTTTTGCCGGCGTGATGGAGCAGCAGGCCTCTGGCGAGACCATAAGTCTTTTTGAACCGAAGCTTGTTACCTTGATCATTATATGGGTACTCTACGGCACCAGCATTGTTATCAAACCGATAATCGGCTGGGACATAAAGCATATGGCTTATCTCTTCATCGTTCTCTTTGTTTTTATCACTCTGTTGATAGTTTTGATGACATTTTTTTCGCCAACCTTCCATAAGCTGACTTTATAAAAATAGTTGTCTTTGAAAATATGGGCTTTTACAATATATTTGAAGCTCATGACCTTGCTTATCCGATAGTTTTATGTCGTTGCATTGTGCGTAAACAGTTCATTTAAACTACTCTGCTATGAACATCATTTCAGTTGGTGTCAACCACAAAACTGCACCTATTGAAATCCGCGAAAGAATCTCCCTTTCAGAAGTTCAGAACAAGGAGTTCATTACTGGCCTTATTTCAAGCGGACTGGCCCATGAAGCTATGGTGATCTCCACCTGTAACCGTACAGAGCTCTATGTTGTGCCTGCGATGTACGAAGTTACGGGCGAGTTCCTCAAGGAGTATCTCATCTCTTTCAAGGATGCACGCAAAGAGGTACGACCGGAACACTTCTTCAATCGTTTTTATTGCGGTACTGCACGTCATATTTTTGAAGTTGCAAGCGCGATTGATTCACTTGTTCTTGGCGAAGGGCAGATTCTTGGACAGGTTAAGAATGCCTACAGAATTGCTGCTGAAACACAGTCCGCAGGTATCCTTCTTACCCGCCTCTGCCATACGGCTTTCAGTGTTGCCAAGAAGGTCAAGACAAAGACCAAAATCATGGAGGGGGCTGTTTCGGTCAGCTATGCAGCCGTTGAACTTGCCCAGAAGATTTTTGCCAACCTCTCGTTGAAGAAGGTGTTGCTTGTCGGAGCTGGAGAGACAGGCGAACTGGCGGCAAAACACATGTTTCAGAAAAACGCCCGCAATATCGTCATCACCAACAGAACACTCTCAAAGTCTGAAGCTCTCGCCGAAGAACTCGGTACCAACCAGGTGCTTCCCTTTGAATCGTTCAAGAATCATCTGCACGAATTTGATATCATCATTACAGCGGTCAGCACCAAGGAGTACATCCTTACTGAAGCTGAAATGCATCAGGCCATGCTCCGCCGCAAGCTGAAAGCCGTTATTATTCTTGATCTCGGATTGCCGAGAAACGTTGACCCTGACATTGCAAAGCTGCAGAACATGTTCCTTAAGGACATTGATGCCCTGAAGCATATCATTGACAAAAACCTTGAACGACGCAGCCTTGAACTGCCTAAAGTCAATGCCATCATCGAAGAGGAGCTTGTGGCTTTCGGACAATGGATCAATACCTTGAAAGTCCGGCCCACAATTGTTGATCTTCAGTCGAAGTTCATTGAGATCAAGGAAAAAGAGATTGAACGATACCGTTACAAGGTAAGCGAGGAGGAACTCGCAAGAATGGAACACCTTACGGACCGGATCCTGAAAAAAATCCTGCACCACCCCATCAAAATGCTCAAAGCTCCGATTGACACGACCAATTCAATACCAAACAGAGTCAATCTTGTACGCAACGTATTTGATCTTGAAGAACCAAATCAGTCACACTAAATAAAAATCCGTCATTGCATTGAAAAAACAGCTCATTATCGGCACAAGATCCAGCCCCCTCGCTTTGTGGCAGGCAGAATTTACCAAAACGGAACTTTCCAGGCACTACCCTGAACTTGAAATCACGCTGAAACTGGTTAAAACAACCGGTGACAAGATTCTTGACTCTCCCCTTTCAAAAATCGGGGATATGGGGCTGTTTACCAAAGACATCGAAAAACATCTGATCACCAAAGAGATCGACCTTGCAGTGCACAGCTTGAAGGATGTTCCGACAAGTACACCAGAAGGCCTTCTTATTACCTCCTTTACCGAGCGCGAGGATACAAGGGATGTTATCATTTCAAGAAATGGTGCAAAACTGACGGATCTGCCCCAAGGCGCCAAAGTTGCGACAAGCAGCCTTCGTCGTATGTCACAGCTGCTGAGCATGCGCCCTGATTTAAAAATCTGTGATATCAGAGGCAATCTCAACACACGCTTCCAGAAATTTGATGAAGAGGAATTTGACGCGATGATGCTTGCCTATGCTGGCGTTTTCCGTCTGAATTTCAGTGATCGCATTTCAGAAATTCTACCGCACGAAATCATGCTGCCAGCGGTCGGACAGGGTGCACTCGGCATTGAGACCCGTATTGATGATGAGCAGACCAGAGAGATCGTAAGAATTCTCAACCACTCCACTACAGAGTACTGCTGCAGGGCTGAACGTGCACTGCTCCGTCATCTGCAGGGCGGTTGCCAGATTCCTATCGGTGCCTATGCCTCGTTTAAAAACGGAACCTTGAAGCTTCTTGCCTATGTTGGATCGGTCGATGGCACTGTTGGCCTGCACAATGAAATGACCAAAAGCGGTCTTACCTCCCCCGAGCAGGCTGAAGAGGTTGGTATTGCTCTTGCAAAAGAGCTGCTGAAACAGGGTGCAGAAAAAATTCTCTCGGAAATCCGCAAAACCCGCTGATGAAAACTGTCCTTGTTACCCGTCCAAAACATCAGGCTGCCTCATTTGTAAAAGAACTGGAACAGTATGGCTTGAACTCGTTTGTCTTTCCGACAATCGAGATCAGGCCGGTTTCCGGCTGGCAAGTTCCTTCGCTCACCGGCTTTGATGGACTCTTTTTTACAAGCCCCAACAGTGTTAGCATTTTTATGGAGCAGCTGCTGCAGGAATCGCCGGAAGAGCTGAAAAACCTTCAGAAGCTCAAGGTATGGGCTGTAGGGAAAACAACAGCACAGGATTTGGCGGCACATGGTGTCACAACCGAGCCAATACCGAAAATTGCCGATGCTGTTACTCTTATGGAGGAGATTGCTTCTGAGGTTATTGCTGGACATACTTTTCTGTTTGTCAGAGGATCTCTTTCACTGGGCATCATCCCGTTGATCATCAAAAAACGTGGAGGAGAGTGTGTTGAACTCACCGTTTACGAAAATTTTCCGCCATCTCTTGAAGAGAGCGCAAAAGTTAAACAGTTGCTTGAAGAGGGCGGACTTTCCTGCCTTTCATTTACCAGTCCTTCGACGGCTGATAATTTTTTTGAAGCACTCGGCACCACCACTCTTCCCGATGGTGTGCAGGTAGCTGCAATAGGCACGACAACAGCAAACGCGCTTAAAAAACTTGGCATTCAGGTCGATGTCATTCCTGAAGATTTCAACGCTTCAAGCTTTGCAAAAGCAATAGCACAAGCACTGCAGTAAAAACGGAGGTGGCAGGGTTTTTACAGCTCGTCGATGTCGATATCAGGCAGGTCATCTTCCATAAGAGCTTGATTTGTCATCTGTACCATCTCCTCATGCTCCCTCTTTTCCTGGAAAAGCGGCAGTTGCCGAACACCGCCACGAACACCACCCAATACACCGCTTCTACCGATCCTGCCGCGTTTCAAAATAACCTCTTCTGAATCTTCATCCCCACTGAGATCCCGAGTTTCGGCTGATTCATGATCAGTTGAGATTTTCTTCCGCTTTGACGATACCCGCCGGTTCATCAGCTCAAATGATTCAACCTGCTCTTCGATCGTCTCCCTGAACGATTCTTCAAGCTCAATGCGCATGGCATGAAGAAGCTGTATGGAGTCAGCCCGGTGCTGTGCAAGTTCCCTTCGAAGATCCTGTCCCGTTTTTTCAATCTCCTTCTGCTCCCTCCCTGGCCAGCCAGTCAGCATCATTGCCACTATTCCGAGAAGCAAGAGAACAATAACAATAAGCAGTACGGTTATCATCATGAATTGTTAGACCTGTTTTTCTATAGCCTCCAGTAGTTCTGTGCCAATTATTTTATTAGCGCTGACAAGTCCTTCCCCTGATATCGTCGTCTCTCCCCGATAGTCAAAACAACATCCACCAGCTTCAATCACAATGGGAATCAAGGCAGCACAATCCCATGGACTCATAACCTTATCCACTGAGACTTCAGCCCGTCCTGATGCAACAAGCATGTGGCCGTAGCAGTCGCCCCAGCCACGAACAAGAGCGGCATCCCGGCGAAGTGTGTCAACAGGATGGAGGGATGGAGGGTCGAGCAGATACTCCCGTTCCGTATACAGAACTGTGGCTTGCCTGACCTCGGAAACAGATGAGACCGAAATCGGTGAACCGTTAAGAAAAGCTCCGCATCCCCGTTCAGCATGGTAGAGCTCACCCAGTGCGGGAAAATAAACAACACCAAGCTGCATAAATCCATCAACCTCAAGAGCAATCATCACGCCATAGAGAGGGACTCTATGAATAAAAGCCTTGGTGCCATCGATAGGGTCAATAATCCAGCGACGATTGTTGAGGGTTTGTCGTTCCTCAAATTCCTCGCCAAGGAGCCCGTCTTCAGGATAGCGTGACATGATGGCCTGGCGTATAAGCTCTTCAGCTTTGCGATCCGCTTCGGTAACAGGTGTTGCATCCCTCTTCGTGAAAACCTGAAGAGATTTACTGGAAAAATAGTCCAAGGTTAACCGACCCGCCTGTTCGGCCAATTCAATGGCAAGCTGAAGATCAGGAGTCATAACTTTCCACTCTTTTTTAACATCTTAAAAAATAAAAATTAACATTATTCACTCCTATGAGCTGCTCTAAGAGGATATTCCTCTTTTTTTTTCAATATTCAAGCTCAAAAGGAAGAGAACAAGACGGCATGTACGGCACAATGACCAAAAGAGGTATCCTCAGTCTACAAGAGAGATGTTTCTGTCAGGATACAGCCTTCGGTGTAAGTTAGTTAATCAATAGCTTAAAACACAATGAAACGCTTAATTGCGGAACGCGAAAAAGCCCGCCTCGGAGGTGGAGAAAGACGCATAGAAGCACAACATAAAAAAGGAAAATTTACTGCGCGCGAACGTCTTGACATGCTGCTTGACGAAGGCAGTTTTGAAGAGTACGACATGTTTGTCACACATCGAACCACCGATTTCAGCCTTGACAAGGAGCTCTATCTTTCCGATGGTGTAATCACCGGCCATGGAACCATTGATGGTCGCACCGTCTATGTTTTCTCTCAGGATTTCACCGTGCTGGGTGGTTCGCTTTCCGAAACCAATGCACTTAAAATCTGTAAGGTTATGGATCAGGCGATGAAGGTCGGAGCGCCAGTGATCGGTATCAATGACAGCGGCGGGGCAAGAATCCAGGAGGGGGTCAGAAGTCTTTCCGGCTATGCAAGTATTTTTCAGCGCAATATCATGGCATCGGGCGTCATTCCACAGATATCAGCTATTTTTGGCCCGTGCGCAGGTGGTGCAGTCTACTCTCCGGCACTTACTGACTTTGTGGTGATGGCTGAAAAAACCAGTTACATGTTTGTCACCGGACCGAAAGTTGTCAAGACCGTAACCGGCGAATCCATTACTGATGAAGAGCTTGGAGGCGCACATGTTCATGCTACAAAATCCGGAGTCACCCACTTTGTCGGCGAGAATGAAGCCGAAGGTATACTTCTGATAAAAAAGCTGCTCAGTTATCTGCCACAGAACAACCTTGAAGAACCCCCAGTGGCACTTTGCAGCGATCCGGTAGACCGGTTGAATGAAAATCTCAACTCAATCATCCCTGAAAAGCCATCAATTCCTTACGATGTCAAGGATATAATACATTCGATTGCCGATAATGGGGAGTTTCTGGAAGTACAGCGTCAATATGCAAGAAACATCGTTGTTGGTTTTGTCACCTTTAATGGCATGTCGACTGGCATTGTAGCAAACCAGCCTAACTACCTGGCCGGGTGTCTTGACATTAACGCTTCACGCAAAGCTGCACGATTTGTCAGATTCTGCGATGCGTTCAACATCCCTATCGTTACCCTTGTCGATGTTCCGGGATTTCTTCCTGGAAGCGCCCAGGAGTTTGAAGGTATTATCGCCAATGGTGCCAAACTGATATTTGCCTATGGAGAGGCAACCGTCCCAAAAATTACCATTATCCTGCGAAAGGCCTATGGTGGTGCTTACATTGTCATGAGTTCCAAACAGTTGCGCGGAGATGTCAATTATGCCTGGCCTACGGCAGAAATTGCGGTCATGGGGTCAATGGGTGCTATTGAGGTGTTGTATAATCGCGATCTTAACGCAATTGAAAACCCTGAAGAGCGTGCAAAGTTTGTTGCAGATAATGCAGCCGATTACCGTGAGAAGTTTGCCAACCCCTATGAGGCTGCCAAATACGGCTATATTGATGACATCATAGAACCGCGCAATACCCGGTTTCGGATAATCCGCGCCTTACAGACACTTTCGACAAAGAAAGATGTCAATCCGCCTAAAAAACACTCTACTCTGCCACTTTAACCCTGCAATGCCAATGACTACAGTCGCTCAACTGTTACCGATTGATCTTTCGGCTATCGGGAAGGAACATCTGACCCTTGCCGTCATAGGCTACAGCGTTGTTTTCCTTTCGCTCTTTCTTCTCTTTCTGGTATTCACTGTAGTACCGAAGTTTTTTACTCACAACCTGAGGGTAAAAATTCAAAAAGAGGGTGGCGCGGAAAAAGCTGCACTTGTCAACAGAATGGTACCGGGAGAGGTCAGTGCGGCAATCGCGGTAGCAATTTCACTCTATCTGGAGGAGTTGCATGATCAGGAAACAGCAATCCTGACCATAAAAAAAGTTGGGAAATCCTATTCACCCTGGAATTCAAAAATCTACAATGTTATTAATTTTAACGGTTTTCAACGATGAGGCGATATAAATTCACGATAAGCGGAAACAAGTACAGCGTTGAAATCAAATCCTTCGAGGAGAACATTGCTGAAGTTGAGGTAAATGGTACATCCTACCTTGTTGAACTTGGCCGGGAGCTAAAAACACCTCAAACACCAAAACTTGTCCGCTATACCCCTCCAACGCCACCAAAGGCACCTGTACTCAATACCCCTGGTCTGAGTATAATCAAGGCTCCGCTTCCCGGTACTATTATTGCGCTTAACGTGCATCCTGGTATGCAGATAAAACTGGATCAGCCGGTTCTTGTTCTTGAAGCCATGAAAATGGAAAACAATGTTTTTGCTGAAAAAATCGGCACGGTTAAAACAGTAAGAGTTGCCGTAGGCGATACTGTTATGCAGGGAGATATACTGATTGAAATTGAATAATATCACTATGGAAGGAATTGTACGGTTTTTCGAGAATTCCGGTTTTGCCAATGCAACACCAGGTCACCTTCTGATGATCCTCATTGGAATGACCGTCATCTACTTTGCTATTCGAAATGAGTATAAACCGCTGCTTCTCGTACCCATAGGATTCGGGATCCTGATCGGTAACATACCATTTGTAGAGCATGCCGGACTGCACCTTGGGATCTATGAGGATGGGAGTGTGATGAATTATCTCTACATGGGTGTGCTCAAAGGAATTTTTCCGCCGTTGATTTTTCTTGGAATCGGTGCCATGACAGATTTTTCAACACTGATCTCAAACCCAAAGCTTATGCTGCTTGGTGCCGCTGCACAGCTTGGAATTTTTTTAACCTATCTCGGTGCCATCTCTCTGGGCTTCACCAATCCCGAAGCGGCATCAATCGGTATTATAGGGGGTGCTGACGGTCCAACGGCAATCTTTCTCTCCTCGAAGCTTGCACCGCATCTCATTGGGGCAATTGCTATTGCAGCTTACTCCTACATGGCTCTTCTGCCAGTCATACAGCCGCCAATTATGCGCCTGTTGACCACCAAAAAAGAGCGAAGAATAAAAATGAGACCACCGCGTTCAGTAAGTAAAGTTGAAAAAATACGCTTCCCTGTTCTCGCTCTTCTTCTCACTGGTTTTATTGCTCCTGGCTCTCTGCCGCTTCTTGGCATGCTGTTTTTAGGGAATCTGCTTAAAGAGTCAATGGTGACCAAGCGACTTGCCGATACCGCTAAAAATACGATAATTGACATTGTCACCATCATTCTGGGTGTCACCATCGGCGCTTCAACCCAGGCAACCACCTTTCTTACACGAGAATCCATGCTGATTTTTGTGCTCGGTGCGACGGCCTTTATGATATCTACTGCAGGCGGGGTGCTTTTTGCCAAGATCATGAATATCTTTCTTTCAGCAGAAAACAAGATCAATCCGCTTATCGGTGCTGCAGGTGTCTCGGCGGCGCCCGACAGTGCACTGGTTGTCCAGATGGAAGGACTGAAAGCTGATCCCGACAATCACCTGATCATGCACGCCATGGCTCCGAATGTGGCCGGGTTGATCGGTTCAGCTGTTGCTGCCGGTATTATGATGAGTTATTTATTATAAGAGGGTTAACTCTGGTAGTTTTTCTGTTCAGAAGTTCTCATTTCTTCGCGATGTTCATGGATTTTCGTATTTTTGGCTTTTTAAAACCTTAATTTCTCTTCAGCTATGAGCCAGCTCGATTTACTCAATATTGTGCAGCGTCCAAGAAGGCTTCGTAAAAGTGCGGCTATCAGAAACCTTGTCCAGGAAAACACCCTGACGGTCAATGATCTTGTCTACCCGCTTTTTGTTTGCCCAGGAACCAACATCGTTGAAGAGGTATCTTCAATGCCAGGCAGCTTCCGCTACTCCATCGACAATGCCGTAAAAGAGTGCCAGGAGCTCTGGGATCTTGGAATCCAGTCTATTGATCTTTTTGGTATTCCAGAACAGAAAACCGAAGATGGAAGCGAATCTTACAACGATAACGGCATTATCCAGGAAGCAATCCGCGCTATCAAAGCGAAAGTGCCTGATCTCTGCATCATGACCGACGTTGCGCTTGATCCCTTTACCCCGTTTGGCCATGACGGCCTGGTTAGAGATGGTATTATCCTCAATGACGAAACAGTAGAGGTGCTTTGTAAAATGGCAATCTCTCATGCCAATGCCGGTGCTGATTTTGTATCTCCGAGCGACATGATGGACGGCCGTATCGGCGCCATTCGTGAATCACTTGACGATGCAGGCTTTTCCGATATAGGTATTCTCTCCTATGCAGCCAAATATGCCTCAAGCTTTTACGGGCCGTTCCGTGATGCGCTTCACTCAGCACCACAGTTTGGTGACAAAACAACCTACCAGATGAATCCCGGCAACACCGACGAGGCCATGAAAGAGATTGAACTCGACATCATGGAGGGTGCAGATATCGTCATGGTTAAACCGGGTCTTGCCTATCTTGATATTGTCTATCGCACCAAAGAGCGCTTTGATGTTCCGGTTGCTATCTACCATGTCTCCGGCGAATATTCCATGGTTAAAGCTGCTGCCCAGCGTGGATGGATTGATGAACAGCGTGTCATGATGGAATCACTGCTTTGTATGAAACGTGCCGGTGGGGACCTTATCTTTACCTACTACGCAAAAGAAGCCGCGAAAATACTTCGTTGAGCCTCGTTGACAAAACAGTAACACCTTTGCCCGGCTGTACATTTAAAGCACAGTCGGGCTTTTTACTTTTCAAACTCTTACAGTCATGATACGATATTTTACAGCAGGAGAGTCCCATGGGCCAGCCCTTTCAGCCATCGTGGAAGGTATGCCGGCTGGGGTCACCGTAACCCTTGAGGGTATCAACGCCCAGTTAGCCCGCCGCCAGCAGGGACACGGAAGGGGTGGACGTATGAAAATAGAAACTGACCAGGCAGAGGTGCTTTCAGGCATACGCTTTGGAAAAACCATTGGCTCGCCAATTGCGCTGGTTATTAAAAACCGTGACTGGGCAAACTGGACAACCACCATGGCCCAGTTTGACAAGCCCGATGCGGTAATAGATAAAATTTCAATTCCACGGCCCGGGCATGCTGACCTTGCTGGACGGATCAAATACGGTTTTAACGATATTCGTCCAGTCATTGAACGTTCTTCGGCAAGAGAGACTGCGGCACGGGTGGCGGCTGGAGCACTTTCAAAAATGTTTCTCAAGGCTCTTGGCATAGAAATCGGCAGCTACATCTCAGCTATCGGAGCGGCGGCTGAACCATCTCCCGACCAGCAACTTGCAGATCTTCTCAATGAAGGGGCTGAAGCGGTTTCACGGCAGGCCGACCTCTCACCGGTACGAATGCTTGCAAAATCCACTGGAGCCGCAGCTCTCGGCGCCATTGATTCCGCCAAAGAACAGGGTGACACGCTTGGTGGAATCATTGAAATTTTTATCACAGGAGTACCGCTTGGCATCGGCAGCTATGTTCAGCACGACAGGCGTCTTGATGCGGCACTCGCAGCGGCAATTATCTCAATTCAGGCTATCAAGGGAGTTGAAATAGGGAGTGCATTCGCCAATGCAGGAAAACCCGGTTCAGAGGTTCACGATGAATTTTACCTCACTCCGGAGCATGGCGCTGCCAGAAAAACCAACCGGGCCGGTGGTCTCGAAGGAAGCATGTCGAGCGGACAGGTTATTCACCTGCGGGCAGCGATGAAACCGATCTCTTCACTGGTTACTCCGCTGCAATCGTTTGACCTTGCAACCCTGCAGCCAACCCTTTCTCGCTTTGAACGTAGTGATACCTGTGCAGTCCCGGCAGCAGGGGTTGTTGCCGAAGCTGTCGTCGCCCCGGTTATTGCCAATGCACTGCTTGAAAAGCTCGGTGGCGATCATGTTGATGAAATTCTTGAACGGCTTGAGCTTTACCGGAAAACCATTCGCAACACCTTTCGCTCCTGAAACCGCTGAAGAGCCTTCTTTGCCGGGTGTAACCATATTCTGGGTATTCTAAAAGAAGGCTCCCCCATACCAGTACTCCCCCACTCTTTTCCCACCATGCCTCACCTCATGGAGTGGAAGGCTTTATATTAATTTTTTGCGTTACTATTATATAATTTTTACACCACAATATTTTGCGGTTGCAAAAATATTGTGTAAATAACAGGCAACATAAAGAGTATTAAAAAAGTATATACGTTACGACATTCTACTGGTAACTTGATAACTTTTATTTTTTTGATCTCATGAAAACCGCCTATCGTCTTTTTTGGAACAAAGCTATACAGAGCTCGATGTGCGCTGCCGTTGTAACCTGCTCATTGCTTCCGGGCAGTAACTCTCTTGCCTTGCCGCTCAAGGGCCAGATAGCTGCCGGGCAGGCAACCATCAACACATCATCGGCAACCACCATGCATATCGGTCAGGAGAGCAACCGAGCCATCATCAACTGGAACTCCTTTGACATCAATAGAGGTGAATCTGTCAACATCACCCAACCAACCAGCCACTCAACACTGCTTAACCGCGTTCTGGGCAATAATCCTTCACAGATCTTTGGTTCGCTCACCGCCAATGGCCAGATTTTTCTTGTGAATTCCGGCGGTGTGTTTTTTTCCCCGGAATCCAGCGTCAACGTTGGTGGACTGGTTGCCTCCACTCTTGCAATCAAGGACAAGGATTTTCTTTCAGAGAGGTACACCTTTTTCAAGGATGCTCTTTCCGGTTCAGTGATTAACCAGGGTACCGTGAAGGCTGGATTTACAGCTCTTCTCGGCAGCAACGTTGAAAACAGTGGGAGCATAGTAACATCCAGAGGGTCAGCCGCAATAGCTGCCGGTGAGGGAATCACCATCGGCTTCGACTCTTGCAATCTTGTCACAATCAAGGTTGACCGGGCGGCTTATAACGCCCAGATAAAGAACAGCGGGCTCATTGAAGCCGATGGCGGTACCGTCGTGATGAGCGCATCAGCAGCCGATGCACTGCTTGCCACAGTGGTCAACAACAGCGGAAAAATACGTGCCGGCTCCATCACCGAGCACAACGGCAACATCATGATCGAAGCTGGCACTATTATCAACAGTGGAGCTATCGAGGCAGAAAACAGGATAGAGGCAACCGCTGCCGGCACGATAATCAACACTGGCAAGCTCAGTGCTCCCGAAATCAATGTCCAGGTTAATAACCTTGTCGATGCTGGCTCATGGAACACCGGCGGATATACAACGGAAGGCAATATTCTCATTAATGCTGCCGGAAGCATTGAGCAGACCGCGACCAGTCAGATGAGAGCCGATGGAGAGAGTGGAGGCCATATCTCCATCACCGCGGGTAAAGAGCTCTACCTCTCCGGCGAGTTCAGTGCTTGCGGCACTGCTTACCATGGAGGAGAGATTCTCATTACTGCGCCTGAAGCCATACTTGCCGGTACAAGAGTGAGGGCTGACGGCCAGACCGGCGGCGGAAGGATCAGCATCGGTGGAGGGTGGCAGGGTAAAAATGGTGATCTTGCCAATGCTTCCACCACCATTGTCACCTCAAGCAGCACACTCACGGCCAACGCTCTTGATCATGGCAATGGAGGCACCGTCGTGATCTGGTCTGACCAGTCAACCTCCTTTGCCGGCGCTATCGAGGCTAAAGGGGGAAACAAAAGCGGTGATGGCGGGCAGGTTGAGGTATCCAGCCACGACTTGCTCTCTTTTAACGGACAAGTGTTGACAACAGCACCAAAGGGTGAAAACGGATCTCTACTGCTCGACCCGAGAAACATAACCATTGACGCAAATCCAGCAGCTCAAACTTTCTACCTTATTCCATTATCCTATGACCACCCCAATGCTGGTGACCTCTATGGTTCCGGTAAAATAGTTGAACTCTCCAATGGCAATATCATCGTTGCCAGCCCTACAGATGACAGAGTTGCTCCTGATGCTGGCGCGGTCCGCCTCTACAGGCCGGATGGCACCTTGCTTTCTGTACTGACCGGGTCCACGGCCAACGATATGGTGGGAAATAATCTCTATGCCCTGACTGGCAATAGCAATGCTGTCACAGCAACACCGAACTGGTCGAATGCTGGGCAGGCTAATGCTGGTGCAGCAACCTGGATTGATGGCATTTCAGGTATCAGCGGAAATGTCTCAGCGACAAACAGCTTTGTCGGTTCACTTGCAAATGACGGTATCGGCTCCAAGGTAACACTGCTCACCAACGGCAACTATGTAGTCAGCTCACCACACTGGAACAACAGCCTCGGCGCGGCATCATGGGGGGAGGGCTCAACAGCGGGTCATCGACTGGCAGGTACAATATCTGCTGTAAACAGCCTGGTTGGTTCATCGCCCAATGATGCTATTGGTACTAATGTGACCGCTTTGACGAATGGCAACTATGTGGTTAGCTCAGGATATTGGGACAACGGTGCTTTTGCTGATGTGGGAGCAGTTACCTGGGGGAGCGGCATTGCTGGCACGGTTGGGATTGTCACGGTTGCCAACAGTCTTGTTGGTTCCACGAAGAATGACTTTGTGGGTTCAAATGATTCCGGGGCGAACAACGTTACGGCCCTGACGAACGGCAACTTTGTGGTCAACTCCGGATATTGGGACAATGGTAAAGCCATCAATGCTGGAGCTGTCACGTGGTGTGACGGGATGGGCGGCACGGTTGGAGCTGTAAGTGCGGAAAACAGTCTTGTTGGTTCTAAAACAGGTAATCAGGTGGGATGGGGGACAGGAGCCATTACAGTGCTGAATAACGGCAACTATGTTGTTTCATCAGCTTTATGGGACAATGGCACAGTCACCAATGCGGGTGCGGTTACCTGGTGCAGCGGGGTTGGAGGCACCGTCGGGGCTGTCAGTGCTGCAAACAGTCTGGTTGGTTCTTCCAAATATGACTACGCAGGAGGTGATGAGGCAGCTTCAAATAACGTCAAAGCTCTGGCAAATGGCAACTATGTGGTTTGTTCAAAATATTGGGATAACGGCATTGTTGTCGATGCTGGAGCGATCAGCTGGGGCGACGGACTCAAGGGGAGTGTCGGGGTTATAAGCCCCGCAAACAGTCTGACTGGTTCTCTTCCCAATGATGGTATTGGCTCTTCAGTAACAGCTCTAACCAATGGGCACTATGTCGTTGCCCTCCCAAACTGGAACAACGTCGCAGGTGCGGTGATCTGGGGTGACGGCGAAACAGGTGGCACCCGATTGGTGGGCCCAATATCCACCGACAACAGTTTGACCGGTTCAAGCGCCAGTGACGGTGTAGGAACAAATGTCATAGCATTGACCAATGGCCACTATGTCGTTGCCTCTCCAAACTGGAACAATGGCGCAGGCTCGGTGAGCTGGGGTAACGGCGAAAAAGGTGGCACCCGGTTGGTGGGTGCAGTATCGGCGGATAACAGCCTGATCGGTTCCACAGCCAATGATAGTATTGGCACGAATGTCACTGCGCTCACCAATGGCAACTATGTCGCAAGCTCAGGATATTGGGATAACGGTAGCGTCGCTGATGTTGGAGCTGTCACTTGGGGCAACGGTTACAGCGCCAAAAATAGAGAAATACATTAAGCTATTAAACCTGCGCCAATGCTGCATCTTGCAGCTTTTCCATTTTCTTTATATTTCGTCTTTCGTTATTAATTCGCTACTTTTTGTTCCACAGTTGTTCCGCGGGACAACAAAGAATAGTGATATTTGTTTTTTCACCTTGTTCCGTTTTTGTTCCGCGATTCGTACTGAATTTGTTCCATGACTTGTTCCATGACTTGTTCCATGACTTGTTCCATGACTTGTTCCGTAATTGTTCCCTGTTTGTTCCATGACTTGTTCCATGACTTGTTCCGTAATTGTTCCCTGTTTGTTCCATGACTTGTTCCATGACTTGTTCCGTAATTGTTCCCTGTTTG
>JABDHK010000030.1 GCA_012972835.1 Chlorobiaceae bacterium | reverse complement strand
GCAACCCTGCGTAAGGCTGAAAGACGATCAGGGGCAAGAGTGCCCAGAGTACGCCAGACGCCTTTGAATTCATCGATCTGAGCAATCAGGCTCAGGATCTCCGGAGTGATGTGAATCGTATCAGTTCGTAACATAAACCAATTATACACCCATTTACACCCAATTACAAATTAGCTTTTGCAGATTCACTCCTGTCAATTTGACTGGCAGGAAGGGATGTACACCGAGAGTGGTTTGAACCTGAAAAGTTTAAGCAAGCGAAACTCAGAGGAGAAAGGGGGAGGAAGATGACTCGTAAAATCCTGTAAAATATTATTTTAAAATAAGTTAATTTACATACTCAATATTATGCAACAAATTTTTAACAGAGACAAAAGGTAGTTAAGCTAAAAGGGTGTCCGATACATTCTCTGTATTCACAATTATTCGCTCTTCAATTGTGTATAAACAGCTTTATTTCTACCCTCGCCAAAGAAAAATGCATGGTATTTCGGCATTTGCTTGATTCTGTCCGTAAAGCGGTTGACATGATCTGTATTGGCCATAATCTTTGCCATAATTTTGGCGTCTGTTTCATTGAGACGTAATGTCAGGTAATTAGCAACAGCGTTAAAAAGAGACGGATCGAAATCTTTTGCTTCCTGAGAAGCTAAGACAAAAGCAATGCCATATTTGCGGCATTCCTTAGCCATAGTTGGAATAAGTTTTAATTTTGCGGCACGATGCGCTTCATCAAATATGATGGCGTGTGTAATTCTTTCTTGTACACCTCTGATAAACATTTGTTGATAAAGATTATGGAGTACGAAGGTTGCAAATGCTTTTTGTAGCACTTCATTTTGTGTCTGATGGATGCGAATAATTACTGGTTTGTTCCCATCAAGGAGGCTCCTTGTTCCGTCTGTTGACTTGAAAAATCCGTAATCATTAAGTTCATCTAACCTTGTTAAAAGTCCTTTATCAGCCTTGTCGTTTTTTGTAGACGCCCGTAAATAATCATAGAATGCCTGGAACTCTGGTAGCTCGAGAGAAGAGCGCCCCTTTCCATCGTCACACCATCCTTTATCTATATAGCTCTGCTTGAGAGCTTCACGCAATCTCCCGAGTTGGATGTCACCTAAATCCGGAAAAATTGATGCAAATATATCACGAAGCATACTGATGTTATCAACATAGGCCAGTGGGCTATTGCTTACTACTTGTAGAGGGTTAAAACCAAGCCCGGCGTAATCAACAAACTGAATCTCACTACCAAGAATGGCTAAGAGTTTTTCATCAATATCATCATGATAAGAGAAGATTATCGGTGCAATCCCTTTTGCAACCATCTGTCGGCATATAGTAATAAGTGAAGTGGTTTTACCCATACCAGGTAATCCGACGATCATCAAGTGAGGGTTTGTTTTTATGGAAATTTTCCAATCAACCTCTTCTTCACTGGCAGGCTCACAACCTAACAGGACAGACGTTTCCGAGTTGCATCTTGATTTCGAAGTCTCTTGTTCAACAGCCAACTCAATGTCACTTTTCCCAATGATATCATCGGCAGATTTATTACTTATAGAATTTCCCTGCTCACTACTCTCTGCGGAGTTATGACTTGGTTGACTAGATTCCTCAGCCGGGGTTTCGTATTGAGGCAGTACTATAACCTCAGTTGATCTTTTTGTGGAACTTACAATACTTTCCTCGCGGAGTGGATGTGGATGATCAGGCATTTCATTCCCTCCAAAAAGGTAACTATCGGATTGCCCTGGATATGAAACCTTGCTCGTAACATCAGCAGTATATTCTGGGCAGAAAATAAACCCTCTATCAACACTCTCTTGCTCGTTTGATTCTGGAAAAGAGTAATTTTCACCTTCTTTTACCATTTTATCGAGTTCCTGATTAATTCGCTTCCAAGCGCTAAGGCTCAAATTGTGCCTGCGCCCTTTTGCTGCATAAAATTTAAGTATACGAGCTAGCCAGCTTCGACGCACCACTTTTTCTATCGCAGTAGTGTCTCTGCCATATAAGCGATCCCATTTATCCCGGGAGCTTTTGAGTTGCCTTGAAATAGCATCCAATACGTCAGTTGAACGAGCTGTCTTCAAATATCTTCTGAACTTCACCTCGACAAATGTAAACTGGAAACAGCTCCCTCTTTTCGGAACAGTAACGTATAGCAAATCCGCTCGGCGTTTATCGTCATCTGATGTCTCACTTTCAATTCCGAGCAAATCAGGAACATCATCAATAGGAACGAAAAAACCTTCCTGTAGCGACAGCCATTGTTTATCTTCATCGGCATCTTTTCGACTCACGGAATGCGTCATAGCGAGAGCAACCATCTCTTGTGGTCGATTACCTGAACCTGACAATCGCATCACAAACCGTCCACTTAATGCTTTCAATTCATTTAAAAGGAATAAGCAGTTGCGAGGACTGGCACTTAATCCCATTTCAGCAAGAGTGCGATCAAGGAGCTTTCGTACTTCGTCGAAATTACTGGTAGAAGTAACCATTTGAAGAAATCCCAAATCCTCTCGATCTGGCACACAATCAATGATATACGAATCATAGACCGATGTTTTTTCACGTGGTGAATCAAAATATTCCACTCCAGCGTTTCGATCTATTGTTATTACCCAATCGCTTAACCGGTGCAATGTTGAAATGGCATCTTCCCGATCAGCATCGATTGTTGTTTGAAGAATAGGCCAGTGGGTTTTAGTCCCTAAGTTATCAGCGGTAAGGGACATAAGAGATAAATGCAGTTTTACAATTCTGTCTGTTATTGCTTTAGAGCCCGGATGTTTCTTTCCCTCTGTTTCGGGCGAGAGATAGGTTTGCCAGACAGGTTCTGTATTACAGCTAAATGACCTGACAAGATTTACAGAAAGTCCGAAAACCTCTGTAGGTGTAGGTTCAAGTTTATCAGGTGATAATGCTATTACACGCGAATCAAATGTGTCAAATGCGATCGATAGGTGTGCTGCAGATTCAGGATGTTCTTTCTCTCTTTTTGACCAATACAATTTCGGAATTGTAACATCACCTGCACGATAACATGGCTCAAGCATCCACCGATCTTCTTCAGATACACTGCCAGCCCCGCTACGTCTCTTCTCGGCAATAGAAAGAAAAAAACGTCCACAAGTTTGATGGTTCTTTTTAGAAGGGAAAAGCTCCAAAGAAAAACTTGTATGTTGTGAAGACTGTTCTTCTTGTTCTCGATCAACGTCTTCAATGAATGTTTGCTGATGATACTTTTTCAGAGCACCACCAAGTGCTCTACCAATGGTCATCCCGTCACCAGCCCTGAGAGCATGAAGAGAGACTCGTTTGTACTCGGGATGCAAAAGAAGGTATCGGCTGATTTCAGTTGCCAGTATATCTGACGTCGTTTTCCCAATGGAGGGCGCTATTTCATCTTTACCACCAGCAAGTACCTTCGCCATTAATGCCACACTGGCTTTTGGTTCCTTATCAGAATCTGATACCATGGCAACGGCGTGAAATCCAAGAGTGTCTCCAAATATTAATGATTGCCCATGTTTAAGGCCTGGCATAAATGCGGGGAAATGTGCGCCATCAAGAGTTTTGAGAAGATCAAGTAGTTTTTTTTGTGGCAAATTTTTTTCAAATTTGCACCACACTATTAATTGATCATAGCCACAATGCCATGCAAGTCGCAAAGGGTGAAAAGGGAGTACAATAAGCCCTACTGTCTCACCCGCCAGTGTTTTTACCTCAAGCGTGTTTAGGTGTGCAAGTTCTGGTATTCCACTTTTGAGTTCATTTTGCCAAGCATTCAAATATTCCGTTTCAACATCGTAAAATCCATGAACCATTCCAACAATTCCTTGAGGCTTTTCAGCTAAAACAGCAAGCTTTTTCGCAGCAATCGCTACATTATCTCCTATTGGTGTTACTGATGGGATAAATGCAGGCACTCCTACCGGTGTTCCATCCGCGCGTACAGAGATACTCCATCGACCGACAGCACCATTTTTGCTTCCCCAATCCTCTTCGATCATTCTCAACAGTGACGGGCAATACATTTTTGCATTACAGGTTTTGGAACCCCCTGTCTGGTAGCGGAAGGTTACATACCCTTTTGTATCACGACCATAATTTTTATCATTTTTACATGCTGCTTCGAAATCACTTTTCTGATCGATCAAAATTGCCCCTTCAACTATTGAACGATAGGCCTTTGCTGTACTTGATTTGATGGAGTCTGGTTTCTCGCCAAACATGAGCAAGAAATCCTCTGTAACTGCCGCATCTATATGATTATTACTTATTTGAGTATTCCGGGGAAAGTGTACCACCCATTCCGGGTGAAAGTGTGCCAGGTATTCCGCGATATAATGTGCCACCGATTCCGGGGCAAAGTGTAC